>NZ_JAVDUT010000004.1:0-532553 GCF_031456475.1 Rhodococcus sp. 3258
ACGCCCGGTCCCATTCCGAACCCGGAAGCTAAGCCCTCCAGCGCCGATGGTACTGCACTCGACAGGGTGTGGGAGAGTAGGACACCGCCGAACACCCGTTGTAAGAAGGGGACCCACTTGGTGGGTCCCCTTTTTGCGTTTGTACCCGAAAATCCGAAAGGACGCCCGTGTCGGAAGACAACAACGATCGTCGCCCCTCCCGAGCAGACGGTGGCAATCGCCCCAACGAGTCCCGAGATCGCAACCCCCGCGCTCAGGACCGTCGCGCCGACCCGCGTCGTTCGGACGGTCCTCCCCGCAGGCGTGGTGGGGAAGGTGGGTTCTCCGGCGATCGCCGCGGAAACAGCGCATCGTCCGACCGTCGACCCCCGCGGCCAGACGAGCCGGATCTGCCCGACGAGGTCGAAGCCGGCCAGCTCGAGCCGGCAGTGCGCCGGGATCTGCTGAGCTTGGACAAGAACAATGCCACTGCTGTGGCGCGTCACCTCGTGATGACCAGCCGCCTGCTCGACGACGACCCGCAGTTGGCGCTGCTGCACGCGCGCGCTGCTCGTCAGCGGGCCGGCCGCATTGCCGTCGTACGCGAGACGGCCGGTATCGCGGCATATCACGCGGGTGAATGGGCGGAGGCTCTGTCGGAACTGCGGGCGGCACGTCGAATGGCCGGCGGCCCCGGCCTCATCGCGGTCATGGCCGACTGCGAACGCGGACTCGGGCGCCCCGAGCGGGCCATCGAACTCGGTCGCAGCGACGAAGCGCGGGAACTGACCGGTGAAGAGGCGTCGGAACTCCGGATCGTCGTCGCCGGCGCTCGTATGGATCTCAATCAGTACGACCAGGCCGTCGTCACCCTCCAGACTCCCGATCTCGACGCGTCCCGGTCGGGTACGGCTGCGGCTCGTCTGTTCTACGTCTACGCCGATGCGCTCGTTGCTGCCGGTCGCGTCGACGAAGGTGTGAAGTGGTTCCTCAACGCTGCCGCGGCGGATGTCGATGGAGAAACCGACGCAGAAGAGCGGGTCGAGGAGTTGTCCGGGGGCAGTCGGTGACATTACTGCGCGACGCCCACGACGTTCTGCTGCTCGACCTCGACGGCACCGTCTACGCCGGCAAGGAACCCATTCCGGGTGCAGTGGAGGCGCTTTCGGGTGGTTCCGAGAAGCAGTTCTTCGTCACCAACAATGCCAGTCGCGCACCGAGCGATGTCGCCGAACACCTCCGCGAACTCGGTTTCGACACCACAGCGGAATTTGTCGTCACCAGTTCCGAAGCAGCAGCCCGAGTACTCGCGGACAGACTCGATCCTGGCTCACGCGTCCTCGTCGTCGGTACCGACGCCTTGGCGACCGAGATCGAGAAGGTGGGATTGACGCCGGTGCGCTCTGCTGACGACCAGCCGGTTGCGGTGGTTCAGGGACATTCGGTCGATACAGGGTGGCCCATGTTGGCCGAGGCGGTACTGGCTGTGCGTGCGGGCGCGCTGTGGGTCGCGACCAACGTCGATGCGACTCTTCCGACCGAGCGCGGCCTCGTTCTCGGCAACGGTTCGATGGTGGCAGCAGTGCGCAATGCCACCGACGTCGAGCCCATCGTTGCAGGCAAGCCCGCGGCTCCCATCATGCGTGACGCCGTCGAGCGAAGTGGTGCCAAGTCGGCGCTCGTGGTCGGGGACCGGCTCGATACCGATATAGCAGGCGCGAACGAAGCTGCCCTCCCGTCGCTGTTGGTCCTGACGGGTGTCAGTACCGCTGCAGAGTTGCTTCGTGCTCCGAAGCACCTGCGTCCCACTCACATCGGTAGTGATCTCGGGGTTCTGAACAAGGACGAGTCGGCGTCGAGGGTAGCCGGTAAGGATGGCTGGACGGTCGGCATCGACGACGAGGTCCTGTCCGTGCGGTTCGAGGGTGCTGCCGAGATGGATGCCTTCGAGGGTCTGCTCGCCGTCCTCGATATTGCGTGGTCGGGTTCGGAATTCTCGGACGTTCGCTTCGACGGGGATGGACTCGCCGATCTGCGCTCGTTGTTGGGTTGTTGACACGGGTTCGTGCAGTCGGCCGCGAGCGGGCGTTGGTCGGACCCATCCGATAGCGTGAGAGGTGATGAGCGCGTCGATTCCACTTCCAGGACAACACCGGCCGAACGCGGCCGGCGAACAGTCGTCCGCAGATCCGGACAGCATCAGGGCCGAGGTGTCGTCGCTGCTCGCGCAGCTCACCATCGGGTCGGAGGCAGGCCTCGACTCGGAGGCCGTCGATTCCGACGCCCTGGCGCGTGATGCGAGTGTGCTGGACCGGGCCCACGAAGTGCTGGTTCGGGCCTTGACGACCGTCGACAAGACCTGACGTGGCCCGTCGCGCACGTGTCGACGCAGAACTGGTCCGTCGTGGATTGGCCAGATCTCGTGAACACGCCTCCGAACTCATCGAAGCAGGCCGGGTGAAGATTGCCGGAACCGTGGCTTCGAAGCCCGCTACCGCCGTCGAGCCGGGCACTCCGCTGTTGGTGGCCGAGGAAGACAACGAAATCAGCTGGGCGTCTCGCGGCGCGCACAAACTGCTCGGTGCCCTCGACGCGTTCGAGCCACTGGGTCTGACCGTCGAGAACGCGCGGTGTCTCGACGCCGGTGCCTCCACGGGAGGTTTCACCGACGTTCTGCTCAGTCGCGGTGTGCGCGAGGTCGTTGCGGTCGACGTGGGTTACGGCCAGCTCGTGTGGCGGCTGCAATCCGACGAACGCGTGCACGTCATCGATCGCACCAATGTGCGTTCGATAGATGCCGACACGATCGGGGGCCCGGTCGACGTCATCGTGGCAGACCTGTCGTTCATCTCTCTGAAACTCGTTCTTCCCGCTTTCGTCGCGTGCTCCACGTCGGGTACGGACATGGTGTTGATGGTCAAGCCTCAATTCGAGGTCGGCAAGGATCGTGTCGGTTCCGGCGGCGTCGTGCGAGACCCGGCGCTGCGGGCGGAGGCCGTCGAGGACGTCGCGAATGCCGCGCTTGCGTCGAACCTGCGAGTCGAGGCGGTCGCCGCAAGCCCACTGCCGGGACCTTCGGGCAACGTCGAGTACTTTTTGTGGCTGAAGGCGGGCGCAGGTGACGGTTCGCCGCGTACCGACGTGGACGTCACCGAGTTGGTCCGTCACGCGATCGAGGAAGGACCACAGTGACTCCGTCCCATGCAGCACCGACACAGGAGTCCGTTCGGGAGATTCTTCTCGTCGCACACCCCGGCCGGCCGGACATCGCCGAGACGGCGCGCCGAGTGGGCAAAGTGTTCGACGAAGCGGGTATCTGTCTGCGGGTTCTCGTCGACGAAGTGGAACCGTCCAAGATCGAGGCATCGGACACCGAGGAACACGACCATGTGTTCGTGGCGGACATGAGGCTCAACGTCGTCGAGTTCGGTCCCGATGCGGCCGCCGGGTGCGAGATGGTTCTGGTTCTCGGCGGTGACGGAACGTTCCTGCGAGCGGCCGAGCTCGCACAGGCGGCCGACATCCCGGTTCTCGGTATCAACCTCGGCCACGTGGGGTTTCTCGCCGAGGCCGAGGCCGACCATCTCGAGGACGCGCTGGCGCGGGTCATGGCCGGCGACTACCGAATCGAACAGCGGATGACGTTGGACATTGCCATCCGAGTGGGCGACCAGGTCGTCGAGCGTGGGTGGGCCCTGAACGAGGCGAGCATCGAGAACGGTTCCAGGCTCGGGGTCCTCGAGGTCGTTCTCGAAGTGGACGGGCGTCCGGTCTCCGCGTTCGGCTGCGACGGAGTGCTCGTGTCGACACCCACGGGGTCGACGGCATATGCGTTCTCTGCAGGCGGGCCGGTGGTGTGGCCGGAACTCGAAGCCATACTGGTCATTCCGAGCAACGCCCATGCCCTCTTCGCGCGTCCGCTCGTCACCAGCCCCGAGTCGATCATCGCCGTCGAGATCGATGCCGGCGGACACGATGGTTTCGTGTTCTGCGACGGCCGCCGCACATTGGGGTTGCCGGCGGGAGCACGCGTCGAGGTCGTGCGGGGAGCATCGCCCATCAAGTGGGTTCGCCTCGATTCGGCACCGTTCGCCGATCGCATGGTCAAGAAATTCGAACTGCCCGTGACCGGGTGGCGGGGGAGAGCGAGGTAGGGATGCTCGAAGAGATTCGGATCGACAGCCTCGGAGTCATCTCCGGTGCGAGCGCACAATTTCACGAGGGGTTGACGGTTCTCACCGGCGAGACCGGTGCGGGCAAGACGATGGTGGTCACCAGCTTGCATCTGCTGTCGGGTGCACGCGCCGATGCAGGTCGGGTGCGGCTCGGTGCCCAAAGGGCCGTGGTCGAGGGGCGATTCAGCACCGACACCGCCTCGGAACAGGTGATCGAGGATGTCGAGAAGGTGCTCGAATCCTCGGGAGGTCAACGCGACGAAGACAATTCGATCATCGCCGTGCGAACGGTCAACTCGGACGGCCGCTCACGTGCACATCTGGGTGGACGAAGCGTCCCCGCATCGGTGCTGTCGAACTTCACCGATTCGCTGCTGACAGTGCACGGCCAGAACGATCAGTTGCGGCTGCTGCGCCCCGATCAGCAACTCGGTGCACTCGACCGATTCGCCGGTGATTCGGTTGCCTCTCTGGTGGCGAAGTATCGCGCCGCCCGTAAGACGTGGCTCGACGCACGCAACGAATTGATCGACCGCACCGAACGCAGCCGTGAATTGGCTCAGGAAGCGGACCGGCTGCAGTTCGGCCTGCAGGAGATCGACTCCCTGGCACCGGAGCCGGGTGAGGATCGCTCCGTGGCCGAGGATGTGCGCAGGCTCGGCGACCTCGATTCGCTGCGAGAAACCGCCGAGGGTGCCGCCGCGGCTCTCGTCGGGAGTACCGAGGAGGCGTCGGACACCACGTCTGCGCTGTATCTGTTGGGCGAGGCACGATCGCGTCTCGAACACGCCGACGACGCTGCTCTCACAGAACTGCTGCCCCGGTTGAACGACGCGATGGCCGTCGTCGGCGACATCGGTGCCGACCTGACCACGTATCTGTCGGATCTCCCGTCGGATCCAGGAGCTCTCGATACGATCCTGAACCGGCAGGCCGAGCTGAAGTCTCTGACGCGCAAGTACGCCGCCGACGTCGACGGTGTCATCGCGTGGGCCGAGGACGCTCGCGAACGTTTGTCTCGGATCGATACCTCTGCCGACGCGCTCGCGGAGCTGAGTGCGCGTGTCGAGTCGGCTGCGGTCGATGTCGCGGCCGCCGCGTCCAAGCTGAGCGCTGCCCGGTCGAAAGCGGCGACGAAGCTGTCCAAAGCCGTCAGCGTCGAGCTGGCCGGACTGGCGATGGGAAAAGCCAAGCTGCAGATAGATGTTCGATCGCTGCCGGCCGGACCGTCGGACACGGCACCGATCGTCGTCGACGGTACCGAGTTGCATGCGGGTAGTACCGGCGTCGACGAGGTCGAGTTCCGGTTGTCCGCGCACGACGGCGCCCAGGCGTTGCCGATCAGCAAGAGCGCGTCGGGCGGCGAGCTCTCGCGGGTGATGTTGGCGCTCGAGGTGGTGCTGGCGGGCTCCGACAAGGGCGCGACGATGGTGTTCGACGAGGTCGACGCCGGAGTCGGTGGTCGGGCAGCGGTCGAGGTCGGTCGTCGGCTCGGTCGGCTGGCTCGTACCCATCAGGTCATCGTCGTCACCCACCTGCCGCAGGTGGCTGCGTTCGCGGACACGCATCTGGTGGTGGACAAGACCGACGCCAAGAAGGGGGCGGCGAACAGCGGAGTCCGGACGCTGTCGTCCTCGGAACGCGTCGTCGAACTCGCCCGGATGCTCGCCGGGCTCGACGACACCGAGACCGGTCGCGCACACGCAGAGGAGCTGTTGGCCACCGCAAACGCGGATCGAGCTGCCCTGTAACTTTTGGTGCTGATGTGATCAGTGTGGTAGTTGTTTCGGCGCGCCTCCATGGCCGGGCGTGTCGATCGGGTCATCATGGTGGGCATGAAGATGCCGGCACTGCTGTCACGTAGTCAGGATTCGCTGCCCGGAATCACCGGGATCGCGCGAGTCGATCGCAACACGGCCAAGCTGCTCAAGCGGGTAGGCCCCGGCGACATCGTCGTTCTGGACGAGCTCGATCTGGACCGGTTGACCGCAGATGCGCTCGTCGAGGCCGGGGTGCTCGCGGTCGTCAACGCGTCGCCGTCGATCTCCGGCCGCTATCCCAACCTCGGCCCCGAGGTCATCGTCGCCAACGGGATCACCTTGATCGACTCGGCCGGCACCGAGATCTTCAAGAAGATCAAGGACGGCACCAAGATCCGGCTCAACGACGGTGGCGTCTACACCGGCGATCGCCGCCTCGCCAAGGGTGAGGAGCAGAGCGAAGCCGAGATCTCGGACAAGATGATCGAGGCCAAGACCGGGCTGGTCGACCATCTGGAAGCGTTCTCGGGCAACACGATCGAGTTCATTCGGACCGAGAGTCCGTTGCTGATCGACGGCGTCGGGGTTCCGGACATCGACATCGACCTCAAGGGTCGTCACGTCGTGATCGTTGCCGACGGGCCGGGGCACGCGGAGGACCTGAAGAATCTGAAGCCGTTCATCAAGGAGTACTCGCCCGTCATCATCGGCGTCGGTGCGGGCGCGGACACAGCGATGAAAGCGGGACACCGCCCGGATCTGATCGTCGGCGATCCGGAGGACGTCACTGCGCAGACACTCAAATGTGGTGCAGAAGTGGTACTTCCGGCCGATTCGGACGGACACGCGCAAGGTCTCGAACGCATCCAGGATCTCGGTATCGGGGCCATGACCTTTCCGGCGACCGGTGCTGCTGCGGACCTCGCACTACTGTTGGCCGACCACCACGGTGCGTCGCTGATCGTGTCGGTCGGTAGCCCGGCAAGCCTGGACGAATTCTTCGATCGCGGACGACGCAACACCAACCCGGCCGCGTTCATGACGCGTCTGAAGGTCGGTGCCAAGCTGGTCGACGCCAAGGCGGTGGCCACGCTGTACCGAAGCCGCGTGTCGGGCGGTGCAATTGCCCTGCTCATTCTCGCTGCGCTCGTGGCGGTGATCGTGGCGTTGGCAGTCTCCAACATCGGCGGCGAATCCTTGGATTGGGCGATCGATCTGTGGAACCGATTCGCACTGTGGTTCCAGGGGTTGCTTTCGTGATTTCGCTTCGCCAACATGCCATTTCGCTGGCTGCCGTGTTCGTTGCGTTGGCCATCGGCATCGTCCTCGGCTCGGGCCTGCTGTCCAGCGGACTGGTCTCGGGTCTGCGAGACGACAAGACGGGTCTCGAGAATCAGGTCGACGATCTGCAGTCGACCAACAATCAGCTCGGCGAGCAGCTGAACTCGGCCGACGGTTTCGATGCGGCGGTCTCGGGTCGAGTACTCCGAGACACCCTCGTCGATCGCAGTGTCGTGGTCATCACCACGCCCGATGCAGATCCCGGCGATGTCGACGGAGTCACGCGTTCGATCGGGGCGTCCGGTGCCACGGTCACGGGTCGGGTGTCGCTGACGGATTCGTTCGTGTCCGCGGCGAACGGCGACGATCTGCGCACGCGACTGACCAACGTCATCCCGGCCGGTGTGCAGTTGCGTACCGGGGCGGTCGACCAAGGAAGTCTGGCGGGCGACCTGCTGGGCTCGGTGTTGCTGCTCAATGCGCAGACGGCGCAGCCGCAATCGACGCCCGAGGAGCTGTCCCTCGCCCTCGAGACGTTGCGTAGCGGCGGATTCATCGCCTATGACAACGGGGCGGTCGCACCGGCGCAGTTGGCCGTGGTGGTCACCGGTTCGGGTGCCTCGGATGTCGAAGACGGCAACCGCGGTGCCATCGTCGCTCGCTTCGCAGGAGCTCTCGATTCACGCGGAGCAGGTGCGGTACTGGCAGGTCGTTCCGGTGCGGCCGAGGGCAACGGCTCGATCGCGGTAGTGCGAGCCGACTCGGCGTTGTCGTCTGCGCTCAGCACGGTGGACAACGTGGATCGTGAAGCAGGCCGAATCACCACAGTTCTCGCCCTGGCGGAGCAACTGGACGGTGCGTCGGGCCGCTACGGCACCGGAGCGAACGCGAACGCCGTCACCGTGGGAGCGCCGGTGAGCTGATCGGCTCTCGCGTCGAATACGCGTGTCGTTGGCGGTGAGGTACGTACTGGTGTTACCGTGAAGTCCCGTGGGTAGCAGGCCCAATTTCCACGCTTTACCTCTCTTATCAGCCCCCTGATAGGAGCAAGCCCTGCAGACTCGTCACGGGAGCCTCATTGTCACGCCTTCAGTCGCGTTCCGACACCAAGCACATCTTCGTCAGCGGAGGCGTCGCGTCTTCGCTCGGAAAAGGTCTGACGGCGTCCAGCCTCGGCCAGCTACTGACCGCACGCGGCTTGCGCGTGACCATGCAGAAGCTCGATCCGTATCTCAACGTCGATCCCGGCACGATGAACCCGTTCCAGCACGGTGAAGTCTTCGTCACCGAGGACGGCTCGGAGACGGACCTCGACGTCGGCCATTACGAGCGCTTCCTCGACCGTGATCTGTCCGGATTCGCCAATGTGACCACCGGCCAGGTCTATTCGACGGTCATCGCCAAGGAGCGTCGCGGCGAATACCTCGGCGACACCGTTCAGGTCATTCCGCACATCACCGACGAGATCAAACGTCGCATCCTGGCCATGAACGGTCCCGACCTCCAGGGCCATCAGCCGGACGTCGTCATCACCGAAATCGGCGGCACCGTCGGCGATATCGAATCGCAGCCGTTCCTCGAAGCGGCGCGGCAGGTCCGTCACGACGTCGGCCGCAACAACGTGTTCTTCCTGCATGTGTCCCTGGTCCCGTTCCTGGCACCGTCCGGTGAACTCAAGACCAAGCCCACCCAGCACTCCGTCGCAGCACTGCGCAGCATCGGCATTCAGCCCGACGCGTTGATCCTGCGGTGCGACCGCGACGTGCCGCCGGGGCTCAAGAACAAGATTGCGCTGATGTGCGACGTCGACGTCGACGGCTGCATCTCCACACCCGACGCCCCGTCGATCTACGACATCCCCAAGGTGCTGCACAAGGAAGGCCTCGACGCCTACGTCGTCCGGCAGCTCGGTCTGCCGTTCCGTGACGTCGACTGGACCATCTGGGGCGGACTGCTCGAGCGCGTCCACCAGCCCCGCGAAACCGTGCGCGTCGGCCTCGTCGGCAAGTACGTCGACCTGCCCGACGCCTACCTCTCGGTCACCGAGGCGTTGCGTGCCGGTGGATTCGCTCATCGCGCCAAGGTCGAGATCAAGTGGGTTCCGTCCGACGAGTGCTCGACGCCTGCGGGGGCTCAGGCTGCGTTGGGCGATGTCGATGCCGTGCTCATTCCCGGCGGATTCGGCATTCGCGGTATCGAGGGCAAGCTCGGTGCCATCGAGTTCGCTCGTACCCGCAAGATTCCACTGTTGGGGTTGTGCCTCGGTTTGCAGTGCGTCGTCATCGAGGCGGCTCGTTCGGTCGGCCTGACCGATGCCAATTCGGCCGAGTTCGATCCGGATACCAAGGATCCGGTGATCTCCACGATGGCCGACCAGGAGGACGCTGTTGCCGGCGATGCAGACCTCGGAGGCACCATGCGTCTCGGTGCCTACCCCGCGACGCTGCAGAAGGGTTCGGTCGTCGCGGCGTCGTACGGCACCGAGAACGTCTCGGAGCGGCATCGTCACCGTTACGAGGTCAACAATGTCTACCGTGATCGAATTGCGAAGAGTGGCTTGGTCTTCAGCGGTACGTCCCCGGACGGTCATCTGGTCGAGTTCGTGGAGTTGCCGGCATCGGTGCACCCGTTCTTCGTTGCTACCCAGGCGCATCCCGAGCTCAAGAGCCGGCCGACCCGTCCGCATCCGCTGTTCGCATCGCTGATCAACGCGGCACTGAAGTACAAGGCTGCCGAGCGGCTGCCGGTCGACATTCACGGTGACACCGCTGCGGCGGAGAAGTCGGACGCCGAGGCCGAGACCGTCGGATGAGCGGAAACGCGAGACACGAATTCACGACGCTCGGTTCGACGGTTCCGTACTCCGGCGCAATCCTCGCGCTGCGGCTCGATCAGGTGGCGATGCCGAACGGGCGTCGCGCCGAGCGAGAAGTGATCGAGCATCACGGCGCAGTCGGCATTCTTGCCGTCGACGATCAGGACCGCGTGGCGATGATCGAGCAGTACCGGCACCCCATCGGGCGTCGTCTCTGGGAGCTGCCCGCGGGCCTGCTCGACGAGCCGGGGGAGGAGCCCGTGCTGGCGGCGCAGCGCGAACTGGCCGAGGAGACTGGTCTCGCGGCCGGGAAGTGGTCGGTGTTGGTGGACGTATTGGCCTCGCCCGGATTCACCGACGAAGCGGTACGCATTTTCCTCGCCGAGGATCTGAGTGAGGTCGATCGCCCGGAGGCACACGACGAGGAGGCAGACATCGAGCTGTCCTTCGTGCCGATGGACGAGGCCGTCCGTCGTGCGTTGGCAGGGGAGATCGTCAACGCCTCCGCCGTGTCGGGAGTGCTCGCGTTGGCGGCAGCTCGTGCCACCGGCACCGAGTTGCGTCCGGCCGACGCCCCGTGGGCGGATCGACCCACGGCATTCGAGTCTCGGAAGAGTTCACGAAAGTAGCCACCGTGATCGGCGATCAGATTGCGACGTATCTCGATCATCTGGTGGTCGAGCGCGGGTCGGCACCGAACACGGTGTCGTCGTACCGTCGCGATCTGGTGCGGTACGAGCGGTTTCTGAGTGGGTACGGAATCACCGATCTGGCCAAGGTGACCGAGAACGACATCACCGAGTTCGTGCTCTACCTCCGGCGCGGCGACGACGAATTCCCGGCTCTCGCAGCCAGTTCGGCGGCCCGGACGCTGATCGCCGCGCGTGGTCTGCACCGCTTCGCCCTGGCCGAGGGCATGGTGGAGCGCAACGTCGCGAGCGAGGTGAAGCCGCCGCAGCCGGCCAAACGACTGCCGAAGTCGCTGCCCGTCGACCAGGTCGTGGCGCTGCTCGAATCGGCGTCCATCGCCGGTCCCGACGCACCGCGTGGCCTGCGAGACCGGGCACTGCTCGAACTGCTGTACTCCACCGGTGCGCGCATCTCCGAGGCCGTCGGTCTGGATGTGGACGACATCGACACCGAGGCTCGCTCGGTGCTCCTGCGTGGCAAGGGCGGGAAACATCGAGTCGTCCCGGTGGGGAGGCCGGCCATCGAGGCGGTCGACGCATACCTCGTGCGCGGGCGGCCGGGGCTCGTCGCCCGCTCGAATCCGGCGCTGTTTCTCAATGTGCGTGGCGGTCGACTGTCGAGGCAGAGCGCCTGGCAGGTATTGCAGGACTCCGCGCAGCGGGCCGGAATCACGGCCAGGGTCTCGCCGCACGTGCTCCGGCACTCGTTTGCGACGCACCTGCTCGACGGCGGTGCCGACGTCCGTGTCGTACAGGAGTTGCTCGGCCACGCGTCGGTGACCACGACACAGATCTACACCCTCGTCACCGTCACGACGTTGCGTGAAGTGTGGGCGGGTGCGCACCCGCGAGCGCGCTAGCACGCGGTCGGCAATCGTGTGTCAGCGTGTCCGATGACAATGCCGTCGCGTCAAGCGGTAGCGTTTGCGTGAACTACTCGAAGACGAACGGGACAGGGGAGCGCTGGAACGTGTCGACACCGCAGCCGCCAGCGGCGGAGTCAGCCTCGGAACCGTCGTGGGGCGTGCAGCCCGCCGTCACCCCCGATACCGGCGAAACGCATCCGTCTCATCCGCACAGCGATGGCGCTCTTTTCCATACACGTCAACCGGAATCCAGTCGGGAGACACGCGACATCATTCCTGCTCCGAACGAGCTCGGGCCCACCGGTCGCAAGACGAGGCCGGTTCCCGATCCGCAGCCGCTGGCCAGTCACGGCCCGGCCAAGATCATTGCGATGTGCAACCAGAAGGGCGGCGTCGGCAAGACGACGTCGACCATCAATCTCGGTGCCTCGCTGGCCGGTTACGGCCGTCGCGTGCTGCTCGTCGACCTCGACCCGCAGGGCGCACTGTCCGCGGGCTTGGGCGTCGCACATCACGAACTCGATCTGACGGTCTACAACCTCCTCGTGGAGGCGAAGGTGTCGGCCGACGACATCATCATGCGGACTCGCGTCGACAATCTCGATCTGATGCCGAGCAACATCGATCTTTCTGCCGCCGAGATCCAGCTGGTCACCGAGGTGGGGCGTGAGCAAACGCTCGGACGGGTACTGCACCCCATTCTCGACCGCTACGACTACGTGCTCATCGACTGCCAGCCCTCGCTCGGCCTGTTGACGGTCAATGCGCTGACCTGTGCCGACGAGGTCCTCATTCCGATGGAGTGCGAGTACTTCAGTCTTCGCGGCCTGGCTCTCCTCAACGACACCGTCGAGAAGGTGCGCGATCGGCTGAACCCGCGACTGAAGTTGGCCGGCATCGTGGTGACTATGTTCGACGCCCGCACGCTGCACTCGCGCGAGGTGATGACGCGGGTGGTCGAGGTGTTCGGCGACGTCGTCTACGACACCGTGATCACTCGCACGGTCCGGTTCCCCGAGACCAGCGTTGCCGGTGAGCCGATCACCACCTGGGCTCCCAAATCCGGCGGCGCGCAGGCGTACCGCGCTCTTGCGCGCGAGGTGATCTACCGGTCGGGTCCGTGACGGTCGACGCTGCCAACGAGGCGCCGATCGAGGTTCCCGCCGACGCGGATCCGTCGAAATTTCGGGTTCGGTTGCTCAACTTCGAGGGCCCGTTCGATCTGCTGCTGTCGCTGATCAGTCAGCACCGCATGGATGTCACCGAGGTGGCGCTGCACACCGTCACCGACGATTTCATCTCGTTCACCAAATCGCTCGGTGCCGATGTCGGACTCGATCAGACAACGGAGTTCCTCGTCGTCGCGGCGACGTTGCTCGATCTGAAGGCGGCTCGTCTGCTGCCGTCGGGTGATGTGGAGGACGCCGAGGATCTCGCGTTGCTCGAGGTGCGCGATCTCCTGTTCGCCCGGTTGCTGCAGTACCGCGCCTACAAGCAGGTGGCCCTGCTGTTCGGTGAGCTGGAAGCCGCTGCGCTACGGCGTTATCCGCGCTCGGTGTCGGTGGAAGATCGATTCGCCGATCTGATTCCCGAGGTGTTGCTGGGGGTCGATCCGGCCAGGTTCGCAGACATCGCAGCCGCAGCGTTTCGGCCCAAGCCGATCCCGCAAGTGGGCCTCGACCACATTCATCAGCATGCGGTCTCGATCCCCGAGCAGGCAGAGTGGTTGCTCGAGAACCTGCAGGGCCGGGGACTCAACGAGTGGGCATCGTTCTCGGAGCTGGTCCAGGACTGCGAAGTGCAGGTCGAAATAATCGCGCGCTTCCTCGCGTTGCTGGAACTGTTCCGGCAACAAGTGATCGCCTTCGAGCAACCCGAACCACTCGGCGATCTTCGAGTGAGCTGGACCGGCAAGGACGAAGGACCCATCGTGGTCACGGAAGAGGACTACGCATGAATGCCGACCCGGAACTCGAGCTCGAGGATGTCGACGAGTCAGGCGAACTCGACGACAACACGCTCGCGTCGGCACTCGAGGCGGTTCTGCTCATCGTCGATACTCCCGCCTCCGACGAACAACTGGCATCGGCTGTGGGCTCGTCGGTGGCCCGCGTACGTGCCGAGCTGAAACGGATGGCCGCGGAACTGACAGAACGCCGCAGCGGAATCGACCTCCGCTACGCCGGCGACGGGTGGCGTTTCTACACCCGAACCGCCTATGCGCCGTACGTCGAACGGCTGCTTCTCGACGGCGCTCGGTCCAAGCTCACACGTGCAGCATTGGAAACCCTGGCCGTGATCGCCTATCGTCAACCGTTGACCCGCGCACGAGTCAGCGCCGTACGTGGAGTCAATGTCGATGGAGTGATGCGTACGTTGCTCGCCCGTGGACTGATCTCCGAAGCAGGAACGGACCCGGAGACGAACGGCACGATGTACTGCACCACCGAGCTGTTCCTCGAACGGCTCGGGCTCGCATCGCTCGGTGATCTACCCGAACTGGCACCGCTGTTGCCGGGAGTGGACCTGATCGACGAGATCAGTGACAGCATGGACACCGACCCCAGAACGACCCGCTCCACCAAGAACCGCGGATCGAAACCCGATCCGGCAGCCGAGCTCGACTCGGACGACTGATAGGTAAGACAAGTGAACAAGCCCGCTCGCCGTGATGGCACACCGGACCGTAACAAGAGACAAGACCCACGCAGGAAGCCCACCGCAGGTCGGTCGGACACCCCGCGTGACGCACGCCGCGGAGATCGCACCCGCGACGCCGCACCCCGGGACGGCGCTCCACGCGCCGGTGCACCCCGAACCGGCGCCCCTCGCACCGGGGGACCACGCGCAGGCGCTCCCCGCACCGGTGGCCGACCGGCCCCGCGCAGAGGCGTCGAGCAGGGGGAATCGTTCGAGAACAAGCCCGTCGAGACGGGCATCAACGATCGCAGCAACGACGCGGTGCCCCGCAAGAAGCCGTCGCGCCCCAAGCCGCCGAAGCCGCAGAAGAAGCAGGCTCCGGCGACCACCATCAGCAACGCCAAGCCGGCGAAGCATCAGTACACCGACTCGTCCCCGCGCAAGCACGTGCCTGCCGGTGAGGGTGTTCGGTTGCAGAAGGTGCTCGCGCAGGCCGGTGTCGCGTCGCGTCGGGCCGCGGAAGAGCTGATCGCCGACGGTCGCGTCGAGGTGGACGGACGCATCGTCACCGAGCAGGGCATCCGCATCGATCCGAACATCGCCGTCGTTCGCGTCGACGGCACTCGTGTCGTCGTGAAGGAAGAACTGGTTCATCTCGCGATGAACAAGCCGCGCGGATGGCAGTGCACCATGTCGGACGATCTGGGTCGTCCGTGCGTCGGCGACATCGTCGCCGAGCGCGTGCAGGCGGGTCAGCGTCTGTTCCACGTCGGTCGGCTCGATGCCGACACCGAGGGACTGTTGTTGTTCACCAACGACGGTGACCTTGCTCACCGGCTGATGCACCCGTCCTACGAGGTGTCCAAGACCTATCTCGCGACGCTGTTCGGCACCATTCCCCGCACGCTCGGCAAGCAGCTGCGCGAAGGCGTCACTCTCGACGACGGCCCGGTGAAGGTCGACGGCTTCCAGCTGCTCGATATCTCGGACGGCAAATCGCTCGTCAAGGTGACGTTGCACGAGGGCCGCAAGCACATCGTGCGTAGGTTGTTCGACAAGGTCGGATTCCCGGTGGGACGCCTCGTGCGTACTGACGTCGGCAACATCGTGCTCGGCGATCAGCGTCCCGGAACACTGCGTGTTCTCGGCCGCGGCGAGATCGGCAAGCTCTACGAATCCGTAGGCCTGTGATGAGTGCGCTCGTCGTGGCGATGGACGGGCCTTCGGGCACCGGTAAGTCGTCGGTATCGCGCCGGCTCGCGTCGGCACTCGAAGCAAGCTACCTCGACACCGGTGCGATGTACCGCGTCGCAACGGTATGGGTGCTGCGTTCGTGCGTCGAGCCCACCGATGCAGACGCAGTCGCGAAAGTTGTTGCAGCCCTTCCCCTCGAGATCGGGAACGATCCACTGTCGGAGACCGTCTTGCTCGACGGAGAGGACGTCAGCGGCGAAATCCGCGGCGACGCAGTGACCAAGGCCGTCTCGGCCGTGTCCGCGGTGCCTGCGGTGCGCGAGCTGCTGGTGCAGATGCAGCGCGACCTCGCCAACTCGTCGACGCGAATTGTGGTGGAGGGTCGCGACATCGGCACCGTCGTGCTTCCCGACGCCGACGTGAAGGTGTTCCTGACAGCCTCACCGGAGGCGCGTGCGGAGCGCCGCAACAAACAGAACATCGAACAGGGTCGCGATGACGACTACGAATCCGTGCTCGCGGATGTGCAGCGCCGCGATCATGCAGATTCGACGAGGGCAGTGTCACCGCTTCGTCCCGCTGAGGATTCGGTGATCGTCGATACCAGCGAGCTGGATCTCGACGGCGTGATCGAGCGTTTGCTGCTCGTGGTGAACGACAGAAGTGGAGCAGTGCAGTGAGTGAAGAATTCTTCTCCGGCGCAGCGGAAACCGCGGGCGACGGAACGTGGAGCGACGAGGGCGAGTGGGAGTACGTCGACCTCAACGAGGGTGAGGACGGCGAAGATGCTGTAGCCGTACCGACTCTCGCCGTGGTGGGCCGACCGAACGTCGGCAAGTCGACGCTCGTCAACCGCATCATCGGCCGCCGCGAAGCAGTGGTCGAGGACGTCCCGGGCGTCACTCGCGACCGCGTGTCGTACGAGGCGAACTGGAGTGGTCGACGCTTCCTGGTGCAGGACACCGGCGGTTGGGAGCCCGACGCCAAGGGGCTGCAACAGTCCGTTGCGCGCCAGGCCGAGTTGGCGATGAACACCGCCGACGCGATCCTGTTGGTCGTCGACGCGCGAGTCGGCTCGACGACGACGGACGAGGCTGTCGCACGAGTGTTGCGTCGGTCGAAGACCCCGGTTCTGTTGGTGGCCAACAAGGTCGACGACGGCCGCACCGAGTCCGAGGTCGCCGCACTGTGGTCGCTGGGTCTGGGGGAGCCGCTGTCGGTCTCGGCCACCCACGGCCGCGGTACCGGTGATCTGCTCGACCGTGTGCTCGAGGCGTTGCCGGAGACTCCGCGCGAAGGTATCCCCGGTGGGGGACCGAGGCGTGTCGCTCTGGTCGGTAAGCCGAATGTCGGCAAGTCGTCGCTGATCAACAAGCTCTCGGGTGACGAGCGTTCGGTGGTGCACGATGTTGCAGGCACCACCGTCGACCCGGTCGACTCGTTGGTCGAATTGGGCGGCAAGACATGGCGATTCGTCGATACGGCAGGACTGCGCAAGCGCGTCAGTCATGCCAGCGGTGCCGAGTTCTACGCGTCGCTGCGCACCAAGTCCGCGATCGAGGCAGCCGAGGTCGCGATTCTGCTTCTCGATGCCTCTCAGGTGATCTCGGAGCAGGATCTGCGTGTGCTGAGCATGGTCTCCGATGCCGGCCGCGCGCTGGTCTTGGCGTTCAACAAGTGGGATCTGGTGGACGACGACCGTCGTCAGCAGCTCGAGAAGGAGATCGACCGCGATCTCGCGCGCGTGCCGTGGGCCCAGCGGGTGAACATCTCGGCGCACACCGGCCGTGCTGTGCAGAAGCTGGTTCCCGCACTGGAGACGGCTCTGGAGTCGTGGGACAAGCGTGTCCCCACCGGACGCCTCAACACGTGGCTCAAAGAGGTCGTGGCAGCCACCCCGCCGCCGATGCGTGGCGGACGCCTGCCTCGCATCATGTTCGCGACGCAGGCCAGCACACGCCCGCCGACGTTCGTGCTGTTCACCACCGGCTTCCTCGAGGCCGGCTACCGCCGATTCATCGAGCGGCGTCTGCGTGAAGAGTTCAACTTCGACGGCAGCCCCGTTCGCGTCTCGGTACGTATCCGCGAGAAGCGGGAACGGCCAGGCAAGGGCAACAACCGCTGACCTCGTCCGACCCGGCCCCTGAGCAGGCGATTTCCTCTCAGGGGTAGGGCTGGGGTAATCTCAGCAAGCGCCTTTCGAGGTGCGGCGGGCTGTGGCGCAGCTTGGTAGCGCACTTGACTGGGGGTCAAGTGGTCGCAGGTTCAAATCCTGTCAGCCCGACACAGAGCAGTTCAAAGACGGTTCCGGAGAAATCCGGACCCGTCTTTTTGCGTTCATTTGTCAGGTGGATTGAGCTTCTCCGCACTACTGGAAGCACTCTGTCAATTCAAGTTTACCCAGCCACAACGACATACTATTGAGTCGACGGCTCAGCACGATGAACGCCTCAGTTCCGTGGCGTAAGTCTGTATCACGGGTCTGGTCGCGGCGGCGGATAGTGGTGAAAGGCTCCGCCCATAGCCGGTGGGTAGTCATCTTCGAATCGGACGATCATGGAGTAACCGGGCAGCAGGGGCAGCAGGTGTCGCGCGCTTTCATTACAACGGAGCTACATGAGGCAAAGACAGAGTAGTAGCAGTGCTCGCAAAGTAGACCAATGCCCCGGCTTGAGCGGATCGTCACGTACGATTCGGTAGCGGCTCGCACTTGGTGCGCAATCGCTCACGAGGTGGAGGGGTACTTCTTTGCGCGAGGTAACGTTGCTTCAGTTGGGAGATGTTCACTTCCCTGACTACGACTCTGAGTTCGATGTAGACGTTAAGGACGACGCTTTCCCAACCCGATTGGTTGGATCGACCTCAAAGACGATGCTCTCCGCATCACTCCGATCAGCGGCCAGGCAACGGGAAGAGCGTGGGGCTATCTTGATGATCGTCGGAGACATCACCACGAACGGCAACTCGGATGGCTACATGGCGTCAGGAACTGGCTTGCTTCGCTACCGCCTTGGTCTTGAATAGGCTGACTGGCTCAATGCCGACGCATTGTCATATGCATCTCCGACCCGTGACCGCGCTCAACGAAATTACCCGCTGGCGCTCACTGAAATTTCCTACCCGTGTAACACTGCCACGGAGAGCGGGTCTCTCCGGAGACTAAAAGTCTCTCACCACAGGCCAGTTACCCGAAGGAGACCCGCTGCTCATGCTTACGCTTGGGTGGGGCGTGGGAATAAACGCCCTGCATCAACGAGTCTGGAAGATCGCTGACATCGTGTGGCATACCGGCCGCGACCGTAGGTCGGGACTGTTCCGATTTCGGTTGACTCGGGATATTGGGTGGTGCGGTGCAGTCTGCCTCAGACGACGCCGCACTACCGTCGTCCCCATGAAACGACCGCCCATGCAAGCAGCAGCGTTTCGGCGTCTTGCTTCGCAGGTGCCAGAACATGCGGCGACCGCAGAGCTGTTCCGGTCCGACGACCGTATCGCGGAGAACTTCGGTGGGTTACGCGTCGGATATCGTGCGGGCGGACAGAGATGCAGACTGACATTCGCGATACGTGTGGGGGGCGACGTACACGCCGCGGTGATCGGACGCGCGGCTGATGGACTCGCCACGGTAGTTCGCGCATGCATGTGGTCGATAGACCTCAGTATCGGTGTCGGCGAGGGAGGAGCTCCCCTCGAGAATAGGATCGATACTTACGTCAGAATCTTGTTGGCTCTTTTGAGATCTCGATTTCCACATCTGCGATCTTCCATGCGTTTGCTGCTGGGAGGTCGTGCGTCTGAGAGTGTTCGCGGGGGCGCGGTGGCAGTTTTAAGATGTCAGTATCTGTGAATACCGCCCGTCACGGGTGCCGCCACGCGGGTAAGTAACTCCGGAGAACGAATCAGCGTCCTTGCTGAGATCTTGTTGGAATACGCATTGGGGTGCCGGGAACTGGACAGCTTGCCTGACGTCGGATCTTTTTACTTTTGGTGTCATTCGACTAGATGAACTTTGGCTCGAAACAGATGCTTTGTGTGGCGGTTTCTTGGCAATGCCTTTAAATTCATATATCTGCAACTTGGCGAGCTAATAACATGGAGGCGCGCACACACCCGATTGCGCAGTTCCCCGGATTGGATTCACTTGAACTCTGAAGTAGTGTCGTTCGACCCGGTAGACTACGTCGGAGAGTCTGCTGAATCAATCCACACATGGCGTACCCCCAGTTGGAAACAGCGGGTGGTAGGTCGGGTGGCGACCCGTGCATTGTCCATCATTACGGTGGTGTTGATGACGTTTGGTCTGGTCGCACTATTGCCCTTCGGTACGAATTCCCGCGCGGTGATTCAGTACGAATCCAGGCTCCACTATGAAGTGGCGGCCTGGCTGATATCGGGGTCGATGGTGGCGTTGCTCTTGCGGATTCTAATAGGACTCCGCGCGGCAAGAAGGTATCGAAAGCGGATATCGCTGTCGTTGCCAACTGTCGTACGGTCGTGTCCTGACGCAATCACCAGAGTCCGTGAGACCGTTGAGGCGGCATTTAATCGCTTTAATGATGTCGAACTGGCTTCGGCAGCTTTGCATCTTACTCAGCCTTCAGTGGCATCCCCCCGTGTTGGGCACCGGATATTGCTTTCTGGAAAGTATGACGAGCACGAGTTAATTCGTAGGGTTGACCAGATTCGGCAAGCAGATTCATACGAGCAACTTGTAGTTGTCCACAGAGTTCGGAAATCTGCTTTGCTGTCAGATTTTCAGATCAAAATTGATGGAAAGGAATGGACAACACTAAGCCAACGCGACTCATCTTTAGTTTTGGTTGGAGCACTCACCGCACTGTATGACCGGTTCGAGTCGAAGACCGTTGATGAGGAGCGATTCACGTCGCTACTCACCGCTGTGCTTGCCGACCACCCGGTTGAAGAGTCTAGCTCTGAAGTTTCTGATGGCGAGGCCGCGGATTTCGGTTCCGTGAGTACTCTTGAGAGGTACTTGGCGACCCTTGAGCTATCTCTGCTGAATCAGAACAGCGAGAGAGGGCTGGAGGTGCATAATTTCATCTCGAACCTACGCGAGTTGTCCAAGTACTACATCATATGGACTGGTATTCCAGTCCCCGCGGTCGACGGCCAAGTCTCTACTTCATCGCCTGCGTGGAATCGTGTTTGGTACCGATATGTGGTCAGAAGTCGTCCAAAGACTAAGGACTGGAGCGAGCTTGTTCGGGTGGCAATCGGCTTGTTTCCGCGAAAGCTTCGATACTTGGCACCTGTGGCTTTGGAGGCTCGTAGCTATCACCTCGATTTGGTGGTGCCGGAGGGATTTTATCTTTACGAGTCCGGCCTAGAATTCATCGAGACGTCACCACTGAGCTGGAGTAACGCCGAATCCTTAAGGCGGCTTCAAATGATCCAGAAGGCAGTAGCCGATCGACTGTCCATGCGAGATCGTTTCGCTTATGTTCTGCATCGGAGGCGAGGGTACGAGCGCAAACTAGCGATGGGTCCGCCGAGTGCACGGGGGTTCTTTAAGTTGTCGGGTGTAGGAAGCATGCATGCTCATGCATACCTCAGAAACATCTCACGCGTCTATTCAACTAACTCTCACGGGCGGTATCCAAGTGGGATCGTTCCCGCGGTGCGTTTCGAATTGAGGGAGCAACCCCCTGGATTCTTGCTGCCCGTAATGCTTATATCGGCATATACTGCCGCGCTTGTATGGGTTGTCGGTGCCCTGTATACATCTGTGTTCATGCCCGGGTTGGCAATACCTACGGTTTGGGCTACGGTGTTGTTTGGTATTCCCGCTATAGTTTCGGCGTGGGTGATTACAAAGTTTTCAGCGAGTGCAATTGGGAAAGTGTCTCTGGCCGTATTTGTTGTATCAATGTGGACGATTGCCAACTCTATACTTGCTGTAGCAATTTCTGCGATCACCGCTAGCCGGCCTAAACCCTGGGCTTGGGGTGGTGAACCAATTAAATTTTACACTTCGGGGCCATCGATTGATTTTATTGATCTCAAAAATGAGCTGAATGTTTTAGATGTTCTTTGGTACTTGTTGTTGCTCTCGACAGTCGCGAACCTAGGTGTAATTTTGTTAATGTTAATTACGAGGTATTGTCGTTATATGCTTCGGTCGCGATCGTAATCCCGGCTGATATGTTAGAGGAGTGAAGATGTCGAATGATATGTATGGGCAGTCAGAAATTGGTACTCGGTCAAGGGTTGTGTTGGTGTCGGAGGGATTCCAATCTCGAACATTGTCTTCGAATGATCGTGTGTTGAACTCTGCCGTCGATGAGTCCAGCGCTAGGTACTCCCTTCGTGGGACGGAATCGGCGGTGATGTCTGTCGTAACTGATCAGAAAAAGTTGGACGCGGGGGCAACGCTCGAATATCATCGAGGCGCTGTCGCGGCCTCGCGCGCGAAGCGCTCAGTTCCGTAGAATTCCAGGGTAATCATCCGAAACGATGACACGACTTCGATACCCAGTTTGCTTCCCTACAACTAGGAGAGATCCTGACCCGACACGACGACGCCCTGGTCGTCGTTGTCCCTCCCTCACGAATCGCCAGCCTCGACCTTGACTTGAAGGGCTTTTACTGTCTCGGGCCTGACTGCCATCGGTGCCGTCACCGTGGCCGCAGGCAGAGCGCCTGACCTTCGGCCCTCGCCCGAATCGCCGGCTCCCACGCCTTTGCAGATGTACCTGCGCCCATGACCGGTGATCTGGTGGTGGTAGGCCTGGGCGGCACGCTCGTCGACCGGGTTGGGGCGTTTCGGCTGACGACCGAACTGTTCGCGTGCGAACACGGCCTCGGCAGACACGCCGTGAAGCAGATCGTCTCGATCGACGGCGCGGGGTGCATCCGGGTGGGCAGGTAACAGATGCGATGTCGGCGGAGTTGCAATGGACCGTTCGGACAGCTCCGAGTCGTGGACGGCCGATGGCTCTGTCGGCCAACATCTTGCTCTGCGGTCGGCCAGGTCGACCCACGAGCGGTACTGGTGTCGATCTCTTCCAGTCGGGTAATGGTTCGAGAGATCACTGCACTAGGGCATCATGGGCCTATGAGTGATCTCGAGTACCTCGCCACTTTGCTCGCTGCGCTGGACGCGGAGATCGCGCGAGTTTCGGCCTCCGAGTCCGAGGAGCAGGCGTCGGCCATCGACGACGCAGCAGCCGCCGTCTTCCGGTTGCGTGAGAAGGTCAAGGCCGGTTACCCCGGCAAGAAGGCCTACTACCTTGCGGCGTCGACCGATCCCCAGGGGATCAGAGTCGAGGGAATTTCTGCCCTGCACGGCAAACGCGCCCACGAACTGGTCCAAGACGGTGGCTGGATGCACTCAGATTCCAGCACTGTTCTCGATGCTCTCGATGACGACCAAATCAGTCGGTACCACGCGATCGCTGGACGCGGTGTAGCGCAGACGTTCCGGGACTCACGCAAATACTTGGCAGAGGCAACAGGTCTCGCCGATAAATAGACCTGAGTGGCAGCACGGTCGGGTAGCTGAACCCGCCGACGGTAAAGGTCTGGGCCTCACATACTGAATGCTCCGCTGAAGTCGAGCGGTGCTGCTTCGAGGTGGCGTCCGCGGGGAGTGGCGTCGACGAGTTCTCCATTCTGGACAACAATCTCGCCGCCCACAATCACGGTGACCGGCTTTCCTCGAAGTCGATGCCCCTCGTAGGGTGTGTAGTCGGTCGCCATGTGCAGTGTTTCGGTGGTCACCGTCCATTCCAGTTTGGGATCCCAGATCGCGATGTCGGCGTCGGACCCCGGCATCAGCGATCCCTTGCGTGGATACAGGCCATTGGTGCGCGCTGGATTCGCCGAGGTCAATTCCACGAATCTGCTGGCAGTCAGACCCAATCCGTCTACGTAGTGCGAGTAGATCACCGGTAGACGCGTCTCGACACCGGGCAGTCCGTTGGGCATGTGCCGCACGTCGTGGCTGTGCACCTGCTTCTGTGCGGTGTCGTAGCAGCAATGGTCGGAACCGATGGTGGTGATGTGCCCGGTGAACAGGTGACGCCCGAGTTCCTCGACCACCTCGGCCGAACGCAGCGGTGGGCAGCAGACAAAACGTTCGGGTTGCTCACCCTCGTAAGCCGAGTCGTCGAGGATCAGATGGTGAGCGACCGATTCGGTGAAGGCGACGAGCCCTCGCTTACGCGCGTCCGCGACCAGTTCGACTGCAGCCGGAGTCGACTGATGAACGAAATAGACCGGCGCGCTCTGTGACTCGGCGATCGCGAGAATGGCGGCGACCGAGGCAGTTTCGGCAAGCTCGGGCCGGGTCTGCGACATGTGTGCTGCATCGACTCCGTCCGACGCGGCTGCGAGGTTCTGCGCGTCGGTCACAATTGCGTCGGACTCGCAGTGGATGATGACCATTCCGCCGAGATCGCGAGTGGCCTGCATCGTGTTCAGAATGGTGTGTTCGTTCGCCATCGTTTCACCGGCGTAGGTGGTGAACATCTTGACCGTCCGGATGCCTGCGTCCGCCAGAGTCTGCAGCTGGTCCGCGGTGGTGTCGGTCCACTCGACGACGCAGGCGTGCAGAGCCGAATCGCACAGTCCGCTCGACGCTTTCGCACGCTGTACCTCGGCGGCGTCCAGCGGCTGTTGACCGGGACGGGGGATGGCGAAGTCGATGATCGTCGTGGTGCCGCCGAACACGGCCGCCGTCGTGCACTCGAAATACGAATCGAGCGAGGTGAATTCGCCGGAGGTGAACCCGACGTGGCAGTGTGGATCGACTCCACCCGGCATCACCAGTTTCCCGGTTGCATCGATGACCTCTGCTGCCGCGTCGACCTCGCTCCCTGGGGTGAGCACCGCAACGACTCTGCCGTCGTCGATGAGCAGGTCTGCCGGAGCGGCCCAATGGGATTCGACGACCGTCCCACCGCGCACGACCTTCATCGTGTGCTCGCGAGGTAGGTCAGCCATCCGCCGCGGTCGCTGATGTCGGTGACGCCCGTGTCCGTCAGATAGCTCTCGCGCATTCGCATCGACAGGGAGCCCGAGCCATCCGCCAACTCGATGACCCCGAGTTCGAGTTCCTTCGGTTCCCTGGGCAGGAGCTCGTCGCGCAATACGTCGTACTCGACCTCGTAGAGCTCGCCCGGTACCACGAATCCATCGGTTGAGACCGGGTGCAAACCGGGGAATTCGTCACGCACGGAGAAGAATCGGTATTTCGGTGCGGTATCGACTTTCCCCACGAATCGCGCCTTGTGCAACGCGTCGTTCAGGGTGCCGCCGGACATCGCCTGTCCGTTGACGAACATCGTGACCAGTGCCATGCGAAGCCTTCTTTCAGTGAGCTTGGAGTCGGACGAGACGGTTCGGAGAGAACGCTGTTACGTCGAGTTCTGGTTTTCTACCGTGCACCTGCTCGGTAAGGATGTGCCCCCACAGCGGTGCGAAAGTGAAGGAGTAGGTGCCGCCTGCCACGAAGAGTCCCGGGGCTCCGGCCAGTTCGCCGATGACCGGCATTTCGTCGGGCGTGGTGACCACAGGCCCGGTCCAGGTATCGAGGAGCGCATTGTGGCTCAGCGCAGGCAGAAGCCGTCGAACCTGCTCCAGGTTTCCTGTGGTGCTGTCGGATCTGCTCGGCGCCGGCTCGCTGTCGTGGAACGCACCTGCAGGCCAGCCGCCGCCGAGGACGAGGCGTCCCGATCGATTCTGCTTGATCGACATTCCCTCCCCGACGTGCTGAACCAGCACGTCGAGTGTCCGAGGTACGGCATCGAGCGAGTGCATCTGCAACGAGGTCGGGACGAGATCGAGCGATACCCCTGCCATAGCCGCGATCGGGGCCATCCACGGACCTGCAACGTCTATCACCGCGGGTGCAATCCACGTTCCACCGTCGGTGCCGACGGTCCAACCGTCACCGTCGTGGATTAATCCGGTAACCGGTGTCGACGGATGAACCGACGCTCCTTCGGCCGCGGCCTGCCGCAACAGGGCAGGACCTGCGAGGTCGGGTTCCGCGAATCCGTCCCACGGACACCAGGTTGCGGCCTGAATGCTCGGGCCGAGCAGCGGTAGCGCCTGACGAGCTTCATCGCCGGTCATTACCTCGGTCGGGATCCCCGCAGCTCGTTCCCATCGGTGCTTCGTGAGGAGGGCGTGGACCTGCTCCTCGGTTTCGGCCACCATGAACCCGCCACACCGGTTCAGCCCGAGACCGGGCACCGTCTCGTCGAGAGTGTTCCACAGCGTGCTCGTCGACTTCTGCATCGGAAGTAGCTGTTCGACGTCGACGGCTGTGCCCTGCCCGGGCCTGCGCGTATGAATGGTCTGAATGTGCAGGTTGCCCGCAGTCGTACCGGAGCCGGCGGTGTTGGGCAGGGTGCGATCGAGCACAGCAACGCGGGATCCCGCGCGGGTGAGGGCGAGAGCCGTTGCTGCACCTACGATTCCGGCTCCGATTACAACGACGTCGACCTCAGACCGCATGAACAGCTCCTACGGTCGCGTAGGCATCGTCGATACCCGATTCGACGATGACCGATTGCAGCGCGGCAAGCGTGTCGGCGTCGGTGACCGGCAGTAATGGTTCGCGCACGGTGCCTCCCGGTTGGCCGAGAAGGTTCATCACGGCCTTCAGCTGGGGAATGGGGGAGGCGTACACGCCGCTGTAGTCCGAGGCGATGAGCCGGCCCGAGAACGCGCGATAGCGATCGACCCACATGCGTGCGGTGTCGGCGTCACGTGCAGCGACGGCCTCGTAGAACGGAACCGCGAAGGGCGCGCCCACCCCACCGCCGTCGATGTTGCCGTCCCCGCCCAGTTCGAGCAGCGTGGCAAGGCCGCGTCGATGCAGGAAACTCCCGAATACACGAACGCGGTCGGACACGGCCTCGACGGTGTCGAGCATGGCGAGCCAATTACCGGTGCTGTCTTTGATCGCGACGACGTTCTCCAGGTCGGCCAGTCGAGAGAACAGGTCGGGTGCGGTGCCCATGTCGACCGCAACGCCACGTGGCCAGTTGTAGGCCATGAACGGCAATGATGTTGCGGTGCTGACGCTTCGGTAGTAGTGATAAGTCTCTTCTGCCGAGGTGTGTACATACGGCGGAGGCGTCGCCAGTATGCCGTCCGCGCCGACGGAAGCCGCATGCTTCGCGAGCGCGGAGGACTGCGCAGCTGTGTACGCGCTGACACCGATCACGACAGGGAAGCGGCCTGCAACTGCATCGATCGATGCTTCCGCGACGGTCTTTCGTTCGTTGTCGTTCTGGCTGAACCATTCGCCCGTGCTGCCGTTCACGAGTACACCGTGAACACCCGTCTGCGCGTAAAGATTCATCAAGTCGAAAATTGCCTCGGTGTCGACGTCACCCGACTGCGTGAACGGTGTAGGAGCAGCGGGCCAGTAACCGGACCACGCGACATCATCGCGATTCATGGGAGTGCCTTTCGGGCTCGGGACTATCGACGACGCGTCGTACCCGCATTTGTGGGATCGATTGCATAGACTGCCTTCGGGGTGGTCGAGTCGTCAAGCCGGAAACGTACTTGTAACGCGACCACGGTCGAATATGTCTGTCCGAGGCGTGAAGCAAGAGAAGGAGAACCGATGGCGGTCACCTTGATCGACGTTGCGAGCGCTGCTGGGGTTTCGCGCAGCACGGCATCACGCGCATTGAGTGGATCGTCGCTGATCTCGGCGGAGACGCGGGCAGCGGTGGAGGATGCGGCCCGTGTTCTCGGTTATCGGCCGAACAGGGCTGCGAGTGCGCTGCGCTCCAACAGGTCGCACTTGGTCGGTCTGGTCATGAACAACCTGCTCAATGCGACCTTTCACACGGTCGCCGAGGTCGTTCAGAAGAGAGCGGCGGCCAGCGGATTTCAGGTCCTGCTCTGCATCACCGATGCCGATCCGGCGCGCGAGGACGACGTACTCGCCATGCTGGGCGAGCATGGCGTCGACGGAACCATCGTGATCGGCAGTGGTCGAAGTGCGGCGGCGTCGAATGCGCTCCTGGAGCAGGGCCGCGCGGTGGTCAACCTGATCCGTTCGGTCAAGGGGAGCTCGGCGTCGACGGTTCTGGCAGACGACGTCACGGGTGCTCGCGACGCCACAGCGCATCTGATCGAGCTCGGGCACAGTCGTATCGGCTATATCGGTGGAAACGAGGATGCGACGTCCGGACGTGAGCGCTTCGAGGGCTATCGACTTGCGCTGGCGGACGCAGGTATCCCGGTCGACGAGACGATCGTCCGGAAAGGCCCGTTCACCACCGAATTCGGTGCCGACGCGATCAACTCACTTCTGGATGCGCCCCAGGCAATGACTGCTCTGTATGCGGCCAACCACGAGGCTGTCTTCGGCATCCTGCCCACGCTCGTCGGCAGGGGTGTGTCGGTGCCGGACGAGTTGTCGCTGATCTGCCACGAGGATATGCCGTGGCTCGCGATGTGGCAGCCGGCAATCACAGTGGTCGACAACGGCGCGGCCCAATTGGCCAACGTGGCCATGGACCTGTTGTTTCAGCAGATCAAGGATTCGCTCGAACCCGATGGGCGTACATATCGAATCGGTGCTCGTCTGGTGGAGCGAGCGTCGTGTGCCGCATTGTGATCGGAGTTTTCGGATTGCAGGAATCGGGACCGCGATCACATGTGAACGGTTAACAGTTGATGTACCGCGTGTCGGCAGTGTTAACCACGTTGACGCCTCCGAATTCGTCTGCGACGCTTGATGCAATCGATCCCAAAGGATCAACTCTGCTCGAATCACTCCGTCATTGTCGCTGCCGCCCCGTCCTCGAACGTGTAGTGCTGCAGTCGATATCGAAAGGCTCGATCAATGCGCAAGTTAACAGGACTCGCCGCTATCGCTGTCGTGGTGGCCGGCCTCACTGCCTGTAGTTCCTCGGACGATTCCGCAGCCGCGCCGACGGACTGCACACCCACGCTCGGTGCTTCGGACCTCGCCGAAGAAGGCACTCTGACGATGGCCACCAATGCAACGCTTCCGCCCATGCAGTACGTCGATCCGAACGGGGACGTGATCGGCATGCGCGTCGACCTCGGCAAGGAGATCGCCAAGCGCCTGTGTCTGACGCCGAAGTTCGTCAACATCGAGTTCGAGGCGCAGATTCCCGGTGTGCAGGCCGGTCGATGGGACATGATCGACACCGGCATGTTCTACACGCCCGCACGCGCCGAAACCATCGATCTTGTTCCGTACGAGGTGCAGGCAGTATCGATCTCGGTGCCGTCGGGCAATCCCGAATCGATCTCCAGTGTGGACGATCTGGCGGGCAAGACCATCGGCGTCGAAGCGCCCGGATACGAATTCGACACGTTGACCGCGTTGGCCGAGCAGTTCGCGACCGAGGGTAAGCCCGCGTTGACGGTGCAGACGTTCAAGACCAATGCCGATGCCTATCAGGCACTTTCGGCGGGCCAGCTCGACGGCACCTCCATCGTGGAGTCGGTCACGTCGTTCTACCAGGAAGACGGACGCTTCGAGACAGCCGTCGGTGGAATCAACGAGGCACCCCTGGCAATGGGATTCGCCAAGGGCAGCAAATCCTCCGCTGAGGTGGCGCGTGTGCTGTCGGAGATGAGGAGCGATGGATATCTTCCCGATCTGTTCGAGCAGTACGACGTCACCGGATACGACGGCGATATTGCCGTGAGCACCGGTCCTCTCGACAGCTGATCCGACCAACGCAAGTCGAAAGGCACCCACATGTGGTCCTGGGACGCATTCTTTTCCATCCTGACGAGCGCCCAGCTGCTCGAAGGCGCGTGGGTCACGATCTGGCTCACCGTAGTCAGCATGATCCTCGGACTCGCTCTCGCAGTGGTGGTGGCCTCCGCGCGATCATCCAAGCTCGTACCCCTGCGGATAGTCGCCGGGTTCTACGTGTGGCTGATGCGCGGCACCCCACTACTGGTGCAGCTGGTGATCATCTACACCGGGCTGCCTCAGGTCGGCATCAAGCTGGGCGTGATCGAGGCGGCACTAGTGGGTCTGGTTCTCAACGAAGCTGCATACCTGTCAGAAATAGTCCGTTCCGGATTGCTCTCGGTTCCAACCGGACAGACCGAAGCGGCACGAGCACTCGGCATGTCGCCCACGAAGGTCTTCCGCGTGGTGGTTCTTCCGCAGGCTCTGCGGGTGATGATTCCTCCACTCGGCAACAGCTTCAACGGATTGCTCAAGACCACAACTCTGGTGTCGGTCATCTCCGTACAGGAATTGCTGCGACGGACCCAGTTCTTGGTGCAGGTGAATTTCCGTGTGCTGGAGGGGCTCTGCGCGGCGGCGTTGTACTTCTTGGTGCTGACGACTCTGTGGGGGTTGATTCAGAAGATGATCGAAGTACGAGTAGGGCGTGGATACGACCGCAATTACCGCCGTAAGGGCGGACCGTCGAGTCCGAAACTCGACGACAGCGCAATGAAAGCCGAGGCTGTGAACCGATGACGAGTGCGACGTCTGCGACCACGAACGCGATGACGATGGTCGAGGTCAGGAATATGACAAAGGCCTACAACGATCTCGTCGTCCTCGACGACATCGATTTCACGGTGGACAAAGGGGAAGTGGTTCTGCTTCTCGGGCCGTCAGGAAGTGGAAAGAGCACCTTGCTGCGCACGCTCAACTGTCTCGAGACGATCGAATCCGGGACCGTCCGAGTCTGTGGCGAGATGATGGGCTTCTCGGAGGGGGCCAAGCGAATGCCGCTGTCGGAGGCGCAGATCGCAAAGCAGCGGCATCACACCGGAATGGTGTTTCAAAGCTTCAATCTGTTCCCCATGATGACCGCGCTCGACAACGTTGCATCGGGTCCACGCCATGTCCTGGGCACTCAGAAGGACAAGGCGCGCAGGCAAGCTCAGGAGTTACTCGATCTCGTCGGCCTGGCGGACAAAGGGGAGAACTACCCGTCACAACTGTCCGGTGGCCAGCAACAGCGCGTTGCGATCGCCCGTGCACTGGCGATGAAGCCCGAAGTGATGCTGTTCGACGAGCCCACGTCGGCACTCGATCCCGAGATGGTCAACGAGGTTCTCGACGTCATGCTCCGACTGCGCGACGAGGGAATGACGATGGTGGTGGTCAGCCACGAAATGGGCTTCGCGAAAGCGGCCGCAGACAGGGTCGTCTTCATGAGCGACGGAAAGATCGTCGAAGAGGCACCTCCTGGTGAGTTCTTCGACAAACCCAAAAATGCTCGTACACAACAATTTCTGAGTCGCATACTCTGATTCGACCGACTGATGGTCCCAACTCAGGAGCGCACGTTCTTCTGAGAGGGGGTTGGGTCGAACGAATAGATGTCGAGCGATGAGGACTCATCCGTTCCAGTGTGTATAGGCTCGACCGTGGGAGTCGGTTTTGTCCACAAGGGCGGACGGATGGGCGAATACTCATGGCACTGGCAGATCTCGACACTGGCAACCCGCATTGGCTCAACGCCGTCATGTTTGCCATCGCGGCGGTCATAGCAATAGTTCTCACCTGGTGGTTCTTCGGCAACGACAGATAGCCGAGACGAACACGTGGCTGTCCAGGCTGAGTCGATGTCCAGAATCGCACCGGCGTTCAGGTTGTGCAGGGCTACCGGGTCAGGATCTCACCGGTGCAAGATCCACGCCGGGCGGGGGAGTGAGGCGTCGGAGTGTGCCGTCGAACACGGTTGCATACAGTGACCAACCGTTGGCTGACGGTCCGATGCGTACCGAACTCGGTCCCGTCCGTCCTGGCGAAATGCCTGCTGCGATAACGCATGTTGTCCCTGTCCTGGGGTCGATGCTGTACACGGAACCTTCTACGTGTGCGGCGGCGTACAGCGTGCCGGCGTCGGACATGGTCAGGTCGTCGAGTCCCGGAAAGAATCCCGGCACTGTAGCCACCACAGACCAGTCGTCGGGTGCTTCGAGGGGTACTTCGATGACCTGGCCCGTGAACAGATCGTCGGTGTACACCCGGCTGTGGTCCGGGCTGAGCGCCAACCCTTCTGATCGAGGAACGGGCGACCAGTTCTGTTCGACGTCGTCGGCGGTCGGGTCGTAACGGGTCAGACCTCGGGAAGGCGAGCCGATGTCCGTGCCCACGTCGGTGGTGAGGAAGTCTCCGTTCGGCAGCCGGAGAAGTCCGTGAGCCGCCATGTCGGTCACCGCGCTGACCTTGCCGGTACGGGTGTCGAATTGCGAAAGACCTGGACCGGCAACAAAGTAGAGGATGCCGTCGTGCAACTGCATCCCTCGCGGAGCAGCGAGGTTGTCGAGTACTGGATCGACATGGCCGCCTGCATCCACGTGCACGATGCTGGAGGCTCCGGATATGTAGAACCCGCCGGCTCCGTCGGGTTCGAGATTCTCCGGTTCGTCGAGTCCGCTCGTCACGGTATCGACCGACCAGCCTGCACAGGTCATGGGCGGCGGGCCCGGCTCGGGTGTTCCGGCGTGAGCAGGTGCAGACGTGAGAGCGGCAAGCATAACCACTGCACCGACGAGTAGACGTGAACGAAGTCTGTTCGAGGCCAGAGACATGGTGCGAACGATAATGGAGACCGTGCGGTCGGAAAAGCTGAGTCCATTCGAGGGACAGGCAGTCAGACCACAGCAAGGTGTATGGATCGCTGATCTCACGGACCGAATCGGCCCAGCCGTAGGTCGAACGAATGAATGTCGAGCGAGGGCGACTGACACCGGTGCGTTGTGAATAGGGTGAGCAACGCAAGTCCGTTTGCCGACAGGAGCGTGTCAGCGTGAGTTCACCCATTCTCGTCAAGGGCCAGAATATTTCCTTACCGGACGACGCGACACAGCTGGATGTCATCGTGTCGTGGGTCGACCCGGAGCGCGACCTCGATGCATCCGCGCTGTTGGTGACATCGACCGGACACGTTCGGTCGGACTCGGACTTCGTGTTCTACAACCAATCGGAGTCTGCCGACGCATCAGTGCGTTATCTCGGCAGCAGTAGCACCGATGAAGGCAAACAGGAACGGCTGTCGATCCATCTCGACTCTCTCCCAGCAGATATCGAGAAAGTAGTCATAGCGGGTAGCTCGGACAATGCTCCGTTGGGCGACTTCGGAAAGTTGTCGCTCCAAGTACGGGATCAAACCGGATCGGTGCTGGGGGAGTTCCTCACCGCCGACGCCACCGCCGAGCGTGCGCTGGTGTTCGGGGAGGTGTATCGAAGGGCCGGTGTCTGGAAACTGCGCGCGGTCGGGCAGGGTTGGGAATCCGGGCTTGCAGGGCTCGCAACGGATTTCGGCGTGGACGTCGACGACGGCGAACCGGAAGGCGGTGCCGACGATGTGGTCGTCGTCGAGGTCGCGGATTCGCACGTACAGGCTACGGACCAGAACGGTGAGCTCGTCGATGTGTCGCTTGTCGACGTCGAACCCACCAAGCGCGGCGTGCGAACGAAGAAGCCGTCCGTGAAGAAGGCCAGTCCGCCGCAATTCACGCTTGCTGGGGGAGAGGGCTGGCAGACGGCTCGGCTGTTCTCCATTTCCGGCGTCGGGTCCGGTGAAGAGCAGGAGAAGAGGGCCACGTCGGCGCTGATCGCAACGATGCAAGCGGTTCGTCCCTTCGCCCGAGCGATCTGCGCGCACGCTGGCGCACCGTCAGGTCCATTCGAGGGTTACCTCGAGGTGCAATTCGTGAAAGGCGAAGGCAAGGTCATTCCGGACGGGGTTTTCCGGGTGTCGCGTGCGGGGCAGGTATGGACGGCATTGCTCGAAGTGAAGACAGGCACAGGCAAGCTGCAGAAGGAGCAGCTCGAGAACTACCTCGATGTCGCCAAACGGCACAGATACGAAACGGTTCTCAGCCTGTCCAACGACATCCCGGCCTCTGCAGGCGAGCTTCCGGTGCAGGTCAACAAGACCAAGCTCAACAAGGTTTCACTGCGACACATCTCATGGTCCGAGGTAATTCACGAAGCCCGAATGTTGCTGTCGCACGGGGACCTCGCCGACTCGTTACAGGTGTGGATCCTCAGTGAGCTCGTGCGCTACCTGACGCACCCGAAATCCGGTGCGACAGAGTTCGTCGACATGGGTCGCCACTGGGTAGCGGTCCGGGATTCCGTCACCGCGGGAACCCTTCGCTCCAGTGATGTCAAAGCTCTATCGGTTGCGAACACGTGGGCGTCGCTGTCGAGGCACCTGGCGTTGAGGATGACGGCCGATCTCGGCGTCACCGTCAAGCATCACCTTCCGAGGAAGTTCAACGGAGATCCTCAGGCACGCAACGAGTACATCGTCGACCAGCTCGTGGCCTCCGGATGCCTTACTGCCACTCTGCGCATCCCCGACGCTGCCGGAGACGTCACCGTCGAAGCCGATATGCGTACGAACAAGATTCAGTGCAGTACCGCTATCGACGCGCCGACCGACGGGACCGCGCTCAGACGAGCATCATGGCTACTGAGACAACTGAAGAACGCTCCCGCAGACATCCTGGTCGAAGCCGTGTTCGCAGACGCGAGCGAAGTATCGTGCGAGAACCTGGCAACTGTACGAGCAGACACGAAATCACTCACATCAGGCCGGACCAGCGAGCTGCAGTATTTCACGCTGACGTCCCCGACGAAGATGGGCAGCAAGCGCTCGGGGTCGGCGGCCAGCTTCATCGGTAGCGTGACCGACGGTCTCGACGCGTTCTACCGGGATGTCGTGCAGCCGCTGAAGCCGTGGACGCCTTCTGCACCGGAAGCGACCACTCACACATCTCATGAATGACTCCGCTGCTTGACTGGACCCGGGGCGCTACGCAAGGGCCAGACGGCGGCGTTGAACGACAGCGGCGACTATCCCCGCCGACGCCAGGATTTGCCCGCACGCCAACGACATGGGAAGCGTGATCAACTCCCAACCGGTGGAACCGAATCCGACTGCCCACACGACGATTGCGACAGCGATCGCAATGGTGAGAATGTGTCCGATGGTCATCAACACGAACGCGGCGAGTCTCGATCGCCGACACAGGGTCGACAGTCCGGTCACCATGCCGATCAATGACATCGGTAGACCGACGAGTGTCGGCAGAAGAACCATGGTCTCGAAAAGTGGGCCGGTCTCGACGACTCCCGTTGTCATCAGTTGCGGTGCAACGTAGACCCAGATGAGAGTCGCGCACATCGAAGTGACGACAGATGTCGTGAAGAGTGTTCGCACGTAGAAAACTATCGTGGATTCGTTCTCGAATGTGTTGTGCTGTCTCCAAGAATTCGCTAAGAGTGTCCGCAGGGCACAGCAGCCAAACGTTCGAACAGCGATCGGTCAATGGTGCAGCTCTTCGGAGCACGCAAGTAGGCGTTGCGTCCTTGACCCGGCCCGACTTCAAACCGAGGCGCAGTCGATGGTTGGACGAACCGCTCTGGAACACTCATCAAGGTCGGACCATCGACGGCGAGGATGCCTCCGGTCATCGAGTCCACGGCCGTCACACGTTCGCCGGGTTCGAGGTGTTCGAGAACCCAGGTGGCAGTGGAATGAGCAAGATCGGTGGACATAACGGTCATGCCTCCGTCCCGCTGCGCTGGGTGCCGCAATCCCGGTGTCGGCCGAGCATCTCACCAGGCAGCCTTCGCGGTCCACCTGTTTTCGGCTGTATCCATGATTGAGGATCCGGCGTATTGGGCATCGTGCAGATATGACAGAGAACGCAAAGCTGACAGTGGAACGCACCATCGAAGCGCCCGTCGACGCAATTTTCGACGTCCTGTCCAACCCCGAGCGGCATCAGGCACTCGACGGCTCGGGATTCGTACGCGGCGTGGACCACGCAGACCGAATTCAGAAGGTCGGCGAGAAGTTCACGATGAACATGCAGGGCGATCACATGGGTGGGGAATACCAGACCGACAATGTCGTTACCGGGTACGCCAAGGACAAGCTACTGGCATGGAAGACCGCGCCGGCCGGCAACGAGCCTCCCGGATGGGAATGGTTGTGGGAACTGGAGTCTCAGGGACCCAACGAGACATTGGTGCGGCACACCTACGACTGGTCGAAGGTCACGGACAAGAAGCTTCTCCAGCAGATCGGGTTTCCCCTGGTCACCGAGGATCAGCTGAATGACACACTTGCACGCCTCGCTGTCGAGGCAACGTCCTGATCTTTCGAGCATACGTTCAGCCGTAGAACGCCGCTGCGTCGACGCTCTCGATGGGCATCCATCGAGCTGGAAAGTCCGTCGACGCAGCGGCTTCGGCGAGGTCCAGGCCACGTATAGCCAACGCCGTCGTGGGTGACTGGTCCACGATCAGACTGATCGCGTACGTTGCTGCGGTGACGTGAATGCAAGGATCAGTTCTGTTGGAACAGGTGCATGCCGTGTCGACGTCCATGGGAACCGGTGCCAGACCCCCCGATACCAGCTCCGCGTGAAGCGCGTCGGGCAGATCCCCGCTCCCTCTGCCGTGAGTCGGATGACTGGTGACGATGCGCAGAGCCGCCCTTTTGTGAGCCGCCGAATAGCGCGGCACCGTGAATGTCGCGGTCTCCATTTTCTTTCCTGCCGAGACCATGCAGCGAAGAGAACCGATCGTGTTGGTATCCACGATGGCCGACTCGCTACGAGCCAGGCTCCGCGCTCGAGGAAGCATGGGATTGGGTCGGGTAGCGGTGATTGGCTCGACTCGACGCAACCATTCCTTGCCCCATGGAGTCGCACCGAACGGCGGGGGCTGGGGAGTGGATGCCATCACCGTGCCACCGACAGCGACAACGTCTGTCTGAGTGTCGAATCATCCAGTGCGGCAAGCGCTGCCTCGTTGTTCCCCTCGGTCAACCCTGCAATTGCTTTCTTCCGGGCGTGCAGCGACGCAATGTACTCCTCCAATGTTCCTTCGGTGGTGAGCGCCATGACTGTCACAGGCGAGGTCTGTCCGATTCGATGTACCCGGTCGGTTGCCTGCGATTCCACCGCCGGATTCCACCACCGGTCGTAATGGATGACGGTGCTGGCCCGGGTGAGGTTCAACCCATAGCCGGCCGCTTTCAGGCTCAGCACCATCACGGGACAGCTACCGCCCTGAAACTCGTCCACCATTCTCTCGCGCTGGTCCACGTCGAGTCCGCCGTGGAAGAACGGTATGGCGGCTCCAGTGACACGCGCGAGATGGCCGGCGAGAAGCTCACCGGTCTTGCGGTACTGGGTGAAAACCAATGCTGTCTGCGACGATTCGGCGAGCTCCTCGATGATGTCGGTGAGCCTGTCGAGTTTCCCGGAACGGTCGGGCGACGAAGACATGTTGCCGTTCACGAGACCCGGGTGGTTGCAGATCAGTTTCAGAGAGGTCAGCAAAGCGAGCACCGCAGTCCCTCGGCGTTGTGTAGAACCGAAACCGGTGTCGAATGCAGCCTCGACCGTCGAGTTGTACAGCATCGCTTGCTCGTTCGTGATCGGGCACAGTACGTCTATCTGCTGTTTGGGTGGAAGGTCGTTCGCCACTTCGTCTTTCGTCCGTCGGAGGACGACCGGAGCTATGGAATGGGACAAGTGCGCAAGCGCAGCCGCCGAACCTGCGTTCTCGATGGGTGCGGAAAATCGCCGAGTGAAGCGTGCTCTGGTCCCGAGCAGACCTGGGTTGGTGAGGTCGATCAGGGCCCACAGTTCGTCCATGCGGTTCTCGACCGGGGTGCCGGTCAGTGCGATGCGAGTTGTCGAGCTCAGTCGTCGCGCGGCACGGGAAACCTGCGTGCGCGAGTTCTTCATGACGTGCGCTTCGTCGAAGAAGACCGTGTTCCAACTGATCTCGGCCAGACGGTCGGTGTCGGAGCGCAATGTCGGATATCCGGTCACGGTCACGCAGCCGACCTCGCCACATCCACCGAGCGAGCGGTTCGGTCCCCGGTAGACATTGACCGTCAGGTCGCCGGCGGAGAACTTCTCGATCTCACGTCGCCAATTGCTGATCAGGGATGTCGGGCACACCACCAGAAAATTGCCTTCACCGCGCGAGGCTCCCACAATCATGTGGGAAATGGCCTGCAGAGTCTTGCCCAACCCCATCTCGTCGGCGAGAATTCCTCCACCCCCGGCTTCTCCGACGGTCGGAATCCAGGACGCACCGTGCACCTGATACGGCCGCGGGGTGAAAGTGGACGCACTGTCGCCAAGACTGCCCTGCATGTGCAGGCTGGTGCGTAGGGCATCGACGGCACCGTGCGCGGTCGACACGCTGGACCCGCCCGTGTTGGGCACCGCGTACGCCGCCGGGGGGAGTGACTCCAGCAGCGATGCAGGAATCTCGGCGTAGTGGGGCCGGTGTTCCAGGTGGTCCAGAACCGCCAGCCACCCCCGGGCCGACGCGCTTTCCGGGAGGCCTGCCGATGGTGCCAGTGCCGCTTCGAGGTCGACGCGACGCGGCTCGACGAGCTGCGCTTCGACGGTCCGTACGGTCACGGTGCCGCCCTTATCGGGTAGCGCAAGGTCGATCGGCGTCGTCGCTGTGGTAGCCGTCCTTGTGGAATCACGTTGCCAGACAGCGAAACAGTGCCGACGGGGCAGGTAGGTGACCTGCGGAGCGAGACCCGTGTCGGTCGTCGAGAGCATGCAACCTCCAGCCGAGTGAGCGCTTCGGTCGACCCGAAGCTGCCCACACGGTACGTGCCCGAACGGGATTTCGCCGCATTCAACAGCGTTTGACAATTCCGAAAAATGCTGTCCTACAGCGCTATCGAGCAGCACGCAGCGGCGCGGAACCGATCAGGATTGCTCGCGCGAACACCACCACGTGGTGCGGCCGCCCACCGTTCCGCGAGTCATCGGAGCACCGCATCGTGGGCACGCCGCGTCCGCCTTGCGGAACGGGATGATCTCACCGGTGTGCACGCCACCCTTCTTGATCGCTGACCTGATGGCGCGACGCAGAACAACGCGGAGCTCGTCGAGTTCCTCGGTGGTGAGGGTCTTTGCCCGTCTGGACGGAGATTGCTCGCTCTGCCACAGCACCTCGTCGGCCAACAGATTGCCGACGCCTGCGATTGCTGCTTGGTCCAGCAACCGTGCTTTCAGAGGTGCTCCGCTGGAACCGATTCGGTGCCGGAAGTCGTCGCGCGTGATCTCCGCAGCATCCGGCCCCAACGCATCGATATCGGGTTCGAGCCGCACTCGGCCGAGCCGGCGTTTGTCGAAAAGTCGGAGCTGACCCCCGTCTTCGAATGTCATGGCAAAGCGTGTCCACTCGGGCTTGTCGGTGTCGCGCTCGCCCACGTGTGGATCGCCGCCTCCGTACTGCGACGTGCGATCGCCGTCGGGAGCGGTGACGATGACGCGACCGCCCATACCGAGATGGATTCCCAGCGTCGGACCACTGGACCCGTCGGCGGTGACGGTTTCGCACCACATCGCCTTGCCACGTCGACATGCCTCGGTGAGCTTGCCACCCTTCAAGGCGTGGGCGATATCGCCCGGCGTGTGTGGGCGGCACTCGAACGAGTCGGTGTCATCGATATCGACGATGACGCGTCCGAGGGCTTTCTCGACGACCTGTCGAGCGTTTTCGACTTCGGGTAGTTCGGGCATGGAGCGGGTGTACCCAATTCGCCGGCTCTATGCGCGTCTGTGTCGTCAGGCGCGCGTACTACCGGCGTCGAACTGTCTGAAGCCGATCAGGTTGCCGAACGGATCGAGAATCTGGCACAGACGTTCACCGGTGAACACCGATTTCGGACCTCGATGCACGACGCCTCCGCGATCGACGCAGCCGGCGACCACTGCGTCCACGTCGTCAACGTTCCAGTACGAGACCGACCCTGCGGTTCCCGCGGGGCGGTTGTACGAATCGGTGACGTGGACGGTGAGTCGCGTACCGGAGACGTCGAACGCGGCGAGTTGCTCGTGTACGTCGACGGGGTCGGTGCCCAGGAGCGTTCGGTACCAGTCGACGGCGGCGGCGAGGTCGTCTGCGAAGTAGAAGACGTTCCCCACGCCCGAGAGTGCGTTGTCCATCATTGTCCGTTCGGGTTCGTTCGCGCAGACAGCGCGATGTCGTGGGTTTCGGTTCGGGTAGTGCCGTCGACGGTGTGGGTCAGGGCTTTCTGCACCACGTCGTGGTCGGAGCCGGTCCACCTTTCTTCTCGCTGACGTCGATACTGGCTCCACGACGGCACAGTGAACTGCTCGACCACGGTGTCCTCGACGTCCAGACTCCGGTACAGGTTCCAGGCGTACGCCCCCGTTCGCTTCCGCGCGATCCCGACCGGAGCCATCGACGTCAGAAACTGCTCCAGAGCGTCGTCGACCACTCGGTACGTAACGGTGATCCGCACCGGCCCGTCGTCCGGATCGGGTTCGAACATCACGGTCGGGGTCGGCCACGCCATGGACACCGCACGGTCGAGCACGCCGGTCTCGGGTCGCAGGGGGAGGACTGCGACACTCGCAGCGACGAATGCCAAGGCGGCAACCGCGACCGCGAGTGCGTCGACGATGCCGATCTTCGACGCCAACCATCCCCACACGAGCGAGCCGATGGCCTGAGAACCCATGAAGACCAGAAGGTAGACCGACATCCCGCGCGCTCGAACCCAGGTGGCGAGCGAAAGCTGGATAGACGCATTCAGTGCGGTCAACGTCGTGATCCAGGCAATGCCGGACAACAACAGCGCCGGGACCACCGCCCACAGCGGAAGCCACGCGAGCGCTGCCATTCCCACGCCGTACCCGACAGCAGAGCCGACGAGCAAGGTGTTTGCGCCGCAATGTTTTCGGAGCATCGGTGTGGCGGCAACGCCGATCACGGCTCCGACCCCGAGTACGCCCAACAACACGCCGTATCCCACCGAGCCCAGTTTCAGTACCGACGACGAAGCCGATGGCAGTAGCGCCCACAATGCAGAGGCGGGGAAGGCGAACAACGCCGAGCGCAGAATGATTCGTCGAACGATCGGGCCGGACCGGATGTAGCGGACCCCGGACAGGATCGACTCGGCAAGGCCTTCTCGATCCGTTTGTGGATGTTTCGGGCGTTTCCATGCAATCAGCACGCTCAACGTTGCGAGAAAGGAGGCGGCGTTGATGGCGAACACGAAGGTCGGCCCGGCCAACGCCACCAGTACCCCGGCAAGCGCCGGTCCGACGGCCCGCGCCCCGTTGACGGTCACGCTGCCCAGCGCCGAGGCGGCCGGGATTTCTTCACGGCTCACCAGCTCGGGCTGAATGGCCTGCCAGGCGGGAGCGGACAGTGATGTCCAGCAACCCAATACGAATGTGCAGGCGAGCAATCCCCACGGAGACAAGGTGTCGGTCCATGCCAGTGCGGTCAACACAATTCCGGTCAGCATCGAACCGGCACCGACCGCGATGAGCAGAACGCGGCGATCGAGCGCGTCGGCGAGCGCGCCTGCCAGCAGGGCCAGCAACAGGGTGGGTAACAGACTTGCTGTCTGCACGGCGGCGATGATGGTGGTCGACGCCTCACGTTCGACCAGGAACCACTGCGCACCGACGGTCTGCATCCAGCCGCCGATGTTCGAGACCAGCTGTGCGATGAAGAGGCTGCGGTAGACGGTATTCCGTAGCGGTGACCACGCGGACGGTGCTGCCGGCGTGGTGTCGGTGGCGCTCACGCCAGTCCCGCCGACCATTGCGCGAATGTCTGCCATTCGACCTCGGGATATCGGGTGCGCAAGCCGTCGATGTCCGCGTCGTATCCGACGTCGGTCAAGAATTGGAACATCGCTCTCATGTCCTCGGAACCTATGTCCCGTGCCCGGCTCGAATACGGCTGCACCGAGGTTCCGAGAACGTCGCCGAGAGTGTTCGCCATGGCCTCCAAGCTCGGATCGTCCGACGCGAGATCGATTCGCATCTCGCGAAAGTGCGCGGGTTCGGTCAACACGAGGGTGACGAACCGCCCCAGATCCCGCCGCGACAGCTGCTGTAATGGAGTGTGGAGCGGCAAGGGCAGATCGAGGCGGCCGGCCCTGACGTCGTCCAGTCCGCCGAGAAGGTTGTCGTAGAAGTAGGTGGGGCCGACGATCGTGTACGACAGCCCAGCTCGACGCAGCAGTGCCTCGGTTTCGGCCTTCGTCTCGAAATGCGGTATGCCGGTGCGGCGGTCAGCGCTCGCAACCGAGGAGAACACCACGTGCGGAACCTCCGCGGCGATCGCCGCATCGACGAGGGCTGCGCCCTGAGCCAATTCGGCCGCGGGACCGTCCTCGAACGGCGTCGTCATCACGAACGCACCGGCACTGTCTCTCAGTGCAGCCGCGGACGATTCCCGATCGGTGATGTCCGCGACGACGATCTCGGCACCTCGCTCACGTAGCCGATCCGCGCGGGCCGAATGACGCCGCACCACTGCGCGCACCGGTAGCCCCCGCGCCAGCAGGGCATCCACCACCGCGCCGCCCTGCCCTCCGGTTGCTCCGACGACTGCGTACGGTCTGATCATCGTGTTGTCACCTTTGTTCCGGAGGGCGAGAGCGGGGCTGCTACTGGGCGATGAAGGCGAGAATGTCTGCGTCCAAGGCCTTCTGGTAATCGCCGTAGATTCCGTGCGGTGCACCGGGGTAGACCTTGAGGGTGCCGTGCTGGACGAGTTCTGCGGTTTTCAGTGCCGCCGCGGCGATCGGCACGATCTGGTCGTCGTCACCGTGGGCGATGAAGATCGGGACGGTCAGCGCTTTGAGATCCTCGGTGAAGTCGGTCTCGGAAAACGCCTTCACGCAGTCGTATGCAGCAGTCAGATTGACCAGCATCCCCTGTCGCCAGAAGTCGTCCTTGGCGCCCTGGGAGATGGCGGAGCCCTCACGGTTGGCACCGAAGAACGGCTCGGACAAGTCCTTGTAGAACTGCGATCGATCGTAGAGAACGCCGTTGCGGATGTCGTCGAGTGCTTCGATCGGCGTGCCCTCGGGGTTGGCCTCGGACTTCAGCATGACCGGGGGAACGGCACCGGCAGTGATCACCCGAGCGACGCGGCTGCCACCGTGCTGCGCGGCGTACCGCACGACCTCGCCGCCACCGGTCGAGTGTCCGATGAGGGTGAGTTCCTGCAAGTCGAGGGCCTCGACCAGTTCGGCCAGATCCTTGGCGTAGGTGTCCATGTCGTGGCCGACGGCAGTCTGCGAGGACCGGCCGTGGCCGCGGCGATCATGTGCGATGGCGCGGTAGCCGGCGTCTGCGAGAAGCTTCAGTTCGAGCTGCCAGGCATCCGAGGACAGTGGCCAGCCATGACTGAGCAGAACTGGCTTTCCGGTGCCCTGCTCGGTGTAGTAGATCTCGGTTCCGTCGGTGGTGGTGATGTACGGCATGGCCTGCTCCTTGGTTCGGTTCGATTGGGTACCGACAACATTCGTCCGTTCCCGGGTCGAAAGCGTCGCCGCTGCCATCCAACGCGGGGGAGGAGATTCCGGTGGCGCCGCTACCTGCTAGCCGGTAGACAGACCGATGTGGACCGACAGTGTCGTGCCACCCCCGGGTGGGCTGGCGATGGTCAGTTCGCCGCCGACTGCGGCCACCCGATCCTGTAATCCGATCAAACCCGACCCTGTGCTCGGATCGGCACCTCCGCGGCCGTTGTCGGTCACGGTCAGTTCCAAGCTGTCCTCGGTCAGGTGCGCGGTGATGTCGACTTCGGTGGCCTCGGCATATTTGGCCGTGTTCGTCAGCGCCTCGGCGACCACGTAGTACGCAGCCACTTCCACCGATTCGTCCATCCGGGAGGAAATGTCGGCGGTGAGGGCAACGGGAATCGGACTGCGTCTGGCCAACGTCTTGAGTGCCGGTGCGAGTCCTCCGCGCGAGAGGATTGCGGGATGGATGCCGCGACTGAGTTCGCGGAGGTCGGTGTGCACCTGCGACAGCGTCTCGACGCTGCGGTCCAACATCGCGCGGAGCTCGGTCAGATTCTCCGGGGCAGCGGCTTGGGCGCCGCGCAATTCCATTCCGAGAGAGACGATTCGCTGTTGGGCACCGTCGTGCAGGTCACGCTCGATACCTCGGCGGGCTTGGTCGGCTGCGGCGACCACGCGGGACCGGGACCGCGTCAGCTGAACTCGTGTGTCGTGGTTGTAGACCGCAGTGGCAACGAGGTCGGCGAAGTCGGCCAGTCGATCTCGGGTCTCACCGCCGGCCGCATACTGCGTAGCTGTCGTGCCGATGATGACGGCACCCCAGGTATTGCCGTCGACAGTGATCGGTACACCTTCGACCCAGCGAATACCCCTGCCCTCCAGTCGCTCAGCGATACCGCCGGTCGCTTCGGTGAAGTCGACGGCAGCGGCGCGGCCGGTGTCGGCGACGATCGTGGCCACGTTCTGCCCACCGATCGGCAGTCGGTCACCGGCTTGCACGCGCTCACCGGCGGAGTCGTCGCGGATCGCCAGAATCGTGTAATACCCGTCGCCGTAGCGGATCACCGAAACATGTTCGTTGTCCAACCCGACGGTGAGTTCGTGTGCGACTGCGAGGTACACGTCATCCGGATCGGCCCGCAGCGCCACCAATGTTGCGACCTTCCGAAGTGACGCTTGCTGGCGTGCCAGCGCGACGGTGCGGAGGTGCATGTCCTGACGGTCGCGGGCGGCGGCAAGAAGAGCCTCCAACGAAGGCACGACACGGCGGATACGGCGGGCATCGACGCTATCGAGATCGGCGGGAACCAGCAGCGACGCGGTGACGACGTCCCCGTCCCGAAGCAGGATTTTCTCCTGCCCCACGGACGCGTCGGCATCCCCTTGCTTCAACACCGCGAAGGGCAGGTCGAGGACCGCAGCCAGGCGGGTGCTGGCAACATCGAGCATCGTCGGGGTGTGGTCCGAGCGCAAGATGGTCTTGGCGAACGCCGCCAACATATCTGCTTCTCGTCGACGTTGATCGGATTCGGTTGCGCGCAAACGTGATTGGCCAACCAGCACGTTGGTCAGAAGCGCCAGTGCCAGAAACACGATCAGTGCAGGGACGAGGCTCTCACTGCTTTCGAGTACATGGATGTAGGCGTACGCGCCGGCACTGGCCACCGATGTCGCGATCGACAGACGAAAGCCCCACCCCGCAGACACGATCAGCACTCCGAACAGGAATATCGCACCGAAAGCATTCTCGGGTGACACCCGTTTGAGCGTCAGCACAACGAGTATCTCGACGGCGATGGCGGCTGCGGCCACTGCGATTCCGCAGGCCATCGGCGGCGCACTCGGCCGGAGTATCACAGTGACGAGCCGGTCGCGGAGGGCGGTGTCCGACGTCATCGGCACATCCGACTGCTCGAATTACCGCTAGCGGTAATGCCGACCCGAGCCGTCTCTGACACTCTCGACAGAATGATGCCCTCCCGCCTGCAGTGCCTGATCGTCGACGACAGCGACGCTTTCTGTGTCGCTGCACGCCGACTGTTGGAATCGGCAGGGATGTCGGTGGTCGGCACGGCGACCTCACTCGCCTCGGCGATCGATGCAGTGCTGTCCACCCACCCCGATCTCGTGCTGGTCGATATCGACTTGGGTGCCGACAGTGGGTTCGACGTGGTCGAAGCGATCGACGCCCAGGATCTGACGCCTCCGCCTGCCGTCATTCTCGTGTCGACACACGACGAGGAGGACTTCGCAGACCTGGTGAACAACAGTTCTGCCCTGGGTTTCCTGTCGAAATTCGAGCTGTCGGCGAACGCGATCGAAGCCCTGCTGGGCACCTGACGGCGGGTCACCCGATGGTGTCCAGATACAGGATCACCGCTCGCACACGACGGTGATCGTCGGCCGTTTCCGACAGGTCCAACTTGGTCAGGATGCTTCGGACGTGCTTCTCGACGGTTCCTTCGGTGATCCACAGCCGTCTGCCTATGCCCGCGTTGGAGAGCCCTTCGGCCATCAAGGTCAAGACGTCCCGTTCGCGAGAACTCAACGCGCCGAGGGGATCACCTCGGCGCTTGGCCGCAACCAGTTCGTAGACAAGCGCAGGATCGATGACCGACGATCCTGCCGCGATCCGATCTATCGTCGAGACGAAGTCGGAGATGTCGGTCACACGGCTCTTGAGCAGGTAACCCATACCCTTGGCGGTGTTGTTCGCGCTGTCGAGCAGTTCGAGTGCGTGATCGACTTCGACGTGAGCAGACAGGAGCAGCAGAGAGACGTCGGGGAAACGGTCGCGGATCTTCACGGCCGCGTCGAGCCCCTCGGCGGTGTAGGTCGGCGGCATCCTGATGTCGATGATCGCCAGGTCCGGTGGATCTTTCTCGAGCAACGCCAGTAACTCCTCGGCGTCACCGGCCCGGCCCACGACATCGAGGCCCGCCTGGGTGAGCAGACTGGCCAGGCCTTCTCGCAGCAACACGTCGTCATCGGCGATGACTACTCGTATCTGGGACATCACGCTCCTCGAACCCGTCGGGTTCGAAGTATCGGCTGCGGCGTCGTGAGCTGTCATCAGTCATTCGACTCTATTGCGCGCTTCGATTGTCGACTCGGTTTCTGGATTCTTCAGTCGCTCGATCGGTCGTCGTGGATTCCACGGTTCGGACTCGGCCCGGGGGAGAGATCGTTCTGACGGGTTGCCTCGAAAAACAACTGCAGAAAGGACGACGACGCATCCCCGGGCTGGGCGGCGCGAGCCTGACGGGGTTCATCCGATGACCTCGACATCGCCATTCCGTCCCTTCCGTCCCTCACCCGCGGAACGGGTGTCGCTTCCTCCCCAAATAGTCTCAGATTCTGAACAGTCAAACAACTGAGAGTTCTCAGGGGGGAAGCAGGAGGCGGGGTGGTGAGGAGGTCGACGTACCGGCTTACATACCGGCGGCCGTGGGAGGTTCGATCAGCATCCTCTTAATCACTTTGCCGGTCGCGGTTCGGGGGAGTTCTTCGAGGAACGTGATGTCTCGCGGCACTGAGAACCGGCTCAGTCGATTTCGGATGTAGGCCCGCACCATATCTGCGTCGAGGCCTGCAGCACCCCGACCGACGACGAACGCCGCGAGGCGCTGACCGTACTCGTTGTCCGGTACACCGACCACCGCTACCTCGCCGACCTGAGGAAGGTTGGCGATGGCGTCCTCCACCGGCCCGGGAAACACGTTCTCGCCGCCGGAGATGATCATCTCGTCGTCCCGCCCGCACACGAAGAGCCGCCCGTTGCAATCGATGTACCCGAGGTCGCCGGTATCCATGAGTGCTGCACCGCGAGCCGAAGCAGTCGACGGAGGCTCGGCGTTGGTGTAGCCGTCGAAGAGCATGTCGTTACCTACGAATATCCGGCCCAGAGTGCCGGTCGGAACCACTGCGCCGTCGGCGTCGAGTACGGCGATGGTCGTGCCGAGCGGCGGCCGACCCGCGGTAGTGGGAGCTGCACGCAGATCCTGCGGTGTGGCGATGGTCGCCCACGAGACCTCGGTGGAACCGTAGAAGTTGTACAGAACATCTCCGAACGCATCCATGAACCGCGAGACGGTCGACCCCGTCAACGCCGAACCGCTGCACGCGACGACTTTCAAGCTGGACGTGTCGTAGCGTGATCGCACGGACTCGGGTAGATCGAGTATGCGCTGCAACATGATCGGGACGGCGATCAGCGACGTGCACCGATGAGTCTGGATTGCCCGCAAGCACTCTTCCGGATCGAATCGATCCTGCAGAACCACTGTTGCCCGCAGCGGTGTACTGATCTGCAACGCCGCCAGCCCCCAACTGTGGAACATCGGCGCAGCGATCAGCATGCGCTCGTTCATACGAAGTGGCATGCGGGACAACATGGCCGCGACGGTCCCGAAGCCGCGTGGGGTCGGGCGAAGTGCACCTTTGGGAGACCCGCTGGTGCCCGAGGTCAGCACGACAACGGATCCGGGCCGTTGCGGTCTGTCGAACGTGGCGGACGGAGCCGCGACGAAATGCTCCAGAGTGCGACGGCCCGCGACGACGGTATGAGCCGACAGGCTGACGCGGAGGACGTCGTTGGGGAGGTAGCGAACCATCTTGTCGAATTCGTCGTCGACGAACAACGCTTGCAGCTGGTGACGACTCGAGATGGTCTCGATCTGGCGGGCCGCGAGGCCGGTGTTGAGAAGTACGACCTCGACACCGAGCATGCCGCAGGCGACGACGCATTCGATCATGGCAGTGTGATTGCGGGCCAGAACTCCTACCGTGCTTCCCGGGCGAATTCCGGATGCGGCGAACCCTGCTGCTATCCGATGCGATCGCAGGTGGATCTCTGCGAACGTGCGAGTACCGCGATCGTCGATCACGGCAATTTCGTCCGGTGACTTGGCGGCGGCGGCCGCGAAGCCACCGCCGAGGGTGAAGCCCCATTTCGCCAGCGAGTTCAGCTGCCGGTATGCGCGATCAGGACGCGCGGCACGAACGACGCCGGTACCGATCATCGTTTTGAGGACCGCAAGCTGTAGCGACCGGGAATCGCCGGCGTTGGACACGATCGATGTCGTTGCGCCGGAGAGGGACTCGGCCAACCTGTTCAGGCCACCCATGACCCAGTCGACCACTGCCCGATTGTGTTCGGGTTGCGGCGAGTAGGTTCCGGCCAGGCCGGCTCTGAAGATCGTCACATCGATTTTGGTCTCGCTCGGTGAACGCGCGCTGAGGGTGAATCTGATGAAACCGCCGGATTCGACGTGCTCGACGGTGATGATCGGCCGGTTACGTCTGTTCACCACGACTTCGAGTGCGTGTTCGACCCCACCGACGCCGCACGTGTAGCGGTTCGCCGACTCGCTGAGAAGGCAGTACCCGAGCCCGGGGAAATATCGCGGGTACAGTTCGACCGCACTGAGCACCCCGCACACTTGCTCGACGTCGTGTGCGAAGACCGTGCTGCAGTCGATGACGTCGGAAACCATGGTCCACCCCTGTGCCTTGCCGTGTCGAACAGCGCCGCTGCCACATCGGCACCGACCAGAAGAATGGCAGCGCACATCGGTAACGGGTCATCCGCCTGGATGAAGTCGTCATAGTAATCCCGGTGCGCGGTTTCGGGAAGGAAACGCGAATCTCCGTCTAATTGGGACGAAGTTCGCCGCCGCCCCAGATCTCGTCGAACGGAACCGTGCGGGCCAGGATTCGCTCCGCCGCTCGGTGTCCCGACAGGAATGCCGCGGTCACCGTCGACGGATCGTCCGTCCACGTTGCCTCGCCGGCCAGGTGTAGAACTCCGCCGACCGGGGTCGACAGATCGTCGTGGTCGCTCGGTCGCGAGCCGACCGCCGGGTAAGAGTAAGCACCGCGGGAGAACGGGTCGTCCTGCCATCGCGTGACATGCACCCGCTGCGGAGAGATCACGCGTTTGCCGTAGAGGCCACGAAGCGCGTCGAGCACCGACTCGGCAATACGTGCGTCGGACCACTGCCGGATCGTCTGCGCACACGGCCCCGCCGCAAACGTGAGCAGCGTGGGCAACCCCTGCGGCACGGTCACGTCGTACCACGAGTGCCACCAACGCCCGGCCTCCCCCTGCTGCCGAATCGCGTAGACGTCCTCGTCCCAGAATGCATGCGGGAACTGTAGGAACACCTTCTCGAACGCGTTCATCTCGAGTCCGTCCAGCGCAGTCGACACCGGATGGGGAAGAGGCGGTTCGATAAGCAAGGTCGGTGACTTCAGGACGCCGATCGGAACCGTCACCACGATGTGGTCGGCCGAGAACGTGTCGGTGAGAGTCTCGACGGAGGAGCTGTTCGATCCCCACGCGATGCGTGTCACTTCATGGCCGAGTCGTACATCCAGCCCGTCGGCCAGACAGACCGCGAGCCGGTCGTACCCCTCGGGGAACACGACCTCGTCACCCTCGATCGCGTCGTCGTCCAACCCGTGCGCATCGAGCATCCCCTGGTCGACACCCAGCTGTTCCTCGGCCCGGTGACCCAGGAACTCCCGGACCCGTTCGATTCGATCAGGATCCCATGCGAGCCGTTTCACGGTGCTGTTCACGGCATCCCCGTACGACGTGCCCAGGGTCGATGTCGCTATGGTCGCCGCCAGCAGCTCGTCGACGACGTGTACGTCCGACGCGAAGCTCGCAACCTCGTCCTCGCTCAGACGCCGTCCGTTCGGTGAGTAGTACGCGATGGGTCGTCCGTCCGGCTGAAAACTCCCCACCGTGAACTCACTGGTCGGAATGCCGAAAGCCTGTACTGCGTCGGCCAGCGGATTGTTGTCGATTCCATGAACCCAGGACGCACCGGCATCGAGAATCTGTCCGTCTGTCCGCAGGGTGTGCACGCGTCCGCCGATGCGGTCGCGGGCTTCGAGAACGACCACACGGTGACCCGCACGGTGCAGAATGCGTGCTGCGGTGAGGCCGGAAATGCCGGCTCCCACCACCACGGTGTCGACGTGCGTCATGCTCTGTCCGTTCCCTTGGTTGCCGACATGCTCAGTTCCCACGGCCGGGGTTGCCGTTGCCGGAGTTCCCGTTGCCTGAATTGCCGTTGCCGTTGCTGTTGCCAGGACTCCCGTTGCCGGAGTTGCCGTTGCCCGCATTACCGTTGCCGTTGTTCCCGTTTCGCGGTGGAGCCGCAGGTTGTGGCGGCTCGGCGGGCACCTGTTCGACGGCGGGGGCGGGCACGTCCTGGGGGAGGTTCGAGACAACCGGCATCGAGGACTCGGATGCCGTCGTCACGGGTGCCGGACTGGTCGGAGCGGTGACCGATGTGGACGGCGATGTCTCGATCGGCTCGTCGCCTGTTCCGGTTGCCATCCAGGCAATTGCCGACGCGACGGCGACGAACAGTGCGGCCGCAGCCACAGGGACAAGACCGCGACGCCGTGAACCCTCCGTTGGTCGACGGGCCGAATCCTGCTCGGCGACAACCGCTGTTGAATTCGCGACGGGCAGGACCGCAGTGGCCGGCGGTGGTGGCGGTTCGCTGGAGAGACTGTGTAAGGCGTCGGCCACGGTGTCCGCCGTCGGCCTGTTTTCGGGATGTCTGGCCGTCATCGTCGTCAGCAGCGAATGCCACTGGGGCCCGAGTTGCTCGGGTACCTCGGGGTCGCGGTGCAAGCGCGCCACGGCTGCGGCTACCGCGCTGCCGTCGAACACCATTGCGCCGGTGAGACATTCGATGAGAATTAATCCGAGGCTGTAGATGTCGGTTGCAGGCCCCGCAGAGGTGCCCGTCGCCTGTTCCGGGCTGAGATAGTGAGCGGTGCCGACGGTGGTGCCGTGCTCGGTGAGGCGGTCGGCGTCGACGATGCGAGCGATACCGAAATCGGTGAGCTTCACGCAGTGTCCCGTGCCCGACGCCGGCTCTCGGGCGACCAGGATGTTGGCCGGTTTGATGTCGCGGTGGATGACGCCGCGGTGGTGGATATAGGCAAGGGCTCGAGCGATCTCGTGTCCCATCCGGGCGACGAGATCGCCCGGTAGTGCGCGGCCTGCGCGGTAGCCGTTCAGAGTGGGGCCGTCGACGAACTCCATCACCAGAAACGGCACTCGGATACCGCCGGTGTCGGGGGCGGTACCCGCGTCGTACAGCGTCACCAGACCAGGATGCGACAGCGACGCGAGCGTCCTGATCTCGGCATCGATTCGTGCATCGGTATGTGCGGGTTCACCCTGACGGAATATCTTCACGGCAACGGGCCTACCGAGGACGTCGTCGTCGGCTCGAACGACATCTGCCATTCCGCCGCGCCCCACGACGTTGCCCAGACGATATCTGCCCGCGAACAGGTGATCGTCGGAGTTCGCACCCACCATTGTCCACCGCCGATCCGAAGTCTTCCGAGCACCATATAGCCCGTCGGCGAGAGGGAAGAAGGCGCGGCCCCGGGACGAGGATTAGCGTGTGGCTCTGTGCCGGACGCAATCTACGAGGACCCACGATTGGCAGCTTTCTACGACGTCCTCGAGGCAGAGCGCACCGATCTGGATGTGTACTGCGCCGCCGCTCGGCGGCTGGGCGCGAACACTGTTCTCGATCTGGGTTGTGGCACAGGCGCATTGGCGATCCGCCTGGCAGAACAGGGAATCGAGGTGACTGCCGTCGATCCGGCAGCAGCATCGTTGGACGTGGCCCGCCGCAAACCCGGGTCCGAGTCGGTGCGCTGGGTGCACGGTGACTCGAGGGCGATACCGACGATGCATTTCGACCTTGCGACCATGACGGCGAACGTCGCTCAGGCGATCACCGACGACCGCGAGTGGGCGTTCACCCTGCAGCGTCTGCATCGCGTACTGAGCCCGAGCGGGTTTCTGGTGTTCGAGACACGCAGACCCGACTATCGGGCATGGCTCGAGTGGAACGAACGAGACTCCCGGACAGTGCACGACATTCCGGGAACGGGCCGAGTCGAGAGCTGGGTCGAGACCACGGATGTGAGCGGGTCTTCGGTCAGTTTCCGCTGGACCTACGTCTTTGCTGCTGACAGCGAGGTGCTGACGTCGGACTCCACGCTCCGCTTCCGCGAGCTCGAGGAGGTGGCGAGCGATCTGTCGCGAGCGGGGTTCACGGTTCGGGAGGTCGCAGATGCCCCGGACCGGCCGGGTCGAGAGATGATCTTCCACGCGCAGGCCTGACTGCCCGGGCCGGAACGGCCGGCGACCATCGGGCATGATGGTTCCCCGGGTGGGGACCGTCGAGGGGTACCGAGGGAGGTCCGCCTGTGCATCGTGACGCCTCGCACGCGCAATTTTCGCCGATGACGATCGATATCACGTCGACTTACCAGCCGATCGTCGCGTTGGACGGCCGAGCTGTAGTGGGTTACGAAGCCCTGGTACGGACCTGCGGCGACGCGCAGGCCATCTCGCCGCCGCAGCTGCTGCGCGAGGCGGCCGATCGAGGCCTGTCGGCCGAGTTCGACTGGCGGTGCAGAATCAGCGCCCTGAGCGGGGCCGTCGAGGCCGGTTACCCCGAAGGGCTCGCGCTGTTCGTCAACGCGGAACCCACCGCCCTGGACGCGCCACCTCCGAGAGAGTGCCTGCCACTGGTGGCCCAGGCATCTCGGTTGTCGATCATCGTCGAGATCACCGAGCGAGATCTGATGGGTGACCCCGCCGGGCTGCTGCGTGCGGTAGAGCACGCCCGCGACCTGGGATGGCGGGTCGCGCTCGACGATGTGGGTGCAGACTCGTCGAGTCTGGCTCTGATTCCGCTGCTCCGGCCCGACGTCATCAAGCTGGATATGTCTCTCGTGCAGGGCCGTTCTAGCTATGCCACGGCGTCCGTGGTGTCCGCGGTCGCCGCAGAGGCCGAACGTAGCGGTGCGCTGGTACTCGCCGAGGGAATCGAAACCGAGCAGCACGAAGCGACTGCGCACGACATGGGTGCGGTTCTCGGCCAGGGCTACCTGTACGGCGCTCCGACTCGTCTACCCACCTTCGGAGCCACAGGCGGTACGGCCAACACCCTCGAGTTGGAGCCGGCGATAACCGTGCGGGCCCCTGTTGCCGTGACGCCATACGGTCTGGTCCATCGATTCGGAACACGTCGACGTGCTGACGCACGGCTTCTCGACGACATCGAGAACGGTCTGCTTCGCAGTGTCTACGGCACCGGTGCGTCGACAGTCGTGTTGGCGACGACGAACGCGTCGGCCGGGACGAACTCCGAGCGTGTCGCATTGTTCGACGACCTCGCTGTGCGCACGGCTCTCGTGGCGGTCTTCGACTCGCGGCCGATGCCGGGCGAACATCGGTTTCGGACCGTTGCGGTCGGCGAGGACGAACCACTGGCGTCGGAGCGCTCGGTTGTCATCGTGGCACCGATGTCCAACGTTGCTCTCATAGCGGTGGAGAGCGGAACTGCCCATGACGGAAGCGTGTTGTACGACTACTGCCTTACCTACGACAGACATATGGTCCTCGATGCGGCGACGCTTCTGTTGAGACGCATTCCGGCCAGGAGTTCTAAGTGAGTGTGCCGGTCGTACTCGGGCTCTGCTGAGCCATCTGCCTCCGAACGGGCAGCGTTCACCACGGCACCCCAGCCCGGTTTGGTCGGTACACTAATCCGCACTCGGCAGGAGGTGAGGGCATGAAGACGGATTTCAAGAAGACCCTCGACTCGTATTCGGCACGGCGCAACGTGTTTCGAGTTCTGACCGTGCCACCGCTGAAATACTTGATGATCGACGGCCAGGGGGATCCGAACACCGCGCCGGCATATGCCGATGCTGTATCTACGCTGTTCCCCGTTGCGTACCGGCTGAAATTCTTCAGTAAGAACGACCTGGAGCGCGACTACGTCGTCCCACCGCTCGAAGCCTTGTGGTGGGCGCCGGACATGGCGGCCTTCACCACGCGCCGGGACAAGTCGAACTGGCTCTGGACTGTGATGATCATGGCGCCCGACTGGATCGACCACACGATGTTCGAGCACGCCGTACGGGTCGACGCATCCGAGAACCGTTCGGACCGACGTGCCGGAATGCGCCTCGACACCCTCGACGAGGGCCTGTGCGTGCAAACTCTGCACATCGGTTCCTACGACGACGAGGCCGCTGTGCTCGACGAGATGCACCACCACTACATCCCGCAGGCCGGGCTGACGATGACCGGCCGTCATCACGAGATCTACCTCGGTGATCCACGACGGGTCGAACCGGCGAAGCTGCGCACCATTCTCCGGCAACCGGTGCGGTACTCGGCGGACGAGGCCTCGCTCTGACACGATGACCGGCATGACCAATGCGGTGCGTCCGGCGTCGTTCACCGTCGGCACCCTCACGTTGCTCGGGGCCCTGTACTTCGCACAGGGTCTGCCGTTCGGCTTCTTCACGCAGGCCCTGCCCGTCGTGCTTCGAGAGTCGGGTTTCTCGTTGGTGAAAATCAGTGCAACCGGGGTGTTGTTTCTGCCGTGGGCGCTGAAATTTCTGTGGGCACCGTACGTCGATCGTTACGGTTCCAGACGGCGGTGGCTTCTGACGTTGCAGGTGTCCGCCGCGCTGGTGGCGCTCGCACTGTCGTTGCTCGATCTGTCGTCGACGCTGCGCTGGCTCTTCGTCGGGATTTTCGTCATCAACGCGCTGTCGGCCACCCAGGACATCGCAACGGATGGGATAGCGGTCCGCACGTTGACGGTGTCGCAACGCGGCCTGGGCAACGGTCTGCAGGTGGGCGCGTACAGGATAGGTATGGTGTGCGGCGGGGGAGTGCTGTTGTGGCTGTTCAGCTTTGCCGGATGGCAAGTGCTCTTCGTTGCGATGGCATTGCTGATCCTGTTGGCGACGGCCCCGGTCTGGTTCATGAACAAGCAACTGGCCGCGGCAGACGTGGACACCAACCGGCAGCCCGAGTCCGAGGGTCCGGCGCGACTTGCTGTGGCCTGGTGGTCCCGATTGCGCAGGCCTGGCATGGTCGCGTTCATCCTTCTCATCGTCGGCTTCAAATTCGGAAACTCGATGGGCTCGGCGCTGGTCGGCCCGTTCCTTTCGGACAACGGACTGACCTTGACTCAGATCGCCCTGGTCGAGGGCGGCCTGTCGTCGGTGGCAGCACTCGGAGGTGCTGCGCTCGGCGCGTGGTTGTCATTTCGCTTCGGACGTCGCCAGGCTCTGCTGGTCGGCGGAATCGCCCAAACCCTCAGTCTTGCGTTGTATGTAGTGGCATCGTTCGGCATCGGCGGGTTTCCGCTCCTGGGCGCGGCCAACGTCACCGAACACGTGCTGGGCGGCGCGGCAACCGTTGCCGTTTTCGCGCTGATGATGGACGCATCGGAAAAACGTTATGCAGGAAGCGATTACACACTGATGGCCTGTGCAATCGTCTTTGCGCAGGGTGCGTCCGGACTTACGGCGGGCGTGATCGGCGACGTGTTCGGTTACACCGCGTTGTTCGGTTCCGCACTGGTGCTGTCCGCGGTCGGTTGCGCGGTGCTGATCGTGGCGCTCGACAGGGGTTGGGGGCCGACAGGGCTGCACGAGGTCGTCTCTGTCGAATCGCGCACCCACTAGTGGCGCTCACGGCTCCTCCGTCGCTCAGCTTTCGGCGACCGAGCCGGAAATGTTCACCATCCACTGCACACCGAACTTGTCGGTGAGCATGCCGAATATGTCACCCCACGGTGCTGCGTCGAGACCCATCGTGAACTGTGCGTCGACGGCCAGCGCGTTCCAGTAGCCCGTCAATTCCTCGTGCTCGGTACCGAAGAGCGAGACGCTCATCGTGTTTCCGGGTGTGTGTTCCATCGACGACGGGGTGTCGGCCCCCATCAGTGTGAAGCCGCTGGGGGTTGTCAACTGGCCGTGCATGATCAGGTTCTTCTCGGATGGATCGTCGGTGGCCAGGCCCTCGCCGAACGTGGTCAGCGTGAGCTCTCCACCGAAGACCGTGCTGTAGAACTCCATAGCGGTGCGCGCATTGTCACGGAACGACAGGTACGGACTGAGTGTGGGCATGGCGGGACTCCTTGTCGAATCGAACGACCGGTGGCGGCTGCATCGACTACATCCGTCGAAAAAGTAGACACGGAGCTGGGGGAGAACTCACCGCCCGGGCTCGGATGGGCTCGCCTCGGCCTCGGCGAGAATGGCGCGGAGGGCAGCCACATGGCGGCGGTAGGCGGTTTTACCCTCCCTCGTCAGCGACAGCCACATCCGCCGCGAGTCGGTGCGTGACCTCTGCTGGTCCACGTAGCCGGCGTCGACCAGGGCTGCCACCTGCTTGCTCAGCGCCGATGCGCTCAATCCACTGTGTTCCTTCACGACGGCGAGCTCGAGCGTCGTACCTGCCGCCAGCAGCGCGCAGATCCGCAGCCGGTTCGCCGGATGAATGACCGGATCCAGATCGTCCGTCATCGGTGTGTGCTCCGGTAGTGAGCGATCGAACCGAACGAGTAGGTCGCCGTCGCTGCTGTAGCGAGGAGCACCAGCGTCCAGCTCGGCAGGGATGGCTGCGCGAATGCCAGTGCCACCACCACGAAAGCAACGGACAGTGCGACCGACGCCAGAAATCCACGGCTGGTAGGCAGCGCCCACGGTGTGCCCATTCGGTACCCGGTAATCACGTTCGTTGCCACAATGGCCGCGGCCAGAATCAGCAGGGCGACAGTGCGGTGGGAGTCGGTGAGCAGCGGCGTGAGTGCCAACGCCCCGATGAGCACTGCGTTGACGGCGTACAACCAGACCGGCCACGGAGTGTCGCGCACGGCGCGTTGCACTCGGTCGATGTCGTCGAGGGTCGTTCGAGCTTCGGACGAGGTGGGCTTATCGATGCTTTCCATATCGGAAACCATATTGGATAGTTTCCGATATGGCAACGAATTGTGTGGTCAGTTCTCGAGATCGGTATCGGTCGGCCGTGGCACCTCGGCCTCCCAGCGGGCCCGTCGCTCGTCCGGGGACTGTTCCCACCACGGCGTACCGCGTTCTCCCAGAGCGACTTTGGCGGCCTGAACGCCCGCGCGAGACTCCGTGGCACCGGAGGTGCGTTTGACGTCTCTGCGCCACGCCATGAGGATCGAGCGCAATTCGGCGTTGCGATCCTCGGGAATATCGGGATCGGTAGCGCGCCACCGTCGACCCTTGATGACGACATAGTGACCGTCTTCGGTGCGTTCCACTTGCTCGGCCATGAGACCACCTTGCCACCCAGCAACGTCTGTGGTCGGTTCGACGCGTGGTTTACGATTCCGGCACCTGCTCCGCTTTCTCCTTGAACCGAACTGAGGATTGCCCATGCGCACCGTGATCGTGACCGCGTTCGTTTCGCTCGACGGCGTCATGGAGGGACCGGGTGGGGAAGTCGGCTACCGCAACGCAGGGTGGACGTTCAAGGACATCGAATTCGATCCTGCGGCGTACGAAATCAAGGGCCGTGAGCAGGACGAGGCCACGGCCATGCTGCTGGGCCGAACCTCCTACGAGGCATTTGCCCCGATCTGGCCCACAATGGACGACTTCTCCGGGTACAACTCGATGCCCAGATACGTGGTGTCGACGACGTTGGAGCGCAGCGACGACGGTTGGCCGGCAACCATTCTGCGCAGCATCGACGACGTCGCCGAACTCCGGGAGACCGAAGGCGGGCCGATCTCGGTGCACGGCAGCGCGACGCTGGGTCGCAGCCTCGCCGACGCCGGTCTCGTCGACCGCTACCACCTGTTGGTCTTCCCGATGCTGCTCGGCGCGGGCAAGCGGCTGTTCAGCTCCAGTGACAAGGCCACGACCCACCTGGATCTGGTGGAGCACGAGGTGTACGGCAACGGCATCCAGAAGCAGGTGTTCGACGTCCGTCGATAACCGTAATCGTCGAAGACCCGGATTCGTCGACAGCGCGCGATTCAGATGTCGTCGCTCTTCAGGGTGCGCCGCCGAACGGCTACGAGATGAAGCTCGGGTCGGGACGCCGCCATCCGCTCGACCCGGTCGAGGATGTCGGTCACGTGCTCGAGGTCGCCGGCTACCACCGACGCTCCGATTTCGGCCCGTCTGTGCAGGTCGCGATGGTCGGTTTCGGCGACCGACACCGCGAATTTTCGATGCAGCTCCGAGATCACGGGCCGAATCACCGAGCGCTTCTCCTTCAGGGAGTGCACGTCGCCCAACAAAAAATCCAGTTCTATCCATCCGATCCACATAGGCTTTCGACTGTACCGCGGTAGTGGGCGGGGCTACCTGGTGCGAGCCGAAGGGCCCGCACCAGGTAACGGTCAGCTCTTGGCCACCAGGCCGAGTGCTACCAGATCGGCCAGATACTTCTCGATCAGTTCTCGCCCGAGGTGTGGGATATCGCCGACAGCCGACGCGAATTCGTCTGCCGGCAGGATTGCTCCCGACGACGGGTGCTGGGGATGCGCGTAAGAGTGGATCAGCGGCAACAACGAGTGTGACCGTTGTTTCTCCGGTAGTTCCTGAACTGCCGCGCTGAACCTCTCGAACCATTCGTCGTAGTCGTCGACGATCTCGATGGTGCAGCCTGCATCACGTAGCCAATCGACGAACGTATCCAGCGATATGTCGTCGTCGTGGGGGTTCAGGATGTCGAAGGTTCGGTAGCCTGCCACGTCGTCGCCCGCGATCGAGGTGATGGCCTCTGCACTGAAGTCCGCAGGCAATCCGTCGTAGTGAGCCAGTGGCCTGCCCTGCTCGTCGGTGGGCGCTCCGGTGTCGGTGGCATAGAAGCTTCTCGGTGCCAGCCCGGTTGCGACCACCGACAGGATCAGGCGCGTGAATACGTCGGGCACGTTCAGCTGACCGGACCAGGTGCTGTGGGCGAGGATCATGTCGGACCGGAAGACCGAAACGGGAAGCGAGTACTCGTCGAAAGCATTGCGCAACAACACTTCGCCTGCCCACTTGGAGTTTCCGTAACCGTTGGCGTACGACTCGTCGACTGCTCGTTGCGGACTGTCCACCCGAATGTCACCGTTCTCGTGGAAGTCGTCGACACCGACGGCAACCGCGACCGTCGACAGGTAGGTCACCGGCTTGATGTGGTCGGTCAAGGCCAACCGGATCACCTCGGCCGTTCCGACGACGTTCGGTCCGAAGAGGTGCTCGTACGGCAGCGCGTGATTGACCAGTGCTGCCGGGTGCACGACGCGGTCCACGCGGCGGGAAAGTTCCTCCCAGACATCGTCGGTCAACCCGAACCGGGGAGTGCCCAGATCGCCTGCAATCACGTCGAGTGCGGCGTCGGCCAAGGCGCGGTATCGATCGGACAACGTCGCGTCCCCGCTGTCGAAGGCGGCGTCGAGCCGAGCGCGGGCATCGGCATCGGAGCGTCCGCGCACCAGGCAGATGACTCTTCCGCCGGCGGCTGCCATCTTCTCGAGCCATTCGAGGCACAGAAACCTGCCCAGGTAGCCATTCGCTCCCGTCAGCAGCACGGTGTTCGTTACCGTCCGAGGGCCTGGAATTCGATGAGCGGCATCGAGCAGTGAGGCGTCCAGAAATGCCGACAGGGTCAGATCCGATGCGTGCGCGACGGAAGCGTCGCGTCCGTGAACCGACGCGAATGTCGCTGTGTCGGAATCGTTGTCGATTGCGGACGTGATGTAGTCGGCAAGAGCCGCCAAGTCCATTGCGGGTCCGGTGATCACCCCGACCGGGATGTCGACGTCGTAGATGTCGCGCAGCAATGTGGAAAACGTCAACGCCGACAACGAGTCACCACCGAGATCGGTGAAGTGGGCATCGGGCCGGATGTCCGCGCCCGAACAGCCGAGCAGAGCCTGGGCGGCGTCCCCGACCGTGGCGAGCACGGGTGCCTGGGCACCGGAACGCCGGAGCTCACGCAGTCGATCGGTCTGCCCCGATTCGAGTTCTGCGTAGCGACGCTCGAGTTCGTCGCCGTACCGCTCGACGAGTTTGGGACGCAACTGCTTTCCGGCACCCGACAGCAGACCGTTGTCCTGAGTGAAGGGCTCGCGTTCGAGCACGACCTCGCGAGGTATCTCGTACGAATTCAGCGACTCCGTGCGAGCGATCCGCTGTAACGACTCCATGATCGCGCCCGCAGTCGAGTTCGCTTGGGCAGGAACGACGATCGCCAACAGATACGACCGCTGGCTGTTGCCGTACAGGAAGATCTGGTCCACCAGCTCGCTCGTACCGAACACCGCTTCCAGGCGCGCCAACGCGACGAATTCGCCCTGGGCCAACTTCAATACGTTCTTGCGACGATCCACGTATGCGAGCCGGTCCGGTTCCAGCTCGGCCACGACATCGCCGGTGCGGTAGAACCCGTCCGAATCGAAGACGTCTGCGGTCACATCGGGCCGCTTGTAGTAGCCGGGGATGATCGACGTCGTCTTGAGCAGGAGCTCACCACGTGGATGGGGAGTGTCGGTGGAGAAATAGCCGAGTTCGGGCACGTCGTCCAACTTGTATTCGAGAACCGGTGGCCGCGCGACGATCCCGTCGAGAAGTACCATTCCGGCTTCGGTCGAACCGTAATTGTCGCGCACCCGAACGTCGAGCAAGTCGGTCACGAAATCCTTGACCTCGGCGGCGATGGGTGCGGTGCCCACCATTGCAGCCAGGATTCGTCCACCGAACTGCTCGGACCGCACGCGCTCGAGCACGCCTCGCGAAATCTGCTCGTGTTCGCCCGCATCGGTACCGTCGACCGCACGATCGATTTCGGCGAGCACTGTGTGGCGAATCATCTCGCACACCCGCGGAATCAACAACGCCAGCGTAGGGCGCGCCAGAGCGAAGTCCTCGAACAACGTGGACAGGTCGCTGGAGCCGGCGAAATGAACCGTGCCGCCCGCCGCCAGAGTCGAGAAAACGAGCCCGCGGCCCGCAAGGTGGCTCATCGGTAGGTAGTCGAGAGTGATGACGGGAAAAGCCGGCTCGTCGACACCCTCGGACGAGGCACCCGTCCGATGCCAGGCCCCGGTCCACACACCGGACACGATCTGCTCGGTATGCATCGCCCCTTTCGGAGTACCGGTGCTGCCGGAGGTGTAGATCAGTGCGGCGAGGCGCTCGGGATCCTCGACGTCGAACAACGGCACCTGGGGGAGTCGGGAACCCTCGTCCACCAGTTCGGTGAGCGGTCGAACAGCAATGCCGGACCCGTGGACACCCTCGCGCGCGGACGTCAGCGCGCGGGTGTCGGCATCGATTCGGTCGTCGTAGTCGAGTACGACCACTGTGCGGATCGACCGGCAGTGACCGGCGACCTCCATCGCGACGGCGAGGTTGTCCACGTCGGAGGCCAGGACCACCGGCTCGACCTCGTCGACGATGGCCCTCAGTTGACCCGCGGTGGCTCCGGCCTGAAGTGGAACTGCGACTGCGCCCACACGGATGGTGGCCAGTTCGGTGATCACGTAGTCGATGCCGGCGAAACCGAGCGTGGCCACGAAGTCGCCCGCAGCGATGCCGCCGTCGTCGTGACCGAGGGCGGACGCCAAGGCTCCCGCGTCGGCCCAGGCCTGCCGGTAGGTCACCGTGTCGAATCGGGGGAGCAAGCGAGCGGTAGTGCTGCCGTCGGTGTCCTCGATCGTGCGCGCGCGGCGTCCCAGGGCGGGGCGGTCGGCGTACCTGGTCATGATCTCGGCAACCACGCGAGCGAGGTTGGGGGCCAATTCTCGAGCAGCGTCGGCAATCGACCGATCCGGCTCGGCAGCCCGGAACTCCGGATCGCTGTCGTGCAGATGCTGGAAACGGTCTCGTTGGCGGATGTCTCGATCGTGTTCGCTGTCGACGGCCACTGTGCTTTTCATGGCAATTGTTCGGGTCATGCTTCGCTCCCCTCCACGATGCACCGGACGACGCCGGATCATCGTGCTCGTACGTCGAATATCGTTATCAAAGGTAAGTATATGCCCGTGGCCGAGTAGGCAATCGTGACGCTGCTCATAGTCCAATTGGCCGGAAATGTCTGTGTTTCAACCTTTCTCGCGTACTGCTATGCCGGGCAACCGTCGTGTATCCGGGCGGCGTAGGTACTCGATGTGGACGACCGAACTCGACTTGTATGGTGAGTTGCACGTCACGTGCGACGCGGTTGCCGCTCCCTCGTAGAGCTCACGCCGTCGGCTCACGCGTCACCCCTCTCGATCGGAGCAGCGAAATGTCGGACGTTCTCTCACGCCGCGACCTGGATTTTCTGTTGTACGAATGGCTCGATGTGGTTGCGTTGACGGAGCGGCCACGTTTTGCGGAACACTCGCGCGAAACGTTCGATGCGGTACTGGACCTGAGCGCAGACATCGCCCACAAGCATTTCGCCCCGCACAACAAGAAGGCCGATGCACACGAGCCCACCATGAACAGGGATGGTGCGGTGGAGCTGATCCCCGAGGTGAAGGCCGCTCTCGACGTGTACCGCGACGCGGGGTTGATGGCCGGGCAGTTCGACGAATCGATCGGCGGTATGCAGTTGCCCGCCACCGTCTCTCGAGCTGCCATGGCGTTCTTCCAGGCTGCAAATGCTGGAACGTCGTCTTATCCGTTCCTGACGATGGCCAACGCCAATCTGATCGCCACCTACGGCAGCCCGGAGCAGGTGCGCGACTACGTGCGGCCCATGATCGACGGGCGTTGGTTCGGCACCATGTGCTTGTCCGAACCGCAGGCCGGGTCGTCGCTGGCGGACATCACCACGAAGGCTGTGCCGCAGGACGACGGCAGCTACCGGCTCACCGGTACCAAGATGTGGATCTCCGGTGGAGATCACGAACTGACCGAGAACATCGTGCACCTGGTTCTGGCGAAGACGCCGGGTGGACCTCCCGGCGTCAAAGGGATCTCGCTGTTCATCGTTCCCAAGTTCCTGCCGAACGGTGAGGGCGGCATCGCCGAACGTAACGACATCGTGCTGACCGGGCTCAATCACAAGATGGGCAACCGCGGTACCACCAACACCCTGCTCGCGTTCGGCGACGGAACCCATTCTCCCGGTGGGAAAGCCGGGGCAGTCGGCTATCTCGTCGCGGAGGAGAACCGTGGTCTGTCGTACATGTTCCACATGATGAACGAGGCCCGGATCGGCGTCGGATTCCTGGCGATCGCACTCGGCTACGTCGGCTACCTGAAGTCCGTCGAGTACGCGAAGACGCGCACCCAGGGACGGCCACTGGGAGCCAAGGATCCGGCCGCGCCTCCGGTCGCATTGATCGAGCACGCCGACGTGCGCCGAATGTTGTTGGCGCAGAAGTCGTATGTCGAGGGGGCATTGGCCCTCGGGCTCTACTGCTCGCGTTTGGTGGACCACCAGGATTCGGCATCGGACGCCGCCGACGCAGCTCGATCGACACTGTTGCTCGACGTACTGACACCGATCGCCAAGAGTTGGCCCTCGCAGTGGTGTCTCGAGGCCAACAGTCTTGCCATTCAGGTGCACGGGGGTTACGGCTACACCCGCGACTACGACGTGGAACAGCACTACCGCGACAACCGGCTCAACCCCATTCACGAAGGTACACACGGCATTCAGGGCTTGGACCTACTCGGCCGCAAGGTCGTCATGCAGAACGGTGCCGGGTTGGCGCTGCTCGCCGAGCGAATCGCCGAGACCGTGACGCGAGCATCGACTCACGGGGGAGCGGCCGAGCAGTACGGCACCGAGCTGAACAACAGGTTCTCGAGGATCGTCGAGGTCACCGCCGCAGTCTGGGGTACCGGTGACGCCGCCGTGGCGTTGGCGAATTCCACGGCCTACCTCGAGGCAATGGGCCACACGGTCATCGCGTGGATGTGGCTCGAGCAGCTGCTTGCCGTGGGAGACCGAATCGGAGACTTCTACGACGGAAAGCGCTCTGCTGCACGGTACTTCTTCGTCTACGAGCTACCGAAGGTCGATGCACAGCTCGATCTGCTGGCGCTTCTCGATCGAACGACCCTCGATATGTCACCCGCCTGGTTCTGAGCACGAGACACCCGATACAAGGAGATTTCAGAACATGTCGATCTTGGACAAATTCCGCCTCGACGGCCGCGTCGTCATCGTCACGGGCGCATCGTCCGGTTTGGGAGTGTCTTTCGCGAAAGCGGCGGCCGAGGCCGGAGCCGACGTGGTACTGGCCGCCCGTCGCGTCGACAAGTTGGCACAGACTGCCGCACTGATCGACAGCGTCGGTGGGCGTTCGCTGAGCGTGGCAACCGATGTGGTCGATCCAGACCAGTGCACGGCCATGGTCGAGGCCGCCGTCGCCGAGTTCGGCAAGGTGGACGTGCTGATCAACAACGCCGGCGTCGGCACGGCGTACCCCGCCACCCGCGAGACTCCCGAGCAGTTCCGCTCTGTCATCGACATCAACCTGAATGGCTCCTACTGGGCCGCTCAGGCGTGTGGACGGGTGATGCAGCCCGGAAGCTCGATCGTGAACATATCCAGCATTCTGGGGCTCACCACCGCCGGTCTGCCTCAGGCTGCCTACAGTGCCAGCAAGGCGGCCATCGTCGGTCTCACTCGTGACCTCGCGCAACAGTGGGGCGCTCGAAAAGGCATCCGCGTCAACGCTATTGCGCCTGGTTTCTTCGAGAGCGAGATGACCGATTCCTACCAGCCGGGATACCTCGAGGCATTGGCTCCCCGAATGATCCTCGGACGCAAGGGCGACCCCGAAGAACTGGCCGCCACCGCGGTCTGGCTCGCCTCCGACGCGGGCGGATACGTGACGGGCCAGACCATCGCAGTGGACGGCGGCGTGACCATCACCTGATGGTCGGGGTCACCATCACTCGATGGCGGTGACTGCGATGCCTTCGCGCACGAGCCTGCGACCGACCACGACAGCATCGTCGGTGTCGAGGCCGGGCAGAGAATCCAACCGGCACGGCGATCCTTCGAGCAACAATTCGAGGGCATCGGCGCACTGAGGCGGCATCGACACGGTTTTGTCGCGCAGCACGACAGCCGCGGACTCGGGGGTTCGCACCACTCGCGCGATCACCCCGGCCCTGAGCCGAATCGAGTCCTGACCCCGCAGCGCGCCCATCTGGGCAACACTGCGAACGGGGCGCACCGGTTCGGGTCGAACCAGCTCGTCGTACCGACTCGCAACACGCTCGGTGATCCGATGCAGCGCCTCAGGATCTCGATCCAACTCGTCGAGAGCTCGGCGCATGTCGCCGAGCACGCGGCGTACGTGGGGGAGAACGGACTCGGAATCGGTCGGGTCCCATCCGGCCGGCAACGGTGCGCGCAGTCCCTCGACGTCCTGAAGAGCACCGAGGGTGTGATGGGCGATGTCGTAATCGTTGAACGACGCGACGCCTATCGTCAGATGCACCGTCGTCTCGCCCAGGGCCTGCGCCGAATGGATCCAGCCGCGCGGGAGATACAGAACGTCACCGGGCTCGAGCACGATGTCCAACTCCGGGGAGTCGTCGGCGTGACGTTCCACTGCTGCTCGTCGGTCCGACCACGGCTGATTGTTCAGTGGATGGCGATGCACCGGCGAGTGAATCGTCCACCGCTTACTACCGGCGATCTGCACGACGAACACGTCGTGAACATCGTAATGCGGCGAAAAGCCCTGGGACGCAGCCGGAGTGACGTAGGAATTGACCTGTACCGGGTGGCCGAGCTCGCGAACGAGCTCGCCGGTGAAAGCAATCAAGGGCGGCCACAGGCGATGCAGGCCCTGCAGCACCAGAGTGTTGCCGGCCGCGAAGGCCGACAGAACCGCCGCGGAATCGACCTGGTCGGTGATCTCGGCGCCGAACCCTCCGGACCCCGTGAACTTGTTCTTCTCCAGCAGGCGGCCGTCCTTGGCCATCCGCACGAACGGGGTGCGTACGCCGCGCTCGGCGATCAACTCGTCGACCGCGTCGACCGTCATCAGATCCTCGAACGATCCGGACAGTTCGGCAGATCGGGTGAACTTGGGTGCTATGCCCCAGTGACGCTCCGCGAAAGTGGCGGCGTCGATTCCGGTGAGACGACGAAGCGCGGACCGGTTGCCCGGTCCGCGCTCGTCGTTCGACTCGATGATCAAGCGGAACCGTCCGCACCGCCGTCGTGTCCGCCGGGGTTGGATCCGCCGTCGGCCGGGCCTTCTCCACCCGCTGGGCCGTCGGCTCCGCCGTCGTGTCCGTCAGGATTCGATCCGCCGTCAGCGGGTCCTTCGCCTGCTCCGGCCGGGCCGTCGGCTCCGCCGTCGTGTCCGCCGGGATTGGATCCGCCGTCAGCGGGTCCTTCGCCTGCAGATCCGCCTGAGGTGGTGATGTCGTCGTCGTTGATGCTCATCGAGGTCCTTCCGTTGATGGAGGTTCGTGCTCTCGCGCAGCGCGGGAACATCGGGGGTATTGACGCAATCTCTGTGATTCAAACAGCGACGGCACCGGGAAATATCACTCCTGATCGTCGGCGATCTCCGGGGCGTTCTCTCGTGTCGCCATCCCACCGCCGCCTCCGCCGTCCACCGGTCCGGGGCGGCCGCCCTTGGGGGAGTCCGCCGTGTCGTGTTCGGTCGAGGTGCCGCCGTCTGTCTTGTCCTTGTCGTCCTGTCCCATGGTTCGACACTAGACCGGCCGTCCGTCCGTGGGAGCATGGAACGATGGATCGATCCCCTGCGCAGCACGTGGTGCTGCTCGACGACGAAGGCCGCGCCGTCGGCACCCAGGACAAGACCACGGTGCACACCGAACAGACCCCGCTGCACCTGGCGTTCTCCAGCTACGTGGTGCGTGAGGACGGTGCCGTGTTGCTCACGCGACGGGCGTCGAGCAAGACGACATGGCCCGGCGTGTTGACGAACAGTTGTTGTGGACATCCAGCACCCGGCGAGGACCTGGAGTCGGCAGTGCTCCGGCGCATCGGCGAGGAGCTGGGTCTGCAGGCCCGGTCCGCGGAACTGGTGCTGCCGCATTTTCGGTACCGCGCTGTGATGGACAACGGGATAGTCGAGAACGAGATCTGCCCCGTCTACCGAGTGACGGTCGGCGACGACGCAACACTCGACCCGGATCCTGACGAGGTCGACGAAACGCGATGGGTGTCCTGGTCCGAATTTTCGGCCGACGTGCTCGCAGACCGAATCGATGTATCGCCCTGGTGTCGAACACAAGTGGAGCAACTCGCCGGGTTGGCCGAGCACGCACTGGCCTGGCCCGCGTCCGCCGACGAACTCCTTCCTCCGGCCGCGCGTCTCGCGGATTCCGCGTGACGGCAATCGAATCGGTGGGTACTCATGGCGCGTAGCGACGAGTCGAGCGACTGCCTCGGCCGCGACTCGATGGAGCGCGCACTCGGCCACTTCGAGTTTCGGACAGCAGATGCCGACGGTCTGCGCCACGCAGCTGTTGCTCTGGCGGTCGGCGGGGAGCGCGGAGACCATCGCCTGCTGTTGACCAGACGGCCGAGCCGATTGCGCGCTCACCCGGGTCAGTACGCGCTACCTGGTGGCGGAGTCGATCCGGGCGAAACCCCGGCACAGGCCTGCCTGCGTGAACTCCAGGAAGAGTTGGGCATTCGTACCGACCCGGGGGAGGTACTCGGGCGCCTCGACGATTACGTCACCCGTTCGGGTTACGTCATCACACCGTTCGTGGTGTGGGTGGGCGAGTATTCGTCGTCGCTGCAGCCCAGTGCCGACGAGGTGGCCGAAGTGTTCGAGGTGACCGAGGCCGAACTCGATGTCGATGCGGAATTCGTCACGATCCCCGAGTCGCCCCGACCCGTGATTCGGTGGCCGTTCCGAACCGGTGCCATCCATGCTCCCACGGGTGCCATCGTGCACCAGTTTCGTGAAGTGGTCCTTCGCGGTCGACACACCCGGGTCGCGGACTTCGAGCAGCCGGTGTTCGCGTGGCGCTAACGTGGCCTCGAACCGCCGGTGTGCTCGCGCCGGCTGCCACGACGCCCGAGGCGACAGGAGGTGAGCGGTGACGGACAAGAGCGAACTCGAGGTAACGGATCGGATCGCAACTGTTCCCAACCTGCTCAGTGCCGTGCGACTCGCCGGCGTTCCGCTGTTCTTGTTTCTTCTTCTCGGCCCCCAGGCAGACGGCTGGGCGCTGGTCATTCTGCTCGTCAGCGGCGGCACCGACTGGCTCGACGGAAAACTCGCGCGTTTGCTCGGGCAGTCGTCGCGGCTGGGGGCGATTCTCGACCCGCTCGTCGATCGCTTGTACGTCGTCAGCACGCTGGTCGCATTCGTGGTGCGCGGCATCATCCCGTGGTGGGTCGCTGCCATCCTGATCGGGCGAGACGCGGTTCTCGGCCTGACCATGTTCGTCTACCGACGTCGCTCCCTCCCGCCTCCGGACGTGATCTATCTCGGGAAGGCAGCCACGTTCGTGGTCATGATCGCGCTGCCGGTGCTGTTGGTCTCCGTGGGCACCGGTTCCGTGGCCGACGCCGCTGGGCCGCTCGGTTACGCGCTCCTGATCTGGGGGACGGTGCTGTACACGTGGACCGGTGCGTTGTACCTCGGCAAGGCAGTGGCCGTCGCGCGAGCGATCGCGCCCACCTCCGCACCGGGCAGGTGACGGTGCAGCCACCAGCACGACCGAAGAGGAACCCGACTCCGTCACTGCTCACATCGCTGTTGACGGATCACCTCGATCCGGGTTACGCAGCCGCTGCCGTCGAACGGTCGGCGCACCACGTGCGTACCCCTAGGGTGCCGCCTGTCCTCTGGCTGATCACCGGTGCCGTCGCTGTCGGAGTGGTCTTCGGGGTCGCGATGTCGCAGCTGGCCTCCGACGCGGCGGAGATCGACCGGGCCAGTGCCGACGCCTCTGCTGCAGTGCGTGCTGCCCAGGAGCGTGAGGCCGAACTGGACGTCACGAGGGACGAACTCGCAGCCCAGGTATCGACCGAGCGTGATCGCGCGCTCCAGTCCGATGCTGCCGGGAGCGAGCTCCTGGACCGTCTCGATGCGGTCGAGTCGGCGGCCGGTATCGACTCGGTGACCGGTCCCGGCTTGTCGGTCGTCGTGACAGAACCTGCCGCAGGCGGTGCATCCAACAGATCGGTCCGTACCGGTTCCGGCGCAACCGTTCTCGACCGCGACATCGCTGCCGTCGTCAACTCCCTGTGGGCCAGCGGCGCCGAAGCGGTGTCCGTCGACGGCAATCGAGTCGGGCCGAACGTGACGATCAGACAGGCAGGCGGCGCGATGCTGCTCGACAATCGCCCGATCACCTCGCCCTACGACATCGATGCGATCGGTCCACCGCAGCGCATTCAGGTGCAGTTCGCCGTCAGCGACGCGTACCTGCGCATGAGCACGGTCGCTCAGCTCTACGGTGTCGGTTTCTCGGTACGGCCTGCCACCGATCTCGAGTTCGGGCCGGCCGTCGCCAGGGAGTCGTTCGAGGCGAAGGAGGTGGCCCCACGATGACGGCGAGTGACGTCCCGGACGTCGAGGCATCCGACTCCGGCAGCCCCGGTCCCGAGGTGCCCGGCGGCACCGAGCCCGCCGCCACCGGCCGCGCCGGATTCGCGCTCGCAGCATTGGTCGCGCTCGTCGTCGGAGTCGTGATCGGTCTCGTCGCCGGGCCTCGAGTTCCAGCAGTCGTCGCCCCATACCTGCCGATCGCCGTCGTGGCCGCTATCGATGCAGTGTTCGGCGGCGTGCGCGCCTTTCTCGACGGCATTTTCGACGCCAAGGTGTTCGTCGTGTCCTTCGTCTTCAACGTCCTCGTCGCGGCGCTCATCGTGTGGCTCGGCGATCAGCTCGGAGTCGGAACGCAACTGTCCACCGCCATCGTCGTCGTGCTCGGAATACGTATCTTCGGCAACGCCGCTGCGTTGCGCCGACGGCTTTTCGGTGCCTGACCGATGAACGCAGGCCCCGGACGGCACGGTCGGCGCACCCGACGTGGACAGCGCACGTGGTTCGGCATTCTCGCTCTCGTGTTGATGTGTGCCCTCGGAATCGGAATCGCGACACAGGTGCGGGAAACGAGCACGTCGGGCAATCTGGAGAACTCGCGGCCCGAGGACCTTTTGGTGGTGTTGGACTCCCTGACGCGACGCGAGGCGTCGATCCGCGACGAGATCAGCGCGCTTCAAGGCACGCTCGCCACCCTCCGGCAGTCCGGTTCCGGGTCGGACGCCGCGGTGGCGGAAGCCCAGGAAAGATTGTCCGCGTTGTCCATTCAGATCGGCACCGTGGCGGCCCGAGGACCCGGCGTCACGTTGACGATCGACGACACCGACGCCGGCGTCGGAGCAGAGGTTCTGCTCGACGCGTTGCAGGAGCTGCGGGCCGCCGGTGCCGAGGCGCTGCAGATCGACGGTGGTGGGGTCGCGGTCCGCATCGGTGTGGATTCGTGGATGGCCGGACCGGCCGGCCGAGTCGTGGTGGACGGCCGAGAACTACGCGCTCCCTACACCTTCACTGCCATCGGAGATCCGGCGACTCTGGAAGCTGCACTGAACATTCCGGGAGGGGTGATCGACACGGTCGCTCGCAACGGGGCGAGCTCGCGAGTCGAGCGATCGGACCAGGTCACGGTCTCCGCCTTGCGAGATCCGCGCCCACGTCAATACGCTCAGCCCGGAAACTGATCGCCCGCTCGCCCCGGGCCACGATGGAAGGGAATGCCGCGTTGAGCGACATCGACACACCAGCTGATCTGCTTTACACCCCCGAGCACGAGTGGGTGCAGCGGACGGGGCCCGCGACGGTTCGAATCGGTATCACCGACTACGCCCAGACGCAGTTGGGCGACGTCGTGTTCGTTCAGCTTCCGGCAATCGGTGACAGCGTCACCGCGGGCGAGTCTCTCGGTGAGGTGGAATCGACCAAGAGCGTGTCCGACGTGTTCAGTCCGCTCACGGCCAAAGTCGTTGCCGTGAACGAAGATCTGGATTCCGAACCCGAGAAGGTGAACTCCGGACCGTACACCGGCGGGTGGCTGATCGAGCTCGAGGTCGCATCCTCGGAGGCATTGGACGCGGCGCTGGCACCGATGCTCGATGCCGCCGGATATGCTCTCATCACAGCTGAGTGACGAAGGGCCGTACACACCGGCCAACCGACCACAGGTCCTCGGCGCGCAGGGTACGGTCGACACCGAGCGAACAGCCTGTCGGGGCGAAGGTCGCGCATGGTGAGTGGTCCGCCACGCACCGAGGAACCGAAACGCACCACCGAACGCCAGCAGAACCAGAAGTGAAGACCATGTACTGCGTTACCCGAGGTGATCGTTGCCCGGGTCAACGGACTGAGAAGGAGTAACGGTGAGCCAGAACGACAACGACAGCAACTACGGGGAGTCGCCGGCCGAGACCACCTCGGTCTTCCGCGCCGATTTCCTCCAGGAGCTGGACAACTCCGCTACCGCCCAGAGCACCGAAGCTCCGGTATCGGGTGTCGAGGGCTTGCCTGTCGGAGCTGCCCTGCTCGTCGTCAAGCGTGGTCCCAACGCCGGATCCCGATTCCTGCTCGACCAGCCGACCACGTCGGCCGGTCGTCACCCCGACAGCGACATCTTCCTCGACGACGTCACCGTGAGCCGTCGACATGCAGAGTTCCGCCAGGACGAGGACGACTTCCAGGTCGTCGACGTGGGCAGCCTCAACGGCACCTACGTCAACCGCGAGCCGGTCGACTCCGCCGTGCTGGCCAACGGTGACGAGGTGCAGATCGGCAAGTTCCGTCTGGTCTTCCTCACCGGGCCGCGTGGCGGCAACGGATCTGCAGTCGGCGAGTCGTCTGCGGGTGCAGGAAGCCAGTGACCGCCGTCGGGCAGCAGTCCAGCGGGGGGATGTCGATTGGCTCCGTCCTCGATCGACTCCGGCCCGACTTTCCCGACGTGACCATCTCGAAGATCAGATTCCTCGAAGCCGAGGGTCTGATCTCTCCGGAGCGCACTCCGTCGGGCTATCGGCGTTTCTCGATCGCGGACTGCGAACGGCTGCGGTTCGTGCTCACCGCTCAGCGTGATCAGTACCTGCCGCTGAAGGTGATCAAGGAACAACTCGAAGCGATCGACCACGGCGTTGCAACCGTCGAGAGAGCAGACGCCTCGGTCAAGCGCCCGCGGTCGCTGACGATCGCGGCCGGTGAGGTCTCGCCGGAGGAGTTCCTACCCGATCGCGAGGTCCGCATCAGCAAGGCAGATCTACTGGCCCAGGCCGGCATCGATGACGCCTTCCTGACCGAGTTGCTACGCAGCGGTCTGATCACTCCCGGGCAGGCCGGGTTCTACGACGACGGTGCCGTCACGCTCGCTCGTACCGCGCACGCGATGTTGCAGTTCGGGCTCGAGGTTCGTCACCTCCGTGCGTTCAAGCTCGCGGCGGACCGCGAAGCGGGTCTGGTCGCTCAGATCGCCGGGCCGGTCGCCAAGGGGCGCGATGCCGGTGCGCGTGATCGTGCCGAAGAGATGATCCGGGAATTGGCAGCTCTGTCGTTGACCTTGCATACGTGTCTGGTCAAAGCAGCGGTGCGTGGTGCGCTCGACCGGTGAGGATCGCTCGCGCCGGTTCGGATTCCAATAGACTCGGTTCTGGTGAGCTGGACCAGCGACGACCAGCGAAGATTTCTCGAGGTGTGAGGTGGACACGATGAGTGAAATGCGTGTGGTCGGTATTCGTGTCGAACAGCCGCAGAACCAGCCCGTGTTGCTGCTGCGTGAATCCGACGGAGATAGGTACCTCCCGATTTGGATCGGCCAAACCGAAGCTGCCGCAATAGCTTTGGAGCAGCAAGGTGTGCAGCCGGCTCGGCCGCTGACGCACGATCTGGTGAAGAACCTGATCTCTGCGTTGGGGCACGAGCTCAAGGAGGTGCGCATCGTGGACCTCCAGGAAGGCACCTTCTACGCCGATCTCGTATTCGACAAGGACATCCGCGTGTCGGCGAGGCCGTCGGATTCGGTTGCCATCGCGCTCCGCGCCGGAGTCCCGATCTATGCGGAGGAGCCTGTGCTCGCCGAGGCCGGCCTGCTGATGCCGGACGAGCGTGAGGACGAGGTGGAGAAGTTCAAGGAATTCCTCGAATCGGTGTCGCCGGACGACTTCAAGGCCACCGACGGGTAACGGAATAGTCTCAACCTCAACTTTAGGTTCAGGTTTACGGCGCGTTGCGTTGAATCTGGTCGATTGCCCCCATAACGTTCGTGCCAGTGAAGTTCATCGCCGGCGCAGTTCGGACCGACGCAGTTCACGCCTCTTCGATTGCCGCCGAGGCGTAGTCTGGCCCTGGTACACGGTATGACTTCACGCGAGTACACCGAGGCGTTCAGGCGCGCCTCGGACGGATCCCAGTACTGACTGGATCCGAACGCAGTGAGACATCCGAGAGGGAGCAGTCAGTGGGAGATCAGCCGCAGCAGCATCACGGCAGTCGAGAATCCGACGCCGCAAGCCGGACAGAGGACGCGTCCGCAGCCGATGCTCGGGTCGAGACCCCCGACGAGGCGTCGAATCGCCCTGTCGCACAGTCGCAGGACATTCAACCCGGCCTGTTCCCCGACGATTCGGTGCCCGACGAACTCGTCGGATACCGCGTACCCAGCGCGTGCCAGATTGCCGGCATCACCTATCGGCAACTCGACTACTGGGCGCGTACGGGCCTGGTCGTACCGTCCATCCGAGGCGCAGCAGGTTCGGGCAGCCAGCGGCTGTACTCGTTCAAGGACATGCTGGTCCTCAAGATCGTCAAGCGCCTACTCGACACCGGAATCTCGTTGCAGAACATCCGCGTCGCGGTGGATCACCTGCGCCAGCGTGGTGTCGGCGACCTCGCCAACATCACCCTGTTCTCCGACGGCACCACCGTCTACGAGTGCACGTCGGCCGAGGAAGTAGTCGACCTGCTGCAGGGCGGGCAGGGCGTCTTCGGTATCGCCGTCAACGGCGCGATGCGCGAGCTCACCGGCACCATCGCCGACTTCCCGGCCGAGCGAGCAGACGGCGGAGAGAGCCAGCCGAGCCCCGAAGACGAACTGGCGTCCCGCCGCAAGAATCGCGCGAGTCGTAAGACCGGCTAGACTTCTCACCGTCGCGCCTGCGCGGGAGAGTTCCGAGGCATCCAGTCTCGGACGCCGAAGGAGCAATACCTCCCCGTCAATCTCTCAGGCACACGGACCGTGTGGGCTTCGACAACTCTGGAAAGTGGTGGGAGCACCCACCCGCCCAAGGGGAAAGGTGCCGGTGCGCGCACGTCAGCGCGCCGTGTTCTACCGAATCTCTCAGGCGCACGCGTCAGCGAGCACACGACAGAGGGGGAGGAGCGGTCGGCGCGTATGCCCCGGCCGTCCGACGCCTTGTCTTGGGACCCCTGGGAGTAGACCGTGACCGACCGAATGACTTCGACCGCATCGGCTTTCGTCGACAGACACATCGGCCCCGACACCACCGAACTGGCCCGCATTCTCGATGCAATCGGTGTCGACGGCCTCGACGAGCTGGCCCGCAAGGCTGTTCCCGAGTCCATTCTCGATACCGTCGTCGACGGGGTTCCCGATGGCCTGGCAACATTGCCGCCTGCTCTGAGCGAGCACGATGCGCTGGCCGCGCTGGCCGATCTCGCCGGCCGCAACACGGTGGCCACCTCGATGATCGGCCTGGGCTACTACGACACCCTGACGCCTCCGGTGCTCACGCGCGGCATCCTGGAGAATCCGGCCTGGTACACCGCCTACACCCCCTATCAGCCCGAGATCAGTCAGGGCCGACTCGAGGCACTGCTCAATTTCCAGACGATGGTGTCGGACCTGACCGGTATGGATGTCGCGAATGCCTCCATGCTCGACGAGTCCACTGCCGCAGCCGAATCCATGACGCTCATGCGTCGCGCCAACCGAGGCTCGAAGTCACCCCGCCTCGTCGTCGATTCGGATATCTTCCCGCAGACCAAAGCCGTCCTCGCCACGCGCGCCGAACCCCTCGGGATCGAGCTGGTGTACGCCGACCTCGCCGACGGCCTGCCCGAAGGCGACTTCTTCGGAGTGCTGGCGCAGCTGCCGGGAGCATCAGGCCGTCTGGTGGACCACACCGCCACGATCGAAGCAGCACACGAGCGCGGTGCGCTGGTTGCAGTCGGGGTCGATCTGCTGGCCGCCACCCTGGTGACCGCGCCCGGCGAAATCGGTGCCGACGTCTGCTTCGGAACCACCCAGCGCTTCGGGGTTCCGATGGGGTACGGCGGTCCGCATGCCGGTTATCTCGCAGTGCGCTCCGGGCACTCGCGCCAGCTGCCCGGGAGGTTGGTCGGAGTGTCCGTCGATGCAGACGGACATCGGGCCTACCGCTTGGCCCTGCAGACGCGCGAGCAGCACATTCGCCGTGAGAAGGCGACCTCCAACATCTGCACCGCCCAGGTGCTGTTGGCCATCGTGGCCGCGATGTACGCCAGCTACCACGGCGCGGATGGGCTGCGCGCGATCGCACTTCGCGTCAACACCCGTGCTCGAACCGTCGCAGCAGGGTTGCAGGCTGCGGGCATCGACGTGGTGCATGCCGAGTTCTTCGATACCGTGCTCGCCGCGGTCCCCGGCGCGGCCCACACCGTCGTCGATGCCGCCAAACAACGCGGTATCAACCTCCGACCGGTCGACGACGATCACGTCGCGATCGCCTGTGACGAGGCAACCACGGAGGCTCACATCGTCGATGTGCTCGCTGCATTCGGTGCCGAGCCCGCCGGACCGGGAGCCGAGTCCGTCCCGGCCGATTGGGCCCGCACGTCCGAGTACCTGACGCATCCCGCCTTCACGCGCTACCGCACCGAGACAGCCATGCTGCGCTACCTTCGCGCGCTGTCGGACAAGGACATCGCCCTCGACCGCAGCATGATCCCGCTGGGATCGTGCACGATGAAGTTGAACGCGACCGCTGAAATGGAGTCGATCACCTGGCCTCAGTTCGCGCGCCAACACCCGTTCGCGCCGTCGACCGACGTTCCCGGACTACTCCGGGTGATCGCCGACCTCGAACAGTGGCTCGTCGACATCACCGGCTACGACGCGGTCAGCCTGCAGCCCAATGCAGGAAGCCAGGGCGAGTACGCGGGACTACTTGCGATCCGCCGATACCACCAGGCCAACGGCGACACCGGTCGCACGGTCTGCTTGATCCCGTCGAGCGCACACGGCACCAACGCCGCCTCCGCGGTGATGGTCGGGATGCGCGTCGTCGTGGTGGCGTGCCGACCGAACGGAGACGTCGACGTCGACGACCTGCGGGCCAAGATCGCCGAGCACGCCGACACCCTCGCCGCCATCATGATCACCTACCCCTCCACCCACGGTGTGTACGAGCACGAGATATCCGATATCTGCGCCGCGGTGCACGACGCGGGTGGACAGGTGTACGTCGACGGTGCCAACCTCAACGCTCTGGTCGGGTTGGCTCGGCCGGGTCGTTTCGGCGGAGACGTCAGTCACCTGAACCTGCACAAGACCTTCTGCATCCCGCACGGCGGTGGCGGTCCCGGCGTCGGACCCATCGGCGTCCGTTCGCATCTGCAGCCGTACCTGCCCGGCCACCCGCTGGCACCGCAACTGGGCGACGGTCCGACCGTTGCGGGCGCGCCGTACGGAAGCGCGTCGATCCTGACGATCACGTGGGCATACATCGCGATGATGGGTGCGCAGGGACTGCGCCGGGCGACCTTGACCGCCATCGCGTCGGCCAACTACATCGCGCGCCGCCTCGACGAGTACTTCCCCGTGCTCTACACCGGCGACAACGGCATGGTGGCGCACGAGTGCATCCTCGATCTGCGAGGTCTGACCAAGGACACCGGCGTCACCGTCGACGACGTGGCGAAGAGACTGGCGGACTACGGCTTCCACGCGCCGACGATGAGCTTCCCGGTGCCGGGGACCCTGATGGTCGAGCCGACCGAGAGCGAGAATCTGGAGGAGATCGACGCATTCTGCGACGCGATGATCTCCATCCGCAGGGAAATCGACCGCGTCGGCTCCGGCGAGTGGACCGTAGAGGACAACCCGTTGCGCGGCGCTCCGCACACGGCGCAATGCCTCGTCGCAGACTGGGACCACCCGTACTCGCGGGAACTCGCGGCGTACCCCGCAGGCTACGACCGACCGAAGGTGTGGCCCGCGGTCCGGCGGATCGACGGCGCGCACGGCGACCGCAACCTGGTGTGTTCCTGCCCGCCGATCGAGGCGTTCGCCTGACCTGCTGTTCGCCCGATGGACGAGCGGATGGTCAGCCCCGCGTGAGTTCGAGCATCGCGATCTCGGGCGGGGCTGCTACGCGTACCGGCGGACCCCACGCGCCTGCACCGCGGGTGGTGTAGAGCGTGGTGTCACCGATCGTGTCCAGCCCCTCGACACTGGGCTGCTGGAGCGGCACCAGATAGCGGATCGGCCAGATCTGCCCGCCGTGAGTGTGTCCGGACACCTGCATGTCCACGCCCAGCTCGGAGGCCTCCACAGCCTGCTTGGGCTGATGAGCCATCAACAGCACGAAGCGATCCGGGTCGATGCCGTCGAGCGCAGCGCCGAGATTCGGTTCGTACGGTTCCGGGGCAGTGGCGTCGTTGATGCCGGCGATATCGATGGCAGCGCCATCACGGGTGATCGTCGTGCGCTCGTTGCGCAACACGTCGATGTCGAGGGTCGACCAGAAGTCGAGCCACTCTCCGCCGTCGCCCGCGTAGAACTCGTGGTTGCCGCTGACAGCGAAGACCCCGAGAGGGGCTTCGAGGTCGCGCAGCGGCTCGAGGTCTTCTCCGACCAACTCCACTGTCCCGTCGATGAGATCGCCGTCGAGCAGCACGACATCAGGCTGCTGCGCGTTGACCGAATCCACGACCGTGCGCACGAAGCCCGCACCGTGAGACGGTCCGGCGTGAATATCGGACACCAATGCCACTCGCAGACCGTCGAATTCGGCCGGCAACCGGTCGAGCGCAACCTGGGTGCGTGTGACACGAGGCGAGGCGGCTTCGACGAGGCCGTACCCCACTGCGACGACGCTGACGAGAGCCACGACGACGGAGCCGACCCGCGATATGCGCAGCCGAACAGCAGTCGAATCACGATGCGACAGCGCGAACATCACCCGCACGACGGTGCAGATAAGAGCAACGAGGACCGTGCCGAGGAACAGATACAACACCACCGCCAACCAGGTCAGGCCGAGGAAAGCCGGGCCACGGGCCCAGGACGGATCGAACTCGACGCCGCTGCCGAAGCCGACCACCGCGCACAACCACAGAAGTATCAGCAACAGATCTGCAGGGCGTCCGACACGTGCCGGTGCCCTCGTTACGGAGAGAAACCGCCAGTGCAGGAAGAGCGTGACGAGGAGTAGGAAGACGCCGACAAAAAGTACACGAGACATGTTCTAGTACAGCAACTTTCCGAGTCGATCGAGGAGGTCTGGGGAATCCGATGTCGGGACCGTGTCCACGGTGCCGCCGGTGCGAGCTGCGATGTCGGTGAACACGGGGGCAGGGCTGCCGTCGCCGATGCGCACGACGTTCACCGCGACCGGCCGCGCCGGATCGGACGCCGATGTCAGTTCGGTGAGTAGCTCGTCCGCCGACAAGGGTGAGTCGTCCGGGCCGTCCGTGATCAGCACGACCGAATTGACGCGGCCGGGGACGTAACCGGCCACGGCGTCGAGATACGCGACGAGGACGGACGCGTACGTGAACGAGCCGGTTGCCGGCGTCAACGCCTCAGCGGTCGCATCGAGGGCGGAGCGCCTCGGAGTGGTCCCGACGGGAACTGTCATCGGTCCGGTCGGGACATCCACCCGGAAGGGCAGCGAGTTGTTCAGGTCTTCGCTGAAACTCCACAGACCGAGTTCGGTGGCGTCGGGGACTCGTCGGAACTGCTCGCTCAGTGCGCGAACAGTGTTCTGCAGCCGCGTCGCACCGCCTTCGGTGGTGCGCATCGACTCGGACACGTCGAGTAGAACAGTGGCACGGCGGGGCAGAACCGGATTGCGAAGCACAGCGAGCAGAGCGTCGGCAACCGGCCCCGATGGTGGGGCGACGATGCCCGCGTCCTGGGGCTCGTCCACGCTGAATCCCGCGTCCAGGAGTGTCTGCGTACCGTCGGGCTGACGAACGAAATCCACGAATGCCGCGGCTGCTCGGGTGGAGGTCTCGTCACCGGAGAGCACGACCGCCGGATGATCGGCGACAGGCGTTGCACCCTGTGGGCGAACGGCGGTCAGCGTCGAGGAATCGGTCGACGCGAGTTGCTGTTCGGTGACCGGGACCGCGTGGACGGCGGCGTCGGGGCCTGCGGCATTCTCGAGCGCCGCGAGGGCGTCGTACGTGGTGGAGGCCGAGGTTGCGGCAGCGCCGGTATCGGTCACCGCCAACTCCGACATCGCCGACACCAGTGGCGTCGAGGAGGCCTCATCGACGGTGAGTGCGGTGGTCGGGTCACCGCGTACGCCTGCCGCGATGGCCGTGACCGCAAGAGTGCTCGCGCCGGTGTCGGAGCCGGACGGCACGGCGAGTCGAAGCCCACCCCACTCGGGGAGTCCGAGAGCCTGCGGGTTGCGTTGCAGTCGTATCAGATCTGCCCAGCTAGAGCCTGCAGCGACGACGGCGTCGGCCACCGCGCTCGGTGCAGCGAGGACGATCGGACTCGATGCGACGGGCCGCGGCGTACCGTCGATGGCTCCACGGTCGGCGACGGCCTCGACGTCTGCCGAGGACTGGGGTATCCACAGACCTGGACGAGCGCCGAGCGCACCGACATCCCAATTGTCGGCGCCGGAGTTCAGTGTCGCCCGCACCGCATCGGACGCGATGGCTCGAACCTCTACTGTTACACAGTGATCGCGAATTACCGGGGCGGTCGCGTCGAATCGTGTTGCCAGCTGTTCGATCGCGGCGGAGATGTCGGGGTCGGCCGCCACGGTGAGGACGGCCGGTCCCTCCACGCAGGTGTCGGCTGCCTCGATCCCCTGATCCGAAATTCGATCACGCAGCGCAAACCATCCGAACACGGCTGCCACCAGGACCGCGATCGTCAGTACGACGATCACGGGCCCGGCGGCTATGGAACGTCCGCGCCCTGAGTTCCGGTGTTCACCCACGTGGTCGACAAGTCCGTCAGGCGTTGACGGCCTTGTACTCCCGTCGGCGACGATGCAGGATCGGCTCGGTGTACCCGTTGGGCTGGCTCGTGCCCTGGAAGATCAGATCACTCGCAGCCTGGAAGGCGATGTTGGTGTCGAAATCGGGTGCCAACGGCTTGTACGTCGGATCGGACGCGTTCTGCCGGTCGACCACCGGTGCCATTCGCTTCAGCGATTCGCGCACCTGCTCCTCGGTGACAATGCCGTGCCGCAACCAGTTCGCGATGAACTGGCTCGAAATGCGCAGCGTCGCACGGTCTTCCATGAGAGCGATGTCGTTGATGTCGGGCACCTTGGAGCATCCGACACCGTGGTCGATCCAGCGCACGACATAACCGAGGATGGACTGCGAATTGTTGTCGAGTTCGTTCTGCTTCTCCTCGTCGGTCCAGTCGGTGGACGGCGCGAGAGGGATCTCGAGGATCTCGTCGACGGTGGCGCGCTTGGCTTTCGCGATCTCGTGCTGACGGGCGAACACGTCGACCTTGTGATAGTGCAAGGCGTGCAGGGTCGCTGCGGTGGGGGAGGGAACCCACGCAGTGTTCGCGCCGGCCTTGGGGTGGCCGATCTTCTGCTCGAGCATGTCGTGCATCAGATCGGGCATGGCCCACATGCCCTTGCCGATCTGCGCCTTGCCCTGCAAGCCGGCCGCCAGCCCGGTGTCGACATTGAAGTCCTCGTAGGCGGCAATCCACTTCTCGCCCTTCATCGCTCCCTTGCGAACGACGGGCCCTGCCTCCATCGAGGTGTGAATCTCGTCGCCGGTGCGGTCGAGGAAGCCGGTGTTGATGAACACGACCCGCTCGGACGCGGCCTGGATGCAGGCCTTGAGGTTGACCGTCGTGCGGCGCTCCTCGTCCATGATGCCGACCTTGAGCGTGTTGGTGGGCAGGCCGAGAACCTGCTCGACCCGGCCGAACAGTTCGGCGGTGAAGGCGACCTCGTCCGGTCCGTGCATCTTCGGCTTGACGATGTAGAGCGAGCCCGTGCGCGAGTTCGAGAGCACGTTGTCCGGAGTCAGCGAGTGCAGACCGGCGAGCGAGGTGAACAGTGCATCGAGGATGCCCTCGGGGACCTCGTTGCCCTCGGCGTCGAGGATCGCGTCGGAGGTCATCAGGTGGCCGACGTTGCGGACGAACAGCAGCGAACGGCCGTGCAGCGTCAACTCGGAACCGTCGACCGAGGTGTAGGTGCGGTCCTTGTTCATCGCACGAGTGAACGTCTTGCCGCCCTTGGAGACCTCCTCGGTGAGATCGCCCTTCATCAGGCCGAGCCAGTTGCGGTAGCCCAGAACCTTGTCGTCGGCATCGACTGCGGCGACCGAATCCTCGAAGTCCATGATCGTGGTGACAGCCGACTCGAGCAGCACGTCCTTGACGCCTGCTCCGTCGGTCTTGCCGATCGGGCTCTCGGGGTCGATCTGGATCTCGAAGTGCAAACCGTTGTTCACGAACAGGATGGCCGTCGGCGCATCGGGTGTGCCCTGGTATCCCAACAGCTGTGCCGGATCCTTCAGGCCCACGGTGCTGCCATCGGCCAACGTCACTGTCAGCGACGCGGCGTCGACGACGTATCCGGTGGTCCCGACGTGCGAGCCGGAGCTCAGCGGCAATGCCTCGTCGAGGAAGTCACGCGCGAACGCGATGACCTTGTCTCCGCGGACCTTGTTGTAGCTCGAGCCCTTCTCGGCTCCGTCGGTCTCGGGAATGGCGTCCGTTCCGTAGAGGGCGTCGTAGAGCGAGCCCCATCGTGCGTTGGAGGCATTGATCGCAAAGCGTGCATTGAGCACAGGAACCACCAGCTGCGGCCCGGCCGTGGTGGTGATCTCGGTGTCCACGCCGGAGGTGGTGATCTGGAAGTCGGCAGGCTCGTCGAGCAGGTAGCCGATCTCTTTCAGGAAGGTCTTGTACGCTGCGCGGTCGTAATCGGCACCGGCATGTTCGCCGTGCCACGCGTCGACCTTGCCCTGGATCTCGTCACGGACGGCAAGCAACGCTTTGTTCTTGGGAGCGAGATCGGCGATCACCGACGCGGCACCGGCCCAGAAGGCCTCCGAATCTACGTCGGTACCCGGCAGCGCCTCCTTCTCGACGAAATCGAATAGGACCTTGGCGACCTGAAGTCCACCAGCCTGCACACGATCGGTCATGAATTCCTCACTCTTTCCGGTCACGGACACCGGTGACGGTGTCCCCACGACAACGCTGTCGATGTTACTCGGCGGTAGGTCCGACGCCGAACCCGCCGCCGGTGAGCAGATTTCGACACCGATCCACCAGTGCCGAGCGTAGGGGAGCGGCCTTTTCCGACAGCTCTCCCTGCGCGCGAACATACTCTGCCCGTCCAACCGCAGTTTCGATTCGGATGGGATCGAGATGGTACTCGCTCAGGTCGTACGGACTTGCGCGCATATCGATCGTTCGCGCCTCCAACGCCAACTCGAAACAGTCGGTCACGAACTCCGAGTCGATCAACGGACCCAATTTGTAGCACCACTTGTACAGATCCATCGACGCGTGGATGCAACCGGGCTGCTCGGACCCCAGGCGCGACTCGGGGGACAACGCGAGGGCGTTACGCGGTACCGCGTCCTCGGTGAAGAAGCGGTAGGCGTCGTAGTGAGTGCACCGCAACGTCATCGAGTCCACCACGGCGTCGGTTCCCTCGTGACCGAGTCGCAACGGGACCTGGCTGTGCCGGACTGCCGAGTCGCCGCCGCGGTAGACCATCGCCCATTCGTGCAGACCGAAGCAGCCGAGCAGGGGCGCTCGCTCCCGCGTCGCCGACAGCAGACCCAGAACGAACTCGATGCTGGGCCGGCGTCGCTCGAGCAGATCCGACCGCACCCGGAATCCTGGACCGTCCGCAGTCTCGACCTGCTCGTACGAGGCGAACTCGGCGAAGTCACGCGCCCGATCGCCCGTCAGAACCGTGCCGTGGCCGGGATTCCATCGGCGCAACTGACCCGGGCGATGGCTGTAGTAGGTGAACAAGAAATCCACCACCGGATGCACATTGCCGTGTCCGCGATCGACCAGATAGCTGCCGACGAGACTCTCCACCCGCGCCGAGTGCACGTCTCGCCGGGCAGTCCACTCCGCCTCGGTCAGCGTTGCCGATCCGCCCATTCAGACGTTCCGCGGGGTACCGGTAGGTGCGGACTGACCCGGTCGGGGACCGGCGACACGGTGAGTCCCGTCTCGAACCGTGCCCACGAACTCCTCCACCAGATCCTCCAGCGCGACGATGCCGACCGTGGCACCGGTCGCATCGTGCACGGCACCGAGGTGGCTACTGGCGCGCCGCAGCTTCGTCAGCGCGTCGTCGAGCACGGTGTCTATGGACACCACCGGCAGGGCCCTGACGTCGCTGCGGGGAATGACGGTCTCCGGGCCGGCGGAGTCGTCGGCCATGTCGTCGAGCACGTCCTTCAGGTGCAGATAGCCCACCAGGGAACCGCTCGCATCACGCACCGGGTACCGAGAGAACCCGGTTTCGATGACTGCGCGTTCCACCGAACCGAGGGTCGGACCGAGAGTGTGGTCCGGCCCGGACAGCTCGATACTCCGAACCTGATGCGAGGGAATCAGAACCTCGGCCACGGTTCGGCCCGAGGTCTCGAGAGCCTGGCGCAATCTGCGGTGTTCCTCGGCGTCGATCAGTCCCTCCGAGCGCGATTCGCCGATCATCTGCGACAGCTCCACCGCCGAGACGGACGAACTCAGTTCGTCCTTGGGCTCGATGCGAAGCATGCGCAGCGTCAGGTTGGCGCACAGGTTGTAGAACGAGATCAGGGGCAACGCCACCTTGATGAACATCAGGTGGATGGGCACGAGCACCATGGCGGTGCTCTCCGGGCCGGCGATGGCGATGTTCTTCGGGACCATCTCGCCGACGAGGATGTGCAGAACGACGACGAGTGTCAGCGCGATGGCGAAGGCGATCGGGTGCAGGAACGAGCCGGGGATGCCGACCAGCTCCAGGGGCACCTCGATCAAGTGCGCGACCGCGGGCTCGGCGACGCGGCCGAGCAGAATCGAGCAGATCGTGATGCCGAGTTGTGCCGCGGCGAGCATCTGCGACAGATTCTGACCGGCCTCGATGACGCTCTGCGCGCGCTTCTTGCCCTGCGCCAGCAATGCTTCGAGACGATCACGGCGAGCTGAGATCAGTGCGAACTCGGCACCGACGAAGAAGGCGTTTCCGGCCAGCAGCAGAACTGCCAGACCTACCCCGAGAAAGTCACCCATCGACCTCACCGTCCGATCGCAGACGCGCCACTGCTTCGGCGTCGACCGGCAGGATCAGCACACGATCGATACGGCGGCCGTCCATGCGGATCACGCGCGCCATCCACCCGCCGTCGCCGTCGGGGACGTCCTCCGTCGCCGGGGACGGTAGAAGCACCGCGTCTCCCTCTGATGGAATCCGGCCGAGTTGCATCAGTACCAGGCCCCCGATGGTTTCGTATTCGCCTTCCGGGGCCGAATAGCCCGTCGCCGACGCAACCTCGTCGATGCGAAGCAGCCCCGCGCAGTCCCAGCCGTCGCCCGAACGAGCGACGTCCAGTTCCGGCTCGTCGTGTTCGTCGCGCACGTCGCCGACGATCTCCTCGATCAGATCTTCCATCGTCACCATGCCTGCGGTGCCGCCGTACTCGTCCACCACGAGGGCTACCTGCATTCCGTCGGCTCGTACGCGTTCCATCACAGCGTCGCCGTCCAGGCTCGACGGAACGACCGGAACGTCGCGCGCCAGGGACTCGACAGTGGTGGACCGGCGGTCCGCTCCGGCCACCGTGAACGCATGCTTGATGTGTACGACGCCGACGGTGTCGTCCAGGTCGCCGTCGACCACCGGGAACCGAGAAAAGCCCGTTCGCGCAGCGGTTTCGATCAGGTCGGCGACGGTCGCGTCGGTGGCGAGAGTCTCGATCTTGACCCGCGGAGTCATCAGTTCCTCGGCGGTGCGGTCGCCGAACTGCAACGACCGGTCGACCAGACGTGCGGTGTTCTCGTCGATCGAGCCCTGCTGGGCCGACGTCCGGACCAGTGAACCGAGCTCCTGCGGTGACCTCGCCGAACGCAGTTCCTCGGCCGGTTCGATGCCGAGCCGTCGCACGAGCCAGTTGGCCGAGCCGTTGAGTCCGTTGATCGCCCATTTGAAGATCAGGGAGAACCCGGCCATCGCTCCGGCTGTGACCCGCGCGGTCGACATCGGTTTCGCAATGGCGATGTTCTTGGGGACCAGTTCACCGAAGATCATCGAGAACGACGTGGCCAAGATCAGAGCCACCGCGAGGGAGATGCCCGACGCGAGAGAGTCCGAGGCACCCAGCGCGGTGGTCACCGGCCTGATAAATCCTGCCAGCACCGGCTCCGCGAGATAACCGGTGATGAGGGTGGTGATCGTGATGCCCAACTGCGCGCCCGACAACTGAAAAGACAGCGTCTTGTGAGCATGCAGAACTTGACGCGAGCGTAGGTCGCCGTTCTCGGCCTGAGACTCGACCGCACTGCGTTCGAGAGCAGTGAGGGAGAACTCTGCCGCGACGAAGAGGGCAGTACCTGCCGTCAGCGCCACGAAGCCGATCAGGCTGACGATGGTGACGAGAGTGGCCACAGGTCAACGCCGCCGAAGTTGAGAGAGCAGTACCGCTCCGCTCGTCTGCGGGGACCTGTCGAAATCGGTGTCGCCGGGTTTCTCTCCCGGCTCGATAGAGGATCCCTCCGATGTGGAACCGTCGTCGTGCTGTTCCGCAGTTGCCGAACCGGCAACCGAAATAGTGGGTGCCTCGGGCACCTGATTCCCTTCTGTCTGGTTCGCGTTGCGGCACACCGGTGGTGGCCGACGCGTCGTCGATCCGCGCCGAGTCGACGTTGTCGTCTCGGCGCGGGCAACGACAGCGAACGTCGTCGAACTCGTAGTGGGTGAGTCTAACCGTCTCGGTGCGTTACCACCCGGACGGCAGGGGGCGCCCTTCGGCAAATCCTGCGGCCGACTGGACCCCGAGGACGGCTCGTTCGGCCAATTCGGGCAGGGAACGGGCCCCGGCATAAGTGCATGTGCTGCGCACACCTGCGCAGATGTGATCGATGAGGTCTTCGACGCCGGGACGATCAGGATCCAGCCGCATCCGGGAACTGGAAATCCCTTCCTCGAACAACGCCTTGCGGGCGCGGTCGAAGGCCCCGTCGGTGGCAGTGCGCGCCGCGACGGCACGCTTGGACGCCATGCCGAAGCTTTCCTTGTATCGGTTGCCCGCCGCGTCGACGCGAAGGTCTCCGGGAGATTCGTAGGTGCCCGCGAACCAGGATCCGATCATGACGTTGGCGGCACCGGCCGCGAGCGCGAGCGCGACGTCGCGAGGATGGCGAACACCGCCGTCGGCCCAGACCGACGCACCGAGTTCGGCTGCGGCAGCCGAACAGTCGGCCACGGCCGAGAACTGCGGCCGACCCACGCCGGTCATCATGCGAGTGGTGCACATGGCCCCGGGGCCGACACCGACCTTGACTATGTCCGCACCCGCCGCCACCAGGTCACGGGTGCCCTGAGCGGAGACGACGTTGCCGGCGGCGAGCGGTACGCCGAGATCGAGCGAACGCACTTCGGCCAACGCTTCGAGCATCTTCTGTTGGTGCCCGTGGGCGGTATCCATCACCAGGACGTCGGCACCGGCCTCGACCAGTGCCGTCGCCTTCTTCGCCACGTCGCCGTTGATGCCGACCGCGGCAGCGATCCGCAGCCGTCCCGACGCGTCGACGGCAGGAGCGTAGATGCCGGTGCGGACGGCACCGGTGTTCGTCACCACACCGGCCAACGAACCGTCGTCCTCGACGACGATCGCGAGCCGGGCGTGGGCGGCCTCCATCAGCTCGAAGACCTCTTTGGGTGAGGCGTTGCGGGCCACCCGCACGAAGTCGGTCGCGGCCACCGAGCTGAGCCGAGCGAAGCGATCGACGTCCGCGCAGGCGCTCTCGGTGACGACACCGACGGGCTTGCCGTGCTCGACGATCACCACGGATCCATGAGCGCGCTTGTGCACCAGGGCGAGCGCATCGGAGACCGAGGCGTTGGGGCCGAGAACGACCGGTGTGTCGGCAACGAGATCTCTGCTCTTGACGAATGCGACCGTTTCGGCGACGGCCTCGGTGGGCAGGTCCTGCGGAATGACGGCAATGGCACCGCGTCGTGCGACGGTCTCGGCCATCCGCCGACCCGATACTGCGGTCATGTTCGACACCACGATCGGAATGGTCGTTCCCGACCCGTCGACCGTGCTGAGGTCCACGTCGAAACGAGAAGTGACATCGGTCCGGTTCGGGACGAGGAAGACGTCGTCGTAGGTGAGATCGTAGGGCGGCTGGTGACCATCGAGGAACTGCACGTTGATCGAGACTACCGGTCGGATGGACTTCCTGGGTTCGACGCCCCGTCCCGAGCGGTCGGTTCGGACGCGTTCGCAGCCTGCGTACGCGACAGCAGGACCGTCGTGACGACCATGACGGCCACGGCCACGACGATGACCGTCAGGGCTGCGCCCTCGGTTCTGATTCGCTCGTTCAGGACAGTGACTCCGACGAACGCCGCGCCGAGTGGTTCACAGATCGTCACGGCCGGCATCGACGCCGACAGCGGACCCACCTGGAATGCACGCTGCTGCAGGTAGAAGCCGACGACGCCGGATCCGATCAGCGTGTAGGTCTGCCAGGCCGTCAGCGCCTCGACCGGGTTACCGTCGACGAGGTCGGTGACGTTCTTGGTCAGCGCAGCCGCCAGGCCGAACAGCAATCCTCCCGCTGCACCGAGGAGTAGTGCCCGAACTCCCGGCGAGGTGAGCAGCAATCCGCCCGCGGCGGCGCAGCCGACCACGACGGCCACCACGATCAGTGGAACGAGCCATTGCACGAAAGGGGCGTCGGTATTGCCCTCGCTCGGGTCGCCCACCACGATGAAGACGGCGAGTGCCGCGGCCATCGCCACGGCGAGCGCCCAGGTGGTGGCGGGCAGTGTTCTCCCGACCAGCTTTGCCGACATCGGGAGAGCGAACAGCAGTGCTGTCACCAGCAGAGGTTGGACGATCAGTACCGAGCCGACCCACAGCGCGGCGATCTGAACCGCATAGCCACCGCCGTCTCCGAGGACCCCTACCCACCACCGCGGGCTGCGCACCAGTGCCGAAACGAGGGATTCACCTTCGGGGACGGACGCGGCCGCACTCTGTTGCGCGACCGACGCGCAGGCGAACAGGAACGCCGAAATCAGCGCGAGTACGACCGCCGGCCAGGACGCGGTCACCCGCGTCGTCCTCTGCTACCGCCACCCCGCCGGCTCCCGGTGCCATCGCTCCGCCCACGCCTGCCCGGCGTACCCGTCCGGCCCGCACCGCGCGCAGTTCGGGGGTCGGCCCCAGCACCGCTCGTCGTCGGTACCGAGGCCGGTAGCGGTCGACCGATCGGGGTGCGTGCGCCCGTCGGTCGACGCCACGCGGACTGGTCCAGATCGGTATCGATGACCGTGGCGGCAACGCCGGCCTCGTCGGCCATCGATCGGACGCGATCCAACTGGTCGTCCGTTGCCAGCGTCACGACGGTTCCGCGGGCACCCGCACGTGCAGTACGTCCGGCGCGGTGCAGGTAATCCTTGAAATCGACCGGGGGATCGACGTGAACCACGAGCGTCACGTCGTCGACGTGAACACCGCGGGCTGCCACGTCGGTTGCGATGAGAGCCACGGACGTGCCCTCGCCGAAGGCCGCGAGCGATCGGGTGCGGTGCGCCTGAGTCTTGTTGCCGTGCAACGACGATACCGGCACACCCAGCGCGAGGCACTCGTCGGTGAGTCGATCGACGGCATGGGTGGTCCGTAGGAACAGAAGTGTCTTCCCGTCGCGGTTGGCAAGTGCGGCAGCGACTTCGGTCTTTCGGGCCGCGTCGATTCGGAAGACGAAATGGGTCATGTCGGGTTCGCTGACGGCTGCCGCGGTGGAGTGCACAGCGGGGTCTTTCAGAAACTTCTCGACCAGCCCGTCGACCTCCCCGTCCAGCGTCGCGGAGAACAGCATCCTCTGACCGTGTGCCGGGGTGGCGGCGAGCAGTGAATCGACTTGAGGCAGGAAACCCATGTCCACCATGCGATCTGCCTCGTCGATAACGGTGACCTCGACATGCTCGAGTGTGATCGAGCGTCGCTGGAGGAGATCGATGAGCCGGCCGGGAGTCGCGACCACGATGTCGACTCCGCGCTGAATATCTCGGACGTTGCGTTCGAGCGGAACACCTCCGACGACGCCGACGGTTCGAAGTCCGAAGGTGGCACCGTGGATGTCGAGTACTTCACGAATCTGCAGTGCCAGTTCCCGCGTGGGGGCGAGAATCAACCCGCGCGGTGCCGCAGGTGCGCTTCGCTTGCCGGCGAGGTGGACGAGAATCGGCAGTGAGAACGCCAGGGTCTTACCCGAGCCCGTGGGTGCGCGCCCGAGGACGTCCCGTCCGGCAAGGGCATCGGGGATCGCCGCGACCTGAATGGGAAACGGGTCGCGAGCACCTGCATTCCTGAGGGAGTGCACCAGAACGACGGGGAGACCGAGGTCTGCGAACGATCGAGTGGATTGACCCGGCATGGAGCTGACCTTACCGCCGCATCGACGACGCGTTCGACCGTTCTTGTCGGTACCGCACGCAATACTTGTCCTAGAACGTGAGTTCGAATGGCGTTCGAGACGCAATCTCCGCAGGGGCGGTTGCACGGCGAAGGTGGGGGAGTCATGTGCAAGATGTGCCGAGGGTTCGGTGTCGACAAATACATCGATGATGTGAGGGCAACGATCGAGACATTCGGGTGGGCGCTGCAGTACGTGGAATCGGAGGTCGATCGAGACGGCATTCATCCCGCGTTCTGCTACACGGTCGGTCTCACCGACTTGGGCAGCCCCGAAATCGTCGTGACGGGACGCGGGCCACGTGAATCCTCGATGATCCTGAACGCGCTGGGGACTTCGGTGGCGTCGGGGATGTTGGACATCGAATCCGGAATCGGTTGTGCAGCAGCAGGATTCGATCTTCTGGCCATCGACGTACCGGATTGTGCGGACATACTGTACGTCGCCTCCGACGTGTACGGCACGGGACGCTTCAGCGCCGTACAAGCCGTCTGGAGGGACCTCGAAGGTGCACTGCCGTGGGAGGGAATTCCGTCGACGGTGGTGCAACCCATACTCGGGCCGGTGCCCTTCTGAGCGAGCGAAGACCGGTCACACCGGTGGCACCGCACGAAAGTACGCGCGGTGCCACCGGCGGGGGACCGATGTCAGGCTTCGATCTCGGAGCGATCTCCACTCCACAGAGTGTGGAACTTGCCCTCGGAATCGGTGCGCTCGTAGGTGTGCGCACCGAAGAAGTCGCGCTGTCCCTGTGTCAGGGCGGCAGGCAGACGCTCGGCACGCAGCGCGTCGTAGTACGAGAGCGAGGATGCGAACGCAGGCACCGGGATGCCGAGCGACGCAGCCGTGATGACGACGCGCCGCCAACTGTCGATCGCGTTCTCGATGGCGTCACGGAAGTACGGCGCCAGGATGAGGCTCGGTAGTTCGGCGTTGTCGTCGTACGCGTCCTTGATGCGGTTCAGGAATCGCGCCCGAATGATGCAGCCACCACGCCAGATCGTGGCGAGATCGCCCGGATGCAGATTCCAATCGTATTCGGCGCTACCCGCCGCGATCTGATCGAAGCCCTGTGCGTAGGCGACGATCTTCGACGCGTACAGCGCCCGGCTGATGTCGTGGGTGAACTGCTCGGCATCGGTCGGCTTGTCGGCCAATGTTCCCGATGCGAGGCCGACAGCGGCCTTGCGCTGGGCTCGCGATCCCGACAGAGCCCGTGCGAACACTGCCTCGGCGATGCCGGTCACGGGCACTCCGAGATCGAGTGCCGCCTTGACGGTCCATCGACCGGTGCCCTTCTGTTCGGCAGCATCGACGATCACATCGACCAGTGGCTGCCCGGTCTTCGCGTCGACCTGGCGAAGGACCTCCGCAGTGATCTCGACGAGGTAGCTCTCCAGATCGCCCTTGTTCCACTCGGTGAAGACGTCTGCAACCTGGGCAGGCGTGTACCCGAGCGCGTCGCGAAAGAGGTTGTACGCCTCGCCGATGAGCTGCATATCGGCGTATTCGATGCCGTTGTGCACCATCTTGACGAAGTGGCCGGAGCCGTCGGGCCCGATGTGGGTGCAGCACGGCGTGCCGTCCACCTGCGCAGCGATGGACTCGAGCAACGGTCCCAGTGCCTTGTAGGACTCGGCCGGGCCACCCGGCATGATCGACGGGCCGTTGAGCGCGCCCTCTTCGCCGCCGGAAATACCGGCACCGACGAATAGCAGACCGCGGTCCTTCATGGCCGCCTCGCGGCGGATCGTATCCGTGTAGAGCGCGTTGCCGCCGTCGATGATGATGTCGCCTTCCTCCATCACACCGGCGAGTTCCTCGATCACCGCATCTGTCGGGTCGCCTGCCTTCACCATGATGAGCACGCGCCGCGGCTTCGCCAGCGCGGCCACGAACTCCTCGATGGTCTCGGTACGGATGAAGTTGCCCTCGGTACCGTGCTCGGCGATCAACGCGTCGGTTTTCGCGATACTGCGGTTGTGCAACGCGACAGTGTGCCCGTGGTGGGCGAAGTTACGCGCGATGTTGGAGCCCATGACGGCGAGTCCGGTGACTCCGATCTGAGCCAGTTCTGTCTCTTTTGCTGCTGAGGTCATACAGACAGCTTTCCTTGCCGCGCGATTTCGCGCGAGCCAACCCCCTGGGTCGGGTGCGACGCCGGCCGACACGACGAAAAAGGTGCCGCATTCGCGAAGAATGCGGCACCTCGTGGTTCGAGCGACGAAGCCCGTCGAATCAGGGCTTCGCCTCGAACGATCGATCAGTGGCTGCGTGCAGGCCCGTCGAAACCGTCGTACGAACGACGCTCGGTGCGGCTACGGAACCCACCCGACCGGTTCTCGTCCTGGCGCGGGGCGGATGCGGGACGACGGTTGTCCGAGCCACGGTTGTCCGAGCCGCGACCTTCGTAACCGCGACCCTCTGAGCCGCGGTACGAGCTCGAGTCGGAGCGACGCGGGCGGTCACCCTGGTAGCCGCCTTCGCTGCGCGGGTTGGATCCCTGGTAGCCGCCGGTGCGAGGGCTCGATCCCTGGTATCCCGTGCGGGGACGGTCACCCTGGTAGCCGCCTTCGCTGCGCGGGTTGGATCCCTGGTAGCCGCCGGTGCGAGGGCTCGATCCCTGGTATCCGGTGCGGGGACGGTCACCCTGGTAGCCGCCTTCGCTGCGCGGGTTGGACCCCTGGTAGCCACCGCTGCGGGGGTTGGACCCCTGGTAGCCACCGGTGCGCGGGCGGCTGTTGCGATCACGCGGGGTGGATTCGGCACGCAACGGCTCACCGGTCGGCTTCTTGGCTCCGGTGATGCTGTTGAGTTCGGCCGAACCGGGGGAGACGTTGACCGCGGTGGCCTTGACGCCGGCCATCCCGGTCAAACGCAGAACCTGACGACGCTGATTGGGGAGCACGATCGCGACGACGGTGCCCTTTTCTCCGGCGCGTGCCGTGCGGCCGGCGCGGTGCAGGTAGTCCTTGTGGTCGGCGGGCGGATCGACGTGTACGACCAGGTCGATTCCGTCGACGTGAATTCCGCGGGCCGCGACGTCGGTGGCCACGAGAACAGGGGTGCGACCGTTCTTGAATCGCTCGAGCACTCGGGTGCGCTGGTTCTGTGCCTTGCCGCCGTGCAGCGACTCTGCAGCGATGCCGAGGGCGCGCAGGCGATCGGTGATGCCGTCGCAGCCCAGCTTGGTGCGCGCGAACATGATGGTGCGGCCGCCTTCACGGGCACCGATCTCCGAGAGCACCAGATCCTTCTGGCCGCGGTCGACCATGAGGACGTAGTGGTCCATGGTTCGGACGCTGGCCTTGCCGTCCTGGGTGGAGTGCTCGACGTGGTCGGGCAGGAACTGGCGAACCAGTGACTGGACCTCGCGGTCGAGGGTGGCCGAGAACAGCATCCGCTGTCCGTCTGCGGGTGTATCGGCGAGTACGGCGCGCACCTCGGGCAGGAAGCCCATATCGGCCATCTGATCGGCCTCGTCGAGCGCGGTGATCTCGATGGAGTCGAGGATGCAGGTGCCCTGACGCAGGTGATCTGCCAGTCGTCCCGGAGTGGCGACCAGTACGTCGACTCCGCGGCGAAGCTGCTCGACCTGCTTGTTGAACGGGGTGCCGCCGACGGCAGGCATGACCCGGAGGCCCTGTGCGTTGGCGTAGGGAGCGAGCGACTCGACTACCTGGAACGCGAGTTCGCGGGTGGGAACCAGTACGAGCGAACGCGGGCGCTTGGCGGCCGGTCGATCGGTGTGCAGCGACAGGCGCTGCAGAATCGGCAGGCCGAAGGCGAGGGTCTTGCCCGAACCTGTCTGCGCGCGACCGAGGACGTTCTTGCCGGCGATGGCGTCGGGAAGCGCCTTTTCCTGGATGGGGGACGGCACGGTGATCGAGTTACGAGCGAGAGCCGCGACGACTGCCTCGGGCAGACCGAGCTCGGCGAAAGTGAACGCCGGTGCCGCTGCGGGCGTCGGTACGGCCGTCGAGTCGGACTCGGGGGAAACGGTGGTATTGGAAACAGCGTTGGTCACGCAGTAAAGCCTCTCCGGATTGCGGGCACGCCAATAAGCCCGAAGCTGAGAGACCCGACGAGAAGGGAAACACGAAAAACAGCCAGAACACATTGATACGAGCCAGGGCACTGTCACCTGGCCATCGGTACGCAGGTCGAACCTGCATAAAGTGGGGCTGTTTGTGCCATTTCGATTGCTTGGTCGCGATGGCGACCGAGTTCTACTGTACGGGACGTACCGCCATTTGTTCACCCGGATGGGTGTGACCTGCGTGACCCCCTGGGGAGGCGCTCGATCAGCCGAGGAGTTTGCTCAGCTCTTCGAGCCACGGCATCGCAACGTAGATGGTCGGCAGCACGAGTATGACGACGGCGGCCAGATATGCCACAGCGGCGATCCGGACGTCGCTGCCCGGCCCGCTCAACCGCTGGACGCGAATGAGTGTGTGCGGTCCGCCGGCTGCCATGGCACCCCGCGGTGCGGTGGATCCGGCACACGTCACGAGTGCGCGCGCGAGAGGGGTGGGTCCGGTGACCTTGACCGCCGTGTCATCGGCCAGCAGTTCGACCAACAGCTGAACGCTGCTCAGGGCGGACTTGCTACGAACAATTCTGGGGAACGCCTCGTTGACCGCGGTGAACGCTTCCAGTACGAGATCGTGCCGGGATCGTAGGTGTGATCGCTCGTGGCTGAGGATCGCGGTCACCTCCGCTTCGGAGAGGCTGGCAAGCGTTCCGCGGCTCAGCACCACCCGCTGCCGTAGTCCGGGCAGGCAATACGCAATCGGTTCCGCCGCGTCCAGAACCCGGATGTCTGCATCACGCAGGCCCCTGAACGGATTGTCGCTCTTGTCGGTCCGGTCGAGCAGATCGACCAACATGCGATGACGGGAGCGGCGACGGCGGGTACGCACCGCCACCTGAGCCACCGAGAAGATCAGTTTCGCTCCGATGCCCAGAGTGATCGCGAGCACCACCACGTACAAGGTCCACAGAGGCAGGCCCAAGGCGTCGATCTCGTCGGTCGGAGCCGTGGTCGGACGGCCGTCGGGGCCCGGCACGAGCAGCAATCCGCCGATTGCGAGGCCGGAACTGAAGGCCGACAACACGGCCGCGAGGGCGATGGCCTGCCACAGCACCAGAGCAGCGCGAGGAGACCGGTACGGCCAGCTCGCACGGGCGAGCATCGCCGGCACAGGTCCAGCCAGGATCAGCGCGAGTATCGCGAATACCAGCGCAGTGGTGGAGTTCATGTCCTCACTTACTACGAGGAGCCTCAGTCCGTCGGACGGCCTTCTGCAGCAGAAGGTGACTCTGTCGTCGATTGTGCCACTTCCAGCGCCGCGAGTGCTTCACGGAGGGCGGCGGCCTCATCTGCTCCGACCTGCCCGACGAAGTGCACGAGGGCGGCTGCACGACCGCCGGAGGCGGGGGCCTGGGACAACGCGTCGACCATCAGGCTCGCGACCAACTCGTCGCGACCATGGACCGGGGCGTAGCGGTGAGCTCGGTCGTCGCGCTGCTGGACGACCAAACTTTTCTTCGCCAGACGCTGCAGGACCGTCATCACGGTCGTGTACGCGAGTTCACGATGAGTCGCAAGGGCCTCGTGGACCTGACGAACGGTCTGCGGCTCCGTCGATTCCCACAGATGGTCCATTACTGCGCGTTCCAATTCACCAAGGCCAGCCATTCCTCCGAGTCTACGGCCAGTCCGACGCGGATGCGTACTACTCGTAGTAGTAACTACCGTCCGAGTGCTGTGGTCTCGGTCATAGCCGCGGTCGAGTGGCGTCGGCGGGTCGTGACCGTGAGCGGGTCCGTGGGCATACTCTGTCGAGAGTTGGTGCCGCTGGGCCGAGTCGGAAAGATGAGTGGAGACCTCGCGTGAAGTGGTTCGATTCACTGTCGTTGCTCGATGGGCCACTGCCGGTGATCGTGTCCGTGCTCGGCGCCGCCGGCGGACTGTGGTTGCTGGTCTCGAGGTCGCGTCGGTACGCCAGGCGTGCGCTGCCGATCGCTGCCACCGCGGCGATCGTCGTCACGGCTATCGGTTACGTACTGGTCGAAAAAGTATGGCGTCCGTTCCCCGATCCGATCGACATCTCGATCTACGTGTGGATCGGGGTGGGTGTGGCTGCCCTGTTCGCACTCGTACCACGGTCGATCGCAGCCCGCGGCGTGGTCGGCACAGTGGTGTCGGTGCTGGCGGCGGTCCTCGTGGTGGCAACGTCTGCTCTGCACGTCAACCTCGAATTCGATGCGTATCCGACCGTGGGTAATGCGCTCGGTGTCGAGTCGGCCGAGCGCATAGCGTTCTCGGACGTGCCGCCTCCGGTCTCCGACACCGTCACCGGCACGCCCCTGGAATCTGCCTGGTCCGCACCTGCCGACCTGCCTTCCGCCGGCCGCGTCACCTCCGCCACCATTCCTGCCACCGCGTCGAACTTCACGGCGCGAGACGCCCAGATCTACCTACCGCCGGCCTACTTCGCCGATCCCCGTCCGCTCCTTCCTGTCCTCGTACTGCTCGCCGGCCAGCCCGGCGCACCCGAAGACTGGTTCAACGGGGGCAAGCTCGCCGAGACCATGGACAACTTCGCGCGTGATCATGCCGGTCTGGCACCGGTGGTGGTCGTGGCCGACGGCACCGGCTCGTCGATCGCCAATCCGCTCTGCGTGGATTCGATACTCGGCAACGCGGCCACGTACCTCGCACGTGACGTTCCCGATTGGATCGACAACTCCCTGCAGGTGGATCGCAACCGTGCTCATTGGGCGATCGGCGGATTGTCCTACGGCGGAACGTGCTCGATACAGATGGCCACCAGTCATCCCGAGGTCTATCCCACGTTTCTCGACCTGTCGGGTCAGCGAGAGCCGACCCTCGGCGATCGAGATCGAACCGTGCAGCAGGCGTTCGGCGGCAACGCCGCAGCGTTCACCGCGATCAACCCTCTCGACCTGCTGAAATCGCGCCGATACCCGGACTCTGCCGGTATTTTCGTCGTGGGGTCCGAGGACAAGGATTACCAACCGGGTCAGCAGGAGATGTACGACGCGGCGAAGGCCGCTGGAATGGATGTGCAGTACGTGGAGGTACCAGGGGGACACAGCTTCGCGGTGTGGTCCGAAGGCTTACGTCGAGAACTGCCGTGGCTGGCTACGAGAACAGGACTGACGGCGTGAACACCGACGAGTCGGGGGGTCCGACGGAAGCGATCGATGCTGCGGCACCGACGTGGATGTCCGAGAAGGTGGCCGTCGTGAGATCCGCCGCCTCGGCGACGATGCGGCAGTCGCGGCGATTGTGGTCGCTGATCCTGTTCGGTGCCGTGGGTGCCCCGGTCAGCTTCACCCTGCTCGCCGTGGTCTGGCTTTCGGGGATGTATGCCGTCGTGTCGGACGGCCATGGTCAGGTCGACAGGTACTTCGCGGTAGGCATTGTCCCGTTCGAGCACTGGCATCTCTGGACGCCGCTGACATCTGGTCTGGCAGCGCCGAATATCGCGGGCTGCGTGGTGGCGACCGTTGCGGTGCTCCTCGCTGCTGCCCCGATCGAACGTCGTATCGGTTCCCGTCGGTTCGCGGTAGCCGCATTCGTGACGCAGGTTGCGGGGTCGTTGTTCGGGCTGGGCCTGGCCGTGCTGGCGAAGACCGTCGACGAGGATTGGGGTTTCCGCCTGCACGTAGGTACGGCCGTGGGCCCGACGACATGGGTCTGCGGAGTTGTGCTGGTTGCCACGTCGCGGATGGACACGCTGTGGCGCAGGCGGATTCGCGTCGGACTGCTGACCCTTCTGGTGACCCTGGCCTTGTTCGGCGGTCACCTGCAGGACGTCGTTCGGTTGGCGGCAGCGGTGATCGGTCTGATCGTGGGCCCGTGGATCGTCGGCCGCTCGGCGCGCGGTCCGAGGTTGGCGGGAACGCAGCGTGAAGGACGTGTGCTGGTCGCGCTGATCGTCGCCGCCAGTGCCCTCGGTCCGGTGCTGGCGGCCTTGAGCCCCAATGCCGTGGGGCCGTTCGCGGTGCTTCGCGACGTGGTGCGCGGCGTGCCGTACACAGCTGCCGAGGTTCGTGAGATCTGCGCCGATGCCACGACCGATCCGGTGGAATGCCGCCGCGGGCTGCTCGACCTCAGGCTGGGCGGAGTCGGGCCGACGATCCTGAGCATCATGCCGTCGCTGTTCCTGTTGGTGGTCAGTGACGGTTTGCGCCGCGGTCGACGATTCGCGTGGGCGATGGCAGTGATCTCGCAGGTGGTTCTGCTCGCGCTGTCGGTGGCGAACTACGCCATCCGATTCCTCGAAGCCGGTGACGACGAATCGTTGTTCTACGGGCTGGAATCTCCCACTGCCTACCGCACTGCCGTGCCCTTCCTTCTGCCCCTGATCGTCCTGCTGGTCCTGATCGTCACTCGGAAGTTCTTCGACGTGTCGGCACCGGCTGGCACGTACCGACGCTGGGCCGCGTCCGTCGTGGCCGCCGTAGTAGGACTCGGCCTGATCTATTCGATCGGTGGCTATCTCGGTCGCGGCGGTTTCGCCGACTCGCCGTCCTTCGGCGGATTGCTGATCGATTTCCCGCAGAGGCTGGTTCCGCCGGTCTATCTGCAGTGGCTCGAGCCCGCCCTTCTACCCCAGAGCACCCCGACCACCTTGCTGTTCGAGTGGACCGGCGTCGTGTTCTGGGTCGTGGTGTGTGCGCTCACGATCAGCACCTTCCTCACACCGGTGTACGGCCCGGAGACCGATGCCACCGAACGGGCTCGCAGCGTGCTGATGTCGAGCAGCGGCTCGGCGCTGTCGTGGATGACGACCTGGCGAGGGAACAAGTACTGGTTCAGCGCCGACGGCCGCAGCTACGTGGCGTATCGCGTCATTTCCGGCGTGGCGTTGACCACCGGAGATCCCGTCGGGCCGCGAGAATCGTTGCGAGACAACGTCGTCGAGTTTGCCGAATTCGCGTCGAAGAACGGGTGGATTCCGTGTTTCTACTCCGTCACCCCGGCCGTCCGGCGTATCACCGATTCTCTGGGATGGGGCGGTATCCAGGTCGGTGAGGAGACCGTGCTCGATCTGGACGGGATCGCGTTCACCGGCAAGCGGTTCCAGGATGTTCGTACTGCGCTCAATCGAGCGAAGAAGGCAGGCGTCGTCGCGGAGTGGATTCGGTTTCCCACCGCTCCACTGGCCATCACCGATCAGATCACCGCGATCTCCGAGGAGTGGGTGGCAGACAAGGGGATGCCGGAAATGGGCTTCACCCTCGGCGGACTCGAGGAGGTCGACGACGAGAACGTGCGATGCCTGATTGCCGTCGACGAACATCGAACCGTGCACGGGGTCACGTCGTGGATGCCCGTCTACGAGGACGGCGTCATCGTCGGGTGGACGCTCGATTTCATGCGGAGACGGTCGGAAGGTTTTCGGCCGACAATGGAGTTTCTCATCGCCTCTGCCGCCCTGCTCCTCGAGCAGGAGGGGGCCAGGTTCCTGAGCCTGTCCGGTGCACCTCTGGCCAAAGTCGACGAGAAGCAGCCCGAGCACGTGTCCAGCGCCGAGCAGTCGACGCTGTCCGGCTTGCTCGAACGGTTGCTCGATGTACTCGGGCGCACCCTCGAACCTGTCTACGGGTTCCGGTCTCTGCTGGCATTCAAATCCAAATTCCAGCCGCGCTACGAGCCGATGCACATGACGTTCGCCGATCCGGCCGCCCTGCCCAGTATCGGCAACGCAATCGGCCGGGCCTACCTGCCCGACGTGTCCATCGGTCAGGGCTTCAAGCTCGTCCGAACGATGATCGAGCGGTGACGCTCTGCGCTAGACGGCCCGCGAGTCCGGTGTCCCGGAACGCCTGTCCGATTTCACCGGACCACCGACCGACCCGTACACGTGGCGAGTTCCGATCGGAACGATGAGCGGGCGATCCGACATGGGATCGTCGATCACGGCTGCCTCGAGTCCGAACACGTCGAGCAGTAGTTCCTCCGAGATGACGTCCTGGGGGCGACCGGACGTGACGATGGTTCCTTGCTTCATGACGATCAACTGGTCGCTGTATCGCAGTGCGAGGTTGAGATCGTGCAACACCATGACGATGGTGCGGCCGAGCTCCTCGTGCAGGCGATCGACGAGGTCGAGTACCTCGATGGAGTGGGCGAGGTCGAGGTAGGTGGTCGGCTCGTCCAACAGCAGGATGTCGGTGCCTTGCGCCAGTGCCATCGAAATCCAGGCGCGTTGCCGTTGACCACCGGACAGCTCGTCGACGGGACGGTCGGCGAGGTCGCCGACGCCGGTGAGTTCGAGTGCGTTGGCCACTTCTGCCTCGTCGTCCGAGCTCCACTGCCTGATCCACGACTGATGGGGGTGACGACCGCGCGAGACCAGATCGGCGACGGTCAGTCCTTCCGGAGCAGTAGGTGCCTGCGGCAGCATGCCCAGGGTTCGGGCAACCTCTTTGGTCTTCATCGAGGAGATCGCCCGGCCGTCGAGCATCACGCTTCCGGCCTTGGGCTTGAGCAGGCGTCCGAGCGATCGCAACAGGGTCGACTTGCCGCAGCCGTTCGGGCCGATGACGGTGGTGATCACTCCGGTGTGAATCGCGAGGTCGAGGTGCTCGATGATGGTCCGGTCGCCGTAACCGAGGCTGAGATCGTCGGCGACCAAACGCGAGGCGTGGCTGATTGTCATACGGAAGCCTTTCGATTACTGCGCACGAGAAGGTACAGAAGGAACGGTCCACCGAGTGCCGAGGTGACGATGCCGACCGGCAGTTCCACCGGCAGGATCGTCCGCGCGATGAGATCACTCGCCACTACCAGCAGTCCGCCCAGCAATGCCGAGGCGATGATCGGCGGTCCCGGGGTTCGAAGGAGCCGTACCGCGATCTGCGGGGCTGCCAGTGCGACGAACGCGATCGGTCCGGCCGCAGCTGTGGCAACGGCAGCGAGTGCGACGGCGGCGAGCAACATCACGGCCTGGCTGTGCTGCAACCGCACTCCGAGCGATCGTGCATTGTCGTCACCCAGACGCAGTGCTCCCAGCGTGAACGTCGACACGATGGTTGCGCCCCCGACGATGACGACGGCGACTGCGACCGGCCACACCGTCGACCAGTTGGCTCCGTTGAGAGAACCGTTGAGCCAGACCTGCGCGCGCGACACGTCGTTGATGTCGGCGCTGATCAGCAACCACCCGATGACGGCCGTGAGCATGGCGTTGACGGCGATTCCCACCAGAATGAAGCGAAAGCCGTCGACGCCTTTCCGCCAGGCGAGTGAGTAGATCGCTATTGCGGTGAGTACTCCGCCGATCAGCGCTGCCAGTGGCAGCCCGAGGGTGGCGAGCAGACCGCTGAAGGTACCGCCGCCGCCCAGGACGATCAGCGCGACGGCTGCAGCACTGGCACCGGCGGTGATGCCGAGAATATCGGGACTGGCGAGTGCGTTTCGAGAGATGGATTGCGTGATCGCACCGGAAATTCCCAGGGCCGCTCCGACGAGCAAGCCCGTCAACGACCGGGGCAGGCGCAGGTCCATGACGATGAACCGTTCGATCCGCGTTCCGCCGCCGAGCAGGACGTCGAGCACCTGGGGGATCGACAGCGGAAAGTCGCCGCGGCCGATGTTGACACACATGACCAGAATCAAGGCGGCAGCCACGAGGACGGTGGTGACGACCATCAGTGGACGGCGGACAAGGGACACCCGCCCCAGGCGAACGGCGGGCCGTGCGGGCACGGTGCCGGGACCGGCCGTGGAGGGTTCGGGGGACCGGATCTCGGCGGTCACAGGCTCGCCAACTTTCTACGGCGTACCAGTGCGATGAAGAACGGCGCGCCGAAGAGTGCGAGGACGATGCCCACCTGCAACTCGCCCGGGCGCACCACGACGCGTCCGATGACGTCGGCGATCATCAGCATCACGCCGCCCATGAGGCCCGCGTAGGGCACGAGCCAGCGGTAGTCGGGTCCGGTCACCGCTCGGGCGATGTGCGGAACGACGAGGCCGACGAAGGCAATGGGCCCGCACGCGGCCGTTGCCGCTCCGGTCAGCAGAGTGATGGCCAGGATTCCGACGGTTCGGGTGACCGCGATGTTGGTTCCGAGGGATCGCGCTACGTCCTCGCCCAGGCTCATGACGTTCAGGCCCGGGGTGCTGGCGAGTGCGATCAGCACACCGAGAATCAGGAAGGGGAGAACCTGCCACAGCACGTCGAGCCCCCGACCGGCGACCGATCCCACCACCCAGAAGCGGTAGCCGTCGAGGCTCGTTTGGTCGAGCAACACGACGGCATTCGTCATCGCGGAGAGGAAGAACGCGACACCCGCGCCCGCCAGGGCGAGGTTGATCGGACTCGATCTGCCCGACCCGATGGACGACAGACCGAACACCACGACGCTCGCCACTGCCGAACCCGCGAACGCGAACCACAGGTACTGGCTCGGAGAGGTGAACCGGAACAGGTAGATGGCCATGACGACGAAGAACGCAGCCCCGGAATTGAGGCCGAGCAAGCTGGCATCGGCCAGCGGGTTGCGCGTATGTCCCTGGATGAGGGCACCTGCGATACCGAGCGCGATGCCGACCACCAACGCCAGCACCGTTCGGGGGACCCGCAAGGTCCGCACGATGATGTCGGTGTCCGTGCCGTTCGAATCGATCAATGCATGGGCGATCTCGGCGAACGTCAGTGGTCGGGCACCGATGGCGATGCTCGCAAAGATGCCGGCGGCCAGAGCGACGACCAGCACTGCCAGGCCGAGCAATCTGCGTCGGCGAATGGCGGCAACCGAACCATCCTTGGGAATGGGCTCGAAATCATCCGCTGCAGCTGTCTTCTCGCGCACGACCTCCGAAGTGGACCGGCCGAGACCGAACTGGCGACGGAGAGCTCGACGGACACCGACCGGGCCGGTGGTGTCGGTGTCGCGGAGCGTCAGACTCATCCACCGTCTACCTGTGCTCTGCCCCTCGTTGCCATCGCGGTAGCCGCGGTTCCAGACGAACAAGGCGACGGCCACCGAGAGAGAAATGGCTCCGAACACGACACGGTCGGCCTGGCCACCGCCGTTGTCGTCGCGAAGGGCGTCGACGATCGACCACCCGATGAACAACGGCACGAGCACGATCAGCGCGTCGATCCCCGCGGCTGCGATGCGTGTACTCCACGGTGCGGGCCCGGTGGGCACGTCCTCGGTCCCGTATCGCTCGTCGGGCGAGCGACGCGAGCCGTGAGGGCCGAGTAGCGGAGCTGTGGTCACTGGGGTCGTGACTCCTCGCTGGATCGAAGGGACACGGTTTAGGTTACGGAACCCTTGCTCGCCGTGCGACACGAGGTAAGGGTAGCGGTGCCTGACTCGGCAGCCGTATCTGGTTAGGCTAACCTACATCCATTGGTCGACGGTGGGGCGAGTTCACCGATCACGAACAGAAGGAGCGTTCAGGTGTCAGTTGCAACTGCGGCATTCACGGGCTGGGCCGATGTGCACCGATTCTCGGACCGATCCGGTGGGCACGCGCTGTTGGCCGAGTCGTGTTCCACTCTGCGCGCGCTCAATCCCGACTATCCGAGGATGTACGCGGTGGCCGCCATGGCCGACGAGGGCAAGCGGCGTTGGTGGCAGCTGTCGGTCGGCCTCGACGACGGTCGCGTCGAGCAGATGTACCGCCGTTCGCTCGAGGATCTCGAAGTACCGCACGCTGCGGCGGTGCAGGTGGCGACTGCGCTGATTCATGCGGTGGTCGGGCGGGTTGCAGCACTGCTCGTGCTCGAAGCGCGTGCCTGGGATCCGGGCATCGAGAACTTGTGGATCCATATGGACAGCGACGGGGGAATCGATTGGGCGGGTGTTGCGTCGCCCATCTTGCGAGTGCTGCCGGAGGATCCGGCTGCGGGCGAGCCCGGAACCGTGACGTTGCCCTGCGAACAGGCTCTTCTCGTCTGGACCGCGCATCGGTGCCTGACGTCTCTCGGGTCTGTCTATCGCGCGATCAGTGAGCGGGCTCCTCTGGATGCTCGCGTTTTCTGGGCGCTGGTGGGTGACGCGATCCTCGGTGCGTCGACGTACGTCCCGATCTTGGCCGGGACCGGCCCCTCCGCCGGAACGCGGCGCGGCCAGTTACTGCTCGACGCGATGGTCGCTGCCGGCGCGCCCGTGCGATCGCGAGTCGGAGTCCCGGGCCGGCAGCGGCTACGCGCGTCATGAAGGTCTTGCGTCGGAACTGAGGTATGCCTATGCTAATTTCATACCAACGGACCGCGCCGGAGACCTGAGGGCTGCAGTGTCTCCCGGTCCTTGCCACGGTGGGCCTCTCGTTCGACTCGAACGAGAGGCCCACCGATTTTCTCGGGCGGAGTGTCGTGTATTTCTGGTCATGGGTCGACTGCAGTCGGCGAACATTCTCAGTACGCGACCGGAAGCGGAGCAATGACCGATTCGAACGGCACCACCGAAGCGAGCCCCTTCGAGACCCTCACCCCGGAACAGCTGACCGAACTCTGCGGACGCGGATTCGACGGCGTGGTCGGACTGACCTACCGAGAAGTGACCGGCGACGTCGTTCGCGCAGAGTGGGATGTCACCCCGCAACTGCACCAGCCGGCCGGGATCATGCACGGTGGTGTTCTGTGCGCCGTGGTGGAATCTGTTGCCAGCATCGGTGGATCGGCCTGGTTCGGTTCGCGCGGTCATGTCGTCGGGGTGAACAACAGCACGGACTTCCTGCGAGCAACGCGCTCGGGCTCTCTTGCCGCGCACGGACATCCGATACATCGAGGCCGCACCCAACAACTCTGGCAGGTCGACATCTCCGACGAGGGCGGCCGCCTGGTGGCACAGGGCAAAGTGCGGCTGGCGAATATCGAAAACACAGCACGTCTGGGACAGTGAAGCCCATGACCGGACACGACGATGTCGTTCCCCCTTCCGCCGGCGGAGCGCTGAACGACGACGCGTTCGCCCGCATCGAAGCACTCTTCGAGCCCATCGATGCCGATCTGGCGCAGCACTATCCGGGAGACCGAATAGGCGGGCAGCCCTCCCACACTGTCTACATCCCGGCCTCCGAGGCGTCCGAGAACATCCCGGCCGCATGGGGAACCGCAGCCCTCGGCCTGCTCGATGCGCACCCCGAGGTCTTCGCCGGCCTCGGCACCACCGATGCTCTACCGGTGGTACGGGACCGGCTGAACGCAGCACCGATCCAGGACCTCAGGTTCGATTTCGAGGACGGCTACGGGTGGCGCTCCGACGCCGTCGAGGATCGTCACGCCGCGGCAGCAGGTGCAGCGTTGGCTGCGCTGGCACACGACACGGCGGGCCCGTCGTGGCTGGGCATCCGTGCGAAAGGCCTTGCCGCTCATGAGCGTCGGCGTGGCATTCGAACCCTGGAACTCGTCCTGGACGGGGCCGGGGGAGTGCCCGACGGGTTCGTGTTCACAGTGCCCAAACTCCGCGCGGTCGAGCAGGTTTCGGCCGTGGTCGCGTTGTGCGAAGAACTCGAGCGGGCTCACGGTCTTCCCGATCGGGCACTCCGTTTCGAGTTGCAGATCGAAAGCCCACAGGCCGTGATCGGTGCCGACGGTACGACGACGTTGGCGCGTGCGATAGCCCGCGCGGATGGTCGCTGCACGTCGCTCCACTACGGCACCTACGACTACAGCGCGGCGTGTGGAATCACATCGGCGCAGCAATCTCTGGCTCATCCGGTGGCAGACCATGCCAAGAACATCATGTTGGTTGCGGCAGCGCAGACAGGCGTGTGGGTGTGCGACGGGTCCACCCAGGTGGTTCCGACCGGTAGCTCCGAACAAGTGGCAGCGTCGGCGCGGCGCCACTTCGATCTGGTGACCAGATCCCTCGAGCGGGGCTTCTACCAGGGGTGGGACATGCACCCCGGTCATCTGGTGACGCGGTGGTTGGCCACGTTCGAGTTCTTTCGTCACGCGATGCCCGTCGCCGCAGCTCGGCTGGGCAACTACCTCGATCGTCGCGGCGGAGATGTGATGGACGAGCCGGCGACGGCGCAAGCTCTCGCGGGCGTATTGGTACGCGGCCTGGACGCGGGCGCGTTCGGGGTCACCGAACTGCAGGACGTGGCCCCTTCTGTCGACCGAAATGTCCTGCGGGGTCTGCTCGATCGGTCGGTCACCGTGCCCTTGGGCTGACTGCGTGTCAGAATTGCCGAGCATCATCACCGATCGGACGGAGAACCTACATGCGGTTGTCTCCGCACGAGCAGGATCGACTGCTCGTCAGCTACGCCGCCGAACTCGCGCGGCGGCGCCGTGCTCGCGGCCTGAAACTCAATCACCCCGAGGCGATCGCGGTCATCACCGATCACCTCCTCGAGGGTGCTCGTGACGGAAAGTCCGTGGCAGAGCTGATGGCGTCGGGCCGGGAAGTGCTCACGGCCGACGACGTACTGAGTGGTGTGCCCGAACTGCTTCCCGAGGTGATGGTGGAAGCGACGTTTCCCGACGGAACGAAGCTGATCACTGTGCACGAGCCGATCTCGCCCGAGCGCGGAGACGGCCATCTGGTTCCGGGTGAGATCTTCACCGTCGCAGGAGATATCGAGATCAACGATGGCGCCGAATCGATCACCTTGACGGTGGTGAACGGCGGCGATCGACCGGTGCAGGTGGGAAGTCACGTGCATCTTCCTCAAGCGAACGCCGCCCTGCAGTTCGATCGCGATCGCGCCTACGGGTGTCGGCTCGACATTCCGGCCGGCACTGCCGTGCGCTTCGAGCCGGGCATCGAGCAGACGGTGCAACTCGTGCCCCTCGGTGGGACCCGCGAGGTATACGGCTTGAGCATGACACCTCCAGGAAAGTTGGACAGCTGATGGCGCGTATGAGTCGCAGTCGATACGCCCAGTTGTTCGGCCCCACGACGGGTGATCGGATTCGGTTGGCCGACACCGACCTTCTGATCGAGATCACCGAGGACAGAAGTGGTGGTCCGGGCAAGGCCGGCGAGGAAGCGGTGTTCGGCGGCGGCAAAGTGATCCGTGAGTCGATGGGCCAGTCACGTGCCACCCGGGCAGACGGTGCCCCGGATACCGTCATCACCGGAGTGGTCGTCGTCGATTACTGGGGAATCATCAAGGCAGACCTCGGTATTCGCGACGGTCGGATCGTTGCGCTCGGAAAGGCCGGCAATCCCGACACCATGACCGGCGTTCATCCGGATCTCGTGATCGGACCATCGACCGAGATCATCGCGGGCAACGGAAAGATCGTCACGGCCGGCGGCATCGATTGCCATGTGCACCTCATCTGCCCGCAGATCAAGGAAGAAGCCCTGGGCGGCGGCATCACCACGGTGATCGCGGGTGGTACCGGGCCCGCCGAAGGGAGCAAGGCAACCACCGTCACCCCGGGTGCCTGGCATCTGTCCAGGATGCTCGAATCTCTCGACGACTGGCCGATGAACATCGTGCTGCTCGGCAAAGGCAACACGGTCAATCCCGATTCGATGTGGGAGCAGTTGCGCGGCGGCGCTTCGGGATTCAAGTTGCACGAGGATTGGGGGTCGACTCCCGCCGCGATCGACGCGTGCCTGCGAGTGTGCGACGAGGCGGGAGTTCAAGCGGCTCTTCACTCCGACACCCTCAACGAGGCCGGATTCGTCGAGACCACCCTCGCTGCGATCAACGGCCGTGGAATACACGCTTATCACACCGAAGGTGCAGGCGGCGGACACGCTCCCGACATCATCACCGTTGCCGCGCAAGCACACGTGCTGCCCAGCTCGACCAATCCGACGCGTCCGCACACCGTGAACACGTTGGACGAGCATCTCGACATGTTGATGGTGTGCCATCACCTCAGTCCGAGCATTCCGGAGGATCTGGCGTTCGCCGAGAGCCGCATTCGGCCGTCGACCATCGCGGCCGAGGACTTGCTGCACGACATGGGAGCGATCTCGATGATCGGCAGCGACGCTCAGGCCATGGGACGTATCGGTGAGGTGGTACTGCGAACCTGGCAGACGGCTCATGTCATGAAGGCGCGGCGCGGATACCTGCCCGGGGACAACGGTGCCGACAACAATCGGGTCAGGCGATACGTCGCGAAGTACACGATCTGTCCGGCCGTGGCCCACGGTCTCGATGCGGAGATCGGGTCGATCGAAACGGGCAAGCTCGCCGATCTGGTGTTGTGGGATCCAGCCTTCTTCGGTGTGCGTCCGCACATGGTCATCAAGGGCGGCATGATCGCGTGGGCCGCGATGGGCGACGCCAATGCATCCATTCCTACGCCGCAACCCGAACTGCCGCGGCCGATGTTCGGAGCGTCACCCAAGGCAGCCGCTGCGACGTCGCTGCATTTCGTTGCGCCACAAGCGATCGAGGACGGTCTGGCCGATCGCCTCGCGTGCGATCGTCGTCTCGTTCCGGTTGCGAACGTGCGCGGGATCAGGAAAGCCGATATGCCGCTCAACGATTCGCTTCCGGAGATCGAAGTCGATCCGGACACCTTCACCGTGCGTATCGACGGCGAGGTGTGGAAGGAACAACCGGCGTCGGAATTGCCGATGGCGCAACGGTATTTCCTCTTCTGATGGCGCTTGGATCCCTCTCGTCGACTGCGTCGTCGTACGCTGCACGTCGACAGGTCACAACCCTCCTCTCGCTTGCAGATTCGCGGCTTCCCACCGGTGGGCACGTCCATTCCGGGGGAGTCGAAGAAGCGATCGCATCAGGTTTCGTGCGCGACATCGATACCCTCGAGGCATTTCTGCGTCGGCGAATTCGGACGTCGGGAGCCACGGCGGCGTCCATCGCGGGTGCGGTTGTTCTCGGCTCGTTGGACACGGATGCGGCCGACGCCGAGTGCGATGCCCGGACGCCGTCGCCGGCAGTGCGAGCTGCGTCGCGAGCTCAGGGTCGGGGGTTGCTCAGATTGGCCAAATCAGCATGGCCGCATCACGATTGGCTGTCCATCGGCCGGCGGCCGCATCTGGCCGTCGCGGCGGGGCACGTGGGACTCGCAGCCGACCTGTCCGTCGCCGACACCGCGGCTGTGCAGGTGTACATCACCATGACCGGCTCGGCGATCGCGGCGCAACGTCTGCTTGCGCTCGACCCCGCCGAGGTTGCCTCGTGCACCATTCGGTTAGGGGACTTCTGCGACGAGGTGGCCGACGCCGCGTGCGCATCGCTCCCGGTTCTGATGGAGCTGTCCGATCCGCTGCTGGACATGTTCGCCGAAGCCCACGCCGTCCGCGATCGCCCATTGTTCGTATCCTGAACTCACGACCGCCGACACGGTTCTCGACCGCAGTACCGTTTTCTCGACCGAAGGAGATGTCATGCCCCCGCACCTGATCGATGGTGAGCCCCACGACCACGGGTTGGACCGACCCAAGCGCACACGGGTCGCAGGCGATGCTTTGCGTGTGGGAATCGGCGGACCCGTCGGGTCGGGCAAGACCGCCTTGGTGGCCGCCTTGTGCCGCCAGCTCCGCGACGAGCTGTCTCTGGCCGTGCTCACCAACGATATCTACACCACCGAGGATGCCGACTTCCTGCGGCGGCACGCAGTGTTGCCGGACGAGCGCATCACGGCCGTGCAGACCGGCGGCTGTCCGCATACCGCGATACGCGACGACATCACCGCCAATCTCGACGCGATCGACGACCTGATCGAGAACAACCCCCCTCTCGACCTGATTCTGGTGGAGTCCGGTGGCGACAATCTCACCGCCACGTTTTCGTCCGGTTTGATCGACGTCCAGATTTTTGTCGTCGACGTCGCGGGAGGAGACAAGGTGCCTCGTAAGGGTGGCCCCGGCGTGACGTTCTCCGACCTGCTCGTCGTCAACAAGACCGATCTCGCGCCGTACGTCGGTGCGGATCTGGGTGTCATGGAGCGCGACGCCGCGCAGGTGCGCGAGGGTCGTCCCACGGCCCTGATCTCTCTCACGGACGATCCCGCAGCAACGACGGTGCTCGGCTGGGTGCGTGAGCAATTGAAGGTCATCGCCGACGCCGACGCACACGACCACGCGCACTGAACGATGCACACCGAGCTCCGCATCGACGCGAGTCGTCGACGCAGTCCCCGCATCACATCGGTCGGCGGACTCGCAGGTAGGCAGACGGGGCCCGACACCGTCCACTTGATCGGCACCGCGGCCACGCCTCTCGGCGGAGACACCATCAGCGTCAGGATCTCGGTGGCTGCCGGCGCTCGTCTGGATGTGCGCAGTGTGGCGGCGTCCTTGGCGATGCCCGGTGCAGCACAACGTCATTCGTCGGCGCACTGGCACGTCGAGCTGGGGGCGGGGGCGTCACTCGTCTTCGACCCCGAGCCGATGGTTGTCGTGTCCGATGCCTCTCACACGGTGCTCAATGTCATCGAATTGGAACAAGACTCCGATCTGTGGCTGCGTGAGCGCGTACAGATCGGCAGGCTCGACGAGGTGGCGGGACAGTGGGCGAGTTCGATGCACTGCGATGTGGGAGGTACGCCGCTGTTGCGCCACCGGGTGGAACTGGGGGAGGGGACGGTGGCGCACGACGGGTTGTCGGCACCGATGTCGATGTCCAGCACGCTTCGCTATCCGGACAGCCGGGATTCCGAGGTCGATCTGGCGGGCGGCACCGTGCGCTTGGCCTTGGCTGGGGGTGGCTCGCTGAGTACCTCCGTCGGTCATCGCCTTCAGCCGACCCGATAGATCGGGCAGGGCAGAAAGAAAGGGCTCCGTCCGACGATGTGCGTCGGACGGAGCCCTTTCTGCTTCGCTTACCTTGCGGGTGCTGCGTGAATCAACCCGCTGCTTTTTCGCGTTCCTCTTCGACCTCGGCCGTCCGCTTGTTCACGTCGCCCGCTTTCTCGAGAGAGTTCAGTTGTTCGATGGCAAGCCGCGCGAACACCTGCTGCTCCGTCGATGCCATCTGAGCACGGCCTCTACCGAGGAACGTGACGAACCAGGAAATGACCGTGGTGATACGGCTGCGGTACCCCACCAGGTAGTACAGGTGGAGGGCGAGCCACATGAGCCATGCGATGAAGCCACCGAACTCCAGCTTGCCGACCTTCGCCACCGCATTGAAACGCGACACCGTGGCCATGGAGCCCTTGTCGAAGTACTTGAAGGGTGCTCGCTGGGTGGGGTCGTCCTGCCCCTTGACCGATGCCTTGATCAGCTTGGCGGCGTAGGTGGCACCCTGGATCGCACCCTGCGCCATGCCGGGAACGTCCTTGACCGACATCAAGTCGCCGATGACGAAGACGTTCGGATGACCCTTGACAGTCAGATCCGGTTCCACCAGAACTCGGCCGGCGCGGTCCGTCTCCGAACCCGACTGGTCGGCCAGCTGCTTGCCGAGCGGGCTGCCCTGCACGCCCGCGGACCAGACCTTGCACTGAGCCTCGATACGACGCGTCGTTCCGTCTTTTTCCTTGACGGTCAGGCCGTCGTTGTCGACGTCGGTGACCATCGCGTTGAGCTGGATCTCGACACCGAGCTTCTCGAGCCGTTCGGCTGCCTTGCGGCCGAGCTTCTCGCCCATCGGGGGAAGGACGGCCGGTGCGGCGTCGAGCAGGATGACGCGCGCGTCGCGGGGGTCGATGTTGCGGAACGCCCCGTCGAGGGTGCGGTCGGCGAGTTCGGCGATCTGCCCGGCGAGTTCGACACCCGTCGGACCTGCTCCGACGACGACGAACGTCATCAGGCGGTCCTTCTCCTCTTGGTCGTCGGAGAGTTCCGCCTGCTCGAAGGCTCCGAGGATGCGTCCGCGCAGTTCGAGTGCATCGTCGATTGTCTTCATGCCGGGCGCGAACTCGGCGAAATGGTCGTTACCGAAGTACGACTGCTGGGCACCGGCGGCCACGATCAGGCTGTCGAACGGGGTGACGGTGACGCGCTCGAGCAACTTGGACGTGACCGTCTTGGCTTCGAGATCGATGTTCAGCACGTCGCCCAGCAACACTTCGGCGTTCTTCTGCTTGCGCAGAATGACGCGGGTGGTGGGAGCGATCTCACCGACGGACAGAATGCCTGTGGCCACCTGGTAGAGCAGCGGCTGGAATAGGTGGTGGGTCGTCTTTGCGACGAGGGTGATATCGACGTCGGCCTTCTTGAGCGCCTTGACGCCGAACAGACCTCCGAACCCGGAACCGATGACGACGACACGGTGACGCTTCGATTCGACCGGTTGGATGCTCATTACCTGCTCCCTAGACGTTGCGATGTAGCCACAACGGTAGTCGCCCCGGGGCGGAGCGTCTCGCCAAGGGCCCAGCTATCGGTCGAGGTGCAGCTTTCACTGTCACGAGGACTACGGGGCGGTCGCCGACCTCCTGGCCAGTTCCACCGTTGCAGCGCGCAGCTCGTCCGCGGAATCGATGGGCTCGGAGTAACCGACTCTGGTGTAGGCCACACCGCGCGGTGTGTGGACGTTCAGATCGAGGCCGTATCGATCTGCGGCTGTACACGTCGCCGAGGTCGCGTCCGGGTAGCCCCCCAGCTGACGGGCCATCGCCAACAGTGACGTCGCATGGTCCGCGTTGAGGTGCTCGACGGCGTAGGCCGAGGACGGAGACACGGGATCCGGGGACGCCTCGGAGTACGCGTCGGCCGTCGCCGAATCCATTCGGCCGTACCCGCCGACCCATCGCACCCGATGTACTCGCATGACCCAAAGCGTGAAGTCGCTGTAATCCACGTAGTACTTGGCGGCCGGCACCGCGTCGAGATGCGCTTGTCGTGCGGCAGTGAGCTCGGCTCCTGCCGGTCGCTCGACCACCCCGGCCAGCGTGATGCGGCCCGAGGCCAGCGGGTCCGTCTGTGACTGGGGTGCAACGATCGACAGACTCGCTCGTGGATCACCGTCGAGATTTCGACCATGCTCCGCCATCCGCGACACGCACAGCACGGGTGCTCCGTCGAGCAAGCCGTATGTCACGAACGACGCCCATGGATCGCCGTCGGCGGTCAGGCTGGCCAGCGTCGCGATATTGGTGGACGCAGCGATCGTGCGCGCCTCCTCGGCCGCCGACGGACGACGGTCCGCGACCACCGGAGACAGGGGAGGGGGAACGGACGGGGCGTCGCCGGGATCGCCGTGATCGAGTGCCATGGGCGGCAGTCTACGTTCGTCCCGGAACGAGATGGTGTGCGTGCGTGACCGGGTTGCCGTCAGCACGAGTCGAACAGAGCAACAATAGGAGCGTCAGGCTAGCGGCCGACGAACGCGACGTCCTCGGTGGCGACGGCCGATGCGGTTCGACCGGGTGCGGTCTGGTTGTCCCAGTACATGTTCGTGTGCGCGATGACCTGCTGCGCTGTAGGCAGGGCGGGGTCCGGCAGGTTCTCCGTCGTGTGGGCGTCGCTGACCAAGGTCACGTCGTACCCACGAATCAGAGCTCCGTGCAGAGTCGATCGCACACAGAAGTCCGTTTGCGCGCCGGCAACCACCACACGACCGACGCTGGCACCGGCGAGCACCTCCTCCAAGGACGTGTCCTCGAAGGCGTCTCCATGCTTCTTGTGCACCAATGCGTCTCCGGCGTCGATCGGAAGTTCCTCCACGAGTTGCCAGCCCGGGCTGCCGGACACGAGCTCGTGGTCCGAGGAATGCTGCACCCAGATCACCGGTGTGTCGGTCTTTCGCGCTCGTGAGACCAGTCGCACCATGTTGTCGACGACGCGAGTGCGATCGTGGGCGGCGGCCATGACGTCGTTCTGGACGTCGACGATCAACAGCGCAGTTGCAGGGCGGTCGGGCAGGGTGGTCACGTCGTCTCCATCGAGTATTCGGTTCTGGTCAGCTATCCGACGTACGCGGCCAGGTGCTTCGCGGTCAGGGTGGATCCGTCTGCCACCAGATCTGCGGGGGTGCCCTCGAACACCACGAGGCCGCCGTCGTGCCCGGCCCCAGGGCCGAGGTCGATGATCCAGTCGGCGTGGGCCATGACGGCCTGATGGTGCTCGATGACGATCACCGACTTACCCGAATCGACCAGGCGGTCGAGCAACCCGAGCAGTTTGTCCACATCGGCGAGGTGTAGCCCGGTGGTCGGCTCGTCGAGTACGTACACCCCGCCCTTCTCGGCCATGTGTGTCGCGAGCTTGAGTCGTTGCCGTTCGCCGCCCGACAGAGTCGTCAGCGGCTGGCCGATCTTCAGGTAGCCGAGTCCGACGTCGTCGAGCCGTTGCAGAATCTTGTGTGCCGCAAGCAGTTTCGCCGGGCCGTCGGAGAAAAATTCCTCGGCCTCGGCGACCGACATGGACAGCACCTCGTCGATGTTTCGGCCGCCGAAATGGTACTCGAGTACCGAAGCTTGAAACCGTTTGCCCTCGCACACCTCACACGTCGTAGCAACGCCGGCCATCATGGCGAGGTCGCTGTAGATGACTCCCGCCCCATTGCACGTCGGGCAGGCACCCTCCGAATTGGAGCTGAACAGAGCGGGTTTGACCGCATTCTCCTTCGCGAAGGCTTTGCGGATGGGTTCGAGCAGACCCGTGTAGGTCGCGGGGTTGCTTCGCCTCGATCCGCGGATGGCACCTTGATCGACCGAGACCACATCGTCGGTGCCCGAAAGCGACCCGTGAATCAGCGAGCTCTTACCGGAGCCCGCCACTCCGGTGACAACGACCAGCACGCCGAGTGGAACGTCGACGTCCACGTCTCGCAGATTGTGCGAATCCGCCCCTCGAATCTCGAGCACCTCGGAGAACTCGCGAACCGAATCCTTGAGACTCGCGCGGTCGTCGAAATGGCGGCCGGTGACCGTATCGCTCTGCCTCAGTTGGTCGACGGTGCCCTCGAAGCAGACGTGCCCACCCGCACTGCCGGCACCGGGCCCCAGGTCGACGACATGGTCGGCGATGGCGATCGTTTCCGGCTTGTGCTCCACAACGAGAACGGTGTTTCCCTTGTCCCGCAACTGCAGAAGAAGGTTGTTCATCCGTTCGATGTCGTGGGGGTGAAGACCCGTCGTCGGCTCGTCGAACACGTAGGTGACGTCGGTCAACGAAGAGCCGAGATGTCGAATCATCTTCGTGCGCTGCGCTTCTCCGCCCGACAGTGTGCCCGACGGCCGATTCAGGCTCAGGTAGCCGAGGCCGATCTCCACGAACGAGTCCAGGGTCTCGCTCAGCGTCGTCAGCAGCGGTGCGACCGACGGTTCCTTCAGGCCTGCGACCCACGTGGCCAGATCGCTGATCTGCATCGAGCAGGCGTCGGCGATGTTGATGCCCTTGATCTTCGACGATCGTGCACCCTCGTTGAGCCGCGTTCCGTCGCATTCGGGACACGTGGTGAACGTGATCGCACGCTCCACGAACGCCCGGATATGCGGCTGCATCGCGTCGACGTCCTTAGAGAGGAACGACTTCTGGATCTGAGGGATCAGGCCCGAATAGGTCAGATTGATGCCCTCGACCTTGATCTTCGTGGGCTCTCGATACAGCAGATCGTCGAGCTCTTTCTTCGTGTATTTCGCGATGGGTTTGTCGGGGTCGAAGTAACCGCAGCCGCGAAAGATTCTGCCGTACCAGCCTTCCATGCTGTAGCCGGGAATCGTGATGGCGCTCTCGTTGAGGGACTTGCTCGCGTCGTACAGGGCATTCAAGTCGAAGTCGCTGATCGAGCCGCGTCCCTCGCAGCGCGGGCACATTCCACCGGTGACGGAGAAGGACTTCTTTTCGGTGGTCTGACGACCTCCCTTGTCCACCTTGTAAGCACCTGCACCGGAGACCGATGCCACGTTGAACGAAAAAGCCTGTGCAGAGCCGATATACGGCTTCCCCACTCTGCTGAATAGAATGCGAAGCATGGCATAGGCGTCGGTGGCGGTTCCGACGGTGGAGTGGGGATTGGCACCCATTCGCTGTTGATCGACGATGATGGCCGTCGTGAGCCCGTCCATCACATCGACGTCGGGCCGCGCGAGAGTCGGCATGAAGCCCTGAACGAAGGCGCTGTAGGTCTCGTTGATCATGCGCTGGGATTCGGCCGCGATGGTGCTGAAGACGAGGGAGCTCTTTCCGGACCCGGAGACACCGGTGAACACCGTGAGGCGTCGCTTGGGAAGTTCGACGCTGATGTCGGCGAGATTGTTCTGCCGCGCGCCCTGTACTCGAATCAGATCGTGACTGTCGGCGGCGTGCGCTGCCGATTTCTGCGTGACCTTGGTCGTCGCCATGCTCGCGGTGTCTCCTGATCGTCACGGCAACCGAAACCGAGAAGGTCGATTGCACCGAGGTATGTGTGCGATCACGGTAGTCGTATCGGAACGCGCATGCTTCTCGATTCCTGATCGATTCCTGTCACCGCCAACGCGTGGGTCAGACGCTGCAGATCTGCGGCGGACGATTCGAGCAACGGGCGCCGCACTGTGGCGTCGACCAGCACACCGATGGCGACCAAGGCCGCCTTGGCCATGATCGCTCCCTGGGTGGTGCGCATGACGGCCTCGACGAGAGGTAGCAGCGATCGCTGTACCGCGTTCGCGCGAGTCAGATCTCCGGCACGGACCGCGTCGAAGAGGTCGGCGTAGCGGTCGGCGACGACATTGCCGACCACACTCACCGAACCCGTTGCACCGCAGCACAGATAGGGCAGGGTCAATTCGTCGATACCGCAGTAATAGGCCAGGTCGGTTTCAGCCATGACGTTCATCGCCTCGTATAGGTCGCCTTTCGCGTCCTTGACCGCCGTGATCGAGGTATGCCGCGAGAGGTCGACCAGCGTCGACGCGTCGATCGGCACACCGGTCCGAGCCGGCACGTCGTACACCATGACCGGGAGCGCTCCGGCGTCGGCGATGGCAACGATGTGATCGGCGATGCCGGCCTGCGTGGGGCGCGAATAGTAGGGGCGGTGACGAGCAACGCGTCGGCCCCTGCATCGGCGGCACGTCGCGCCGACTCGATCCCGGCGGAGGTGTCGTTGGTGCCGACACCCGCGATCACGCGCAGGGCGTGGCCCGAGAATTCGCGCGTCGCCGTGATCAGATCGGCCTGCTCACGCGGCGTGAGAGTCGGTGCCTCCCCGGTGGTGCCGGCGACAACGACGCCGTCGCAACCGGTCGCGAGCAAGTGGGCCAGCAAGGCGTCGGTGCCGGTGCGGCTCACCTGCCCATCGGCGTTCATCGGTGTGCACATGGCAACCAGGTTGGTGCCGAACGTCGACGTGGCCGAAGAATTGGACATGTTCATCGTCCGAGTGTGAGCCCACATGATCGTCTCGGTCCAGCGATGTAATTTCGGCAGTATTGCGTACCGTTACTTCATGATCGATGTCAATGCACTCCACGCGCTGCGTGCAGTTGCCGCCCTGGGCACGCTGATGAAAGCGGCCGACGAGCTCGGCTACACCGCGTCGGCCGTCTCCCAGCAGATCAAACGGCTCGAACGCCAGGTCGGAACGCCGGTACTTGCGCAGGCGGGCAGAGGTGTTGTCCTCACGCCGGCCGGACGGGCAATGGTCGAATCTGCGGACGAGGTGTTCCACGCTCTCGAGCGGTGTCTGGAGTCGGCGAGATCGGCAGACGAGGGTGCCGCGCGCGGGGTGGTACGAGTGGTCGGATTCTCCACTGCGATCCGCGGTCTGCTCGCCCCTGCACTCGCGACCCTGAGCGCTCGCCATCCCGACCTCACCGTGCAGATCGGGGAGGAGGACCCGGATAAGGCGCTGCACAGTGTGCATTCGGGGGCAGCCGACCTGGCGCTGGTGCACGACGCCGACGGAGTTCCCGCAGTGGCTCCCCGCTCGATCGTTCGGCGATCCATTCACACCGACCACGGCGATGTCGTCATGAATCGAACCCACCCCCTCGCCGCAGGGAAGTCGCCCCTGACACCGGCAGGCCTCGCGACGTACCCGTGGGTGACGAGCCCGGCGGGCACGTTGTGCCACCAGTGGTTTCGTCGACTGTTCGCGGACACGTCGAGCGAGATCGACGTTCGGCACCTCGTCGACGACTTCTCCACTCAGCTTTCCCTGGTGGAGGCAGACAATGTGCTGGCACTGATTCCCCGTCTCGCGCGACCGCCTCTGGGCCCGACGCTCGTGGCGGTCCCGCTGGCGCGCGCCCCCAAGCGAGAAGTGCATGCCGCGTGGAGGCGCAGCGCCAATGCGAGTCCGGCGATCCACGCCGTGCTGGATCTACTCGATTCGCTCGCGCTGCGACGAGGTCAAGATGACGAGTAGACCTGTGGCTCGTGTCATCGCCACATACGTGTCGACAGCACCTGCGACGCCGGAGCCGAACAAATCCGGGTCGATCAGAACGACCAGATCGAATTCCAGACCTTTGGCGAGCTGCGGTGTCAGCGAGCTGATTCGATCGGACTGCGGAAAAGTAGGATCACCGATCACGCATGCGGTTCCGCCGGTCGTCGAACCGAGCCAATCGGCGAGAACCGTCGAAAGCGATGCGACGTCACCGTATTCGACCGGCACGCCGGTACTGTGTATCGACGTGGGAACGTTGGCGTCGGGCAGCGCCGCCCGGATCACCGGCTCGGCCACGTCCATAATTTCCTGCGGCGTCCGGTAATTTACGCCGAGAGCGGCGACGGTCACCTCGTCGATACCTACTCGTTCGAGCCGATCCGGCCACGTCTCGGTAAAGCCCCGACGAGACTGCGCTCGGTCTCCGACGATGGTGAAACTCCCAGCAGGGCATCGCCGAATCACCATCTGCCACTGCGCATCGGTCAACTCCTGAGCCTCGTCGATCACGATGTGCGCGAAGGGACCCGCCAGCGGATCCGTCGGATGGTCCTCGAAGCCGGACGAATCGACGAGTGCATCCCGAATTATCTCCTGACGGAATTGCGCGGCCATCATCTCGTCGTCGTCGACCGCCATCAACTCGTCGACGACACTGTCCATTCGCGAGCGTTCGATCGCAGCAGCCAGTGATCGGCGTCGTTGTCGTAGAGCATGTTTCGGATCGCCGAGTCGCGCCCGTGCCGCGTCGAGCAGCGGTAGGTCGGCCACAGTCCAGTGTGTCGCATCAGCGCGTCGAAGTGCTCGAATGTCGTCCGCGTCGAGCCAGGGTGCGCATGTGCGCAGGTATGCCGGAACGGTCCACAGGTCCGCGACGAGGTCTGCGGCACGGACGATCGTCCACGAGCGTTCCAGGACGTCACGCAGATCCTCGTTCAACTGCAGCGACTGCCGAAATTCTTCGCTGGATCCCTGTGCGGCACAGCGATCGGTCACGATGGTCGTCAGTAGGTCCCAGATCAGCTCGCGAGCCTCGTTGTGCGGCGTACCGGGATCTGGCGCACCGAATGCCTCCACCCAGTCGTTCGGCGTCAATACAAATGTTCCCCAGTCTGTTTCGACTGTGACGTCGTGGGTCGGTGGTTGTTCGTAGAAGGCAACAGCCGCCTCGATGACCGCGTCGACGTCGAGGTCTTCCTTGAGCCGCGCCGCAACAGGATCGGTGTCGTCGAGAGCATGTGTCCCCTCTGCGACGAGGTCTCGCAGGGTGCATGTTTGTACTCCCTCCTCGCCGAGACTGGGGAGTACGCCCGAGACGTACGCGAGGTAGGGCTGATGCGGACCGATGAACAGTACTCCGCCGCGGTTGTGTCCTATCCGTGAGTCTGCGTACAGCAGGTACGCGGTGCGGTGAAGGGCAACAACAGTTTTCCCGGTTCCCGGTCCGCCGTCGACCACCAATGCCCCGTGCGCATCGGCTCGAATGACCGCATCTTGATCCGCCTGGATCGTGCCCAATACGTCACGCATCCGAGGTGAGCGCTCGGCACCCAGACTGGCGATGAACGCGGACTGATCGTCCAGCGCGGCGTTGTCGTCCAGAGACGTGGGATCGAACACTTCGTCCCAGTAGTCGGTGATGCTGCCGTTCGTCCACCGATAGCGGCGACGGCTTTTCAGCCCCATCGGGTTGGCATGGGTTGCACCGAAGAACGGCTCGGCAGCGGGGGAGCGCCAGTCGACGAGCAGTTGCTCGCCCGCATCGCCGAGCAAGCCGGTACGCCCCACGTACACCGGTTGGTCCGAGTCGATGGGGACGAACCTCCCCAGACACAGATCGGCACCGTAACGACGCAGTTGGCGCAGTCGCCCGTTCAATCGGTGAATCTCGAAATCACGTTCCATCACCTCCTGCCCCATCCGCCCGGATGACTTCTGGATGGCGTTCAATCGAGCGATCGTGTCGGAACGTGACTTCTCGATGCTGGCGGTGATTGCCGAAAAGTGCTGTCGGTCATGACCGATGAGCGTGGGTTGGCGCTTCGGTGCGAGCCTGTCGGGGAGGTCGAAGACATGAGGCGGCACTGATTTCACGGGACTCCGATCCGATGGTGCGGGTGTGCAGCGAGCCATTCTGAACCCTCGACGGGGTCTTGCCGCAAGACCCCGGGTGAGCTATACATTGAAAGTGGAAAGAGAGCGAATCTTCTTCTCCGCATCACGCCGCAGACGCCCGTTGCGTGTTCTGCGTGGATTACTTCCCTTGATCGGCACGGGCGTATTGGCCGGCGGAGCCGTTCAGCTCGGTTTTGTGACCGGCGTACGGGTCGACGGTCACGGCGGTGAGGTCGGCGCTGCTGTCGCTCTGATCGGCGTGACATGTTGCGTAGCGCTTCTCGCGTGGGGTTGGACCGGATTGTGTGCGTCCCCGAAGGCGCTCGCGGCGGCCATCTCGACCGGGGTCCTGGCGTTCCTCACCACGGCGCTGACCATTTCCTTCGTGGCAACGCCCTACGACGCGATCGTGTGCGGACACTCATCGGACTTCTGCGGACTGGGAGTGCTTCAGGTGGTTCCGACTGTCGGGGCGGTAGCGCCATGGACCGTCGCCGGAATTCCCGGCCTACTTCTCGTACTCACGGATCGGCGTGCACGACGCGTAACAAACGATCAGACGGTCAGCCCACCACCGCGGTGGAGCTCCAGTCGGTAGATGACGCCGCCGAACAGGGTTCGTTGTACTGCTTCGTCGGCGAAGTAGCTGTCGATGTGCAGGGGTTCGAGATTGGGGTGCGCTTCGAGGTGTTCACGAATGACCGGTACGACAACATCGGGCGTGAGCACGAATCGCTCACCACCGAGGTCGGTGATGCTCGCTCGGCCGCAGCCGTCCCAATCGTGGACGTTGGACCAGTGGCGGATTCCGCAGCCCTCGATCGCTTCGATCAACAGTCGCTGCGCGTAGGGCAGCACGATGGTGCAGTGCGCGCGCACCGCCGCAAGGCCCTGCCGATACGTGACTCCGTGAGCCGCGGCGTAAGCCCGAGCTGCGTGCTTTTCGACGTGGTTCCTGGTCATGAGAGTTCCAATCGCATTGTGCACCAGCCCCGCGCGCCGTTGCACCGGTCGGAATCATGAACACGGCGTGACGTAACTGAACGTTCTTCATCGCAGATCCGGGCGGACCTTGCCCCTGAAGCGCTGTCGGAGGCGGCGCGGGTGCCTTCTGCAGCTGGGGTGGCTATGCGAGTAGCTCTGATTCGGCACGCTATCACGAAGCGAAGTGACGGGGGTTCACTCAGAAGAGAGCAGCAGATCGGTGATTGCTGCGGCGCTCATCGGACGTCCGAGCAGGAATCCCTGAGCTACGTCGCATCCTGTTGCGGCGAGTGCTTCGAGTTGTTCTTCGGTTTCGACGCCTTCGCCGACGACTGTGACGTCGAACGCGCGGGCGAGTGCAACGATCGCCGAGATTATTGCCCTGGCGCGGACGGCGGGCAATCGGGCCACGTATGACTTGTCGATCTTGAAGCTCTCGAACATCGGGTACCGGTCCAGATACGACATGGAACTGTGCCCTTTGCCCATATCGTCGAGGAGTAAGGACACGCCCATTGCGTGCAGCGCCGCAACGGTATTCGCCACTCGTTCGGTGTCTGCGACCCACACTGTTTCGGTCACTTCCAGACCCAATGCGTTCGGTGGTAGGCCGGTGTCAGCCAGGACAGTGGCGACCTGCGCCGGAAACTCGTGGTCTCGCAGTTGGAGCGCACTGACATTGACGCGCACCACGACGTCGGAGAATGCGCGCCACCGCACTGCGTCGCTGCACGCGACGCGGAGCGCCCATGCGCCCAATGGTGTTGCGAGACCTGTTCTTTCGGCGACTGCGACGAATTCGGTCGGCTCGACAGGCCCTAGATCATGATGATTCCAGCGGGCGAGCGCCTCGACTGCAACGACCTCACGCGTCGAGATGTCCACCAGAGGTTGGTATGCCATGGTGAGTTCGTTCGAGCTCAATGCCGCGCGCAGGTCGACCGACAGCGATCTGATCCGGTCGGCGTCGTACAGGTCTCCCGGGTCGAAAACTGCATGGCCACCGGTTCCGCTGTCCTTGGCGCGGTACATTGCCAGATCTGCCCGGTGAATCAGCTCATGCCTTGTCGAATTCGAGTCGGAGACAGCGACACCGATGCTGGCACTGAGGGGGATGGGGACGTCCTCGGCAGCGAATGGTTTCGCGATGGTGCGGGCGATGTGTCGCGCGATCTCCTCCGCTCGTTCCACAGTGCGCACCCCTTCGCAGATGATCAGGAATTCGTCCCCGCCGAGACGAGCAATGGTGTCGGTCGCGCTCGTTGCGGACACCAGTCGCTCCACGAATTTCACCAGCGCCCTGTCTCCGGCGTCGTGGCCCAGGCTGTCGTTGATGATTTTGAAGTCGTCGATATCCAGCAGAAGGAGGGCCAAAGTATCGGACTGAAAGCGTGCCCGAGCCAGAGCGGTGTCGAGGACGTCGTAGGCGAAAGTGCGATTGGGCAACCCGGTGAGTGCGTCGTGGGTGCTGCGCCGTCGGAGTTGGCTTTCCAGTTCCATTCGTCGAAGTGCCGCGGAGACGATACCCGCGACGGAGCTGAGGAACGAGACTTCCTGTTCGCGATACAGCCGTGCTTCCACACTGTGGATCGAGAGGACTCCCCAGGCGTCTCCAACCGCAGTCATGATCGGTACTGCCACACCGCTGCGCAGTCCGAGCTCCGCCATCGTGTCTGTACGAAACCGGCTTTCGTCGCCGCGGTTGCTGCAAATCACTGGCTGTTCGTGAGCGAGTGCGTACCCGGTCATGGAGCCGTCGCCGGAAGGAACGTCCCGACGAATACCGAGCGAACCGCTCGCGGCATCCATGGTCAAGTAAGGATCGGTGGAATTCTCGAGGTGCGCGATGGCGGAATTTCCCACACCCATCAACGTGGCGGCAGTGTCGGTGGCTGCAGTCAACAGCTCCGACAGCTCGGCGACGACTGCGAACCGACTGAGGTCGGCCAGGGCTTTTTGCTCCTGTGCGTGTCGGCTGGCGGTTACGGCATCGGCCGCCATCCGGGCACTACGTTGTTCGACGGTGTGCCGATGCCGGATGATCGAGACGACGACGTCAGGTCGGCCGTCCGGGGTGTGAACGACGTATGCCGAGACCACGACCGGAATACCTGCACCGGTCCCGTGATGGCGTAGTTCGCAGTAGCCGTCCCACCTTCCCTCGGAACGCAGCGCCGTACCGATCTCCTCGGCGCGCTCACGGCCGTCCGCAGTGAGAAAATCCAAAGCCGGCAGTGTCGATGCCTCGGCCCAGTCGGACACGCCGATGAGTTCCAAGCCTGCTGGGTTGATGTGGAGAACTGTGCCCGTCAGGTCGGCGAGTGCGACGAAGTCCGGCGATCGCTCCAGAAATTGCCGAAGCGACATCACATCGTCGGCAGCATCGAACATCGGCCCTCCGATCTGCGTCGCTCGGTGTTCGAGCGGCTCGGGCCAATGTTATTCGGCCACCGAGTTCGATGGGTTCGAACACGAGCGGGCAGTAACCCGATTGTCAGAAGCACGCCGCCTTCGAACAGTCGACAATGGTTGCGGTCAGAGACTTCTCCGCCACGGAGAACGCGAGCTTCGATGGGGCCGAAAAACAACTGGGCCAGCAATACATTTTCCGACTCGGACCCTCCCCGAGAATCACGTGCAGGCGAGTCGGATGTCTTCACCAATTGTCTCGGCAATTTTGCAGAAATTCGGAACGTAGAGAATGCCCGATGACCCGTCCGCACACAGCGCCGAAAAGGTCGGTTTCATTGCTAGCCTCGCCTTCATGGTCATCGACGAGTGGCTGCTCGATTCGGATCCAGCGATTCGATGGCAGGTACTGCGCGATCTGCACGACGCGCCCCCTGCTGATGTGGCGAGTGAGCGCAATCGAATTGTGTACGAAGGCTGGGGCGCGCGTTTGCTTGCCGCGCGCGACCCGAACGGCCTGTGGGCCGGAGGTGCTTGCTTCCCATCGGGTTTCGACGGCAATTTCTCAGGAGGGCAGCCGTGGACTTCGACGCTTCATTCGTTGACGTTGATGCGCGAGATGGGTGTCGACCCGTACGCCGGTGAAGTACGGACCGCCATCGAGGCGGTGCGCCGGAATTGCCGGTGGGAACACGCAGGCCAACGGTTCTTCGACGGTGAAGTCGAGCCCTGCATCAACGGGAGGACTGTCGCCGTGGGTGCATATTTCGGAGTCGACGTCGACGCGATCGTCACCAGATTGGTGAAAGATCAGCTCGCCGACGGTGGCTGGAACTGCGAGGCGGAGTACGGATCGACTCGCGGGTCTTTTCACTCGACGATCTGTGTGCTCGAAGGGTTGCTCGAGCACGAACGAGCCACGGGCGGCACTCCCGCGTCGAGTGCCGCACGCCACCGAGGCGAGGAGTACCTTCTGGAACGCCGGCTGGCCAGGAGGGTGAGCACGGGGGAGCTCGTCGAACCGAACTGGTTGCTTTTCTCCTTTCCGACCTGGTGGCATTACGACCTGCTTCGTGGAGTCGACTACTTCCGAACCGCTGGATCTTTCGTCGACCCGAGATTGACGGCGGCAATCGAACACATCCGGTCGAGACAGTGTGACGACGGCACTTGGCTGCTGGACAGAACTCACGCCGGTGCGGTCCACTTTCCGATCGAGAATGGCGATGGGCGTCCGAATAGGTGGAATACCCTGCGCGCCCTGCGAATCATGAGATGGTCCGGAGTGGAGACATCGTGACAATCCGCGCGTGAGCCGTCGACCGAGTGAGCAGCGAAAACCTCTGTGCGGACATCGGTTTGGTGAACCGATGCCGAATTCGCCGAGCCTCAGGAATTCTCGAGCCAGAGGGTTCCCGGATCGGACCTGACTGGTTAGAATAATGCGGTGTCGGGGATCGACCACAACCAGGTGGATCGAGCGGGTTCCGCAGGCGAACCGGCTTCGGTGTTATTGATCGCTGATCCCGGCAAACCCACTGCGCTCGCACACCGGGTGGCTGCGCACCTACCGCAACACTTACGAAGCAGAGACCACCGCGAACGCAGATGGACGTCGCGAGTACGCAGTAAGCCGTACCTCTCTGGAGAGCAAGCGGACTTGGCGGACGTTATCGACGCTGTCGATCCGTCTTCTGAGGACGCAGAATCGTCGTGTACCTCACTGATCTGCCACGGCGAGAAGACACCATGCCGGTGGTGGCCGACGTCAGCGCCGAACGATTATTCGCGCTCATCTCCGTTGCAGCGGTGGGTGGTGTGCGTATCGAGGACCGCGTCCGCACGGTGACCGAACTGGCAATCGCCTGTGCCGTGGGTGAACCGGAACTAGCCCCACCCGGCGCACCATCGCGGTTTCCCAGCGAGAACATCGAGGGCGGAACACGCTTCTTCGCACCGTCGGGACTTCGACGGTTGCGGCTGTTGTCGGGGATGGTGCGGGCGAACCGGCCGTGGCGGCTCGTGACAGGGCTGTCGAAAGTGCTGGTCGGAGCTTTTGCCACCGGAGCGTTCGCGCTGGCTACCAGCACGATTTGGTTGTTCGCCGACACAATGGGCCCATGGCGAATGTGCGCGGCGACGATTCTCTCCATTGCGGCGATGGTTCTGTGGCTGATTCTCGATCACGAATTGTGGGAGCGGCCGAAATCACCCGAAGAGCGAGACAGATCTGTGCTGTACAACGCAGCGACAGCCGTGACGTTGGTGATCGGCGTTGTCGTCCTCCACATAGCCCTGTTCTGCATGCTGCTGGGGACCGCGTGTCTCACACTTCCTCCGGGACTGCTGTCCAGCACCCTCGGACACGCGGTCGGCTTTTCCGATTACCTCAGTCTCGCTTGGCTACTCGCGTCCATTGCGACCATCGGTGGGGCGCTCGGTTCGGGCCTCGAAGACGATCGCGCAGTCACCGAAGCCGCATACGGTGTGCGGCAGAGGCAACGGATCGAAGAGACGCAGGCACGCTCGAACGACCCGGAATGACACTGCGACCGATAGAATCGTGGCCTGCCCTCTTCGACGGCGGCACGGATTTCGTCGGCCGACCATCGATGACTGCCCGGGTTCGCAACGCGCACAGTCTTTTCGATACCGGGCGAAAGCATCAATGGCACCCAAGATGGTTCGGGTGGTGCGCGTCGGGTTGCTCCATGGGATGAAGCGGTCACGGTTGTTCCGGTACCGATGGTCCGTAGTTTCGGTCTACCCTGTGGTCGGGCCGTGACTGGCGCTGTGGATGGATCACCATCGGGAAGCGGCCTCGTCTGTTGACGTCTGCCGCGCGCCTGGGCTCCCACCGAGCCGAGGAGAACCATGAGCCACACCCCACCGCGTGATACCGCCGATTCTGATGCACGTAAGACGGGTGGACTGGCGCCACCGATCACGGCAGGCGTGGTCTCGGCCTTGGTCGGGTTCACCAGTTCGTTCGTGATAGTCCTGAGCGGCCTGACAGCGGTAGGAGCGAACCACGAGCAGGCCGCCAGCGGCCTGCTCGCTGTCACCGTCGTCATGGGTCTGGCCTGCATCGTCCTTTCCTGGCAGACTCGGCTGCCGATCACCGCCGCCTGGTCCACCCCCGGCGCGGCCCTGCTCGCGACCACCGGCACCGTCGATGGCGGTTGGCCCGCCGCGGTGGGGGCGTTCCTTGTCACGGGGGTGCTGATCGTCCTCACCGGTTTGGTACCCCAGCTCGCGGCGCTGGTCACCCGGATCCCCACCTCCCTTGCCCAAGCCATGCTCGCCGGGGTCCTCCTGCAGCTCTGTCTCGGCCCGGTCACCGGGTTGGCTGTGAACCCGATCGCTGTCGCCCCGGTTGTCCTGACTTGGCTTGTTGCACTTCGGTTCTCGCCCCGTTGGGCCGCGTCCCTCGCCTTTCTTGCCGCCGCAGTCGTCATCGGGATCACGGTGGCGGCCGGTGATACCACGGTGGGCCCGGCGGACCTCGTACCTCGTGTCCATTTCACGTCGCCGACGCTCACCGTCGCGGGTGTCGTCGGGATCGCACTTCCGCTGTACCTCGTGACCATGGCTTCACAGAACGTCCCGGGTGTAGCGGTCATGGCCGGTCTCGGCTACCAGGTTCCGTGGCGGCGATCGATGCTCGTGACCGGCGCAGGCACCCTGCTCGGCGCGACCGCCGGCGGGCATGCGATCAACCTGGCTGCAATCAGCGCCGCCCTGGCTGCCGGGCCGGACGCGGGTGTGGACCGCACTCGCCGATGGATTGCAAGTCTGACTGCGGGAATCGTCCTGATGTTGCTCGGCGTGGCGTCGGCGTCGTTCGGCACACTCGTTGCACTCGCCCCCGTCGGAGTCATTGCCGCGGTCGCCGGACTCGCACTACTCGGGACACTCGCCGCGTCGTTGACCGCCGCGTTCGCTGATCCGGTAGAGCGAATCCCTGTCGTCATCACTTTTGTGACCGCCGCGTCCGGCACAGTCATCGTCGGTGTCAGCGCTGCCTTCTGGGCGCTCCTGGCGGGGCTGGCTGCACGCTTGCTGGTGGGCAAGCCACGGTCCGCCGCTTGACGTCCTCGGTAACAGCGTGAGTCGACGGGGCGCGGGGGCGAGTGTCGGTCATGGACACCGGTGTGCCGATCCGGTATTGACCTTCCCCCTGGGGGAGGTATCACCGTGGTGTCATGACCACAGAATGGGATGGACTCCCGGACAACGTGAAGAAGTTCATGACCGCCCTCGATGCTCGACAGGGCGCTCGCGCGATCACCGTGTTCACCGCAGATGCCGTCGTGACCGACGAGGGCCACGACCACTCGGGCCGCGAGGAGATCGAGGCCTGGCTGACCGCCTCGGTCAATGAGAGTGAGTACACCTACACAACGGAGTTCACTGGAGCGACCGCGACCGGCACGACCGTCGACGTCACGCAGCACCTGGAAGGCAATTTTCCCGGGGGAGTCGTCGACCTGCACTACCGTTTCACTCTGGACGGCGCGCTGATCAACCGGTTGGTGATCGAGCCATGAGCAAGCGATGGTTCATCACCGGTGGCACACCAGGCGGCTTCGGTATGGCGTACGCCGAGGTGGCTTTGGGTGCGGGGGACCGCGTGGTACTCACGGCGCGGCGTCCAGGGGAACTGGCGTCGTGGGCCGATCAGTACGGTGACCGCGTTCTCGTCGTGCCCATGGATGTTACGGACGCGGCACAGGTACTGCAGGCGGTACGAACGGCCGAAGAGCATTTCGGCGGTATCGACGTGCTGGTCAACAACGCCGGTCGCGGCTGGTACGGATCGATCGAGGGAATGAACGAAGCCTCGATCCGGGCAATGTTCGAGCTGAATTTCTTTGCAGTACTGTCCGTTACGCGAGCCGTGCTACCAGGAATGCGCACCCGCAGAAGTGGGTGGATCGTCAACGTATCCTCAGTGGCCGGACTTCTGGCGGCGGTCGGATTCGGCTACTACAGCGCTACGAAATACGCGATCGAAGCCGTCACCGACGCTCTGCGCCAGGAGGTTGCCGAGCACGGCATCTCCGTGTTGGCGGTCGAACCAGGGGCTTTCCGCACCAACGCCTACGCTGGATTCGCCGACGAGCCTGTCGCGGAAGCGATTCCGGATTACCACGACATGCTGGAACAGGTTCGTGCCGATTTCGTCGACATGAACGGGGTGCAGCCGGGCGATCCGTATCGTGGTGCCCGTGCGGTGATCGAAGCGATGGCTCAGGACCCGCCGCCGCGCCGACTGATCCTGGGCAACAGCGGGTACGACGCCGTGATCGGTGCGCTGGAACAAAACTTGGGCGACATCCGGTCGAACGAAAGGCTTTCTCGTAGCGCGGATTTTCCGGAGTAACCGAGTTGGTGGAGCTCGCTGATTCTGCCGCGGCTGCACGAGGGGACCGGTGAGATCCAGCGGTTGATCGTCGGAGGCGGACTGATGAGAGCCGAACAGAAGCGCAATTCGTTAAACATGCCAGGCGTAGGCTCCTGGCATGTCGTTCAGAATCCTTCGCTCCGACCACGTCGGCTTCGCCGTCGGTTCCCTCGATGACGCCCTTCGGTTCTGGGTCGATGGTCTCGGCGCGGTCCTCGAACGCACCGGCGAGATGGGTGGAGAGTTTCTGGGAGAGGTCACCGGAGCGCACGGGGCTACAGTCCGGATGGCGGTGGTATCCGTTGCGGGTCAGACGGTCGAACTGCTGGAATATCGCAACGTCCAGGGAGAGCAGGGATCCTCTCGACCACACGATCCTGGTTTTGCGCATCTTGCCTTCGAGGTCGACAACATCGACGCGGTCCTGACGCGAATCGCGGACTTCGGGTGGACGGCGCAGGGAACTCCTCAACTTATTGCCGGCGGGGCAAAGGTGGGCACCCGCGTGATGTACGCGGTGGGTCCACACGGAGAGACGATCGAATTCATGGAGCCGCCGCAGTGACAACCGATTACCAAGGAAGTCAGGTTCCGCACAAGGTTTGGAATCCGGCGCTGAAGTTCTCGCGCGCAGTTCAAGCGTAGCTCGACCGGTCGTCCCGTCGATCGAACGTTCAGGACAGTACCGGTAACCCTGCATATCAGAACTGGTCGTATTGCTTCGCAACCCGCAAGCCGATGCGCGAAGCCGACGCTAGGGTCGTCTCCGTGCCCGGAGATACTGAACCTGTTCTGCAGACCTCGGGAATAGTCGAGGTCGACCATGATCAATTCGTGGTCTCGAACGACGACACGGACACTCTCGACGTGCAGGCGAAAGGCACGTTGATCGAGGTTGGTCCGGGATTTCTGTCCACGTACACGGGCGTGTCCTATGGTCCTGCTCGCGTAACTGTGCAGGTGTGGCAGGCAGAGCCCGCCGCCGAGTACGACAACTGGGAAGTAGTCGAACAATCGGTCATCACCGCGTCGGCCGCAATCGAAGTGCGATCACTAGACGGGCGTCCTTCGGACGGCGTGGGGCGAATCCCCGCTGGGACCTATCGTGTTCGAGCACACGCACGTGGCCGCGATACGTCGATCTCGCAGGAGGTGACAGAACCGGTAGAGGACTACCTGTTCCAATTCTGGCCCACACAGCTCGATGACCTCGCCGAACCACCTGTGGTTGCGACGCTGAAGAAGACGGACAGGGCGTGGTCCGACGAGCAGCCGAATGACACCGAGCTGTGGCCTGACAGGTCGATGATCTATGCCCGTGACGAGAACGGTTTAACTCGAAAGGTCGACCCCGAGTCAGATCTCGGCCGCGCTGCCAGGGCGCTGAAGCTCGCTTATGGTGGTCGGCCGCTCGAGGGCAAGCTCACCGACCAAACGTATGCGAAGGCGCTGGCCTTCCTCGACCGACCCTTAGTCGACTGGCTCGCGGAACAAGGCGATGAGATGCTCGACGAGTTCAAGGCCTTCTGTGTCAGAACATGTTTCGCGGTGAGCGGGCTCGACAACTACCCTCGAGTCAACGCGTGGGCTGATCGGGCGATTGCGCAGCGCCGACTCCACGAGGACTACTTCGATCTGGCCGAACGCGTGAAGTGGGATCCGACCATTCCGAAACGGATCGTTCCCGGCGTACCGTCCAGGCGCGAGTCGCTACAGCAATACGAGGCAGTGAAGACACTGGCCGGATTCTACGAGCTGGTCCCTTTCGACTCGTTGCATCGCGCACTGGAGACCTACATGTGCGCCCTGGACACATTCGGCATGGACGGATACGAAGAGTTCATCGCGAAATTGAAGGACCGCTTCGAAATCTCGGATGAATGACGCCTCCACGATGACTCGAAGCCTACGCGGAGCCCGGACTGAACAGTGTCCGTGCGAAATATGCTGCGACACAGCATATGCAGACGACAGTAAACAAGCCGCCGCTACCATGAAAGTCGATAGCTGGAAGCTGAGGAGTGTCCAATGAGCAAATCCCACTGGGGCGCTGCTATTGCGGCCACAGCCGCAATAGCAGCGGTCGCGGGCGTAATCCTCGTGCAAGGTGACAGCACCCCAAGCTCAGACCAACAACCGGCGCAGACCTCGTCTACCGCCCCGGAGGCACACATGAATCAAGCCACTGACCCCGAAGATCCCTACATCGAGGATTCTGAAGGCCCAGGTAGCCCAAGCGAATGGCTCGAGGATGCCCGTGAGGGTCGAGATCCCAACGAGCAACCGCAACAACTGGACGGAGGGGTATCTTCCGAAGCGGGCTTCGACGAGGATGGTGCCGCAATTCTGAGATCCGAGGTCACTCCCGAGAAGTAGGAGCCGGTCTCCGATTTCAACGACGACCAGGCAGCACGTAACATCCCCACTCTGAACAGATTTCGTGCTTCAGCAAGAGATGCGTGCAGTCAGTTTTCCGGAGCTGGATGAATCATCAGATGTAACATGCAGAGGTTTGCCGGTATCCCTGCATATCACGACCGGTCGTAAGGCGGCCAGTGCAGATCCACTAGCTGGAGTACGCAGTCCACGGTCCTCAAATGCTTGCGATTAGAGTTGGTCCTGCGACTGGAACCCGCCGGCCAGGACACGCGCCTGCCGGTGGAGTACCCAATTCGCCGCCATGGACTAGACGTTGGTCTGTCGATCGCAGTCTGGATGGAGGACGAAGTGGAGACAGAATCTATTCGTGCTGTGGCCGCAGCGATGGCAGCGACATTGTTGGTGCTGTCGATAACCGTCTACGTGACGGCATTGGTGACAAAGGGTGATCAAGAGCCGAATTGGGTTATCGGTATTAAGACTCGTGCGACGAAGTCGAGCAAAGAAGCCTGGGTTGCGGGGCACCGTGCGGCGTACCCACTCATGATGGGCGGCGCGACGCACTGCGTGGTCTCCGCGGTACTGATAGCGGCGCTCCTGTTGATCGACCCATCACCTGGGACCGCGGTTCTCATACTCTCCGGTGCGCTAGCACTCGGGGCGGCCGTCATTCTTGCGATGAGTGGCCTCGAGGCTGATCGAGAGGCGAAAAAACATGTCCCAACCACCTAGATTCGCGCAGTGAGTCGAATCGTTGGTGCGTGGGTGTCGCCTGGTGTGATGGCATCGTTGAACCGCTGATAGGGGCAGGGCCGCTGATCATGATGAGGTCTCCGTCCTGTCCGACGCCGTAACGCCTGTTTGTCTGACCTGGCAGCGAGGACGACCGACAGCACCGAGTGCCCAAGTACCGAGTACCGCTCTAGATTCACGCATTTACTTGTAAGCGAAGGGATAAGGACAGATGTCCGTCTACACGGTTCGAGCGCTCCGGTATGCACGTGCGTATTCGACACGAGGCCGAAACTTTCTGCATCCAGATCCACGGCCCAGTGATCCGATGAATCTCGACTACTACATCTGGCTTCTGCAGTCCGAGAGCGAGACCGTCGTCATCGACACCGGGTTTGCTCCCTATCTTGCGGCATCACGGGACCGGGAGTACCTGGCGACGCCTCGCAGTCTTCTGGCAGCAGCAGGCGTCGACTCACACTCAGTGGAGAAGGTCGTGCTCAGCCACTTCCACTACGACCACGTCGGCTGCCTCGCCGACTTCCCTTCCGCAACGTTCTTTGCCCAGCAACGAGAGAAGGACTTCTGGTACGGCGACAATGCGCCGTCCGACGACAAGAAGCTGGTCGAAAACGCGGATCTCGAGATGCTCAACGAACTCGACCTAGCCGGCCGCATCAAGTGGTTCGACGGAAGCGGCACGGTGGCCCCTGGAGTCGAATGCCACCTCGTGGGCGGCCATACGCCCGGCACTCAGATCGTCAGCCTGGAAACTTGTGAGGGGACTGCGGTTCTGGCGACAGATGCGTCGCACTTCTACGAGAACTTTCAGAACCGTCAACTTTTCCGCTTCGTCCACTCGACCGAGGAGATGTTTGCGGGATACGAGCTCATGCGCGCCCTAGCTGACAATCCAGAACTGATTTTCCCCGGCCACGATCCCAATCTGCACGCGCGCGAATCTATCGCTGTCCCAGGCGGGGGAAGCATCCTCCACCTCCTTTGAGTATTGGTGCGAGCTTCCTCTGCTGGTAACGGCGTCGCCGGTTTCGCGCGGACCGTCTAAACTCGATTTTTTGACTGGACCTCGATGTCGGCCGCATCCTGCGACCAGACGTAAACTATTGCAGCGCAACGATACGCAGAGGCTTACTGGTAACCCTGCATATCAAGACTGGTCGTATTGATGAGACCTGCAATTCCAAAAGGTGAGGAGCGGCAGGTGTTTTTGCTTGAGTTTGAACATCGTTGGTTGGCACAGGACTTCGTCGAGGAGTCCAGACGACTGGGTGAGCTGGAGAAGACGAAAAACCAGCACTACGTACCGCAGCTGTATCTGCGCCGGTGGGCGGTCGATGGCCTCGTGCAAATGACTGTCGTAGACCGGCGGCAACCACCTCTGGTGCCGCAGCCTTCCAAGGAGATCGGGAAGCGGAGAAACCTCTACAGCTTGCCACCAGACGACAGCACGATGGGCCCGCCGTTGCGATGGATCGAGAAACACCTGTCTCGAATCGAGGGGGAGTCGGAACGGCACCTGGCGGAGCTTGAGCGACACGGTCTCGGTGTTGTGACCGACGTTGATCTCAAGCGAGATCTGTCGGTGTTCCTCGGCATTCAGATGACGCGCACTCCGAGCAACCGTGAGCGCGCTCTCGTTCTTGTCCAAGCTCCGGATCGAGCGAAGCGGCCGCTCTACCCCGGCATGTCGGACACGGAGTTTCAGGCAATGATCGACCGGACCGAGAAAGACCCTAAGCGCGAAGCGCTCAATCTGATGCTTCTCGATGTGCGCAACGTCGTTGCAGGCTCGCTGTTGCGGCGTGAATGGGCCGTTGTTGAGACCAATGGGCCACTGCTCACTTGCGATGACCCTGTGGTGCTCGTCGGTGGTGGCAACTTTCCTCGCGGCTTTGGTGGTGTCACTTTTAGCTCCGTGGTGATGTATCCGCTCAACCCGACGCGGCTGTTGGTGATGTTCATGCTGCCTGGGCGGGGTTCACGCGGTGGGTACGTCCTCGACGAACGCGAGACGTACTCAGTGAACTTGGAGATTGCTGCCGCTTCACATGCCGTGGTGTTCGAGCGCCCCGGTGACGAACTTGCTGAGCAGTTCCAGGTGCCGCCCCGCGCTCCGGTTGGTTACGACGCCGGCTTGTTGTCCCAACTCGACGATCATGCTGCGATGGTGATGATGCTGCGGGGTGCTAGTCCGCAGAGTAGGTGGGCAGGTCTACCTGATCCCCCGGAGTGGGCCGTACCGCGGTGGCACTCCTGACCTTTCGGCACACCTGCCCCTCCGCGACCGTGTCCTAGGAGATCGCCCATCAGCAAATGCCGGAAATATCTGGTATGCACGGTCACACGCAATATTCTAGAACTCCGGCCACCCTCTGCATCCGGTCGGTTCGCGCTTGCACCGATAAATAGACCAATTGGTCGTTTAATCGGCGCTCTTGGGCTTCTAGCCCACGCCGCTTCAACTCCCTTCGATGCGAGTCCGACCGAACCCCGTTTGCTGAGGTTCTACCCGAAAGAGCTCGGTAAAGAATTTGCCAAGACTTTTCTGATCCTGCCTGTTCCGAACTGGCGGGATCGATGCAAGACTTCCAAGCAGTCATCCGCCTGAGTTTGACCCGAAAGCGGTAGCAGCGCATGATATTACGTCCATCTCGTATGCGATCAAGGTCGTCGCTTGTCCTGGTCGGAGCGTGCGTCGCCACCATGGCCATGGTGCCCGGTATTGTCGTTCAAGCTCAGCCCGCCGCCCCCGAAGTCCCGGTGGTGGACGAACCCGCACCGAATTCTGCACCCGGTGCCGGCGAGTCGTGCATCAACGAGGCGTTAGCCCGCAAGCTTCCCGAATGGAGCTGTGTCGGTGAATTCTTGACGACACCGCAGGGAACCGAAACGGTAGAGGTCATACCGGATGCCCGTGTTCCGGAGGACGTGCTCCCGGAAGAGCCAGCTGTTCAACGGCGCGACCTTCCGGACCCTGACGACTACGACACTTGGTGTGAGACGTCCGCCAGCGGCAGCTGCGCCCGATGGGTATCCAACGACGTCACCGAGTCCAAACACAGCATGGCGTACGGTGACGACGACGGCGTGATCGGAACCTGGGAAATCATCATTCGCACCAATATGAACGGGCGCTCCGCCCGATGGACCGTGACATACATCTGGGATACCGGCCCACCGATCACGATTCAGCGATCCGACATCCATTGCTTCGAAGTCGTGCCGGGACCGTTCCAAGATTCACGCTGCGGCATCCACTATGCCGGAGCTCCCGCAACAATCGGTGGTGGCCCGAAGCGGTTCCAGTATGGACCGATTCAAGGTGGTCGGTTGGCCGATGCGGGAACCTACTACGGGTCGCTGTTCGGGCAGAACACGCCATCGGGCTACCCGTATGTGCTCTCGTTCCCCACGATGGAAACGGGCCGCTTCGTTTGCCCGACTCAGAACGGCAACTGCTACGTACCGGAGGACTGAACCACATTGCGTTGGAACGACTATCCGGAAAGGCAGCCTTCGAGCGCCGACAACCAGCAGGGCCTGGACTCGTATGTTCAGGTGGACGAGAACAGCTATGGCATGTTGACCGTCTGGGCCGCTGGACCCTCCCGGTCATTTCGAGTGCAGGCAAAACCCGACGACTATCGCCCCAGCAAGGTCACGACTCGGGACGACAGTGGAAACATCACCGTACGTTCTGAATCTCGAACGCAACGGGACCAGGAGATGATCGACGAAACGATCAACGAGTTTTTAGCGGAAGCTCAGGTTCCACCCGTCCTATCCGGTTTCCACTGGTTCGTGAAAGTGCCACCGCACGTCTCACGACAGCAATTGACCGATCACATCAGCGCAGCCAACGAATACCTAGATGCCCCCTCCGTGAAGAGAAGGATCGCGGAACTGTACGAAGATTTGCAGCCTTCTCCATAGCCTCGAAAGCTACAGATAAGTCGACCAACGCCAGCTCAAGCGAACAAAGGACCACTTCATGACGATGAATCGCAGCACCCTTCGAGTGGCCGTATTGTCTGCAACCCTCGCCGCCGGAATCGCGGTCGCGCTCCCCTCCGGGGCAAGCGCGGAGGTCCGTACAGGATGGATCGGGCCCACGCCTCCGGTGGGCGGAATCGTCTACCTCCACACGTCGACTATCGACAACGGAGGCGTGCCGAAGGCGTCGACGAGGATCTACACCTCGTTCGGGCAGACTGTTGTGCAAGGCACGATCGGGTCCAAAGCTCGACTCTTCCGCGAAGGTGCTCTCTGCTCGGCAACGGACTATCAATTCAACGCCTTCCTGAGTTCCTCACAGAACGCAACCGTGCAACGCGATTGTGGCCCAGGGTTTTACAACAGCCATGGCTTCGTCGCTACGTTCCCGCCCGGCGGTTCTTTGACTGAGTACGTGACTTTCCCGTCGGACCCGCTGCAGTACGCCCCTGCCTCCGCACGATCCGCAGCGCCAGCCGCTCAAACCGAGAGCGGGGTGAATACATCCGGGCAAACGTACGGAAGCGCTCTCAATGCAGAGAGCGATGCCGATCTCCCGGAATTAGTCAGTGCCGTCGGAACGAACGGGGTCGACGGATACATACGATCCTCCGATCTGACCGACCCGACACCCGACGATGCTGGTTCGCGTTCGGTACCCGTCTATGACATCAGCGGAGAGACTGTCGTCGACCAATTCGCCATCGAGGGCAGCTAGAGAAGATCCGCACGCTTCTGTGCCCGGCGAAGCATCGACAGCAACGACGTGCGCATTCCAGTGAAGTGGGGTGCGCACGTCTCGTTTTTTGCACGTCAGTCCAACCGGCGTGAACAGGGTCGAGGATGGCCCGCGAGATGCAGCCCGGTGCCGAAAGTTTTGATCCGACAACTGGGCCGAGTTTCAGCAAGGCAACTGACCTCTGGTTGGTGGGGAGCATGCCCACGCGGCAGACTCCATGCGCGCATAGGCTATTGATTCTGCTGATTCTGTATTCCCCTGGTGAGCTCACATTCTTCACCAGTCCCCGGGCGGTTCACTCCGCCGGTCGCTGCCAGGCAAGACGACCCGGGATGCTCTCCTACCTATGCCAAAAGAATGCACGCTTGATCGGGATCACCCAGGCCGCATACTACTTCCGCTGGGCGGAGTACTGCGCCCACGGTTGCGCTGCTAACTCGGCATGGCGGTGGGCGACTGAGTAGCTGTATCCGAGCATTTCGGCCGCGAGCGGCGGTGGTACCTGGGTGACGAGGGTCCGCAGCGATGCTGTGCGCGCGCCGAGCAGGTTGATTCCGAGTGATCGGATGCGGTCCATCATCGTGTTGGGGTGCAGGTGGCGTCCGGTGCGGATGCTGGGGAACAGCCAGCCGGTGTCGGTGCCGGTGAGTTGAGTTGTGCGCAAGTTAATGTGGCTGCGGAGAAGCTCTGCGAAGGGTTCAGGCACAGGGGCTGGTTCGGCACCGAGGGTAATCCATAGTCCATCGGCGTCGGTACCGACTTGATCGGTGCGTAGAGCGGCGATCTTCACTATCGGTTGGGCGTAGAGCAAGAGAAAATGCCGGCCACTCGATACAGGAGCGATTCGCTACTGCCGGTGAGTAGTTCGCGGATCCAGTGCAGTCGCTCGTCTTGGGTGAAGGTGGTTGTCGGGGCGGGGGAGCGGTGGGCGATCGTCACGTTCCGGTTGATGCGGGTTGTCTTTGCCCAGACGAAGAACGTCCGAATCTGGTGTCGGGTGGTGGGTCCGGTGGCAAGCCATTCGTCGACATCGAGCTGGTTGCATGTCGCGGCGGTGCGGCTGTGGGTGTCGTGGAGCCAGGTCAGGAACTTGATGGTTTCGGTGATGTCCTGTTTGGAGGCGTGGACGGGTCCGCGGGTGGGTTTGCCTGCGGCTGCGATTGCGCGAACTCGTTTGAGGTGGTGCCAGGTCGCGAACTGTTCGGCGTAACGCCGAATCGAGTGGTGATCGATGGAGGTCATCTTGGTGTCGATCCAGTCCTCGAAGAGGGCGAGGTAGCGGTCACGCGGCGGGATGAGTTGGTGGTGCTCGAGGATGCCCCGCAGGTGCATTGTGCGGCGATCGTCGCCGACGCTGTCGAGGCCCTCGTGGGTCATCGGAATCTGGCCGGTTGCCAGCTGACGCAACAGCTCGTGCACCTTTGCGGATCGTTTCCAGGTATGGATGCTTTCGGGGCGGTCCACGGCGCAGAAGATGCCCACCAGTGTGTTCATGGCAGCAGGATCGGCGGGGTTGTCGAGAAGTAGCGAGGTGAGGTCGTCGCGGAGTGCGCAGCGTGCGCAGATGCCGCGCCGGTAGTGCTCGGCCTCGGTGCCGCAACTGCTGCAATGGAAGTCGGTAGCAATGCCGGCGCAGTCGACACAAACAGCTGAGTCTCCGACTCGCCCGGGGATCATGCGCTCGAATCCACACGCTGCGCAGTATCCGTAGGTGCGTACGGCGGCGTGGAAGCACGTTCCGCAGATCTTGCCGTCGGGCCAGCGCACGCGTGGTTTGCCGGCCTCACGTCCGCATCGATCGCAGGTGAATCCGCCACCGGTTCTCGGTCGCCCCCGAACGGTGTTGCGGGGTCGGATCTCAATGGTCATCGCGGATCACTCGTGCGCGTCGCGGTCGGACTGTCTTGTTGAGCTCGACGACGTTCGGTGCCGATGACGTCGCAAGTCGTTTCTTGCGTTCGTCGGCTGCGGTGACGGTGACCAGGTCCTGCATTCCGCAGCCGAAGATGTCGCAGAGAGCCGCCATCATCTGCAGCGAGACACGTTCGGGTCGTTGCGTGACGAGGCGGTAGACCTGAGGGCGGGAGAGGGCGATTCCTCGTTCGAGCAGGCGGGGGATGAGGTCGGTGCTGTTGTGCATGCCGTGTGCGGCCATCAGCTCGGGTAGGCGCCAGGTGTAGTCGACGGTGCGTTTCACGAGATTTCTCCTTCCATTCCGAGAGCGTCGCTCACGGTCGCATCCAACGCTCGCCGCAATGTGCGAGTGCGGAAGTCGCTCGACACGCACGTGTAGAGGGAGGTGGTGCTGGCGTGCTCGTGACCCATCTGCTGTTGTACGAACAACGGACCCCAGCCGTCTTCGATCAGGTGGGTGGCGTACGCGCGACGCAGGGAGTGCAGGTCCAGCCCGGGGGAGAGCTGCAGCTCGGTGCAGTAGCGCCGGAACCGGCGTATCAGGGTCGATTCGGCAACGAGCGCGCCACGTTCGGACGGGAACAGATCGAGTCCCGCATCGAGATAGGGCTGGCCGTGGGTGAGCCAATCCTCGACAATCTCAGGGGTCCAGTCGAAAACCGTCAGGACGCTACGCCGTTTCGGGGGTGACCCGCGTTTGGCTTTGCCATAGCGCACGGTGAGAACTCCGAAGCGGCCGAACTCGCGTGCGTGGGGATTGCGGGCGAAGTCGACGCTCTGCAGGTGACGTACTTCGTTGAAGCGCAGCCCGTAGGAGTAGGCGAGTTTGAGCATCACCGCGTCACGGTAGGCCGGCAGCCACCCCTTGCGGCCTGTTGCCGCGATGGTCTCGACCTGGGCGTCGGAGTGGTCGAACAACAGTTGCAGCTCGGTCTTGGTGAAGGCACGCTTGGCCGGTGTCTGCTCGTTGTCCTGGACGTGTGCTGCGGTGTTCCACTCGAAGAACACCTGAGCGGGGTGCGTACCGAAGCGGCTCTCACACAGTCGATCCCACCCGTAGTCGGGGTTGCTGATGTAGGAGCAGAACAGCTTCAGCGAGGTCTGATAGCTGCGGATCGTCGAGTGTGCGATTCGCCGGATCGAGCGGAGGTCTCCAAAGTATTCCTCGACCATGGCCGGGGTCCATGCCCACGGGAACTCGTTGGTGTAGTCGATGAACCGCACGACCACCTGTTGCCGTTGCTCGATGGTCCCGAGCTGCAGATTTCGGCAGAGCTGCTGGTTCCGCCATCCCGTGAGCATATCTTCGACCGTTTGCTCCTCGGGATGCAGTGGTGTCACCGATTCGACCAGGATGACGCGCCCGCTCGTGTCGACCCCCATGACACCCCTTCGTCGTCTCGTTCAACGCATCAATGATTCACCAGATGAATCATTGATGTCAATAGCACTGCCGCAGAATGACGTTGAACATCGACAACTCTAGGGTGCTGACGCCACGGTAAGGCACTCTGAACGAACAGCCGCTCAGGCAGCGCGTAACATACTCATACTGAACAGGTTTCGCAATACCTTGCCGACAGCTTCAAGGGCGGCGGCGGAGGTCTGTTGATTCATCGGATGCAACATGCAGTAATTTACCTGACATAATGTTGATTATCGGCCAACTGTCGACCTGCAGTTCGCTGGGATCGACCGTAGTTCGCTGCAGCCCAACAACTTTGCTCGACGCAGTCGATTCGGCTGAAGCTCTTCGTTGTCCGAAGTCTGCGTCGACGCGACGCGTCCCGGTGGTATCGAAATGCCTGCGGGAAATGTGACGGGCTTCCGGTCGACAGCTATCGCAGCCGGCCCGCTGACTACCCGCTGTCATGGGATCGGCGCACTGCGGATCGGACGGCACCCTCTCCCTCTCCGCTCTTTCCTCACAGTTGTTTCGTCACTGTGACGAAACAACTGTGAGGAAACCCGTTCTGGATATCCACTGCCGCGTCGGCCGATTGTGCTGGCTACCGTAGACGAACTCTGGTTAGAGTTCGTTCGATGGACGCCTTCCTCGAGACATCCCGTCGCCGGAACTTCCACCGCCGAGTTGCTGCAGCCGTACTGATGGCCCTCATTGCATCGTTCGGCCTCGTTGGCTGCTCCGACGATCCGTCCGGCGGAGACGCCGGCTTCGAGGGTTTGACCTCGGGTCAGCGTGTCTACGACCGAACGGGTTTTTCCCTGAATCCGGCGCAGACCGCGGACATCCAACGTCAGTTGGAGAACTTGAAGTCCGACACCGGTGCGGACGTGATCGCGTACGTGCGTGAGCTCGACGCGGACCCCGACAACACGTTGGATCAAGTAGAAGACCTGCAGCAGAGATGGGTGTCCCTGACGGGCGTCGACCAGGACACTGCAGGCGCAATATTGATCAACCGGGAGCCTGGAAAGATCGACGAGGCTCGCGCGGGCATCTTCGTCGGCTCCACGTACGACGACGGTAACGTTCCGCGGGACGAACAAGAGGCCATCATCGAGGACGCACTGATTCCGCCGCTGCGAGATGGTGACGTCGCAGGAAGCCTGACCGCGGGCATAGATCGCCTGGCGTCCGACATTCGCACCGGTCCGCCGGTGACTGCCTTGGACAGATTCGCCGACGGTCCAGGCTCGACCTGGCTGCCGTGGGCCGGTTCGGTGATCGCGCTTCTCGGGCTGCTTCTGGTGGGAACGGTGTTTCGGGGCCGAGCGAAACCGACTGTCTCCCAAGAATATCCGACGACGGTTCGACCGGACCAGGCCACCGATGCAGCGTACGCGGCCGCCCTGGTGCACCGCAGCGCGCAGCCCAGCGGCGTACCGGGGACCGTACTGGCGCTTGCCACCGCCGATGCGCTCACCTTCGAGCAGGACAAGAAGCCGGGAAAGGTCGACAAAGGGACAGTCAAGATCAGGCTTGTCGACCGAACCCGTGCCCGCGGCGAGGTTCAACAGGCGGTCTGGTCGATGCTCGCCGAACGAGCCGAGGACGATGTCGTACCCGGCGACGAGTTGAAGAAGATCGCTCGAGGCCCCGGTGCAACCAAAGAACTCGTGGAGAACACACTGCGGGCGAGCGGATTCGTTGCCGACGGCTCAGGTCGACGCCGGACAGCGTTGGCCGGTCTGGGCGTACTCGGCGGGGCTCTCGCGATCGGAGGAATTGCCGTCGCGACGTCGGGTGCACCGACGATGTGGCTCGCGGTGGTGTTGTCAGGGCTTCTCTTCGTTGCAGGACTGTGGACGGCGATCGCCTACTCACGCTTCTCGGTCGCGGGCCTGGACGCCTCTCGCCCCTGGGAGGCGTACCGCGACGGACTGAAGCAGGCCGCCAAGGACAACGACGAGTCGGTCGATCTGAACGTAGCTCTGCCGGACATCGTTGCGTTCGGCTTGGCCCCGTTCTTTCGGAAACGACTCGAGGCCGCAACCGACCCCGGGAGTGACACGCCGCTACGAGCCTTCACATCACCCGCGGATGCCGACTATGCGGCGGGTGTTCCGGTGGTCCTCCCCTGGTCGGCGTTCTCCGGTGTGTTCGTCTCCAGCAGTAGCGGATCCGTTGCGTCCGGTGGAGGTGCAGGTGGAGGAGGCGGAGCGGCAGGCAGTACCTGACGACTCCCCCATTCGTTTCCGGCGAGCGCCTCCATCACTCGCACCGCCGACCTATCCGGTGTTGTCCGGTGTACGCGGCTCGTCGGTCTCGGAGTCGGTGCGATCATCGATGTATTCCGGGGTCGAATGCCCCACTTGGTCGGCCAGTTCCAATCCCGCGCCGGCGTAGACGTTGAAGGCGATATCGACGCCCTGGTCTTTTGCCCACTGCACCTCGTCGTCGTACCGTGCGACCGCCGCCACTGTTCCGCCGAAGCCGGACTCTCGCAGACACGCCAGTGCAGTGACGTTCGCACCGTGCCGCGGCATGGCGAGCACCGCGATCCGGACGGAATCCGATCTGCGTAGTCGGTGCCAGAAGTCGAGGTCGGTGGCATCACCCTCGATGACACGCAGTCCCTGCTCGGCCAGTCGACGGATGCGCGGGCCGTCGTAGTCGACTCCGACGACGTCCAATCGGTAGTGCTCGTTCAGTCGCTGGTAGGCCGCGAACCCCACACGCCCCATGCCGATGACGACGACTTCGGCGTCGCCGGCATCACCGGGGCGTTCCTCGGGGTGGAGGCTCTGCTCGTCCTGGACGGGCAGCCGGCTCGCCATCTTCTCGACCATCAGGTGGCCGCGGCCATTGACCAGCGCGGACACCACAAAACTCAGAGCCACCGCGATCGACATCTCGACCAGCCACGTGGGTTCCAGCAGCCCGGTCGTCACTCCGACGGAGACGACGATCAGACCGAACTCCGAGTAGTTCATCAGACTCAGTCCTGCGAGCAGGGCCGTTCGATACCGAAGTTTCATCGCGGCGAACAGCGCTACGTAGAGCACGGATTTGAGCGGCAGAACGAGCATCATCAGCAGAGCGACAACGAGACTGGGCACATCGGGTAGTCCGGACAGGCCTATCGAGACGAAGAAGCCCACCAACAGAAGTTCCTTGAGGTGGAACAGAGACCGTGCGAGTTCGGACGACGCGGAATGCGAAGCCAACAGGACACCGATGATCAAGGCACCGAGGTCACCTTTGAGGCCCAGCGTGGAGAACAATGCGTACCCCGGAACCAGAGCCATCACGATGCCGAACAGCGACTGCATCTCGCCGTGCCCCAGCCCGCTCCAGATTCTCCGAAGAATTCGCGTGAGCGGCCACAGCAGGACGAGGGTGAAGGCCCATGGGCTGGGCAGAGTGCCGCTGGTGACCGTCAGGAAGACGACGGCAACGATGTCCTGCATGACAAGGACGCCGATGGCGACGCGGCCGTAGAGCGCATGCGACTCCCCCCGCTCCTCGAGTACCTTGACGACGAACACGGTGCTCGAGAACGACATGGCGAAGGCCAGGAGTGCGATGGTCGTCAGGCTTTGCCCGGACAGCATGGCCAGGCCGGCCACGGCGGCCAACCACAACACCGTGGTTCCGAGCACGACGCTGATCGCGAGATGGACCGACGTGGTGAGCCAGACCTCGCGGCGCAACAGAATGCGGAGATCGAGCTTGAGGCCGATGGCGAACAACAGCAGCGTCACCCCCAAGTCGGCGAGCAGGTCCAGCTGCGGCACCTCACCGACATCGAGAGCATTGATGACGAACCCAGCCGCCAGAAAGCCGACCAATGGAGGAAGTCGCACCGCCATCGCGAGTCCGCCGAGGCCGAATGCGATGACGAGATAAATCGCGGCAACAGTCATGCTCGGTCTCCTCGGTCACGGATCGATCGGTCCGCTGACGCGTCGACGACGTCTGTGCACCCAGCCGGAACGAGCAAAGTAACCCGCGGAGTAGGAAATTGCAGGACAGATGGAATCCAGGGACGGCGACGGCGACCGACGACGTCGAAGCGTCGTCGGTCGCCGCAGACCTCATCCGGTCTCGATGCCCACGTCGGAGCGGGTCAGAGCTCGAACTCGGCCGGGTCGATTCCCACTGCGAAGCATGCGTTGCGAACGGCGGCCTTTTCGTGGTCGTCGAAATGCCCGTCGGCACCGCCGATGATGATGCCGATTTGGATGACGGCACGGGCCTGGTCCGGCTTGGACTTTAACTTGCCGATCGTCGCGGTGGCCTCGACCTTTCCGAAGTCGAAGTCACCCTGCAGCTTGTCGCAGTACCAGTCGAACTTCTGGCGGAGCTCATCGGACTCGAAGACGCGGAGAGCTTCGTTTCCGGCGATCAGCGCTGCCGTCTTCTGCCGCTCGGCCGGATCGATCGTGCCGTCCGCGGCGGCGATGAGAGCGCACATCGCCATGCTGCCGTTGGCGAACTCCTTGTTCTTGAACTGGCTGGTCTTGGTCTGCAGCTGCCCGTTCAATTCCTGTGCTTTGGACTTGAGTTGATCCCAGAACGCCATGGAGCTCCTCTGTGTGTCTTTGCGTCCGCGCAAGACGCGCGTGCGTCGCCCATTGTCCACGGACTCGGTGAACAACGACGGGAGCGATGTCGTCCACCGTCGCGCCGCACGAAGGACGACCAGCGAGGAGCCCCGAAAATACTCAGCGCAGCCGCTCGGCATCGTGTGCTTTCGCCACGAGCTCGATGCACAGGCGCTGCAGTTCGTCGGCGGCGGCGCCTTCTGCCACTGCGGTGCTGACATCCTCGGCCGCGCAGCGCAGTTCGAATGCGCGATCTGCAACGGCCGATGCTTCCTCGGCGGTCAGCACGACGGCGTCGACGGGAATGGACGTCCCCTTGACGGCACTGCGCTGCTCGTACGCACGTTGTCTGCACGATTGTCGGCAGTACCGTCGTTTGCGGCCGGTGCCGACATCGTCGATGGGACGTCCGCACCACTCGCACGTCTGGTTGCGACGGGTTTTCACGGACATGGTCGCTCAGCCTACTTTGCCGGCGAGGTAAGATGCCTTGATCTGCGCGGGCGAGCCGGGAACGAACGGACGCTCGACGACGTTGTAGATCAGTGGGTGGACGACGAAGCTCGGCCGCGCCGAAACCGGCCGGTGGAATCGGCGCACATACCTACTATCGATGGAGAGGACTTCACTATGGCAGATCGTGTACTTCGAGGTAGTCGACTGGGAGCCGTCAGCTACGAGACCGATCGTGATCACGATTTGGCACCCCGCCGCGTGGCTCGCTATCGCTGCGACAACGGTGAGGAATTCGACGTCCCGTTCGCCGACGACGCCGAGATTCCCGGTACGTGGGCGTGCCGTAACGGACTCGAGGGTTCTCTGATCGAGGGCACCGCGCCCGAGGCAAAGAAGGTCAAGCCTCCTCGTACCCACTGGGACATGCTCCTCGAGCGCCGTTCGGTGGATGAACTGGAAGAGTTGCTGAAGGAGCGCCTCGATCTACTGAAGGTCAAGCGACGCGGAGCCTGATCCCCTGAGCGATGCACCGCCCGATTGGAAACAATCCGGCGGTGCATTTTTTCGATGGGTTGGAAACTCGGAGATTTTTTTCGGGTGACTTGTGTGATTATTGTCGTTCAGCGTCCGTTTTCTTCGCGTTTGAGTGGCGCGAAAACGGCTCGGGATGACACCATCGAACATCGCATGTAGTCGGTTACCGAGTCTGTGATGATCGCGGTAACAAATGTCGGCTGCGACCGATAATCATCAGCACCGTAGTCGTCGAAAACAGGGGGGCATCAACTCGTGAGCCAGGGTTCCGATCAGTGTCTGCACGACGATCCGCGGACGGCGGCGTCCGACTCGGAATCGGACGGACGCGTTGCGGTCGGCGAACAGAAGTTGGCGGAATTGCGCCGCGAATTGGACGGTATCGACGAGGTCTTGCGCGCAGCCGTACGCGACCGAATCGATGTGTGTGTACGGGTGGCCCACGTCAAACGCGAATTCGGTATTCCCATGATGCAGCCGGGCCGGGTGGGCGTGGTGACCGAACGGGCTCGTGAGTTCGCGTCCGCGAACGGATTGTCGCCCGACTTTCTCGAAGAGTTGTACAAGTCGATGATTGCCGAGGCGTGTCGCGTCGAGGATCTCATCATCGATTCTCCGGGGCCAGAATCTGGCTTCGAGGGCGAACGATAGAGGTACGTCGATGACGATCAGAACCCTCCTTGTGGACAATTACGACTCGTTCACCTACAACCTGTACAGCCTCCTCGCCGAGGTCAACGGCCGACCACCGACCGTGGTCAAGAACGACGTCGCGTGGTCTTCCCTCGACTTCGCCGCGTTCGACAACGTCGTGATCTCGCCCGGTCCCGGCCGCCCGGACGTCGAGCAGGACTTCGGTATCAGTGGTCGAGTGATAAGCGAATCCGGTCTCCCGATTCTGGGTGTCTGCCTCGGCCATCAGGGGATGTGCCACCTCTTCGGGGGCGAGGTCGATCTGGCCCCCGCACCGATGCACGGCCGCATCACCGACATCACGCACACCGGGGTGGATCTGTTCGAGGGGATTCCCTCGCCGTATTCCGTGGTGCGCTACCACTCTCTGGTCGTCACCCGGACTCCCGCCGACTTCGAGGAAGTCGCCTGGACCCCGGACGGTCTGGTGATGGCGGTTCGTCATCACAGCAAGCCGTTGTGGGGAGTGCAGTTCCACCCCGAGTCGATCAGCACCGAATACGGGCGTGAGCTGCTGGCGAATTTCCGCGATCTGACGCTAGCGCGGTCGAGCGCAGCGAACGCAGCGGGGACCCACGATTCGATGTTCACCATCGAAACCCGCACTATCGACAGCGATTTCGACTCCGAGCGCGTGTTCCAGACGCTGTTCGCGCACGACACCAAGAGTTTCTGGCTGGACGGAAGCGCCGCACTCGAGCCCGAGTGCCGATTCACCGTCATGGGCGATTGCTCCGGGCCGCACGCCGAATACGTGACGTACTCGGTAGCCGAGACGATGGTGACCGTCGAGGGCTCCGACGGCACGAAAGAACACATCCACTCGACGTTCTTCGACTACATCGACGCCCAACTACGTCGCCGAGCTACTCCCCCGCGGCACGATCTTCCCTTTGCATTCGGACTGGGCTACGTCGGCTACCTCGGGTACGAACTCAAGGCCGATACGGGCGGGCAGCTGGTGCACACCTCGGCGACCCCCGACGCCTCGATGGTGTTCTCCGATCGGGCGTTGGTGTTCGACCACGAGGCCGGCACCCTGTACTTGATGGGGTTGGCCGATACCCCCGGGGATCCGGTCCTCGCGCAGTGGTTCGACTCGGTCACCGCAACGCTGAGTGGACTGTCCGAGAAGGCGCAGACCGTGAGCGCGCCCAGTGGGATACCTGCGTCCGGTGCTCCGTTGCTCGGCGCAGAGCTATCCCTGGAGCCACGGCTCAGGCACGATCGCACGCATTACCTCGACCTCATCTCTCAGTGCCTCGCCGAAATCCGTTCCGGTGAAACCTACGAGGTCTGCCTGACGAACACTGCCACCGTGGCCGGTTCCATCGACCCCGCGGCGACGTACTCCTACATGCGGGAAATCAATCCCACCCCGTACAGTGCCTTCTTGAATTTTCCCGACGTCTCGGTCCTGAGCGCCTCCCCCGAGCGATTCCTGCGTATCGACGCCGACCGCATCGTGGAGTCCAAGCCCATCAAGGGAACTCGGCCGCGCGGGGCCACCCCCGAAGAGGACAACGCACTCAAGGCCGACCTCGTCGCGAACGAGAAGGACAAGGCCGAGAATCTGATGATCGTCGATTTGGTGCGTAACGACCTGGCTCAGGTGTGCGTTCCTGGTTCGGTACACGTGCCGAAGCTGTTCGACGTCGAAACCTATGCTCCCGTGCACCAATTGGTCTCCACGGTTCGTGGCCGGCTGCGTGACGACGCGTCGGCTGCCGACTGCATCAGAGCGGCGTTCCCCGGCGGCTCGATGACCGGCGCTCCGAAGATTCGCACGATGGCAATCATCGACAAGCTCGAAGATGGGCCGCGCGGAGTGTATTCCGGTGCCATCGGCTACTTCTCGATCACGGGTACGGCAGATTTCTCGATCGTCATTCGCACGATCGTGGCGACCGAGCACGAGGTCACGTACGGCGTTGGAGGCGCGATCGTCGCGCTCTCGGACCCCGACGAGGAGTTCGAGGAGACGATGGTCAAAGCGGTGTCGATGCGTCGAGCCCTCACTGGCCGGACAGCGAACAGCGGGTAGAGCGCACGCGCTCTACCCGCTGTTCCACATCCCTCGGCCAGTGGCCGTCGTGCTCTACGCAGTGGTGAAGTACTCGAACACCGCAGGCTGAGCTTCGGGGTTGGCGTTGTTGATTCCGATGACCGTGCCGGCGACCGTACCGATCACGGTTCCGATGATGCAGCCCGAGATGAAGTTCGGGAAGATCGAGACGCAGCCGATGGCGAAGCCGAGGCCTGCACCGATGGCCGTGCCGACGCCGCCGCCGTTGTTCCAACCGATGGCGAGCTGGTTGACCATGTTGTCGAAGGCCTGCTGCTTGGTCTTCGCGCCTGCGACCTCAGCGACAGGAACGGTCTGCGGGGTGAGAGTGAGTTCCCGACCTTCGGCACCGATCAGGGGCGCAATGGAGTAGACGGTTCCATTGATGGAGTACTCCAGCGGGATCGACGCCACCGTGGAGCCGGCCTGGTCGACGATCGACACCGTCTCGCTCGTCGCATCGACGCGGAAGAGACCGGCGTCGAGGATGGTCTTGACGGTTCCATCCGGGTTGACCGACGTCTGGTAGTTCATCGACTCCGACGTCGGATCCGCTACGGCCTGGCCTGCGCCGGTGGCTACGGCTGCGGTCAACGCCACCGCGACCGTTGCTGTTCTGATCAGTTTCACTGTGTCCCCTGGTAGTAGTGATTCGCATTCGACCACTCGAGTATCGAAAGCCGATGGTATTCGAGCGAGTGCTCTTTCACGGAAGAACACTCGCAAACGTTATGGATATGTATTGCCCAGATGTGCGTCGACAACCGGACCGATCACCGAGACAGCATCGGGATTGGTCATTTCGTTGTGGAAAACGTCCACACCGTGGATGACGATATCTCCTGACACGTACGGTCGCCATTCCTGTGGTGACCGAACAATTCCGTCACTCGCGCCTTTCGTTGCAGAAAAGAACAAAACATTTCCGTCGAACACGTCCGGGATGAACTCGGCCATGATTCGCGTCGAGTTCTCGAATCCTGCATTGATTCTGCGCAAATGATCCGCCGTGACACCGGTGGTCTGCCCCAGGGATTCGTCGAGCAGTTCGACACCACGTTCGTAGGTCAACGGCTCGGACGACGCCTGCGCAGTCAGATCCAGCCCCAGACCCGCGAGCAGGTTCTCGACGCTCAGCTCACCGTCGGCCGTCTCGTCATGGCCGTCGACATAGCTGTCCAGCAACGCGAGAGTCTGCACTTCGCTGCCGGTGCTGCGTAGTTCCACTGCGATCGCATGGGCGAGCGAACCACCGAGCGACCACCCGAGCAGGTGGTACGGACCGACCGGCTGGACAGCCCGAATCTCGTCGGCGTACCGGTGCGCGAGGTCTCGAATCGAGCCGAACGGCGTGCCTTCCACGATGCTGGGCAACTGCAGGCCGTACACGGGACGGTCGTCACCGATCTGGGACACCAGGCCCGCATATCCCCACGACAACCCGATTCCGGGATGGACGCAGAACAGCGGTTCCTTGGAACCTGTACTGCGCAGTGGGATGACCACTCCGAACACCGAATCCAGTTGCGCACCGGACGAATCGACGTCCGACGCGACCCGAGCCGCGAGCCCTGCCGGGGTCGGATCGACGAACAACGCCTGCAGCGGGACGCGAACTCCGACCGCGTTCTCGATGGCCGGGCCGATCTTGGTTGCCACCAGCGACGTGCCACCGAGTTCGAAGAAGTTGTCGTCCATACCGACTCGTTCGACACCCAACACCTCGGCGAACGCGTCGGCGATGGCTGCTTCGAGATCGGTACTCGGTGCCCGATACGGCGTCGTCGACACCGTCAGTTCCGGCACCGGGAGCGCGCGTCGATCCAGCTTGCCCACCGGAGTGAGTGGGATGTCGGCGAGTTCGATGATCGTCGACGGGACCATGTGGCGCGGAAGAACGGTCGCGACACTGTCGCGCAATGCCTCGACGTCCACCGATGCACCCTCGGCCGGCAGGACGTAGGACACGAGAACCGTGTCTCCCGACGCCGCATTGTGACCGATGGTCGCCGCGAAGCCGACCTCGTCGTGATCGGTGAGCGCGGAGTCGATCTCGCCGAGCTCGATACGGAATCCGCGGACCTTGACCTGGAAGTCGCTGCGTCCGACGAACTCGAGCACACCGGTACTCCCCCAGCGCACGACGTCACCGGTTCGGTACATCCGCTCACCGGCGGTACCGAACGGGTCTGCGACGAAGCGTTCGGCCGTGAGCCCGAACCGTCGCAGGTATCCGCGTGCCGTACCGGGGCCTGCGATGTACAGCTCGCCCGACACCCCGGCCGGGACCGGCCGCAGGCGTGCGTCGAGCACGAGGAACCGGAATCCGGTACCAGGCCGGCCGACGTCCACCGTGCCGCCTGGCATCAACGGACCGCCGACACTCGCCTGAATGGTCGTCTCGGTCGGACCGTAGCCGTTGAACATCTTGCGGCCCGGTGCCCACTTCGCCACCAGCTCCGGAGTGCAGGCCTCGCCGCCGACGGCGAGGACGCGGACCGTGCCCAAACGTGTTTCGTCGATCGAGGACAACGCCGCCGGAGTCAGGAACGCGTGTGTGACATGTTCCGATTCGAGCAGGTCGGCCAGTTCGCTGCCACCGAACGTTCCCGGCGGCACGATCACCACGGTGGCACCGACGCCGAACGCCATCGTGAGCTCGTACACCGAGGCGTCGAAACTCGGCGAGGCGATGTGCGACACCCGCGAATCTCGGGTGGGACGGAATCGATCGATCACCTCAGCCTGCAGGTTGGCCAGGCCCCGGTGCCGCACTGCGACGCCCTTCGGGCGACCGGTCGAACCCGAGGTGTAGATCAGGTACGCCGGGTGGTCGAGGTGCAGCGTCGCGGTGCGCTCGGCATCGGTGACTGCGGCCACGGGATAGCGAGAGAGCTCCGATGACGTCTCGGGATCGTCCAGGACGAGCCACGGCACGGTGTCGGGCAGCGACTGCCGACTGTCGACGTCGGTCAATCCCATTGCCGCACGCGAATCTTCGAGCATGTGCGCAATGCGGTCGGCCGGGTAGTTCGGGTCGACCGGCAGGAATGCCGCACCGGTCTTGGCGACCGCCCACACCGACAGAACCGACTCGATGGATCGAGGCAGGGCCAAGGCGACGAACGTTTCCGGTCCGACGCCGTAGTCGATGAGCATTCGCGCGATTCGGTTCGACCAACTGTCGAGGTCGGCGTAGGACAGGCTCACACCCCGATACGTGACGGCGACCGCGTACGGGTCGAGCGCCACCGAGGCGGCGAGCATTTCCGGCCACGTTCGCAACGCGACGTCGGCGGACCCGCGAGCCGGTGCCAGAGCCTGCTTCTCGTCGGCACCGAGAATGTCGATATCCCCCACCGCGGTGAGTCGATCGTTGCCGACGGCGTCGAGTACGCGAACCAGTCGCGCCGCGATCGCATCGACGGTGGACGCGTCGAACAGCGAGGTGGCGTAATCGAACGCTGCCTCGAATCCGGTCGGTCGCCCGTCGTCGTCGAAGGTCTCGGACACCAGGAGTTGCAGATCCTGCTTGGCCACGGGAACGTCGAAGTCGAAGCCCTCCACGCGCAGATCCGGTAGCTCGAGTGACGCCTTCTCGTTGTTCTGGAACGACAACGCCACCTGCGACAGCGGTGCATACGCCGTCGATCGCGTGGGATTGAGCACCTCGACGATGCGCTCGAACGGCATCTCGGTGTGATCGAAGGCGTCGAGGTCGTGTGCTTTCACCTGCGTGAGCAGATCCACGAACGAGGCGGAGTCGTCGATCCGGCTGCGCAACACCAAGGTGTTGACGAACATGCCGACGAGATCGTCCAGTGCCGCGTCGCCGCGCCCTGCCACCGGAGTGGTGATCGCGATGTCGTCGGTACCGCTCAGGCGCGCCAGCACCACCGCGAACGCGGCGTGCAACACCATGAACATACTGACGTTCTGCTCGCGGGTGATCTCGACGAGTGCCCGATGGATCTCGGCGTCGACGGTGAAGCGAACCCGGCCACCCCGGAAATCCTGCGTGGTGGGCCGCGGGCGATCGGTGGGCAACGGCAGCAGATCGGGTAGACCTGCGAGCGCCGTCGACCAGTACTCGAGCTGGGCCGCGGCCACGCTCGACTCGTCCTTCTCGTCACCGAGCAACGAACGCTGCCACAGCGTGTAGTCGGCGTACTGCACCGGCAGGGGCTCCCAGCCCGGCGCTCCTCCCGCGGTGCGCGCCGAGTACGCGAGCACCACGTCTCGTGCCAGCGGTGCCATCGAGGCTCCGTCGGCCGCGATGTGATGCACCACCATCGCCAGTACGAAGACGGGCTCGGCATCGGTATCGGCACCGACGACGTGGAACAGCTCGACGTGCACCGGAATCTCGGTGGTCACGTCGAATCCACGACCCGCCAGGTGCGCCACCCGGTCGGTCAGCACACCGGCATCGATCGATTCCGGCTCGACCACCGGAGCTACCTCCACGGCCGGATGTACGAGCTGGACCGGGAAGTCCGGTCCGTCCGGGAACGTCGTCCGCAGCGATTCGTGCCGCTCGAGTACGTCGACGACTGCCGCGGCGAGGGCCGCAGTATCGAGCTGCCCGGTCAACTTGACGACCAGTGGCACGTTGTACGCCGCCGAGGTGGTGTCGAACTGGTTGATGAACCACATGCGTTGCTGAGCGAGAGACAGCGGAATGTGATCAGGACGTTGTGTCGCAACGAGATTCGGACGCTGTGTCCGTGTGGACGTTGCGCCGACCGCGCTCGCCAATCCGGCGACAGTCGGCATCTCGAAGATCGTGCGCACGCCGATCGTGGTGCCGAGTTCGGCATTGACGCGAGCGATGACACGGGTGGCGCTGAGTGAGTCTCCACCGAGCTCGAAGAAGCTGTCGTCGGCACCGACCCGATCGACGTCGAGAATTTCGGCGAACACGGCGGCCACGGTGAGCTCGGCCGGTGTGCTCGGCTCGCGGTACGACGTCGCCGACCCGAACTCGGGCACCGGCAACGCGGACCGATCGAGTTTGCCGACCGGGGTGAGCGGAATGGCGTCGAGCACCACGATGGCTGCGGGAACCATGTGCGACGGCAACATGCCGGCCAGGTGGTCACGCAGGACACCGGTATCGAACGCGTCCGCCGCGCCCTCGGTGGTTCGTACGTACGACACCAGGACGGTCGCTCCCGAGGGACCCGGAGTGCCGAAGGTCGCGGCGAAGTCCACGGACGGATGCGATGCGAGTGCCGCGTCGATCTCGCCGAGTTCGATGCGGAAGCCGCGAACCTTGACCTGCGAATCACTTCGACCGACGTATTCGATCGTCAGATCCGGCGACCACCGCACCACGTCTCCGGTGCGGTACATCCGCGAGCCGGGCGCGCCGAACGGGTCGGCGACGAATCGCTCCGCCGTCAGGCCCAATCGATCGTGGTAACCGCGGGCGAGTCCGACACCCGCGAGATAGAGCTCACCTGCGACGCCGACAGGAACAGGCTGCAGCCGTGAATCGAGCACCACCTCGTACACGCCGCGAACAGGACCACCGATCGAGACGGTGTCACCTGCAGTCATCGGCGTGCTGATGTTGGACATGATCGTGGCCTCGGTCGGACCGTAACCGTTGTAGAGATTCCGGCCCGGTGCCCACTTCGCGACCAACTCGGCCGGTACGGCCTCGCCACCGACGACGACGTCGGCGAACGTGTCGAGCCCGCTCGGGTCGACCGACGCCAGAGCCGACGGGGTGATGAAGCCGTGGGTGACCGACTCCGCTGCCAACAGTGCCGCGAGTTCGTCGCCGCCGTACACGGTGGGCGGCACGATGATCATCGTCGCGCCGACGCCGAAGGCGAGCAGGTACTCGAGCACGGATGCATCGAAGCTCGGGGACGAGACATGCAGTGTGCGTGAGTATTTGGTGGTTCGGTATCGCTCGCGCTGCTCGGTTGCGAAGTTGTCGAGACCGGAGTGCGTGACGACGACACCCTTGGGCACACCCGTCGAACCCGAGGTGTAGATGGTGTACGCCGCGCTCTCGAAGGCGATGCGTCCGTTCCGCTCGGTGGCGTCGATCGGCTCGTCGCTCACTGCGTTCGGGCCGTCCGTCGCCAGATCGTCGAGGACGATCCAGGGCACGGTCGACGGCAGGTCGTCGAGATGGGCGCGGGTGGTGACGCCGAACGTGGCACCGGAGTCGGCCAACATGTGCTCGATGCGATCGGCCGGGTAGTTGGGATCCACCGGTACGAATGCCGCGCCGGATTTTGCGACGGCCCAGACCGTCAGCACCGATTCGATCGATCGTGCGATGCCGAGTGCCACGAAGGTCTCGGTGCGCACGCCGTGGCCCAGCAGAATTCGAGCGAGTCGGTTGGACCGACGGTCCAATTCCCGGTACGTCATTTCGCCGTCGGTGCTGCGCAGTGCGATGGCGTCCGGGTTCACCGCGGCAGCGTCGGAGAAGATCTCCGGCAGCAGCCGGGCCGAGCGTCCTTCGGGTCCGAACACCGGTGCCAGCGAGGCGAACTCGGCGTCACCGAGGAGTCGCAGCCGTCCCAGTGGCTGCTGTTCGTCCTCGAGCACGGCGTCGAGGACACGCTCGACGCGATCGACGATGGCGTGCACGGAATCGACGTCGAACAGTTCCGGCAGGTATTTCGCCTTCAGGTTCAGGCGCTCGTCGACCGACGAAACCAGAGTCAGCGGGTAGTGCGCTGCGTCGGTTCCGAGAATGTCGGTGACCTGCATGCCGGCGAAATCGGTTGCCGCAGAAGCGCCGGCCCGGTCGACGGGGTACGACTCGAACACCGTCAAGGTGTCGAAAGCCACGCCTGCACCCGCTGCGCGTTGGATGTCGGTCAGGCCGAGGTAGTGGTGGTCCAACAGCGAAGCCTGCTCGGCCTGAACCCGATCGACCAGTGCACCCAGCGTTTCGCTCCGGTCGAGCGTGACCAGGACGGGCAGGGTGTTGATGAACAGCCCGATCATGCCCTCGATACCCGGAACCTCCGGCGGACGACCCGACACCGTCGCACCGAACACGACGTCCTCGCGTCCGGTGAGGGTGGCCAGCACGACGCCCCATGCGGTCTGGACGAGGGTGTTGAGGGTCGATCCACGGCGAGCAGCGAAGTCACGCAGTGCCGCGGTGGTCTCGACCGACAACGACCGCTCGGTCTCCCGCGACACGGTGGACAATTGCCGGCCACGATCGTCGGTGACCAACAGCGTGGGTTCTTCCACGCCGGCCATTGCACTGACCCATTGCGCAGTGGAGATCGCCACGTCGCGTTGGCGCATCCACGCCAGGTAATCCCGGTAGGCAGGAATACGCGGCAGCATCGAGTCGTCGGACTCGGTGACGTAGAGCGTGATGAGTTCCTTGACGACCAGCGGCGTCGACCAACCGTCCAACAGGATGTGGTGGTTGGTCAGCAGCAGACGCCAGTGATCGTCGGCCAGGGTGATCAGCGTGAACCGCAGCAGCGGTGCCCGGTCCATCTCGAAGCGCACCGCACGGTCGGCCTCGAGAACTGCCTCGAGGGCCACCTCGACATCGGGCTCCCCCCGGAGATCGATCTCGGACCACGGAACAGTGACCGAACTCTGCACGATCTGCAGTGACTCGCCGTTGCTGTTGTGTACGAACGCTGCTCGCAGGTTGGGATGGCGAGAGACCAGTTTGTCGACGGCAGCATGCATCCGCGTCGCATCGACAGTTCCCCGGAGCTCGAGGCCCAGCTGAACCATGTACGCGTCGACACCCGAACCGGCACTGCCGATTTCGCCTGCCAGGCGAGCGTGGAACAGCAAGCCGGCCTGCAGAGGCGACAACGACCACACGTCGTCGAGATTCGGGAACTGCTCTTCCAGAGCATCGATGGATGTCTGATCGATGTCGACCAGCTCGAGATCCGACGGCGTGAAGCCGCCCGCACCGTCGGCCGAGGCGTGCTCGGTGATCGAGGTGAGGGCCTGCGTCCACAGTTCGATCAACCTGCCGACCTCGTCGGCGTCGAGAACGCCCGCGGGGAAGGCGAACGTCGCGTCGAGCTGCGGGCCGTCGGGGGTCGAGGTGGTGACAGCGTTGATGTCCAGCGCCGCAGGCACCGGCATGTCCGGATTCTGCGCGTCGCCGAGCTCCGCGTCGGCCACCGGGATCCAACCCACGTCGTCCATGCCTTCGGTGGATCCGGTGGAGAACCGGCCGAGGTAGTTGAAGCTGACCTGTGGTGCGGCGAAGCCGGACAGAGCCTCGGCTGCAGCGGAATCGAGGTACCGCAGCATGCCGTAGCCGATGCCGTGATCGGGGATCTCGAGCAGCTGTTCCTTGATGGTCTTGACCAGGGCACCGGCCGACGCGCCGCCTGCCAGAGCGTCGGCGACGTCGAGCGACCCGAGATCGAGACGCACGGGGAAGATGGTGGTGAACCAGCCGACGGTCCGACCGAGATCGGCACCGGGCACCACCGCGTCCTCGCGGCCGTGGCCCTCGAGAGTCACGAGAGCGTCCCGCACCGCATCGCCGCGTTCGCGACGCCACGCGGTCAAGGCCAGAGCCAAACCAGCCAGCAGGCCGTCGTTGACGCTGCCGCGGAACACGTCCGGGACAGTGGTCAACAGGCGCTCGGTGACCTCGACCGGCAGAGACGTGCGGACACGCTGCACGGTGGCGTCGACGTCGATTCTCTTGTCGAGCGGGCGAGAACCGATCGTCGGGTCGGCTCCGTCGAGGATCCGACGCCACAGTCCTAGCTCGTCGGTTCGGGCGGCCGTGACCTCGGTGAGTCCGGTGGACCACCGACGCATCGACGTACCGATCGGAGCCAGTTCAGGCTCCTGGCCGGCGACGATCCGACTCCATGCCGTGGCGAGGTCGGGGACCAGAATGCGCCAGGACACGCCGTCGATCACGAGGTGGTGGGCGACGACGAGCAGTCGACCCGAGCCATTGGGGCTCTGGAACCACACCATCTGCACCATGACGCCGTCGGCCGGAACCAGACGATCGGCAGCGGCGTCGAGCTCGGCCGCGGCAACGACGGAGAATTCGGGGCCGTCGACGGATTCGACCGAGACCGCGTGAAGGACGCTCGCAGCCGAGACTGTTCCGACCGGAGACACTTCCTCGTGCCACTCCCCGTCCGCGTCCTGGTAGAGGCGCGCACGCAGCATGTCGTGACGATCGAGCACCGCTGCCACCGTGAGTTCGAGCGTCTCGCGCTCGATGCCGACCGGAAGCTGAAGCAGCGCTGTTTGTGTGTAACGGCCGAATTCGGTGCTGCGGTCCAACATCCACCGCACGACCGGGGTGAGCGGCATCGGGCCGACTCCCCCACCGTCGAGTTCTTCGAGCACCACGGCGTCGCCGCCGAGAACAGCGACCTCGGCGAGAGCGGCCACGGTCTTGCGCTCGAAGATGTCGCGGGGAGCCAGCACCAGCCCGGCGGCCTTGGCGCGCGAGACCAACTGGATCGACATGATGCTGTCGCCGCCGAGTGCGAAGAACGAATCGTCGACGCCGACGGTATCGAGCCCGAGAACGTCCGCGAACAGACCGGCCAGGATCGACTCGACTTCGGTTGCGGGCAAACGACTTTCGGTGACGTTTGCCGAGAAGTCCGGTGCCGGGAGTGCACGGCGATCGAGTTTGCCGTTGGCGGTCAGCGGCAGCTCGTCCAGGACGATCAACGCTGCGGGCACCATGTACGAGGTCAACGAGTTGCCCACGAAGTCGAGAACGGCCGCATGGTCGAGCGCGCGACCGGCCTCGGCCACGACGTAGCCGATCAGGCGATCACCGAAACCGTCGTCGCGGACGGCGACCACGGAAGCCGCTACCCCGTCGAATGCCAGTAGCGCGCTTTCGATTTCGCCCAGTTCGATACGGAAGCCGTGCAACTGGACCTGCATGTCGCTTCGACCCAGGTATTCGAGAGCCCCATCGCGATTCCACCTGGCGGTGTCACCGGTGCGGTACATACGCGCACCCGTATCGCCGGAGGGGTCGGCAACGAAACGTGTTGCGGACAGCCCTGCTCGGCCGAGGTATCCGCGAGAGAGCTGTGCCCCGGAGACGTACATCTCCCCGACGACGCCGGGCGGAACAGGATTGAGGCGGGTGTCGAGAACGGCGACACGCAGCGCCGGGATCGCCTGGCCGATGACGCTGGCCGAAGCGGACGCCGCGAACTGCTCGGTCAGAGCCAGGTGGCTCACGTGGACCGTCGTCTCGGTGATGCCGTACATGTTGACCAGGGTCGGCGAGGTCTCCTCGTGCCGTGCGTACCAGCGACCGAGCTGCCCGAGATCGAGTGCTTCTCCACCGAAGATGACGTACCGCAGCGACAGTGCGTCCGATCCGTCGGCGGATCCACCGGCCGCGGTTGCCACACGATCGGCTTCGGCGAACTGGTAGAACGCCGTCGGCGTCTGGTTGAGAACCGTGACCTTCTCACGAATCAGCAACTCGCGGAACAGTTCCGGCGAGCGTGCGGTGTAATAGTCGACGACCACGAGAGTGCCGCCGTGCAGCAGTGGTCCCCACAGTTCCCACACCGAGAAGTCGAACGCGTAGGAGTGGAACATGGTCCACACGTCGCGGTCGTCGAAGTGGAACAGATCCGTGGTGTTCGCGAACAGTGTCGCCACGTTACGGTGCGCGATCTGCACACCCTTGGGACGTCCGGTACTACCCGAGGTGTAGATGACGTAGGCGATCGAATCGGCATCGGTGGTGCCGATGCGGTCGGCGTCGGTCAGCGGGGCTCCGGACACGCTTGCCAGCTCGGCGACCGCTTCGGGTGCATCGAGCAGCAGCATCTCGACATCGGAAGCAGGCACCGATGCACTGTCGGCGACGGTGGAGATCACACAGACCGGTGACGCGTCGTCGAGCATGAATGCGAGCCGGTCGGCCGGATAGCCGACGTCGATCGGGAGGTAGCCGCCGCCGGATTTGACGACCGCCAGCAGAGCAACGATCAGCTCCTCGGTGCGCGGCATCGCAACCGCCACCAGGGACTCCGACGTCACACCCCGAGCCACGAGGATTCGCGCAAGTCGGTTCGAGCGGTCGTCCAGCTCGGCGTAGGTCAGCGAGCGATCGCCGAACACGACTGCCTGTGCTTCGGGGAACTGCGCAGCGGCAGCGGCGAAGCGGTCGGCCAGTGTCGCATCGGTCGCCGTGTGGCCGTCGTGGTTCCACTGCCGGGCCATGGCGTCGAGTTCACCCGGCAACAGGATGTCGATGTCGCCGACAGCACGATCGGGATCGGCGGTCACGCCGACGAGGACGGCACCGAATCGAGTCGAGAACTCGTCCACGGAGATCTCGTCGAACAGGTCGACCGCATAGGTGATCGCAGCGGTCATACCTGCCGGAGCACCGGAGTCGTCGAACCGTTCCGCAACGGTCAGCTGGAGGTCGAACTTCGCGACGTGGGCGTCGATGTCGACGGCCTCGACGGTGAGTTCGGGTAGCTCCAGTGCCGCCGAGGTGTTGTTCTGGAATTCGAGCAGTACCTGGAACAACGGCGAGTGATCGGTGGACCGGGCCGGATCGAGGACGTCGACGAGGCGCTCGAACGGCACGTCGGTGTTGTCGAACGCCGCCAGGTCCGCGGTACGGGTCCGGCGGAGCAGCTCGGTGAACGAGAGATCGGGCGCTACCTCGGTGCGCAGAACCAGAGTCCCGACGAACATGCCGACCAAATCGTCGAGCGCCGCGTCGCCACGCCCGGCGATGGGCGTGCCGACTGCGATGTCCTCGGTCCCGCTGAGGCGAGCCATGAGGATCGACCATGCTGCATGCATGGCCATGAACACGGTCGCGTCGTTCGCGCGGGCGAGGTCCACCAGGCCGGCGTGGACGTCTGGCTCGATCTCGAACCGAACACTGTTGCCGCGCATCGACTGCCGTGCCGGGCGAGGATGGTCGAGCGGAAGCGGCAGCAGCTCGGGTAGATCCGCGAGAGTGGACTTCCAGAACTCGAGCTGCTGTGCTGCCACCGAGCTCGGGTCGGACTCGTCGCCGAGAACCGAGCGTTGCCACATCGCGAAATCGGCGTACTGAACGTCGAGCGGTGCCCACATCGGAGCTACTCCCGACACGCGAGATCCGTACGCCACCATGACGTCTCGAGCCAACGGTGCCATGGACGCGCCGTCGGCGGCAATGTGATGCACGATGATCGACAGCACGAAATCCTCGGGTGCCGTCCGGTACAGAACGGCCCGGAAGGGCAGGTCCTTCGACACGTCGAATCCGCGGGCGGCAGCGGACGAGATCGCGGTGACGATGTCGGTGGCATCGACGTCGACGACCTGCAGATCGGTCGTCGCCGCGTCGGTGCCGAGAATGTGCTGCTCGGGGCGATCGCCGTGCGAGGGGAACACGGTGCGCAGCGACTCGTGCCGCGCCAGCACGTCACCGATCGCAGCGTTCATTGCCTCGATGTCGAGACGGCCTGTCAATCGAACCGCGAGCGGGATGTTGTAGGCGGCCGAGTCGACGTCGAACTGGTTGATGAACCACATTCTCTGCTGAGCCATCGACAACGGAATCGAGCTCGGGCGAGGCTTCGCAGTGAGCGCCGGACGGCGCGCGCCACCGGCCGGGTTGCTGTGCACTCGCACCGCCAACGACTCGACCGTGGGTGCCTCGAACAACGCACGAACGCTGACAGCAGTGTCGAGGGCTGCATTCACCCGAGCGGTGAGGCGGGTGGCGCTCAGCGAGTCTCCACCGAGATCGAAGAAGCTCGAGTCGATGCCGACGCTGCCCACGCCGAGAACCTCGCCGAAGATGTCGGCGATGATTCGCTCGGTCTCGTTGCGAGGAGCGCGCGAGTCGCTGCCGAGGTGCAGATCCGGGGCGGGCAGCGCCTGTCGATCGAGCTTGCCCGCGGGCGTGAGCGGGATCGACTCCAAGGCAACGAACGCCGTCGGAATCATGTGTGTCGGAAGCGAACTCGACGCCCGAGTGCGCAGCGTCGTCACGTCGATTTCGTGGCCGGGCCGCGGAAGAACGTAGGCGACCAGGATCGTGTTTCCGGCAGGTCCGTCGACACCGATCGTCGTAGCGAATTCGACTGTCGGATCATCGGTCAGCACCGCGTCGATCTCGCCGAGCTCGATACGGAAACCGCGCACCTTGACCTGGAAGTCGCTGCGTCCGACGTACTCGAGGGTGCCCGACTCGGTCCACCGCACGACGTCGCCGGTTCGGTACATACGCTCGCCGGGCTCGCCGAACGGGTTCGCGACGAACCGCTCTGCCGTCAGACCGAATCGCGAATGGTAGCCACGCGCCAGGGCGGGGCCGGCGAGGTAGAGCTCTCCTGCGACACCGACCGGTACCGGATGCAGACGCGAATCCAGCACTACTTCGCCGAAACCGATTGTCGGCGAGCCGATATCGATGGGCGAGCCCACATGCAGCTGGTCACTGACGGAGGAGAAGATGGTGGCCTCCGTGGGGCCGTACGCATTGAACATGCGCCGGCCCGGTGCCCACCGTGCGACGAGCTCGGGCGGACACACGTCGCCACCGGTTGCAACGACGCTCAGTTCGGTCAGACCGTCGGGGTCCACCGAGGCGAGGGCCGCGGGAGTCACGAACGCATGCGTGACGTGCTGCTGCGCCAGGAGCTCGCCGAGCTCCACGCCGCCGTAGACGGAGGTGGGTGCGATCACCATCGTGGCGGCACCCGAGATCACCATGGCCAGCTCGAGAATGGATGCATCGAAGCTCGGTGACGCGAACGCGAGAACCCGAGCGTTCGGAGTCACCTCGAAGCGAGACCGTTCTTCCTCGGCCAGGTTGGCCAGGCCGCGATGAGTGACGGTGACGCCCTTGGGAACTCCGGTGGAGCCGGAGGTGTAGATCAAGTACGCGACCTGATCGATGTGTACCGGTCGAGTGCGGTCGGAGTCGAGAACCGGTGCGGTCGAACGGTTCGCGAGATCGCGGCGAGTGTCGTCGTGGTCGAGGACGGACCACGCAGCCGAGCCCAGACCCTCGACGGCACCGACGTGTTCGGTCGACGTGACGCCGATGGACGCGCCGGAGTCGACCAGCATGTGCTCGACTCGATCACGGGGGTAACTCGGATCGATCGGCAGGAAGGCCGCACCGGTCTTGGCCACGGCCCAGATTGCGAGAACCGATTCGATGGAGCGCGGCAAAGCAAGTGCCACAACGGTTTCCGGACCTGCTCCGCGGGCGATCAACGCACGCGCGAGCGCAGACGACCGAGTGTCCAATTCGGTGTAGGTCAGTGTCCGACCTGCGCTCCACACTGCCGTACCACCGGGGTTGCGGGCAGCAGCATCGGTGAGGATGTCCGGCAGGAGGCGCTCGGTCGTGGAAGCGGGACCACGTACCGGGGCCAGCCTGTTCGATTCCTCCGAGGACAGCAGCGACAGCGATGCGACCCGTTGGTCGGTGTCGGTCGCGATCGCCTCGAGAACACGCACGATTCGATCGACGGTGGCGACGACGACACTGTGCTCGAACAGCTCGGGCAGGTACTTGGCTTCGATGTGCAATCGGTCGTCGACCATCGCGACCAGGGTCAGCGGATACTGGGCGGTGTCGCTGCCGTCGTGCACGTCGTGCACCCGCATGCCGGCGAGATCGGTCTCGGCCGACAGTCCCGCGCGGTCCATCGGATACGACTCGAACACGGTGAGCGTGTCGAACGCGACCGCGGGACCGACGGCACGCTGGATATCGGTCAGGCCCAGGTAGTGGTGATCGAGCAGCGAAGCCTGTTCGGCCTGCACCCGATCGAGGTACTGGCCGAGTGTTTCGGCTGGATCCAGCACAATGCGCACCGGCAGCGTGTTGATGAACAGACCGACCATGGACTCGATATCCGAGACCTCCGGCGGACGTCCCGAGACGGTGGCACCGAACACTACGTCCGTGCGACCGGTCAACGTGCCCAGCACCATCGCCCACGAAGCCTGCACCATCGAGTTCATCGTGATGCCGCGTGCCCGGGCGAGACTGCGCAGTCGTTCGGTCTGCTCGATGTCCAGGGAAACCAACGCGCGGCCGGCCAATGTCGACTCCTGGCGACGGCTCTCGACCGGCGTCAGCAGGGTGGGTTCGGCGAGACCCGCGAGGGCTTCCGTCCATGCCGCACGAGCTGCCGAGTGATCACGCCGCGACAACCACGACAGGTAGTCGCGGTACGCAGGTACGCGCGGAAGAACGGCGTCGTCGCCGTCCACGACGTAGAGCGTGAGCAGGTCCTTGAGGAGCAGCGGCGTCGACCATCCGTCGAGCAGGATGTGGTGGTTGGTCATCACCAGACGCCACTCGCCCGGGGCCAGCGTCACGAGCATGAAGCGCAACAACGGCGCCTGTGCCATGTTGAATCGCGTTGCGCGGTCGTCGTGTTCGATTCGCTCGAGCTCGGCTGCGCGATCGTCGACGCTCAGCGACGACAGATCGACCGAGGTCCACGGCACATCGACGTCGTGATGCACGATCTGGATGGATTCGCCGTCGTTGTTGTGGACGAACGCCGTGCGCAGGTTCGCGTGGCGCCGCAGTAGAGCCTGGGCAGCGCGGCGGAAGCGAGCCTCGTCGACGTCCCCGCGGAGGTCGAGCACCAGCTGGACGATGTAGGCATCGACGGACTGATCCGACAGTTCGGCATGGAAGAGCAAACCGGCCTGCAGAGGCGTCATCGACCAGATGTCGTCGAGAGTCGGGTACACCCGCTCGAGATCGTCGATGGACTTCTGGTCGAGGCTCACCAGATCGAGATCGGACGGCGTGAACCCGCCGGTCCCCGGCCGCTGAGCGAGCTGCGTCAGCGCGGTGAGAGCCTGCTTCCACAACTGGGCGAGTTCGGTGACCTCGTCGGCGTCGAGCACGCCCGTCGGGAATGCGAAGGTCGCCTCCAACCGAGGCCCGGTCGGTGTCGCCGTGGTGACCGCGTTGATGTCGAGCGCAGCGGCGACCGGCAGGTCCTCGTCCTGAGAATCGCCGACGCCGGAGTCGTCGACCGGCAGCCACCCGTGTCCGCGGAGCTCGTCCGGAACGTCGGTGCTGTATCGACCGAGGTAGTTGAAACTGACCTGGGGTGCCGGGAAGTCACGCAGTGTCGCACCGGCCTCCTCGTCCAGGTAGCGGAGCATGCCGTACCCGATGCCATGATCGGCAACGGCGAGCAGCTGCTCCTTGACGGACTTGACCAGCGCTGCTGCCGCGTCCCCGCCGGCGAGAGCGTCGTCGAGGTCGATCCCGTCGAGCGTCAGTCGAAGTGGGTAGATGGTGGTGAACCAACCGATGGTGCGGCTGAGATCGGCTCCCGGAACCACATGGTCCTCACGGCCGTGGCCCTCGAGAGAGATCAGTGCGTCGGACACGACGACACCGCGGTTTCGTCGCCACACGGCTGTCGCCAGGGCCAGAGCGGCCAGTAGACCGTCGTTGACGCTGCCGTGGAACGCCTCGGGCAGAGCCGTCAACAGGCCCTCGGTGACATCGGTCGACAGAGTGACCTCGACCTTGTCCACCGTTCGATAGACGTCGATCTCGCGGTCGAGTGCGCGTGAACCGATGAGCGGATCGGGATCGGCGAGCGCGTCGCGCCATACTGCGAGCTCGTCCGAACGCGTTGCGGTGACCTCACGCAGGCCGTGCGCCCAACGACGCATCGAGGTACCGACCGGGGCCAGTTCCGGTGTGCTGCCGCCGATGATCTGAGCCCACGCCGACGCGAGGTCGGGCACGAGAATTCGCCACGAGACGCCGTCGATCACCAGGTGGTGCGCGACGACGAGCAGTCGGCTGCCTTCGGAGCCGGCGTCGAACCAGACCATCTGAATCATGACACCGGCATCGGGTGCCAGACGATCCACTGCTGCAGCGGCTTCCGACCTGGCCTGATCCGAGAACTCCGGTCCTCGAACACTGTTCGACTCCACCCGGCGGACGACGGACTGCGCCGTGACGGAACCGATCGGGAGCACCTCCATCGACGGCTCTCCGGCGCGGTGCAGAACTGCACGGAGCATGTCGTGGTGATCGAGGACGGTCTGAACGGTTGCTTCGAGAACGTCGAGCTCGATATCGGACGGCAGTGTCAGCACGGCAGTCTGTGTGTGCTTGTCGAGTACCGACGTGCGGTCGAGCATCCAGTGCACGATCGGGGTGAGCGGGACGTCTCCGACGCCGCCGCCGGGCAGCTCGTCCAGCACGAGCGGAACGGTCCCGTCGCCGGCCGCGACGACCTCGGCCAGTGCGGCAACGGTCTTGTGCTCGAACACATCTCGCGGCGACAGAGCCAGCCCTGCCGCTTTCGCGCGGGAGACGAGCTGAATCGACATGATGCTGTCTCCGCCGAGCGCGAAGAAGGAGTCGTCGACTCCGACGCGATCGAGGCGGAGCACCTCGGCGAACAAACCGGCGAGCGTCTTCTCGACGGCATTGTCGGCGTCGCGTCCCGAGGTGACCTGAGCGGACCAGTCGGGTTCGGGGAGGGCTTTGCGGTCGAGTTTGCCGGCCGGAGTCAACGGGATCGACTCCAACATCACGAACGCCGAGGGCACCATGTGCGCAGGCAGCACCGACGCCGCATGATCACGCAGCACACCGGCATCGAACGACGCACCGGCCACCGGCAACACATACGACACCAACACCGTCGACCCCGCCGCGGACTCACGCCCGACAGTGACCACGAAATCGACACCCGACACCGCCGCCAACACCGAATCGATCTCACCCAATTCGATGCGGAAACCACGCACCTTCACCTGAAAATCGCTGCGCCCCACATACTCCAACGCACCCGAGGCATTCCACCGCACCACATCACCGGTGCGATACATCCGCGAACCCGCACCACCGAACGGATTGGCCACGAACCGCTCCGCCGACAACCCCGACCGCGCGTGATACCCACGAGCCAACGCCGGACCCGCCAGATACAACTCACCCACCACACCCACGGGCACCGGATTCAACCGCGCATCCAACACCACCTCCGCGAAACCGATCGTCGGCGAACCGATATCGACCGACTCCCCCACCACCAACGCCGACGAAATCGACGAGAAAATCGTCGCCTCCGTCGGACCGTACGCATTGAACATCCGCCGACCCGGCGCCCACCGCGCCACCAACTCCGGAGCACACACATCACCACCGGTGACCACGACCTCCACCGAATCCAACCCCACCGGATCCACCGACGCCAACGCCGCCGGAGTCACGAACGCATGCGTGACCCGCTCCTCGGCGAGCAACGACGCCAACTCCACCCCACCGAACACCATCGCCGGCGCAATCACCATCGTCGCCCCACCCGAGAACGCCAACACGAACTCGAGAATCGAAGCATCGAAACTCGGCGACGCGAACGCCAACACCCGAGACGACGGCCCCACACCGAACCGAACCCGCTCCTCGGCAGCCAAGTTCCCCACACCACGATGAGTGACCACCACACCCTTGGGCACACCAGTGGACCCCGAGGTATAGATCAGATACGCCGCATCATCGAGACGCAACACACCCGAACGCTCGGCATCCAACACCGGAGCAGGCGAAGCGAACGCCAGATCCGCCACCACATCGGCATCGTCGAGCACCACCCACGACACCCCACCCACACCCGCAACCGCATCCAGATGCGCACCCAACGTCACACCCACCACAGCACCGGAATCGACCAACATGTGCTCGATCCGATCCACCGGATAATTCGGATCCACCGGCAAGAACGCACCACCGGCCTTCGCCACCGCCCACACCGCCACCACAGACTCCACCGACCGCGACAACGCCAACGCCACGAACGACCCCGGACCCACACCACACGACATCAACACCCGCGCCACACGCGACGATGCCGCATCCAACTCCCCATACGAGAGCACCCGCGAACCCGACACCACCGCAACACCACCGACACCAGCAACACCGACCGCACCAGCCAACAACTCCGGCAACACCACACCCGCAACAGAACGCGGACCACGAACCGGAGCCAACGCTGAGTACTCGTCGCTCGAGAGGATGTCGATGTCGCCGACGCGAACGGACGGCGTGGCCGTCACAGCGTCGAGGATCCGCACCAGACGATCGGACATGACACGCACGGTGTCGGCATCGAACAGTTCTGTGGCGTAACGGAAGCTGGCTTCGATGCCGACCGGGTTCCCGGAAGCGTCGAACTCCTCGGAGACCGTGAGCTGCAGGTCGAAGTTGGAGATGTCGTTGGGCAGTTCGATGCCCTCGATCGACAGCCCGGGCAAGGTCACCGTCGGGCGATCGGTGTGCTGGAACTCGAGCATCACCTGGAACAACGGGGCGTGAGCGGTGGACCTGGCGGGGTCGACGGCGTCGACGACCCGCTCGAACGGCACGTCCGCGTGGGTGAAGGCCGCCAGGTCGACGGTGCGCACATCCGCCAACAGATCCTCGAACGGAGTCGACCCGGGCACCTGCGTGCGGAGGACGAGCGTGTTGACGAACATGCCGACGAGCTCGTCGAGTGCGGCATCGCCTCGACCGGAGATCGGTGTGCCGACCGAAATGTCCTCGGTACCGGACAGCCGTGCCAGCAGCACGGCCAGAGCGGCGTGCACGATCATGAACGAGCTCGAATTGTGCTGCGCGGCAACGGCCACGAGCCGAGCATGTACTGCGGGATCGATCGCGAACGAGACGGTGTCGCCGCGCAAGGACGCCACTGCCGGACGCGGGCGATCGGTCGGCAACGGCAGCACTTCCGGGCTGCCCGCCAACGCGTCGACCCAGTACGTCACCTGCTTCGCCATCAGGGAGTCGGGATCGGATTCCTCGCCGAGGAAACGGCGCTGCCACAGCGCGTAGTCGGCGTACTGCACCGGCAACGGTTCCTGGCTCGGCGCATGACCTGCAGCTCGGGCGCTGTACGCCACCATCAGGTCGCGGGCGAGCGGCGCGCTGGAGAAGCCGTCGGACGAGATGTGATGGACCACCATGACGAGTACGTGTTCGTTCTCGTCCTGACGGATCAGGCGGACGCGCAACGGAACATCGGCCACGACGTCGAAGCCGGCACCGGCTACGGCACCGATGAGCTCGGCGACCTGCCGGTCGTCCTCTGCGGGAACCGGAGTCAGGTCCGGAACGGCCGATGCCACGTCGAGGACGGACTGCACGGGGCCGTCGTCGGTGAGCGGGAACATCGTTCGAAGAGACTCGTGGCGTGTGAGCACGTCCGCTATGGCCGAGCGCATCGCGTCGACGTCGAGGATGCCGCTCAGGCGCATCGCGAACGCGACGTTGTAGGCAGCCGACTCGGTGTCGTACTGATTGATGAACCACATCCGCTGCTGTGCCAGAGACAGCGGCACCACCGCGGGTCGTTCCTGTGGCACCAACCGAGGCGTCGGTGCGGAGTCCTGTGTGCTGACGTCGATGCCCGCGGACAGCGATCGGACAGTCGGTGAATCGAACAGATCTCGGATGCCGATGTCGGTTCCGAGGGCGGCATTGACGCGTGCGACGAGGCGCATCGCGATCAGCGAGTTGCCGCCGATCTCGAAGAAGCTCGAGGTCGCGCTGACCTGTGCGACGCCGAGCAGATCCGCGAAGACGCCCGCAACGATCTCTTCGACCGGATTCTCCGGTCCGACGAATTCGGACGCAGCAACGGTGAACTCGGGGGCCGGCAGTGCCTTTCGGTCGAGCTTGCCGCTGGCATTGAGAGGAAGTGAGTCGAGTACGACCACATGCGAGGGCACCATGTACCCCGGCAGCCGACGTCCGGCTTCGGCGATCACCTCGGCCGAGTCGACCGCGTGACCGGATGCGGAGACCACGTAGGCCACCAACGTCTCGCCGGTGTTCGGATCCTTGTGCACCAGAGCGATTGCCTGGGCGACGGACTCCGAGCGCAGCAGCACCGCTTCGATCTCGGGAAGCTCGATACGCAGACCACGCAGCTTCACCTGGAAGTCGGTACGGCCGATGTACTCGAGTTCGCCGTCGGCGCGCCAACGAACCAGGTCGCCGGTGCGGTAGAGACGTTCACCCGGCTCGCCGAACGGATCGGCGACGAAGCGATCGGCGGTGAGATCGCCGCGGCCGACGTAGCCGCGAGCGAGCTGAACTCCGGCCAGGTACAGCTCGCCGGGAGCACCGATCGGGGCCGGTCGAAGCGACGCGTCGAGCACGTACAGACGGGTGTTCCAGACCGGCGAACCGATGGGAATGGACACGCCGTCGTGGCCGGTGACGTGGTAGTAGCTGACGTCGACGGCGGCCTCGGTAGGACCGTAGAGGTTGTGCAGCTCGGCCTGGGAGAACTGCGCGAACTGCGCGGCGGTGGCGGGCGGAAGTGCTTCGCCACTGCAGAAGACGAGCCGTAGTGACACACAGTCCGCAGCCCGAGCTCCGGCTGCGAACACCGCGAGCATCGACGGCACGAAGTGCGCGGTGGTGATGTGTTCGGCCGCGATGATCTTCGACAGGTACACCGGGTCGCGATGGCCGTCGGGCTCCGCCACGACGAGCTTGGCACCGACCTGTAGGGGCCAGAAGAACTCCCACACCGATACGTCGAACGTGGCCGGGGTCTTCTGCAACACCGTGTCGGCGGGCGCGAGGTGGTACTCGTCCTGCATCCACAGCAGTCGGTTCAAAATGGCCGAGTGCGTGACGGCGACGCCCTTGGGTCGGCCGGTGGAGCCGGAGGTGTAGATCACGTAGGCGGTGTTGGCTCCGTGCAGGCTTCCGAGGCGGTCCTGGTCGGTGATCGAGGAGCGGTCGCGATCGGAGACGTCGAGAAGATCCACCGCGAGAACGGGAGTGGCGACCGCGATGTCGATCCAATCGCGGCTCGTGGTGAGAATGCACACCGGCTGAGCGCTCGACAGCACGTAGGACGATCGCTCGACCGGGTGATCGGGGTCGATCGGTACATAGGCACCGCCGGCCTTGACGATCGCGTACATGCCCACGAGCAGATCGATCGAACGTCGGATCGCGAGCCCGACGTGGGACTCGGGCCCCACGCCCAGTGAAATGAGATGCCGTGCAAGCTGATTGGCGCGCTCGTCCAGCTCCAGGTAGGTGATGTGCTCGTCCTCGAAGACGAGGGCGGTCGAGTACGGACTGCGCAGCACCTGACGGTCGAACAGACTGCTCAGAGTCATGTCGACGGCCCCGGTGTGGAGCTGCCGGTGGACCGGATCCTCGATGAGACGTGCGGTGTCGTTCCACTCGAACAGTACGAGTTCTCGTTCGGCCGGGGACAGAATGTCGATGTCGCCGGTACGAATGTCCGTCGAGCTGCCGATGGTCGCGACGATCCTCAGGAACCGGTCGACGAAACGGTCGATGGTCTCGGGATCGAACAGATCCGTTGCGTACGTGAACGACGCCGACAGGGCGCCGGACTCGTCGACCGGTTCCTGGTCGACGCGAAGCTGCAGGTCGAATTTCGCAGTGTCGGTACCGATTTCCTCGAACTCGACGACGAGTTCGGGTAGCTCGAGCACTGCGGTGGCGTTGTTCTGGAATTCGAGGAGCACCTGGAACAGGGGTGAATGATCGGTCGACCTGGCGGGATCGAGTACGTCCACGAGCCGCTCGAACGGAATGTCGGTGTTGTCGAAGGCCGCGAGGTCGGAGCTACGAGCGCCGGCGAGCAGTTCGGCGAAGCTGGCCTGTGGCTCGACCTGCGTGCGAAGAACGAGGGTTCCGACGAACATTCCGACGAGATCGTCGAGTGCTGCGTCCCCTCGGCCGGCGATCGGGGTGCCGATGGCGATGTCCTGGGTGCCGCTCAGGCGCGCGAGGAGCACGGCCAGAGCGGAGTGCACCACCATGAACAGAGTCGACTCGTGTTCGGCAGCAACCGAAGACAGGCGAGCTGCGACATCGGCCGGAATGGTGAACGGTGTGACGCTGCCGCGCATCGACTGACGGGTGGGGCGCGGTCGGTCGAGCGGCATCGGTAGTACGTCGGGAAGGTCGGTCAGCGCGGACTTCCAGAATTCGATCTGGCGTGCTGCCACGGACGTGGGGTCGTTCTCGTCGCCGAGCACGTCGTGCTGCCACAGCGCGAAGTCTGCGTACTGCACCGGCAGTGGCGCCCACGTCGGCTGCGAACCCGCGGATCGAGCACTGTAGGCGACCATGACGTCGCGGGCGAGCGGTGCCATCGAGGCACCGTCGGCAGCGATGTGATGGACCACGATCGAGAGCACGAAGCTCTCCGGGCCGGTGCGGTACAGAACCGCCCGGAAAGGGAGATCGACGGTGACGTCGAATCCCGTTGTGGCGGAGCTACGTACGAGCGCGTCGACGGCATCGGCAGCCACGTCGACGACGCGGAGCGGAAGGTTCGGTCCGGTGACGTTCTCGGGCGGAAGTATCACCTGATTCGGCAGGTCGCCCACTGTGGGGAACACCGTGCGCAGCGACTCGTGTCGAGTCAGCACGTCGCCGACGGCAGCGGACATCGCATCGACGTCCAGCCGGCCCGACAGGCGAACGAGAAGAGGAATGTTGTACGCAGGCGAGGATGCATCGAACTGATTGATGAACCACATACGTTGCTGCGCCAGCGACAGCGGAACGGACTCCGGCCGATCGGCGGGAACCAGTGCCGGGCGACGGTGCAGCGATGCGCCCGTCGACTCCGCACGGTCGGCGAGGGTGCGAACCGTCGATGCCTCAAACAGATCGAGGACCCGCAGATCCGTACCCAGAGCTGCGTTGACGCGGGCGATCAAACGTGTTGCGACAAGGGAGTTTCCGCCGAGATCGAAGAAGCTGTCGGTGACGCCGACACGATCGAGCTCCAGTACGTCGCAGAACACGGCAGCCACAGCCGCCTCGTACTCGGTTTCCGGCGACTCCGTGGTGCTCTGCGAACCGAGCTCGGGTTCGGGGAGGGCTTTGCGGTCGAGTTTGCCGGCCGGAGTCAACGGGATCGACTCCAACATCACGAACGCCGAGGGCACCATGTGCGCAGGCAGCACCGACGCCGCATGATCACGCAGCACACCGGCATCGAACGACGCACCGGCCACCGGCAACACATACGACACCAACACCGTCGACCCCGCCGCGGACTCACGCCCGACAGTGACCACGAAATCGACACCCGACACCGCCGCCAACACCGAATCGATCTCACCCAATTCGATGCGGAAACCACGCACCTTCACCTGAAAATCGCTGCGCCCCACATACTCCAACGCACCCGAGGCATTCCACCGCACCACATCACCGGTGCGATACATCCGCGAACCCGCACCACCGAACGGATTGGCCACGAACCGCTCCGCCGACAACCCCGACCGCGCGTGATACCCACGAGCCAACGCCGGACCCGCCAGATACAACTCACCCACCACACCCACGGGCACCGGATTCAACCGCGCATCCAACACCACCTCCGCGAAACCGATCGTCGGCGAACCGATATCGACCGACTCCCCCACCACCAACGCCGACGAAATCGACGAGAAAATCGTCGCCTCCGTCGGACCGTACGCATTGAACATCCGCCGACCCGGCGCCCACCGCGCCACCAACTCCGGAGCACACACATCACCACCGGTGACCACGACCTCCACCGAATCCAACCCCACCGGATCCACCGACGCCAACGCCGCCGGAGTCACGAACGCATGCGTGACCCGCTCCTCGGCGAGCAACGACGCCAACTCCACCCCACCGAACACCATCGCCGGCGCAATCACCATCGTCGCCCCACCCGAGAACGCCAACACGAACTCGAGAATCGAAGCATCGAAACTCGGCGACGCGAACGCCAACACCCGAGACGACGGCCCCACACCGAACCGAACCCGCTCCTCGGCAGCCAAGTTCCCCACACCACGATGAGTGACCACCACACCCTTGGGCACACCAGTGGACCCCGAGGTATAGATCAGATACGCCGCATCATCGAGACGCAACACACCCGAACGCTCGGCATCCAACACCGGAGCAGGCGAAGCGAACGCCAGATCCGCCACCACATCGGCATCGTCGAGCACCACCCACGACACCCCACCCACACCCGCAACCGCATCCAGATGCGCACCCAACGTCACACCCACCACAGCACCGGAATCGACCAACATGTGCTCGATCCGATCCACCGGATAATTCGGATCCACCGGCAAGAACGCACCACCGGCCTTCGCCACCGCCCACACCGCCACCACAGACTCCACCGACCGCGACAACGCCAACGCCACGAACGACCCCGGACCCACACCACACGACATCAACACCCGCGCCACACGCGACGATGCCGCATCCAACTCCCCATACGAGAGCACCCGCGAACCCGACACCACCGCAACACCACCGACACCAGCAACACCGACCGCACCAGCCAACAACTCCGGCAACACCACACCCGCAACAGAACGCGGACCACGAACCGGAGCGAGACGCGCACGTTCGGCGGCAGAGAGCAACTCCACGTCACCGACGGCACGCTGTGGGTCACTCGTCAGTGCGTCGACGATGCGCACCAGACGACGACCGATCTGAGCAACACTGCCGGCATCGAACAGTTCTGTGGCGTAATCGATGACGACATGCGGAGATTCGGACTCGTGAACCGTGACGACGAGATCGAAATCTATTCCGTCGCGCGGAAGCGGAGACTCCCCGAAGCGGAGCGCGACCTGGGCGAGGGGGTTGTGCGAGCCGGTTTCGGCCGAGCCGAGTGCTCGGGCTATCTCGGCGAAGGTGGCATCGGCGTGGGCCGACGCATCGACGAACTCTGCCGCGGTGGTGCCGACGAAGTCCGAGAACGACTGACGGCCGTCGGGGCGGGTGCGCAGAACAACCGTCTCGCCGCGGCCGGAGGGCACTGCGATCGAGACGTCATCGGTGGATGCTAGACGCGAAAGAAGAACGGCCACAGCGGATTCGAGCACGACGAACGGGGTGGTCGAGCTGTCGTCGGCGAGTCGGCTCACGGCATCCCACGCTGCGGACCCCAGGGCGACCTCGTGCGACGCGCGAACATGCCCGATGCGCGAAGGCCGGGGGCGGTCGGTCGGCAGCGCGAGCAGGTCCGGCGCATCGGCCAGTCGATCGACCCAGTGGGCTACGTGCGCCGCGGCGCGACGGCGGCGGCGACCTTCGAGGGCGCTGTCCGGATGAACTTGCAGGACGGGCACGTCCGGGCCGGAGGCGATGAATTCGGTGACCATGTCGACGAAACTGGAGTGATGCGTCGTCAGGTCGTTGTCGTCGTAGCGGTTGGGGTTTGCCCGGAAATCGACGAATGTTCTTGCGGGAGTACCACTCTGGTAAACGTTGACGAGGAGGTCCTCGACCGGGCCGGACGTGACGATGTTGAATTCGCCGACGATCGAGCCGAGCTGAATCTGCTGATGGAACAGCATCATGTTGACCATCGGGCCGGCGAGCTGTTTGTCGCTTCCCGTGGCTGCCAACTCGCGCCGGATATCTTCGATGCTGAACCTCTGGTGCCGCAACGCACCCATCAGCTCGAGTTGTACCTGCTGTACGAGTTCACCGACGGTGGCCTTCTCGGAGACGCGCATCGGAATGGGTGCGACGTTGACCAACATTCCGCCGGATCGACGGAGGAGGGCCGTGGTGCGCGCGGACACGGGGATGTTGACCAGGACGTCTTCGCGCCCGGTCATGCGCGAGAGGTAACAGCCGAATGCAGCGATGAACACCGCGGCGGCCGTCCCGCCCTTCGTCGAGTCCGACGCTTCGAGTTCGGTGACGACGTCATCGGGCAGTGCGACACTGCGCAGCTTGCTGGCCGCGATGGTACGACCGGGTGTGTTGGACAGCGTGGCACCGTCGTGGATGCCCGCGGCCCTCGATGTCCAGTACTCCTTGTCCGTCTCGAAACGAGTGGACGTCCGGTACTCCTGATCGAGGTCGTACAGTCGCCGAAGTTCGGCTGCCTTGTTCGGCTCGGGTTCGACATTCTCGACCGCTGCGGTGTAGAGCGCGGCGGTGCGCTGGACCAGTGTCATGGCACCGTAGCCGTCGAGGGCGACGTGGTGGATCTTGCTGTACCAGAGGTTGCGTTCGTCCTCGACCTGAAGAATCCAGCTGTCGACGAGCGGATCGTTCTCCATGTCGACCGGTTTGACGTAGTTCTCGTCTATCCACGCCAGCGCCGACGCCATCGGATCGTCTTCGCCGCGAAGATCCAGGTAGTGCACCGACTGATCTATGCCGTGGTCGACCGTCTGAACCGGCTCCCCGTCGACCTGGGCCAGGCGCAGGTAGGCCGACTGGAACTCGTGCCCGGCGCGGGCCGACGCCTCCTGGAGAACCGCTATGTCGAGTGGTCCGCGCAGATCGACGTATTGGGCGATACAGACAGCGACGTCAGGCGCGAGTTGTTGCGCAAACCACATTCCGCGCTGCGCCGAGGACAGCGGGAAGGAATTGTCGAACCCTGTTCCGGTCGGCGGGACCTGAGAGCCACCGGTGGTCACTGCGCGCATTCACTTGCCTTTCGGCGGGACGGAGGCACCGGCAAAAGCCGACGTCGAACCCGTGGAATCGGAGCCTTCGGCCTGGTGAGAGATCTCCGGCCGCGGCGGCGTCTGCGCGCGATTGAGCAATTCTGGCGTCCGTTCTGGTCTGCGTTCGTATCGGTCCACACACACTCGATGGCGGTTGTGGGGCTGTTTGGATTCGTCGCCTGGAGCTTGTCGGATTGAAACAGGGAAGAACCCCGTTTTCACCGGGCGGGCTGCATCGCGGGAACCTCACGCGAAGTAGAGCCGATCGACGGTGTCCGTGAACTCAGGAACACGGTTCCCCCTCCCTGTCAGGCGCTCGATCCGGACGCGGCATCGATGCCGATTGTTCGCTCCCCTGACATCGTGACCGAGGCGGCATTCGGGGGTACGACGGCGGCCGCATCCTGGACCTCCAACACCTCCAGCGGCTTACAAAGATACAACATCGGCGAAGTTCTTTTGTGCGGTAGTCCTAGTGGGCATCGATTGTTCGGAGAAGCTTGTTACAGGATCGCTTGTGTGCGCCACCCGACCGCCGTTTTTACATCGAACGAATGATAGTGATTCGGACCGTCGATGCGCCGAATACCGACCCGAACAAACTTGACGATTGTTTCATTCGCGAAGCCGTCGACGTCGGACGTCGACGAGCGTCGCGATCAACCCCACTGCCGCGGCCAGAATCAGCGCCAGCTCCGCGCCGAAACCGATGCGTGTTGCGGGTGTGAGCGAGCTCCGCAGTTCGACCGTCGATACCAGTACATCCGGCTCGAACAGCGGGGTTTGTTGCAGGACGTTCCCCTCGGGTCCGACTACGGCACTGACGCCGCTCGTCGCCGCAACCACGACGGTGCGTCCGTGTTCGACGGCTCGCACCCGCGACATCGCCAGCTGTTGATACGTCATTTCGGTATCGCCGAACGTGGCGTTGTTGGTAGGGATCGCGATGAATTGCGCACCCGAACGAACGGACTCGTCGAGGGCTCGATCGAATGCGACTTCGTAGCACGTGGCTATTCCGGCCGCTATTCCTGCAGCGTGTACGACACCGTTTCCATTTCCAGGAACGAAATAACCCGCTCGATCGGCGTATTCCGAAAACAGTCGAAAAAAACTTCGGTACGGCAAGTATTCACCGAAGGGCTGAATGATCTTCTTGTCGTGCCGCTCCCCTGGTCCTTCCGCACCGTTCCACGCGATGACGGAATTGGTGTTCGTGTTGTTCGCGTTGACCAGGACGGTGCCCACGAGGATCGGCGCACCGACGGCAACCGACGCCTGCGTGATGAGCGTCGCAGCGTCGGAGTTGCGCAGCGGGTCGATATCCGATGCGTTCTCCGGCCACACGACGAGATCCGGCGCGGGTTGCCTGCCCGCGTCGACATCGGCGGCCAGCGCCATCGTCTCGCGCACGTGGTTGTCCAGTACCGCGCGTCGCTGCGCGTTGAAGTCCAGCCCCAGGCGAGGAACACTGCCCTGAATGGCAGCGATCGTCGCCGTGCGATCGCCGTCCCCGGTGTCGTTCGTGTGCAGAGTCGGGATCAGCGACACCGCAGTGATCGATGCGATCGCCGTGGTCACGACCGGTCCGACGAGCGATCGGGCGGTGACGCGACGCGTGAGTGTCAGCACCAGCGCGGCCAGTCCGGTACCGGTGAGCGCGACCCCGAAACTGAGCAGCGGTGCGCCTCCGATGCTCGCCAACGGAAGCAACCAGCCCTCGGGTTGTCCGAACGCCAGCCGGCCCCACGGAAACCCTCCGAAAGGAACGCTCGACCGAAGCCACTCGGCGGCGCTCCACATCAGGGCCATCGACAGCGGCCACCACGCGCTCCGCGCAACCAGCACGGCCGTCATACCGAACAGACCGAGGAACACCGATTCGGCTGCGGCCAGCGCGAGCCACGGCACCGGGCCGACGTAGACGCCGATCCACGGGAGCAGAGGAACGAAGAAGGCGAGGCCGGCCACGTAGCCGTATCCGAATCCGCCTTTCAGCGACACCGATCGGCGGCCGCCGAACCCCGTCAGAACCAGTGCCAGTACTGCGATGCCGATGGGTGCCAGAAACCAGAGCGTTCGCGGCGGAAAACTGGCGAAGACGAGCGCGCCGGCAACGGCAGCCAGGACGGTCGACAGCGCAGGTCCGTACAGCCGGGTCAGTCGCGCGGTCGAGGGGTTCTCACTGCTCATGAACGACCCGTCCACGGTGCACCGTCATCGAGCAGCGGGGACCGACGGACGACGCCTCGAGGCTGGGCAGCGGTGCCACGCCCGCACGGGGGTCGGTCGACCACCGTTGAACGCTGTCCTTCGGTGCTCGCACGACGAGCTCGTCCACGTCCCACACCGCAAAGGACGCGGGGGCTCCCGGCACCAGTGTTCCGGCCAAACCGTCGCGCACTCCCCCCGCCCGCCATGCACCGCGCGTCGCAGCCGAGAACGCAGCACGGGGCGACACCGAGCTCCCCGGAGTGCGGTGGTTCGCCGCAGCGCGGACCGTCGCCCACGGATCGAGGGACGTCACCGGCGCATCGGAGCCGAACGCCAGCGAGACTCCCGCAGACGCCAGGCGTGCGAACGGATGGAGTTCGGCAGCGCGCTCGGCACCCAGACGCGCGGCGTAGAGGCCGTCGGCTCCGCCCCACGCCGCGTCGAACGCCGGCTGCATGCTGGCGATGACGCCCCACGACGCCAACAGGTCGGCTTGCTGCGCGGACACCATTGCCACGTGCTCGAGCCGGTGTCCGCAGGACGCGACGGCGGGCGTGCCCAGATCGGCGACCACCCGGCCGAATGCAGTGACGGCGGCCGACACCGCGGCGTCGCCGATGACGTGGAAGCCGGCCTGAATTCCGGCCGTCGTGCAGGCGGCGATGTGTGCAGCTATCGCGTCGACATCTGCGTACGACACCCCGGTTCCGGGACCATCGGCGTACGGCGAGCTCAACCATGCGGTGTGCGACCCGAGGGATCCGTCGACGAAGATATCGCCTGCCAATCCGTGGGCACCGGTCTCTTCGAGCAATTCGCGGGCGCGTTCGGCGGTATCTGCCAGCTCGCCCCAGTAGCCGCGTACTTCGACGCCGTGCTCGGTGTTCATGAGTTCACGGAAATCGACGATGCCCGACACCACCGGTCCTGCACATTCGTGGACCGCGACGATTCCGTGCGCCGCGGCGTCGTCCAGCGCAGCAGCTCTTGCTCGGCGTCGGGTGTCGGCGGTGAGCAGCGAGCGAGCGGTCTGCCGAGCACGATGGTGCGCTTCTGCGGTCAGTGGAGACTGTTCGGAGTAGCCGGAAGTGGCGTCGGCAGCGGACGCGGCGAACCGCAACCGGGTGGATACGGCGGCAGAATGCGAGTCGACTCGGGTGAGGTACACCGCTCGTCCGGGAGCAGCCGCATCGAGTTCGGCGGTGGTGGGAGGACGTTGTTCGGACCAGGTCGACTCGTCCCAACCGTGACCCCAGAGCAGTTCGTCTTCCGAGGATGCCGCATGTTCTCGCACCATGCGCAGGCACTCTTCGATCGACGTGGACCGGCTCAGGTCCAGGCCGATCAGCGACAGTCCGAGGTCGGTCACGTGAACGTGCGTGTCCACGAACGCCGGAGCAACGAAAGAACCGGCCAGATCGGTGATGGGAACGCCGGGGTGCAAGGCTCTTCCGGTGCGATCCTCACCGATCCAGCTGATGATTCCGTCGGTCACGGCCATGGCGGTGGCATCGGGAGCCGAAGGACTGTAGATCCGTCCGCCGCAGAACAATTCGGTGGTCACGAGCGACCAGTCTGCCCCTACCGGTGGGGCTTGGGGAAATCCCCGGCAGCGGGATCGACGCGGCCCGGGTCGATCACCTCACCCTCGAGAACGAGCGACGGTCCGGTGGTTCGTGGTCCGCGATTCTCGCCGGCCGTACGGTCGTCGAGTACCTCACCGTCGATGACCGTGGGGCGCATGCGTCGAGTGGACGCCGCGACTCGGGGCAGCCACCGCGCGGCCGCCCACAGCACGGCAGGCCGGAGCAGCCAGCGAGTCGGTGGGATCAACAGCAACAGACCTACCACCGTGGTCACCAGGCCGGGCACGAACATGGCCACCGACCCTGCAGCGAAGAGTGCGCCGTCGGCCACGGCTCCCTCGGCCGAGCGTTCACCCTGCGATGCGCGTCGCAGGCCGTCCAGTACCCGCCGGCCTTGCGAACGGACCAGCAACGAACCGACCAACGATCCGGCGATGAGCAGCACCACGGTCCACAGCACACCGAGTGCACTGCCCACAGCGACCAGGGCTGCAACCTCGACCACGACGTAGAGCACGAACAGAGCGAGCATGACGGTCCTTTCTTCGCTTGGTCCGTACAACGTCCGGCACAGTCGTTTTTCTCCCGATGCGTCCTGTTTGCCGGGAGATTCTCAGGATCCGGGTCTGACGAGGCCGGATTCGTAGGCGAGTACGACGGCTTGCACTCGGTCACGTACTCCCAGTTTGGTCAGTATTCGGCCGATGTGGGTCTTGATGGTCGCCTCGGACAGGTGCAACACCGTCGCGATCTCGGCATTGGACAGCCCGGTTGCCAGGTGCGCCATGACCTCTCGCTCACGCCCGGTCAGGCCGTCCAGTACCGATGGGTCGACGGCCGGCTCGGTGCGCTCGACGAACCGCGACAACAGCCTCTTCGTGACTTTCGGTGATACGACGGCGTCACCCGCAGCCACGCTCCGAATCGCGGATACCAGATCCTCGGGCGGTGTGTCCTTGAGCAGAAATCCACTGGCTCCTGCCCTGAGCGCACCGAGTACGTGCTCGTCGAGATCGAACGTCGTCATGACCAGAACCCTGGTGTCCGATCCCGATTCGGTGATCGCTCGAGTGGCGGAGACCCCGTCGATCCCGGGCATGCGGACGTCCATCAACACCACGGCGGGCGCCAGCCGTGCCACGGCTTCGATGGCACCGGAGCCGTCGGACGCTTCACCGATCACCTCGATGTCGTCCTGGGCTTCGAGCACCATGTTCAGGCCCATTCGCATCAGTTCCTGGTCGTCCACGACGACAACGGTGATCGGCACCGACACAACCTAACGCCTACTCGATCGGCAGTCTCGCCCGCACGAGCCATGAGCCCTGGGGTGTTCGACCGACCTGCAACGTGCCCTGCAACACCGCGACTCGCTCCCGCATCCCCACCAGTCCGTGTCCTCCGCCACCGGTCGGTGGCGCCGCACTGCCGGTGCCGTTGTCGGAGATCTCGACGGTGACGGTGTCTGCTTCGCGTGCGACCCGCACGACGGCTCGCGGGGCATGGCCGGCGTGCCGAAGAACGTTCGTCAGCGATTCCTGGACGAGTCGGTGGACGCCGAGACTGATCGCCGGACTGATGTCGTCGAGATTGCCCGTCTGTTCCAACTCGACGTTCAGGCCGGCTCGACTCATCATTTCCACGACGCGGGCCAGACCGGCCGTGCCGTACTCGGGCATGTCGTCCGCGTCGGGGGTCGTTCGCAGCAGCGCGACCGTTCTACGCAGTTCGGCCAGCGCCTGCCGGCCCGTCGCCGAGATGTTGGCCACCGCCTGCTCGGCACGTTCGGGGTTGCGCCGGATGGCATACGACGCCCCGTCGGCCTGGACCACCATCACGCTCACCCCGTGGGCGACGACATCGTGCAGCTCGCGCGCGATGCGTGTTCTTTCCATGAGCACGGCCTCCTCGGCGCGGCGATCCCGGTCGTACTCGGCCACGATCAGTCGGGCCTCCATCGCCTCGTCGTATGCGCGTCGGGCACCGAGGAATTCGGCAGCGACCCACGACAGTGCGTACAGCAGAGCGCTGAACAGCAGCGTCGTGAACAACGGCTGGTGGAAGAGCAACAACGAGGACACCGAGTAGGCGGCCACACCGGCGGCGTAGACGGCCCCCTGCGTGCGGCCGACGTAGGCCACCAGGGTGTAGAGCATGATCGGCAACGCCAGTGCGGCCGGATGGCCGTTGGAGGTATCCCCGACCATGGCTCCCCACACGTCGGCGACGAACGTCGACACGAGCGCCACGGCCGCCACGGACCTGGGGAACCGACGCCGCCACGCGACGGGAACGGTCAGGACCACCGAGAAGGCCAGAAACAACGGCCCGTTCAGGCCGTCGGCCGAACTCACGAAAACGAGAATCTCGATGACGAAAAGCCCACCGGCGAGCAGTGCGTCGGCCACGAACGGTTGGCCACGGAGCCACAGGCTGAATCGACGCATGTGATTGAGTTTGCCGTATGACTGTCGCGGACTGGGGATTGTTGATGGCCGCCGCGACAGCAGCAGGATGGGTCGACGCCGTGGTCGGCGGCGGCGGTCTCATTCTGTTGCCGGCGATCTTGCTCGTGGCACCGCAACTGACACAGCAGGCAGCCCTCGCGACCAACAAGGCGACCGCAGTCTTCGGAACAGTCGCCGCCGTCGTCACGTTCGCCCGCAAGGTCTCGCTCGACTGGAAGGTGCTCGTTCCTGCCGGCGCGATCGCGGCGACGACCTCGGCGGCGGGCGCTGCCGCGGTGTCGTTGATCGACCGCGACCTCTTCGTGCCGATCATCATGGTCGTGCTGGTAGGCGTTGCGGTACTGGTGACCTGTCGACCGACCATCGGTCGTACCGCGGCACCGTCGCCCCCGACGCATCGCAAAGTTCTGATCGTGATCGGCCTCGCCGCAGCCGGCATCGGGTTCTACGACGGTATTCTCGGACCCGGCACCGGCACCTTCCTCATCATCGTCTTCGCGACGATGCTGGGCACCGAATTCGTCCGCAGCGCCGCGATGGCAAAGGTGATCAACGTCGGCTCCAATGTCGGTGCGCTGACCTATTTCGCATTCACCGGCAGTGTGTACTGGCAACTCGGTGCTGCGATGGCCGCCTGCAATGTCGTCGGTGCGGTACTCGGTTCGAGGACGGCGGTCGCCAGGGGCGCAGGCTTCGTCAGGATCGTGTTGCTCGTCGTCGTGATCGGCATGGTCCTACGCCTCGGCTGGCAACAATTCGGCTAGCGTCACAGTCGTGACGACACCATCGGACCGGTCGGTCGACGCCGATTTCCTCGCCCTCCCCCTGCGAGAACTTGCCGACGCGGCCCTGAGCGCGGCGCGCACGGCCGGAGCCTCGCATGCGGACTTCCGGGTGCAGCGGCTGACGACCCAGTCGATTTCACTGCGCGACGGCTCGGTGCAATCCGCCGTCGACGCCGGGGAGATCGGGTTGGCGGTGCGGGTGGTCGTCGACGGCACCTGGGGTTTCGCCTCTCACGCCGAGCTGAGTACCGACGCGGCTGCCACCACGGCGCGGCGTGCGGCCGAGGTGGCGACGGCGTTACGCGTGCTCAACCGCGAACGGGTCGAACTCGCGCCCGAACCGGTGTACTCGGACGCGGTCTGGGTCTCGCAGTACGAGATCGACCCGTTCGACGTTCCCACCACCGACAAAGTGGCGCTGCTGGCCGAGTACTCGGCCAGGTTGTCCGCCTCCGACGGCGTCGACCACGTCACGGCGTCGGTGCTGCAGGTCAAGGAACAGTCGTTCTATGCCGATTCGGCGGGCAGCTCGATCACTCAGCAACGGGTACGACTACACCCGCAGTTCGAGGCCACTGCCGTGGACCGAGCGGCCGGTGCGTTCGATTCGATGCGGACATTGGCACCGCCCGTCGGACGCGGCTGGGAATACCTCGGTGAACACAGCACGTGGGACTGGGCGGACGAACTCGCGCGCATCCCGGAGTGGCTGGCCGAGAAGGTCAAGGCCCCGTCGGTGGTGGCAGGTCCGACGGATCTCGTCATCGATCCCACCAACCTGTGGCTCACCATCCACGAATCCATCGGACACGCAACGGAATACGACCGAGCGATCGGGTACGAGGCCGCCTACGCCGGGACGTCCTTCGCCACACCCGATCAGCTCGGAACCTTGCGTTACGGCTCACCCATCATGCACGTCACCGCAGACCGGACCGAGGTGAACGGTCTCGCCAGTATCGGCTACGACGACGACGGCGTGGCCGCGCAGAAGTGGGATCTGGTTCGCGACGGAACACTCGTCGGCTACCAACTCGATCGGGTCTTCGCCCCGAGGCTCGGACTCGAACGGTCCAATGGATGCTCCTACGCCGACTCCGCACATCACGTTCCGATCCAACGCATGGCGAACGTGTCGTTGCAGCCCGATCCCGACACCGACCGGTCGACCGAGGAGGTCATCGCCGCGGTCGAGGACGGTATCTACGTGGTCGGCGACAAATCGTGGTCGATCGATATGCAGCGGTACAACTTCCAGTTCACCGGACAACGCTTCTACCGGATTCGAAACGGTGTGCTCGACGGCCAGGTGCGCGACGTCGCCTATCAAGCGACGACGACGGATTTCTGGGGTTCCATGGAACTGCTCGGAGGTCGCTCCACCTGGAAACTCGGTGGGGCGTTCAACTGCGGCAAGGCCCAACCCGGTCAGGTCGCCGCGGTCAGTCACGGTTGCCCGGTCGCACTGTTCCGCGGGGTCAACGTCCTCAACACCCGATCGGAGGCAGGTCGATGATCGAGCCGCAGCAGGTGATCGAACGTGCGTTGGCGTGTGCGAGCGTCGACGACACCGTCGTCCTCGTCACCGACTCCAGCGACGCGACGCTTCGGTGGGCGGGCAATTCGATGACCACGAACGGCGTCTCCACTTCGAGGCAGTGGGTGGTGGTGTCCATCGTCCGGAACGGGGACGTGGCGCGGGTGGGCTCGGTGTCGTCCACCAGTGTCGATCCGAGCGAGATCGCGGACGTCGTGCGCGCCAGTGAAGCAGCGGCCCGCGCCGCCGAGCCTGCGGACGACGCGATGCCGCTGCTGACCCCCGATTCCGAGCCGGACGGCTGGGATCGACACGCGCAGGCCACGTCCATCGACGTGTTCGGTTCGCTGGCAACGGAACTGAACGTCGGATTCGACGGCCGAGACACGTTATACGGATTCGCCGAGCATCGCGTCGACAACGTGTGGCTCGGAACCTCGACCGGTGTGCGGCGCACGTTCACACAGCCGACCGGGTCGATCGAGATCAACGGAAAGCGGTCCGGTGCGAGTGCCTGGGTGGGGAAAGGTACAGCCGATTTCCGCGACGTGTCGGCGGCATCGATGCTCGACGAATTGTCCACCAGGCTGGGCTGGGCGCAGAACACCGTGGAGCGTCCCGCCGGTCGGTACGACACGGTGTTGCCGCCCTCCGCCGTGGCCGATCTGATGATCTACCTGATGTGGACCATGGAGGGGCGCGGGGCCCAGGAGGGTCGCACCGCACTCTCGCGGGCCGGTGGCACCCGAGTCGGCGAGAAGCTCACCGAGCTGCCCCTGACGCTGCACTCCGACCCTCGCGAGCCCGGTCTCGGGTACGCGCCGTTCGTCGCGGCGGGCTCCTCCAGTGATGCGGTGTCGGTGTTCGACAACGGTCTCGGCATCGACCGGGTCGATTGGATCCGGGACGGCGCGATCGCAGCACTGGCCTATACCCGCGCCGGAGCCCGGAAGTTCGAGGTACCCGTTACCGTCCCCGGGGAGAATCTGATCCTCACCGGCGGCAGCGACACCGGGATCGACGCGATGGTCGCGTCGACCGAGCGCGGGCTGTTACTGACGACACTGTGGTACATCCGAGAGGTCGATCCGACGTCGTTGCTGCTCACGGGTCTCACCCGCGACGGCGTCTACGCCATCGAGGACGGCCGGATCATCGGAGCCGTCAACAACTTCCGCTTCAACGAGAGTCCTCTGGATCTGTTGCGACGTGTCACCGAGGCCGGACGGACGGAGGCAACACTGCCGCGCGAGTGGAAGGACTGGTTCACTCGCACGGCAATGCCGCCGCTGCGCATTCCGGACTTTCACATGTCCTCGGTCAGCGCCGCGCAATAGGGTCTGCGGGGTCTTTCCCGCAGGCCCTGCGTCCGACCGTTACTTGTCGGGTCCGGACAGCTCGAGCGCGATGTTGTCGGGGTCGCGGAACTCCACGATGGACAGTCCGGGCCCTGCGTCCTTGATGCCCTCGTGCGCGATGCCGAGCTCATCGAGCGTCTTGACTGCATCCTCGAGCGCGGCACGGGTATCGACGGTGAAGCTGAGGTGGTCCAGCCCGCAACGATCTTCGGCGAAGGTGTCGTCGCTCGGCGCGACCGGGCGCAGACCGAGCAAACCCCCGCCGAACTTGTAGATCACGCCGCCGAAGAGGAACCACAGGGCTTGTTTGGTCTCCTCGTCCGCGTCGGGATCCCAGGCGTAGGCCACCTCGAAGCCGAACACCGAGTCGTAGAACGATCGGGATCGGTCGATGTCACTGACGGTGAGTCGGACATGGTTGTAATCGGTCACTGCAATAGGCACGTGGTGCTCCGTTCCGGCAGCAGGGGAAGCCGCCTCATGAAGCATTCGGAACTGCGCATACCAACGATGGTGTCGTCGTGCAGACCGGTTACGCGGGAGTGATCGCGAGCCCGACCGAGCCGCTCTTGCCCCTTCGAAGAACGCTGCCCTTCACGGTGAGCCAGCCCAGGATGCCGTACTTCGACACTATCGCCGCGCGCGCTTTCTCGGTGCCGGCTGCATCGAGGATCTCGGCTGTCGCGTCGACCGCGTCGCCCTGGGGTTTGCCGCGCATGTCGCACGGTGCGAGCAGAACCTTCGAGTTACGGCGAATGCGCTTGACCTTCCACGAATCCGACACCGTCCACACCAGCAGACGATCACCGTCGAGCGCACCCCAGAGCGGGGTCGGTACGGCGGTGCCGTCCTTCTTGAACGTCGTCAGCAGTACGTACTTGCCCTTGGCAATGTCCTCGAAGGTGGCAGTCATACCGAGAAGGGTACGTCGCTACTCCCCCTCGAGCTCACCTTCGGTTTCCAGGTACACCTGGCGCAAGCCGTCGAGAACCTGCTTGTCCGGCTCGGCCCACATCTTGCGCTCCGCGGCCTCGAGCAGTCGTTCGGCAATACCGTGCAGTGCCCAGGGATTGGACTGTTGCATGAACTTCTGGTTCTGCTCGTCGAGCACATAGGTCTCGGCCAACTTCTCGTACATCCAGTCCTGCACCACATCGGTGGTGGCGTCGTAACCGAACAGGTAGTCCACGGTCGCCGCCATCTCGAACGCACCCTTGTAGCCGTGCCTGCGCATGGCTTCGAGCCACCGAGGGTTGACGACCCGAGCGCGGAAGACGCGGGCGGTTTCTTCCGAGAGTGTGCGCGTGCGAACCGATTCCGGCCGCGTGCTGTCACCGATGTATGCCTCGGGCGACTTTCCGGTCAGCGCGCGCACCGTCGCGACCATGCCGCCGTGGTACTGGAAGTAGTCGTCGGAATCGGCGATGTCGTGCTCACGTGTATCGGTGTTCTTGGCGGCCACGGCAATACGCTTGTACGCAGTGCGCATGTCGTCCGACGCGGGTACTCCGTCGAGTCCGCGGCCGTAGGCGAAGCCGCCCCAGGTGGTGTACACCTGAGCAAGGTCGTCGTCGCTGCGCCACGTCTTGCTGTCGATCAGCTGAAGCAACCCGGCACCGTACGTTCCTGGCTTCGACCCGAAAATGCGTGTCGTAGAACGTCGTTCGTCACCGTGTTCGGCCAGATCGGCCTGCGCGTGTGCACGGACGTAGTTCTGCTCGGGCTCCTCGTCCAACGCAGCCACCATCCGAACCGCGTCGTCGAGAAGGGCGAGCACGTGCGGGAACGCGTCACGGAAGAATCCACTGATCCGTACCGTCACATCAATGCGAGGGCGGTCGAGCTCGTCGAGGTCGATCACCTCGAGGCGCGTCACCCGGCGCGAGGCCTCGTCCCACACCGGGGAGACTCCGAGCAGAGCGAACACCTCGGCGATGTCGTCGCCCGAGGTCCGCATGGCCGAGGTGCCCCACACCGAGAGACCGACCGACTTCGGCCACTCTCCGTGATCCTGGCGGTAGCGAGCGAGCAGGGATTCTGCCATCGCCTGACCGGTCTCCCACGCCAGTTTCGACGGCACGGCCTTCGGGTCGACCGAGTAGAAATTGCGGCCGGTAGGAAGCACGTTGATCAGGCCGCGCAGCGGTGAACCGCTCGGACCCGCCGCGATGAACCCGCCGTCGAGAGCGTGCAACACCTGCTCGATCTCGCGGGAAGTTCCGCGTAGACGCGGTACCACCTCGGCGGCGGCGAACCTCAGAATCTCTGCGACCACGTCACCGTGTTCGCCCGCGACCCGCTCGGCCTCGGCCGGATTCCACTGCGTCGCTTGCATTGCCGCGACCAATCCGTGCGCGACGGCCTCGATGCTGTCCACGCGCGTGCGTTCCTCGTCGCCGTCCTCGCTGAGCCCGAGAGCTTCGCGTAGACCGGGCACCGTCTGCTCGCCGCCCCACATCTGCCGAGCGCGCAGCATCGCCAGCACCAACTCGACCTCGGCGTCGCCGACGGGCTCCTGGCCCAGGATGTGCAGCCCGTCGCGGATCTGCACGTCCTTGATCTCGCACAGCCATCCGTCGACGTGCAGCAGCATGTCGTCGAACACTTCCTCGTCGGGACGCTCGTCGAGTCCGAGGTCCTTGTGCATCTGTGCCGCGGTCATCAGCGTCCAGATCTGCTGGCGAATGGCCGGCAGCTTGGCCGGATCGAGAGCCGAAATGTTCGCGTGTTCGTCCAGCAGCTGTTCGAGCCGAGAGATGTCTCCGTAGCTCTCCGCTCGCGCCATCGGCGGGATGAGGTGATCGACGAGAGTGGCGTGGGCTCGCCGCTTGGCCTGTGTGCCCTCCCCCGGATCGTTGACCAGGAAGGGGTAGATCAGCGGCAAGTCGCCCAGTGCAGCGTCGGTGCCGCAGGAGGCGGACATGCCGAGGGTCTTGCCGGGGAGCCATTCCAGGTTTCCGTGCTTACCGAGATGAACCATCGCGTCGGCCCCGAAGCCGCCGTCCTCGCGGGCTGCGGAGATCCACCGGTAGGCGGCCAAATAGTGATGGCTCGGCGGCAGATCCGGGTCGTGATAGATCGCAACGGGCTTCTCACCGAATCCGCGCGGCGGCTGAACCATGATGACCACATTGCCGAATTGCATTGCTGCGATGACGATCTCACCGTCGGGATCAGCGGAACGATCGACGTAGAGATCACCCGGTGCCGGTCCCCAATGTTCGATCACACCCTCGCGAAGGTCGTCGGGAAGCTGCTCGAACCAGGTTCGATACCGGGCCGCCGAAATACGAATGGGATTGCCCTCGAGCTGGGCGTCGGTGAGCCAGTTGGGGTCCTGACCGCCACGGGCGATCAGGGCGTGGATCAGTGCGTCGCCGTCTCGGGCCGCCAGACCGGGCACCGAATCCGGGCCCTCGAGCGGTCCGAGGTCGTAGCCTGCCTCACGCATGTCCGACATCAACGCGATCGCGCTGGCGGGAGTGTCGAGGCCGACGGCATTGCCGATGCGGGCATGTTTGGTGGGATACGCCGAGAACATCAGGGCGATTCGTCGGTCGGCGGCCGGGATGTGTCGGAGCCGCGCATGGCGGACGGCGATGCCGGCGACGCGTGCTGCTCGCTCGTGGTCCGGAACGTACGTGGTCAGGCCGTCGTCGTCGATCTCCTTGAACGAGAACGGAACCGTGATGAGGCGGCCGTCGAATTCCGGGACAGCGACCTGCGTGGCCACGTCGAGGGGCGAGAGTCCGTCGTCGTTCTCGGACCACGTCGCGCGGGAACTCGTCAGGCACAGACCCTGCAGGATCGGAACGTCGAGGGCGGCGAGCTCGGCGACATCCCAGGCTTCGTCGTCGCCGCCGGCCGAAGCGCCGGCGGGTTTGGTGCCGCCCGCAGCCAGCACGGTCACGATCAAGGCATCCGCCGACTTCAGCGTCTCCAGCAGGTCGGCTTCCGCCGTACGCAGTGACGCACAGTAGATGGGCAGTGCGTTCGCCCCGGCGTTCTCGACTGCGGCGGCGAGGGCATCGATGTAGGTGGTATTTCCGGCGAGATGCTGAGCGCGGTAGTACAGAATCGCCACCGTCGGGCCGTCGGAGTGCTGGTCGGAGTTCCGCTCGAGGTGGCCCCACGTCGGCAGGTGTCGAGGGGCATCGAAACCGTGACCGGTGAGGAGCACCGTGTCGGACAGAAAGTTGTACAGCTGCCGCAAATTGCCCGAGCCGCCCTCGGCCAGATAGTTGTGCGCTTGGGCGGCGACGTTGGCGGGCACCGTGGAGATCTCCATCAGATCCGCATCCGGGGCCTGTTCGCCGCCCAGCACGACCACGGGCAAACCGGTGGCCAGGACGGCCTCGATTCCCGACTCCCACGAGCGACGCGATCCGAGAATGCGGACGATGATCAGCTCGGCCGATTCGGCCATCGACGGGATGTCTTCCGCCAGCAGGCGGGACGGGTTGCCCCACGTGAAATCGGCCCCACTGGCGCGGGCACTGAGCAGATCGGTGTCCGATGTGGACAGCAACAGAAACACGGGTAACGCCCTCCTCGGGGTTTCGCGCCCCTGGATCGGTGAATCGTCCTAGCTCGTCGGTGAGAGGGTCCGACTTCCGCCCCGTCCCGAAGGCACGATCCTCGAGAACAGGTCCCGAGAACCATTCCCGACGAGCTGTTCTCGACGAACTACAGGGCGGTCACGGTGGCGCGACCGTACCGGGATTTCACCGGTTTCCTCTCGGCCGGAGCCGTGAACATCGAATGCTACCGGTGCCGGGACGAGATCGGGCCACCCGTCGCACTTGTAGCCTGGTGAACATGAATTCGCCCAGTAGGTCCGTGCCCGACGGCTGCCCCGGAGCTCTGTCGACGCACCGCGCGGCGGACGGTCCGTTGGCCAGAATCCGGCTCCCGGGCGGCCTCGTGCTGCCGGAGCAGATGCAGGTCCTGGCCGAGGCCGCGGCCGAGCTCGGCGACGGCTCGCTCGAACTCACGTCGAGGGGCAACATTCAGGTTCGTGCGGTCTCGGACCCGGACGAGCTCGCGAACAGGTTGGCCGCCGCCGGGTTGCTGCCGTCTCCGACGCACGAGCGCGTGCGCAACATTCTCGCCTCGCCGCTGTCGGGCCGGGTCGGCGGACTCAACGACGTCCGCAGTCTCGTCGGCGAGCTCGACGCTGCCGTGTGCGCTCGCCCCGAGCTCGCCGGACTGCCAGGCCGGACATTGTTCGCCCTGGACGACGGCCGTGGGGATCTGTGCGGACTCGAACCCGACTTCGGGGTGTACGCCCAGGCCGACGGGTCGTTCGCAGTGCTGTTGGCAGGACGCGACAGCGGTGTACGCGTCGACCGCGAGCACGTGGTCTCGACTCTGCTCGACTGCGCGGATGCCTTCGTCCGGTTGCGCCACAAGGAATGGCGACTGGCGGAACTGGACGGCGGTGCCGCGCGCATCGTCGACGTGCTCGGGTTGCAGGCCGGACCGGTACTGGCCATGCCTGCGCCGGTCGAGGTGCCACCGATCGGCTGGCTCGATCAGGACGATGGCCACGTTGCGCTCGGCGCAGGTCTGGCCAACGGCGTCCTCGGCGCGCGGTTGGCCGAATTCCTCGCTGCCGTCGATCGTCCGCTGATCGTGACGCCGTGGCGATCGCTGATCGTGGGTGATCTGGACGAGGAACCGGCCGAACAGGTCGTTCGAGTTCTCGCACCCATGGGCCTGATCTTCGACGCCGCGTCACCGTGGATCCGAGTCAGTGCCTGCACCGGATCGCCCGGTTGCGAGAAGTCCCTCGCCGACGTCCGAGCCGACCTCGCGGCCGCGGTCGATGCGCGGATGACGCCACGGGACGAGCGGCAGCATTGGTCCGGTTGCGAGCGTCGATGCGGCCGACCCAAAGGCGAGGTGACCGACGTCATTGCGACGGGAATCGGCTACCAGGTGTCCTGAGCACCTGGAGACCGGCTTCCGGCTGAGGGGTCCCTCTCCCCTATCGTGACACGCATGCACGACTACATCCGTGACGGCGCGGAGATCTACCGCCAGTCTTTCGCAACCATCCGCGCCGAAGCGGATCTGTCTCGGTTCACCCCGGACGTCGCCCAGGTCGTCGTGCGCATGATTCACGCTGTCGGTGAGATCGACCTGACCGAGACGATCGGCTTCACGCCCGACGTGGTGGAGTCCGCCCGAACTGCCCTGCGCGCAGGGGCACCCGTGTTGTGCGACGCCAACATGGTTGCCGCCGGTATCACTCGTCGCCGTCTGCCGGCCGACAACGAGGTGCTGTGCACCCTGTCCGATCCTCGGGTGCCGGATTTGGCTCGGAGTATGGGCACCACGAGAACCGCTGCCGCGCTGGAGTTGTGGGGTGACAAGCTGGGCGGTGCCGTCGTCGCGATCGGAAACGCGCCGACCGCCCTGTTCCACCTCATGGAAATGCTCGCGGCCGGAGCTCCGAAGCCCGCAGCCATCGTCGGCGGCCCGGTCGGATTCATCGGCGCTGCGGAGTCGAAGGAAGACCTGATAGCCGCCGACCTCGGCGTGGAATATCTGGTCGTCCGGGGCAGACGCGGTGGCAGCCCCATCACCGTCGCCGCGGTCAATGCCATTGCGAGCGAACAAGAATGAGCTCCAGCGGAAAGTTGTGGGGAGTGGGCGTCGGCCCGGGCGACCCGGAGTTGTTGACCGTCAGGGCCGCTCGCGTGATCGGCGAGGCCGATGTCGTCGCGTTCCACAGTGCTCGGCACGGTCGCAGCATCTCGCGCGCCCTCGCGGCCGGTTACATGCGCGACGGGCAGATCGAGGAACACCTGGTGTATCCGGTGACCACCGAGGCGACGGCTCATCCCGGTGGGTATCAGGGGGCCATCGACGAGTTCTACGAGTCCGCTGCCGCACGGCTCGCCGCTCATCTCGACGCCGGCCGATCGGTTGTGCTTCTGGCCGAGGGCGATCCACTGTTCTACAGCTCGTACATGCACATGCACAAACGCCTGGCACACCGGTTCGAGGTCGAGGTGGTTCCCGGCGTGACCTCGGTGAGTGCTGCATCGGCCGCCCTGGCGACTCCATTGGTGGAGCGCGACGAGGTTTTCACCGTCCTCCCCGGCACCTTGCCGGTGAACGAACTCACTCGCCGACTCCGCGGCACCGACGCCGCGGTCATCATGAAACTCGGTCGAACCTATCCGACCGTGCTCGATGCATTGGAACGATCCGGCAGGCTCGACGAAGCGCGGTACGTCGAGCGGGCCAGTACAGCCGAGCAACGCGTCCTCGATGCAGCCGACGCGGACAACGTGCCGTACTTCTCGATGATCGTCGTGCCGAGTCCGTCGAATCGAACCGACATGCCCACCAGCACCGGCGAAGTGGTCGTCGTCGGTCTCGGTCCGGGCGACGACGTGTGGACGACGGACGAAGTGCGAGCCGAACTCGCGGCGGCGACCGATCTGGTCGGATACATCACCTACATCGATCGAGTTCCTCAGCGACCCGGCCAGATTCGGCATGCAAGCGACAACAAGGTCGAATCCGAGCGCGCGGCATTCGCCCTCGACCTCGCCAAACAGGGTCGCCGCGTCGCTGTGGTGTCCTCGGGTGATCCGGGCGTGTTCGCGATGGCGACAGCGGTCATCGAGGTTGCAGCAGAACAGCAGTGGAGTTCGGTACCGGTACGCGTGGTCCCGGGAATGACGGCAGCCAATGCTGTTGCCAGCCGCGTCGGCGCGCCGCTCGGACACGACTACGCCGTCATCTCCCTCTCCGATCGACTCAAGCCCTGGGACGTGGTGGCCCGACGGCTCTCGGCAGTGGCCGAAGCCGACATGGCGATCGCGATCTACAACCCGGCGTCGAAGACCCGCACCTGGCAGGTCGCGGCCATGAAAGATGTTCTGCTCGAACATCGTTCATCGGAGACGCCGGTGGTGATCGGGCGGGCGGTAGGCAGTGCGCAGGAATCGGTGCGCACCGTGACCCTCGGCGAACTCGATCCCGAGTCGATCGACATGCGGTGCCTGCTCATCATCGGCTCCTCGATGACGATGGTGGTGGAGACCGGAAGCGGTCCGAAAGTGTTCACGTCGCGGCGCTACCCGTCAGGGAGTGACGCGTAGGCGTTCGATCAACCACCGAGCGGCGGCATCGACCTCGTCGACCGTCGATGCCGAGATGTCGACGGTGGGTCGCGAGATCATCAGAACGGGAATCGAGGCCGATCGCGCCGCGTCGAGCTTGGCGCGGGTCATCGTGCCGCCGCTGTTCTTGGTGACCAGCAGGTCTATTCGGTTGTCGGCGAGCATTGCCGACTCGTGCGCGAGGTCGAACGGCCCGCGGCCGAGCTCGAGGGTGGCGCGAGGGGGAACGGCACCGGTCGGTGGATCTATCGAACGAATCAGGAACCACGCATCGGCGACTCCGGCGAAATGGTGAACGCCTTGCCTGCCGATGGTGAGGAACACCCGACTACCCGGTTCTATCGATGCGGCCGCCTCGGGTAGGGATGCCACGGTGGTCCACTGGTCGTCCGCCGACGCGATCCACGGTGGCCGGGTCAGCACGAGATGAGCGACACCGGTTGTCCGAGCAGCGTAGTCGGCATGCGCGGTGATGGTGGCGGCAAACGGGTGCGTCGCGTCGACCAGTGCATCGACGGCGTTGTCTCGAATCCACTGTGCCAATGCGTCGGCACCGCCGAAACCGCCGATCCTGGTATGGCCCGACACCGGCGCCGGCTCGGCGACGCGCCCGGCCAGCGAGGTGATCAACTCGATCCCGGGCACGCCGGCCACGGCGGCGGCGAGTTGCCTGGATTCGGACGTGCCGCCCAGGAGTAGGACCTTCACTGCTCGTCCGCATCCGCCCCGTCGGGCGCACCCCAGGGTTTCGTCACGCACCACTGGGTGACCGGCAGTTGTGGTCGCCAGGTGGTGAAGGACCCCAACGGCTCACCCCGGTAGATCTGGAACCGGCGCAGCCTACCGCCGTATCGTGCAGCTGCCGAGAGCAGCAGTGAATCCGATTCTGCGGTCACCGAATTGGCGACCAATCGGCCACCGGGACGCACGGCCGCCCAGCACCGCTCGATCATGCCCGGCTCGGTCGCCCCGCCGCCGACGAACACCGCGTCCGGAACGCCTGCACTGCCGGGGACCTCTTCGAAAGCCCCGGGCGCAGTGCCGAGCACGGCCAGCCCGGGCACCCCGAGCCGTTGTGCGTTGGTCGTGATCTGGTGTCGACGATCCCCGGACGACTCGAATGTCACTGCGCGACACGATGGATCGGTGCGCATCCATTCGATGGCGATCGTCCCCGAGCCTCCGCCGACGTCCCACAGGACCTCGCCGGCTCCGGGCGCCAACGCGCACAGCGTCAGTGCGCGCACTTCCTGCTTGGTCATCTGACCGTCGCCGGTGTACTGCGAATCGGGCAGGCCCGGAACGCGAGTGAGTCTGGTGGCGCCGCGATCTCGAACGCATTCGAGCGCGACAACGTTGAGCGGGTCGGCGTCGGCGAACGTCGAGTCCGTCGCCGTCCCCCGGGTGACGCGTTCGGCCGGGCCGCCGAGTTGTTCGAGCACGCTCACCGTACTGGCACCGAAACCGTTGTCACGCAAGAGCGCACACACGTCACTCGGTGTCGAGCTGCCTCGGCTCAGTACGAGAAGTCGACGACCGTGGCCGAGTTCCGGGAGGACGGTCTCGACCGGGCTGTTCACCAGCGACACCGTCGTGGTGTGCGCGAGCGACCAGCCCAGACGCGCACAGGCAAGCGAAACCGACGACGGTGCGGGATACACCCTCAGACGTTCGGCACCGAATTCGCGAGCCAGGCTCACACCGATACCGTGAAACATCGGGTCGCCACTGGCCAACACACACACGGTCCGGCCGTCACAGGAGTCGATCATCGGCCGCAGGCTCGGCAGCAACGGACTGGGCCACGCACGAGCGTCAGCGCACCTGTCCCCCACGCCGGCAAGCTGCCTCGCCGACCCGAAGACGACATCTGCCTGCTCGACCACGACACGTGCGACAGCAGACAGTCCGTCCCAACCGTCCGCGCCGATTCCCACCACTGCGATGGGGTGAGGGTTGGGCTCCGCCATCAGCGCGGCATCCTGCGCCACAGCCATTGCGGAAGCAGTCTCATCGCGAAGAACACCGGCCGAAGAGTGCAGGGGATCCACACCGTCGACTTCCGGCTGCGCAGCGCAGCCACCACCGCGGCGGCCACCTGATCGGGTGTGCTGGACATCGGTGCCGGGTCCATGCCCTCGGTCATCGAACCGATGACGAACCCTGGGCGCGCGAGCAACAGATGAACGCCGCTGCCGTGCAGGGAATCGCTCAGTCCGCTGGCGAAGCCGTCCAGACCCGCTTTGGCTGAGCCGTAGACGTAGTTGGCCCGCCTCACCCGGACACCCGCGACGGACGAGAAGACCACCAGATCGCCGCTCTTCTGCGCCCGCAGTACCTTCGCGGCGTGGGTGAGGACGGAAACCTGGGCGAGGAAGTCGGTCGTGATCACCTCCAGCGCATGCCCGGCGTCGTCCTCGGCGCGCGTCTGATCCCCCAGAATCCCGAACGCCAACACCACGATTCCGATGGGCCCGTGCCGTTCCACGACGGAGCGCAGGATTTCCTCGTGGGTGTCCATGGCGTTCGCGTCGAACTCGACCGCATCGACGGTCGTCGCGCCTGCCTGCAGCACACGTGACCGTTGCGTCGCCAGGTCGGAACTGCGCCGAGCGGCCAGTACGACGGTTCGTCCCGGTGCCAGCCGAGTGGCGACCTCGAGACCGATCTCGCTTCGGCCGCCGAGCAACAACAACGTTCCCGAGGCGGGTTCAGATCGTCTGCTCACGCCGAACAGTCTCTCCGATCGAGCCCCGCTCATGGCAGTCGGGGCACGTCATTACAGTCGAGTCATGGCCGCTACCCCCGCTGACGCGACTGCCCTCACCGACGAGGCGATCGAATTCCTCACCGAACGGCACCTCGCCACGCTGACGACGTTGCGTCCGGACGGCACGCCCCATGTCGTCGCCGTCGGGTTCACCTACGACGCGGACGCGCACGTCGCCCGTGTCATCACCAACAACGTGTCGCAGAAGGCGATCAACGCCGGCCGCGGTGCCTACGCCGCCGTCACCCAGATCGACGGTGCCCGCTGGCTGACGTTGGAGGGTCCGGCCACCGTTCGTGACGACCACGAGTCGGTCGCCGATGCGGAGAACCGCTATGCCCGACGCTATCGAGTGCCGCGGGAGAATCCGACCCGCGTCGTCGTCGAGATAGCGGTGCGGCGGGTACTGGGCAGCCGCTCGCTGCTGCAACGCTAGTCGTCCGTCGGCCAGGGTAGAACGGTCAGGTTCGGCCATTCGGTGGTCCACCGCGCGGCCTTCGCCTCGTAGACGTGCCGCATCGGTAATCGCGGATTCGGCCGGACGATCCCGGCGAACAGGTCGTCGAAGCCGTGTGGGGCATAGACGCGGTCCGTACCGTGGGAGTCCACGGTGATCCCGAAACAGCACGTGGTCGACACGAAGTGGTCGATGGCATCCTCGGAGCTTCGGTACGGAGCCAACGTCGCTCCGAAATGCTGCTCGTACCACAGGTGTACACGCGCTTGATTACGCACTTCGACGTCGACCCCGAGGTCGGCGAACACGTCGGCCGCGGTCTCGATCACGTCGTTCTCCGCGGCGTACGACAGATCCGTGTCGTCGAAATAGAAGAAGTCGTAGTCGCGAATTCCGGCCCCGAGATCTCGGTCGGCGAGGTGATTCCACACGGTTTGGAACAGACCGCCCGCCGTCAGGTACCAATTCGAAAGCCCGAGCTGCGGCGCACGCCGAAGTACCTCGGCCACAATCGGATTCGTCCTGACGACGGAGACGAACTCGGCTCGGCGGCCGTCGGTCACACCGGCAGCACGGCGAGACCGTGGGGGCGGAGGTTGACCGATTCGCACCCGTCCGCCGTCACGACGACAATGTCCTCGATCCTGGCACCCCACTGCCCCCGGAAATAGATGCCCGGTTCGATGCTGAACGCCATTCCCTCGGTGAGAGTGATGTCGTTGCCCGCCACGATGTACGGCTCCTCGTGCACCGACAGGCCGATACCGTGTCCGGTGCGGTGCAGGAACGCCTCTCCCAGACCGGCTTCGACCAACACCTCGCGTGCGGCTGCGTCGATGGACTCCGCGCTGACTCCCGGCGACACAGCGTCGACTGCGGCCTGCTGAGCTCGCTCCAGTACCGCGTACCGGGTAGCGACCTCGGCCGAAGGCTCTCCGAGACTGTAGGTGCGAGTGGAGTCCGAGTTGTATCCCGGCGCAACGGGTCCACCGATGTCGACGACGACCACGTCGCCGGCCTCGACGACACGATCGGAGACCTCGTGGTGCGGATCGGCACCGTGCGGACCGGAGCCGACGATGATGAATTCCGGTGCGGTGTGGCCTTCCTCGACGATCGCCGTTGCGATGTCTGCCGCGATCTGGGCTTCGGTTCGGCCCACTCGGAGCCACTCGCCCATCCGGGCGTGAACCCGGTCGATGGCATGACCGGCTCGACGAAGAGCATCGATCTCGGCGTCGTCCTTGATCATCCGCAGCTGGCGCAGAACGTCTGTCGCCAGCACCGGCACGGTCCCGAAAATCGTTGCCAGCGGCACGAAGTGCAGGGCGGGCATCGCGTCGGCGACAGCGGTCTTGCTACCGGCCGGCACGGCCGCAGCCACGAGCGCGTACGGATCGACGCCGTCCACCCAATCGACGAGCGTCAGTGACAGGTCCTCGGCGGCGGAGTCACCCAGCGCGGCGAGTTCGAGCCGCGGCACGACGATGCTGGGAGTGCTGCCGTCGGCCGGCACCACCAACGCGATGAGACGCTCGAACGAGCTGGCCGTGGACCCGATCAGATACTGCAGATCCGGGCCCGGAGTGATCAGCAGGGCGTCCAAGCCTGCGTCCGACGTCAGGCGGGCCGCGCGCGCGAGCCTGGAGGCGTAGACATCGCTGGGAAAACGAGAAGAATCGACACTCATACCTCCAGGCTAGTGCCGTACGGCAAGATGAGCCCCATGACCACCCCCGGAAAGTCGCCGTTGCTGCTCCTCGACGGCGCGAGCCTGTGGTTCAGGGCCTACTACGCTCTGCCCGAGTCGATTACGGCGCCCGACGGCCGTCCCGTCAATGCCGTGCGAGGTTTCCTCGACATGATCTCGGCCCTGATCACGCGAACCGAACCGAGCCGATTGGCTGTGTGCCTCGACCTCGACTGGCGTCCACAGTTCCGAGTGGACCTCGTTCCTTCGTACAAGGCGCACCGGGTTGCCGACGCCGCGCCGGATGTGGCCGAGAGTGAAGAGGTTCCCGAGACCCTGACGCCACAGGTGGACATGATCATGGACGTCCTGGCGGCGTTGGGAATTGCCACCGCGGGGGCCGACGGCCTCGAGGCCGACGACGTGCTCGGAACCTTGGCTGCACAGGAACGACGCGATCCCGTCGTCGTGGTCAGCGGCGACCGAGATCTGTTGCAGGTGGCGGCGGACGAACCGAACGAGGTACGGGTGCTGTACGTGGGTCGTGGCTTGGCCAAGGCAGAACTCTTCGGCCCGGTCGAGGTGGCCGAGCGGTGCGGCGTCCCGCTGCACCGCGCGGGAGCGGCCTACGCGGAGTTGGCGCTTCTGCGCGGCGATGCGTCGGACGGGCTACCGGGTGTCAAGGGTGTCGGTGAGAAGACGGCCTCCACACTCATGCTGCAGTACGAGTCCGTCGCGGGCCTGCGTGCAGCGGCACTCGATCCGGAGTCGGACATGGCCAAGGGAATTCGGGCGAAGCTGGCCAACGCCGGCGACTACCTCGATGCGGCACTGCCGGTGGTGCGGGTCGTCACCGATGCCGACGTCGTTCTGTCGAGGTCGGACGAGATTCCGGCCGAACCGGCAGATCTCGAGGCACTCGACAAGCTCGCGGAGACCCTTGGAATCAGAAACGCCGTGGACCGCCTCGTCTCGGCGATGGCGGCCACGGCGTCCCGGAATTGACCAGGGCTATTTCGGGAGTGAGACCTCGTAGTCGGCGTCGTCGTTGAGGAAGGTCAACGTCACCTTCTTGAACGCCCCGTCGACCGTAAGCGTGCAATCGACGCTGGTGCCGGCCTTGACTTCGATGTTCTGCGGGCACGACACCCCCGAGACGTTCGTGGCACCGTAGGACTCGGTCAACACCGTGCGAATACCGTCCTGAGCGGCCGTCGTATCGAGGGTGGTCGTGCGCCCGAACGCGAAGTACAGCACTGCCGCGACCACGGCCACGGCCACGACGGCGATGACGGAGCCCGCGATGATCAGCGGCTTCTTGGACTGTGTGCCACTGCGACCGGGACCTGGCTGCTGGCCCGGGTACTGCCCGGGGTACTGGCCCGGATACTGCTGTCCGGGATAGTGCTGACCGGGATACTGCTGATTCGGATTCTGCCCGCCCGCGAAGGGAGGCTGCTGACCGTACTGGCCGGCACCGTACTGCCCACTGCCGCCGAATTGTTGTGGTGCGTAGGGGTTTTGGTAGGCGGCGTCACCGGCAGGCTGCTGTCCGGCCCCCGGATACGGTGCCCCGTACGGCTGTCCCGCCGGGTATTGCGCGGTCGGATTCTGTGCGGTGGGATTCTGTGCGGTCGGATTCTGCGGGTTGTAGCCCTGCGGGTACTGCCCCTGCGGACCCTGAACCTGAGGATTCTGACCCTGCTGCGGGTAGGGCCCGGCCGGATACGCGCCCTGGGGGTATTGCCCCTGGGGATACGCGCCCTGAGGGTATTGCCCCTGGGGAGTTTGCCCCTGGGGAGACTGGCCGTACGCGCCTCCGGAAGGTTCGCCGTACTGCGTGGTCGGGGTGCCGGTGGGCGGCGCGTACTGTCCCCACGCCGACGGAGTCGGAGTCTGCGATTCGGATGTCGCCGCAGCTTCGCCGGTGGAAGCTTCCTGCCCGTCCTTCGCGGCACCGTCCTGGTCCGGCGTTCGTGACCAACTGTTGTCGGGGTCGGTCGGACCGTATGGGCCGCTCATCTCGCCTCCACTGAAATCTCGAATCCGTCGGGGGTACAGTATCCCGCTTGTCGGTGCGTCCGCTGTACCGACCCGGCAGTCCGGTTTCGGCCCGTCACGCAGCGCCGGTCACGCAGCATCGGTCACGCGGCATCGACGGCCACCACTCCTTGTCGCAGCGCGGCGACGGCACGGGCGGCGGTTCGCGACAGCTCGGGTTCGGGAGCGGCGAGCCGGACCTGGTCGAGCAGGTCGATGACCTGCCGACACCAACGGACGAAGTCGCCACCGGACAGCGCCTTGCCGTTGTCGCCTGCCGCGACCAGTGCGTCGACGAGCGAATGGTCGGAAGCCCACTTGTAGATCGCTTTGACGAAGCCCATGTCCGGCTCTCTGGTCGGTGGCAGTTTGTGCCGAACCTCGTCGGCCCGCAGCTCGTGCCACACCCGCACGGTCTCGGTCAACGCGTGCCTGATGGGTCCGGTCGGGCCGTGTGGGGTGATGTCTCCCTCGGAGCGGGACTCGTAGACCACGGCCGAGACCACTGCGGCCAACTCTGCGGCCGACAATCCCTGCCACAGTCCGCCTCGCAGGCATTCCGCGACCAGAAGATCGGATTCGGAATAGATCCGGCTCAATCGAGCACCGTCGTCGGTCACCTTGGGATCCTTGCCCGGGGTCACGTAGCCGCGGTCCGCCAGCAAGGCCAGAATGCGGTCGAACGTTCGGGCCAACGAGTTCGTCGTGGCCGACACCTTCTGCCGCATCGACTCGGTTTCCCGGGCCAGCCGGTTGTAGCGTTCGCCGGTTCGAGAGAGTTCCTCACGATCCGGCCGGCTGTGCACCGGATGTGAGCGGATGGCCCGACGCAGGGTTGCCAACTCCTTGTCGTCGGCAGCGGTCGACTTTCGTCCCACTCGATCCGAGGGCTGGGATATGCCGCGGGTGACCAACGCCGCCGCCAGATCCCGACGGGTCTTGGCGGTGCGGTGATCGACGAACCGTGGCAATCGCATGGAGCCGAGAGGTGTTGCCGGCGTAGGGAAATCGGCAGCGGACAGACGGCCTGCCCATTTGTCCTCGGTCAGCACGAGCGGCCGCGGATCGCCGCGATCGTCGTCCGGTTCGAGTACCACTGCCAGTCCGCTGCGCCGTCCGGACGGCACCGAGATCACGTCGCCGCGGCGCAACGCACGCAACGAGTCGACGGCTTTGTCCCGCCGATCGGACCTGTTCTGACGCTCGAGGGTCTTCTCTCGATCCTTCAGACGCTCGCGCAGTCGCGCGTACTCGAAGTACTCCCCGTCGGGGCCACCGAGCGTTGCGCCGAGCGCCTCCAACGTCTTCATGTTCTTCTCGATACCGCGGACCATGCCGACGACGGACCGGTCGGCCTGGAACTGAGCGAAGGACCGCTCGAGCAACTGCCGTGAATCCGCTGCCCCGAACTGTTCGATCAGATTGATCGACATGTTGTAGGCGGGCGCGAAAGAGCTCCGGAGGGGAAACGTTCGCGTCGACGCGAGTCCGGCCACCTCGGTCGGTTCGGTACCGGGCTGCCACAGCACAACCGCGTGACCCTCGACGTCGATGCCGCGTCGCCCGGCCCGGCCGGTCAGCTGGGTGTACTCCCCCGGTGTCAGCTCCGCGTGCGTCTCACCGTTGAACTTGACCAGTTTTTCGAGCACCACGGTTCGGGCAGGCATATTGATTCCGAGGGCCAGAGTTTCGGTGGCGAACACCGCTCTGACCAATCCCTTGACGAACAGCTCCTCGACGGTGTGGCGGAAGACCGGCAGCATTCCGGCGTGGTGCGCGGCGAACCCGCGTTCGAGCGCATCTCGCCATTCCCAGAAGCCGAGCACTTCCAGATCCTCGCGCGGAAGTTCGGAGGTGTGCTTCTCGACGATGTACCTGATCTCCTCGGCCTGCTCAGGCGTCGTCAGAACCAGCCGCGAACGCATGCACTGAGTCAGGGCCCCGTCGCAGCCTGCACGACTGAAGATGAACGTGATGGCCGGGAGCAGACCTTCCTCGTCCAGCTTGGCGATCACGTCGGGACGAGCCAGCGGACGGTTGGCACCTCCGCCTCCCTGGTGGCCGCCGCGTCCGCCGCCCCCGCTTCGACCTCCGCGTCCTCGACTGTGCGGTGCGTGCCACCGATCCATGGAGTCCAGCGACTGACGCTGCTTGACGTGCCGCACCAGGTCTCGGTCCACGACGACCTTCTGGTGGCCGTCCGGTGACTGTGGTCGGGTGTCGAAAAGATCGAACAACCGACGGCCCACCATGATGTGCTGCGAGAGCGGAACGGGACGGTTCTCGTCCACGACCACCGAGGTGTCGCCGCGAACGGTACTCATCCACGCGCCGAACTCCTCGGCGTTGCTGACCGTTGCGGACAGGCTCACCAGACGCACGTCGTCGGACAGGTGCAGGATCACTTCTTCCCAGACCGCACCTCGGAACCGATCCGCCAGGTAGTGCACCTCGTCCATCACCACGTGCGAGAGCCCGCGCAGTGCGTCGGAGGATGCGTAGAGCATGTTGCGCAGCACCTCGGTCGTCATGATGACGATGGGTGCATCCGGATTGATGGACGAATCACCGGTCAACAGGCCGACCGTCTCGCGTCCGTATCGCGCGGTCAACTCGGCGAACTTCTGGTTGCTGAGCGCCTTGATGGGGGTGGTGTAGAAGCATTTGCGACCGGCAGCGAGGGCCAGGTGCACCGCGAACTCGCCGATCACGGTCTTGCCCGCGCCGGTCGGGGCGCAGACCAACACCCCGTGACCGTTCTCCAATGCAGTGCACGCATCCACTTGGAAGCGGTCCAACGGAAAACTCAACTCCGCGGAAAACCGTTGCAGTTCCGTGGGTTCTGGCCTGGACCGGGTGTCGACAACAGCCTCGCTCATGGTCGCGCCCCGTCGCTGGGACTCACATCAGATCGTGTCGTCGTACTGTGCCTGTGTTCGGGTCGCAGTGCCGATACCGCCCACCGGCGGTGTCGGTGCGACAGCGTGTGGGGCCTGGATAGAACTTGCGCCTTCGATGCGTGTTGCTTCGTCATCTGACACATCACCCCATTCGTCTCTTCTCTTGCGCAACTTACGCTTGTCGTGAATCCGCGCAATCTGCACTGCCATCTCGAAGAGCACCGTCAGAGCCAACGCCAAGGCCAGCATCGAGAAAGGATCCTGTCCGGGCGTTGCGATCGCCGCGAACACGAACAGTCCGAAGATCAACCCGCGACGCCACGCCTTCAGGCGTTCGTAGGTGAGAACACCGACGAAGTTCAGCCCGACGACCAGCAGCGGTATTTCGAAGCTGACACCGAAGATGATCAGAAGATTGATCAGAAAACCGAAGTACTGATCGCCGCTCAGTGCCGTGATCTGGACGTTGTCACCGATCGACAGCAGAAAGTGCAAGCCCTTGGCGACGACGAAGTACGCCAGAATCGCTCCGGTCACGAACAGCGCAGCGGCACCGGTGACGAAGGAGACTGCGTAACGGCGTTCGTTGGCGTACAGGCCGGGAGTGATGAACGCCCAGATCTGGTACAGCCAGATGGGGCAGGCGAGCACGACGCCTGCGGTGAACGCCACCTTGAACCGCAGCAGGAACTGGTCGAACGGGCCGGTGGCGAGCAGGCGGCACTGATCGTCGTTGCTCAAATCCGCACGCAGGCTCGGGTCCAGGGTGCAGTACGGGCCTCGAAGCAGATCGCCGAGGCTTTCGACGCCGAAGATCGTGTGTGAGTACCAGAAGAATCCGAATGCAGTGGTCACCGCGATGGCCAGCAGCGACCAGAGCAGCCGGGTTCGCAGCTCGTACAGGTGATCGACCAACGACATCGTGCCGTCGGGATTGACTCGACGCTTACTGCGCCGTGGATCGAACGGAATGCGCATGGTGTTCTACGGTCAGCCTTCTTCGGTCGGCAGGCGGCACGAGGCCGTCACCGACAGCAGTGAACCTTCGGTGCCGACGCGGCACCGAAGGTGTGCTGAGCGGCGTCGCTCAGGCAGACTTCGCGTCGTGCTGGGGTGTGGTCTCGGTCTGCGCCACGGGTGCCGGCGATGGCAGCTGAGCGGGTGCGGCCGGCTGCTGTGCAGTCGCGGTATCGGTGTCGGATTTGCCGTCGTTCTGCATCTCCTTGACCTCGCTCTTGAAGATACGCAACGAGCGTCCGAGTCCACGCGCAGCCTCGGGCAGCTTCTTGGAACCGAACAGAATGATGACGACCACCGCAACGATGGCCCAGTGCCAGGGACTGGTGAATCCCATGTGAACCTCCTGAGATCAGATGAATCGAGCGTACCCGACGGCGGGCGATGCGCTCGGCAACGGAGCGCACCGCTTCACCTCACGTTCATGTTGTGAGGCCGCCGCCGGTGTCGGTGGCGTCGAGCTCCGCGTAGGCATTCAGGGCGGACCGCGCACGATCGCGGACGGAATTCACCAAGGATTCAGGTCCCAGTACGGTGACGCCACCGCCGAACCCGAGGGTCAGCCGGGTCATCCACTGCAGCGTCGCGAAACGCATGGTCACCTCGATGGACCCGTCCGAATCGGCGGCTACCTGCGTCATCGGGTAGTAGTCCAGAATCCAGGTGAACGCAGGTGAGACGCGTAACCGCGCTTGGGACAGAGAGGGGTCGTCGTTGAAGATCTCGAACGCGTCCTCGTCCTGCACCGACTCCGGCGGAGACGACGGTTCGTCGAGTTCGGTGGCCGAATCGATGCGATCGAATCTGAACAGCCGAACGCCCTCGGCGCCGCGACACCATGCCTGCAGATAGCTGTTGTCGTCGACCACCACGGTCCTGATCGGATCAACGATGCGCTCGGTGAGCACGTCTCGCGACGCCGAGTAGTAGGTGAGTTCGAGTGCGTGCCGGGCTCGGAGCGCAGACCGTACGGTGCTCGACACCGGACCCTCCTCCGCGTCGGCCGTGTCGTGGTCGGACGAGAGCGGCACATTCGCCGCCGCCGACCCGGCCGCGGTCTCGATCTTCGCGATCGCTCGCTGAGCGGCCGACGGATCGACCATCCCCGGCATCGAGGTCAACGACCGAAGTGCGACCAACAGTGCGGTGGCCTCGGTGGACGTCAACCGCAGCGGCCGGTCGATCCCGGCGGAGAAGGTGACGTCGATGCTCTCCTCGGAGAACGACAGATCGATGAGGTCACCCGGTCCGTATCCGGGCAGACCGCACATCCAGAGCTGATTGAGATCGGCCATCAGCGTCGCGGTGGTCACGCCCAGTTCCCGAGCGGCCTCCTCGGCGCTCAACCCCGGATTGGCCATGAAGAAGGGCACCATGTTGAGCAGGCGGGCCAACCGCACCGACAGACGCGCGCTCATCGTTCGTTCTCCAGTTCGGCTGCAGTCTGCAAGGTCGAGATGACATCGGCCCGCAGCTCTGCCGGGGCCAACACCATCGCGTCGGGACCGTGACCGGCGATGAGCCGCGAAATCCAATCCCAGGACCGTACCGGAACCTCGACGACCGTTCCGGTACGCGAGCCCACCGTCTGCTCCCCCACCACGGTGCCCATCCTCCGCAGCTCCGTCGCCCGACCGTCCTGAAGCCACACTCGCGCGGTACCCGATACCGAGGACGTGCCCGCGACGCGGCGGACGATGTCCTGGAGATCGATACCGTCGGGCTTGCGGACACTCTGAGGTGATCCGAAGGCTTTGACGTCGTCGCCGATCCGGGACAGTCGGAAGGTTCGGGTGTCGTCTCGGTCCACGTCGTGTCCCACGAGGTACCACCGTCCCCGGAACGTCACAACGCCCCACGGCTGGACGGTTCGGGTGACGAACGGCTCGGTCAACGAGGGTCGATGCTCGAACCGCACCGACTTACCCTCGTCGATCGCCGCGAGCAGGGCACCCAGTGCGGGCTCGGACCCTCGGGTTCGCGCCGGAACGGCCGTGACGGCAGCGGCCGACTCGTTCTGGTCGACCTGAATACCTGCGGCGCGGAGCTTCAGCAGCGCACTCTGGGCCGCAGACGTCAGTTCCGGCGATTCCCACAATTTGACGGCCACCGCGACCGCAGCCGATTCCTCGCTGGTGAGATCGATGTCCGGCAGCTCGTAGGCATCTCGGTTGATGCGATAACCCTCGACACCACCGAACCGCGTGGCGATGCCGGTCTCGAGGGGCACCCCGAGATCGCGCAGTTCGTTCTTGTCACGCTCGAACATCCTGCTGAACGCTTCGAGGCTCGTCGAGTCGTCGTACCCGGCAACGCTCTCGCGGATCCACTCCGCGGTCAGGAACTGACGCGTCGACAACAGACAGATGACCAGGTTCATCAGGCGTTCGACTTTGGTGGTGGCCACGACAGTCGAGCCTAGTTGTTCACCGCCCGCCGGAGCTGTAGCGACCCGAGTTGCCTGGATCGCTACCCGACCTCCAGCCGAGTCGCGTTCGGACTACATCGATGCGATGAGTCGCTCGACGCGCTCGTCGACCGAACGGAACGGGTCCTTGCACAACACCGTTCGCTGCGCCTGATCGTTGAGTTTCAGGTGTACCCAGTCGACGGTGAAGTCGCGTCCGGCTTCCTGGGCCGCGGTGATGAACTCACCGCGCAGCTTCGCGCGTGTCGTCTGCGGCGGCAAATTCACCGCTTCGTCGATCTGCTCGTCCTCGGTGACTCGCTTGACCAGACCCTTGCGCTGCAGCACGTCGAACACTCCCCGTCCACGCTTGATGTCGTGGTACGCAAGATCGAGCTGAGCGATCTTGGGATCGGAAAGTTCCATCGAGTAGCGGTCCTGATACCGCTCGAACAGCTTGCGTTTGATGACCCAGTCGATTTCGGTGTCGACCTTGGCGAAGTCCTGCGACTCGATGGCATCGAGTGTGCGTCCCCACAGGTCCACCACCTGTGTCACCTGAGCATTCGGCTCCCGCGTCTGGAGATGCTCGACGGCCCGGGAGTAGTACTCACGCTGGATTTCGAGTGCACTGGCCTGGCGACCACCGGCGAGGCGGACCGGCCTGCGACCGGTCAGATCGTGGCTGACCTCGCGAATGGCCCGAATCGGATTGTCCAGCGCGAAGTCTCGGAACGAGACGCCTGCCTCGATCATCTCGAGTACGAGTGCGGCCGTCCCCACCTTGAGCATGGTCGAGGTCTCGGCCATGTTGGAATCGCCGACGATGACGTGGAGCCGGCGATACTTCTCGGCATCGGCGTGCGGTTCGTCGCGAGTGTTGATGATCGGCCGCGAACGAGTGGTGGCCGACGACACGCCTTCCCAGATGTGCTCGGCGCGCTGCGAGAGGCAGAACGTCGCGGCCTTGGGTGTCTGCAGCACCTTGCCTGCGCCACAGATCAATTGGCGGGTGACCAGGAAAGGTAGGAGCACATCCGAGATGCGCGAGAATTCGCCCGCTCGCTGGACGAGGAAATTCTCGTGGCAACCGTAGGAGTTGCCCGCCGAATCGGTGTTGTTCTTGAACAGGTAGATGTCTCCGCCGATGCCCTCCTCGGCGAGACGCTGTTCGGCGTCGATCAGCAAATCCTCGAGTACTCGCTCGCCTGCGCGATCATGGGTGACCAATTGCAGCAGGCTGTCGCATTCGGCAGTGGCGTACTCGGGATGCGAACCGACGTCGAGATAGAGGCGAGCGCCGTTGCGGAGGAACACATTCGAGCTGCGGCCCCACGAGACCACGCGACGGAAGAGGTAGCGGGCCACCTCGTCCGGACTCAGGCGTCGGTGTCCGTGAAAGGTACATGTGACACCGAACTCGGTCTCGATGCCCATAATTCGTCGCTGCACACTTCGACACTACAACGCAAGCCACCGATGGATGTGTCGGAGCGCCTCGATGGCGTCCATGCCTAGGCTGGGCCCTATGACTTCCACGCCAACGTCTGTTGCCGCCTCGGTTCACGCGTGGGACCTGTCCCTGGTTGCGCGAAGCGCGGCATTGCGCTCGAGCAGGGCCGACGCGGGTCTTCGCGCGTTGAGCACGGCCGCCGATCACAGTCGCCTGTGGCTCGGAGCTGCCGCACTTCTCGGCGCGGCCGGTGGCTCGGCCCGACGCGGCGGCGTGCGGGGGCTGATCGCCGTGGCGGGTGCGAGCGCCGTGGCGAACGGTCTGCTCAAGCCGGTGTTCCCGAGGTCGAGGCCGGGTACCGAGCTGGTTCCCGTACTGCGCCGCGTGCTCGCCCCGCCGGTGTCCTCGTCGTTTCCCTCCGGTCACTCGGCGTCCGCGGCCGCCTTCGTCACCGCGGTCGCCATCGAATCACCGAAGGCAGGATTGCTGCTGGCTCCGGTCGCCGCCGCAGTCTGCTATTCCCGGGTTCACGTCGGAGTCCACTGGCCCACCGATGTCGTCGCCGGAGCTGCACTCGGCTCGGCGATCGCGTTGTCGACCCGCCGCTGGTGGGCCGTACGGTCGGCGAAGCCCGCCGCTCTCGGCTCGCCGGTCGAGGTCGAGGCACTGCCGGGCGGACGGGGACTGTTGGTGCTCGTCAATCCCGCATCCGGTGACGGTTCGGAGGCGGTACCGGACGCCATCCGCCGCGAGCTCCCCGACGCCGACCTGTTCGTACCCGATCCCGAGAAGGACTTCAACGAGCAACTCGAAGAGAGAATTCGGGACACGACGCCGCGTGCTCTCGGAGTGTGCGGAGGCGACGGCACGGTCGTCAGCGTCGCTGCCTCGGCTGCGCGCAACGGCCTGCCGCTCGCCGCGTTTCCGGGTGGCACTCTCAACCACTTCGCTCGCGACACCGGTCTGACCGCAGTCGAAGATACCGCTGCCGCCGTCGAGGCGGGCACCGCGGAACTGGTCGACCTCGCCGAGGTGGACGTCGACGGCCGCAGGGTGTCGTTCGTCAACACCGCGACGTTCGGGGGCTACCCCGACTCGGTGCGGTTACGGCAGAAGCTGCAGAAGCGAATCGGTAAGTGGCCGGCCGCTGCGGTTGCGATGACACGAGTGCTCGCGGCTGCAGAGCCACTGAACATTCGACTCGACGGGGTGCCGCACTCGGTGTGGATGCTCTTCGTCGGCAACGGTACCTACGATCCGATCGATCAAGTTCCCATGTCGCGCAGCAGCATTCATACCGGCACCCTCGATGTTCGCTTTCTCCCGTCGGAACCCAAGGCATCGAGAACACGACTGCTGTGGGCGACGATCACCGGAACGCTCGGCTCGTCGCCTGCCTACGTGCGCAGTGTGGCGCAACGCTTGACCGTCGAGGTGGACGGTGCCCCGGTTGCCCTCGCGGCTGACGGCGAGGTCGTCGGAGACGGCACGACATTCCAGTTCAGCAGCGACAAGAACGGCCTCGTGCTCTACCGGAAGCGATAGAGCACGAGGCCGTCGACCTCGATCCGAAGTGTGGGGACTACTGCGGAGTCTCCGGCTCCGAGGAGCCGTCGCCGGTCGCGGACGGTGCCGATGCGGGCAACATGTCCGCCAGAGCAGCTCCAGCGATACGCCGGAACGCTCGACGCGGTCGCCCCTGATCCAGGACGGCTACCTCCAGGGCCGACACCTCGAGAACCTTCTTCTCGGGCTCGGCACCGGCAGTCGCAGGCGACGTCGGACCGGCGGTGAGCGCGTCGACGGCGATACGAACTGCGTCCGCCAACCCGAGGCCGGACCGGTACGTATCCTTCAGCGCGGCCACGATGGGCTCGGTGGTGCCGCCCATGACGACGAAATCCTGTTCGTCGACGATGGAGCCGTCGTACGTGATGCGGTAGAGCTGCGTGGCCATCGGCTCGTCCTGATGGGACACCTCGGCGACGCAGATCTCGACCTCGTACGGCTTGAGCTGCTCGGTGAAGATGGTGCCCAGTGCCTGGGCGTAGGTCTTCGCCAACGACCGGCCGGTGACATCGCGTCGATCGTAGGTGTATCCCTTGATGTCTGCGTGCTGGATGCCGGCCTTGCGTAGGTTCTCGAACTCGTTGTACTTGCCGACGGCAGCGAAACCGATGCGGTCGTAGAGCTCACTGACCTTGTGCAGCGCGGTCGAGCGATTCTCGGCGACGAACAGGACCCCGTCGGCATACGCCAGCACGATGACGCTGCGGCCGCGGCCGATTCCCTTGCGCGCCAATTCCGAACGATCGCGCATGATCTGTTCGGCAGATGCGTAATACGGCATCGTCATAGCGCGCTACCCCCTTCGCTGACTTCCTGGCCTGCTCGGGTGTGGTGGTCCGTGCCGCCGGTGTGTGCTGCGCTCTCGGTTCGTTCTGCCAGAACCGATCGGGCCGCAGCCGATATGCGATCGTGCGCGACGTCGTCCGCACCGACGCTCGTGATGGCAACTGCCGTCGGGTAGATGCCGCGGGTGACATCGGGACCACCGGTGGCCGAGTCGTCGTCGGCGGCGTCGTACAGCGACTCGACTGCAGCCCGAAGCGCCTCGTCCTCGGACATTCCGGGGCGGTACAACTTCTTGAGCGCGGATTTGGCGAACAACGAGCCCGAACCCACTGCGTGATAGCCCGACCGCTCCTCGTAACGCCCGCCGACCACGTCGTACGACACGATGCGTCCGGCTCTGTCGGGATCGGAGATGTCGATGTCGAATCCGACCAGCAACGGCACCGCAGCCAGTCCCTGCATCGCCGCACCCAGATTGCTCCGAACCATCGACGACAACTTGTTGGCCTTGCCGTTGAAGGTGAGCGGCACGCCCTCGATCTTCTCGTAGTGCTCGAGTTCGACAGCGAACAGACGAACCAATTCGATTGCGATACCCGCAGTTCCGGCAATGCCCGCAGCGGAGTACTCGTCGGTGACGTAGACCTTCTGCATGTCACGGTTGGCGATCAGATTGCCCTGAGTGGCGCGCCGATCACCGGCGATCAGCACCCCGCCCGCGTAGGTGAGGGCGACGATCGTCGTACCGTGCGGAGCGATGCCGGACTTGTCGGTGGTGCCGTTGGCGGCGTGGGACGCCAGGTCCGCGGCGAGGCCGCTCTCCGGCAGCAGGTGCGGGGCGTGCTGCCGGAGGTAGTCGGAGAAGGACGAGCTACTGGACCCCAGCGGAATCGCCGGTCCGTCGCCTGCCGACCGTGGGTCCGAACGATCCACCGTCACTGGCCGCCCTTCTGAACGTAGGCGCGGACGAAGTCCTCGGCATTCTCCTCGAGAACGTCGTCGATCTCGTCGAGAAGATCGTCGGTCTCCTCGGCCAACTTCTCGCGCCGTTCCTGGCCACCGGCCCCCGTGTCGCCTGGGACCTCGTCGTCGCCGCCGCCGCCCGAGCGCCGTGTCTGCTCCTGAGCCATAGTCGCCGACCTCCTCTGTGTATCGAGAAAACAGATCTACTGCACGGTCGCCGGGTCATCCGAGGCGCACCGGCGTGGATGTGCAAGTGCTACCGAACGTTCCGCCGAAAGTGCACGGACCTTTACCCTACCGACAGTCCGACCTCGCCGGTTGGCAAGACACCGCCGAACGACCCATTCGAATGCCCTGGACGATCAGGTGGTGAGCTGGTCGACCAGTTCCGCTGCACTGTCCACGGACTCCAGCAGGGCACCGACGTGGGATTTCGTTCCCCGCAACGGCTCGAGCGTCGGAATCCGTACCAACGAATCGCCACCGAGATCGAAGATGACCGAGTCCCAGCTCGCCGCGGCGATGTCGGCACCGAATTTGCGCAGGCATTCGCCGCGGAAGTATGCCCTCGTGTCGTCGGGCGGTGTGCCGACCGCATCGAGAACTTGCTGCTCGGTCACGAGACGATCCATCGAACCGCGGGCGACCAACCTGTTGTATAGCCCCTTGTCGAGGCGAACATCGGAATACTGCAGGTCCACCAGGTGCAGCCGCGGAGCGGACCAGCCGAGGCCCTCACGCTGTCGGAACCCTTCGAGCAGTCGCAATTTCGCCGGCCAGTCCAGCAGATGCGCGCACTCCATGGGATCGCGCTCGAGCAGGTCCAGCACCATCGCCCACTTGTCGAGCACGTCCAGTGCTCGTGCGTCGTCGCTGCCCTCGGCAGCCACGAACTTCGCCGCCCGCTGGTGGTAGATCCGCTGCAGCGCAAGGCCCGTCAGTTCGCGGCCGTCGGCGAGTGCCACGGCCTTGCGCAGGGTGGGATCGTGGCTGATCTGATGGACAGCCGTGACCGGCCTGGCCAGCTGCAGATCCGACAGGTCGACGCCCGCCTCGATGAGGTCGAGCACGAGGGCCGTGGTTCCCACCTTGAGGTAGGTCGACATCTCCGCCAGGTTGGCGTCGCCGATGATGCAGTGCAGACGTCGGTACTTGTCTGCGTCTGCGTGCGGTTCGTCCCGGGTGTTGATGATGCCGCGCTTGAGGGTGGTCTCCAGTCCGACCTCCACCTCGATGTAGTCCGCTCGCTGCGAGAGCTGGAACCCGGCCTCGTCGCCCGACTGGCCGATACCGACTCGACCGGAGCCGGTGATGACCTGCCTGGAGGCGAAGAACGGCGAGAGCCCCGCGATCACCGCCGAGAACGGCGTCTCACGCGACATCAGGTAGTTCTCGTGCGTGCCGTACGACGCGCCCTTGCCGTCGACGTTGTTCTTGTACAGCTGCAGGCGCGGAGCCCCCGGGACGCTCGACGCGTGCCGTGCGGCCGCTTCCATGACGCGTTCGCCTGCCTTGTCCCAGATCACCGCGTCCAATGGGTCCCGCACCTCCGGGGCCGAGTACTCGGGGTGCGCGTGATCGACGTACAGGCGGGCACCGTTGGTGAGAATCATGTTCGCAGCACCGATCTCGTCGGCATCGATGACCGGAGCCGGTCCGCTGAACCGTCCGAGATCGAAGCCTCGTGCATCGCGCAGCGGTGATTCCACCTCGTAGTCCCAGCGGGTGCGCTTGGCGCGCGGCACTCCTGCGGCTGCCGCGTACGCCAACACCGCCTGGGTGGACGTCAGGATCGGGTTGGCGGTGGGTTCGGTCGGTGAAGAAATGCCGTACTCGACCTCGATACCGATGATGCGCTGCATAAGTCAAGCCTAGACGGCCGACGGATGCAGTTCGGGGCGCGCCCTGTGCGGACGCGCCCCGAATACTGCCCAGCGGTGGATCTACAGGTACTGACCGGTATTGGCCTCGGTGTCGATCGCCCGGCTCGCGCTGGCGTTCTTGCCGGTGACCAACGTGCGAATGTAGACGATTCGCTCGCCCTTCTTGCCCGAGATCCGAGCCCAGTCGTCCGGATTCGTGGTGTTCGGCAGATCTTCGTTCTCCGCGAACTCGTCGACGATGGAATCGAAAAGGTGCTGAATCCGCAGTCCGGCGTTTCCGGTTTCGAGAACCGACTTGATGGCGTACTTCTTCGCCCGGTCGACGATGTTCTGGATCATGGCCCCGGAGTTGAAGTCCTTGAAGTACAGAACTTCCTTGTCCCCGTTGGCGTAGGTGACCTCGAGGAACCGATTGTCGTCACTCTCGGCGTACATGCGCTCGACGACGCGATCGATCATGCCCCGGATGCACGCCGCGCGATCGCCGCCGAACTCGGCGACGTCGTCGGCGTTGACCGGAAGCGAATCGGTCAGGTACTTCGAGAAGATGTCCTGTGCCGATTCGGCGTCGGGACGCTCGATCTTGATCTTCACGTCGAGTCGGCCGGGTCGCAGGATCGCCGGGTCGATCATGTCCTCGCGATTGGACGCACCGATCACGATGACGTTCTCGAGGCCCTCGACACCGTCGATCTCGGCGAGCAACTGCGGAACGACCGTCGTCTCCACGTCGGACGAGACGCCGGAGCCGCGGGTACGGAAGATCGAGTCCATCTCGTCGAAGAACACGATGACCGGCGTGCCCTCGGACGCCTTCTCTCGTGCCCGCTGGAAGATCATGCGGATGTGACGCTCGGTCTCACCGACGAACTTGTTGAGCAGCTCGGGGCCCTTGATGTTGAGGAAGAACGACTTCGCCTCCCGCGCATCCTGGCCACGTGCCTCGGCGATCTTCTTGGCCAACGAGTTGGCAACGGCCTTGGCGATCAACGTCTTTCCACACCCGGGAGGGCCGTACAGCAGCACGCCCTTCGGTGGACGCAGTGAGTACTCCCGGAACAGGTCCTTGTGCAGGAACGGCAGCTCGACGGCGTCCCGAATCTGCTCGATCTGTCGCCCGAGACCGCCGATGTCCTCGTATCCGACGTCCGGAACCTCCTCGAGGACGAGATCCTCCACCTCGGCCTTGGGAACTCGCTCGAACGCGTAGCCGGCCTTGGTGTCGACCAGCAGCGAATCTCCGGGACGGAGCTTCCGCGACGGCTCGTCCGGGTCGACCGGTCCGTCGTCGTTGACCATGTCGATCAACGGTTTGGCCAGCCAGACCACCCGTTCCTCGTCGGCATGCCCGACGACGAGAGCGCGCGATCCATCCCCCAGAAGCTCTCGGAGAGTGCTGATCTCGCCGACCTGATCGAAGGTGCACGCCTCGACGATGGTCAACGCCTCGTTCAACCGCACGGTCTGCCCCGGAGCGAGCGTGTCGGCCTCGATGTTGGGTGAGCACGTCAGCCGCATCTTCCGACCGGACGTGAACACGTCGACGGTGCCGTCCTCGAACACGCTCAGCAGGACGCCGTATCCGCTCGGCGGTTGGCCGAGACGGTCCACCTCCTCGCGCAGCGCGATGAGCTGTTGCCGGGCCTCCTTGAGAGTGTCGAGCAACTTCGTGTTGCGCAGCGACAAGGAATCGACCCGGCCCTCGAGCTCGCGTACCTGCTCGGGGGACTCCCCCAGTTGGCGCCGTAGCGACGCGACTTCGGCTCGCACGGCGTCCAGTTCGGCTCTGGCCGCGGCCACATCCGGATTGTCTGTTGAGCTCATGAGCGACTCCTCCCAGTGACGATCTATCAACGCTACCGGCAGCGGCGCGGAGATGCGGACCGACACCTCGAACGGGGTCGGCATCCACTCTGCTCGGCGGCCCCGAAAGGCCATCCCAGTTCATGTTAGCCTCACCTGACCAAACGATCGACAGACGACGGAATCAGGGGCCTCACCAGTGAAAATGCGTATTCTCTCGGCAAGCGTCGCAGTAGCCGCGGTGGCTCTGGTGGGTGCAGGATGCAGTTCGAGCGATGAATCCGATCACGCCGATCACAATTCCGCGTCGACCAGCGACTCCATGCCGACGACCACCGCCGGACCGGCTGTCACAGCACCTACCGTCGCCGAGCTGCAGACCTCGCTGCAGCAGCTGGTGGCACCGGACGTGGACCCAGCGACCAAGGCTGCGGCAGTGGAGAACGGTCAGGCGCGCCTGACGAACCTGGAGACGATGACCGCCGCACTGGCGAACTACGGAGCGATCACCTTCGAGGTGTCGGAGCCGACCGTCGCAGGCGAGACGTCCACCGCGGACGTCGCCATCGCCACTCCACGCGGGACCGCGGCTCCGGCACCGCAGACCTGGGTGCTGATCGATGGCACCTGGAAGCTGTCGGACGCCAGCACGTGTCAGATCCTGGCCATGGGCCAGGCACCCTGCGTCTGAGTCGACAGCCGAGCCTGCAGCGTCAGCCCTTACCGGAACGACGCTGCGGTTTCGGGGTCACGGTGCCCTCGGCGAGGCGTCGAACGCTGACGAGGAATGCCGTGTGGCCCTGCATGCGGTGCTCGGGGCGAACCGCGAGACCCACCACGTGCCAGCCGCGAACCATCGACTCCCACGATCGAGGTTCGGTCCAGCACTCCTGCGCGCGCAGCGCCTCGACGACCTTGGACAGCTGCGTCACCGTGGCCACGTAGACCAGCAGCACCCCACCGGGGACCAGGGCCTTGGACACCGCGGGCAACGCGTCCCACGGCGCGAGCATGTCCAGAACCACCCGATCGACCTGCTCACCCGGACGATCGACACCGAACTGGTCGACGTCTGCCACGGTCAAGTGCCAGTTCGACGGGCGCTCGCCGAAGAACGTCTCGACGTTCTTCACGGCGTAGTCGGCGTGGTCCTGCCGGATCTCGTAGGAGATGACCGTTCCTTCTGTACCGACTGCACGCAGCAGCGAGCACGTCAGAGCGCCGGATCCTGCACCGGCCTCGAGCACCCGTGCGCCGGGGAACATGTCACCCTCGTGCACGATCTGCGCCGCGTCCTTGGGGTAGATCACCTGGGCACCGCGGGGCATCGAGAGCACGTAGTCGGTCAGCAGCGGCCGCAGCGCGAGGTAGGGGGTGCCGTTGACGGAGGTGACGACGCTGCCCTCGTCGGCACCGAGCAGTTTGTCGTGAGTAATGCCGCCGCGGTGAGTATGGAATTCCTTACCGGCTTCCAGTACCACCGTGTAGTGACGACCCTTGCCGTCGGTGAGCTGAACTCGATCGCCCACTCGAAACGGCCCACTGCGGGCGGGACCGGTCTCCGCGGTTGCTGTTGCATCGGTAGTCGGAGTGTCGGCAGCGGGAGTGACCTCCGCGCCGGACGTGACATTCGGGTCGAGTTCGATCTCGTCGGTCGTGGCAGTGACCACGTCGTCCGCACTGGGCAGCGATGCGTCGACCGTGGCGTCGAACGCGGCGTCGGCCTCGAATCCGTCGGTCGACGCGGATGTGGAATCACCGGAGGACACAGCGGACCTGCTTTCGTTGCGATGTGACGCTCGGCCTCGATCGGCAGGCGTCGGGGGACGACTCGACGTGCCAGACTACGGCCTTCACCGAAGATGTCGGACCAGCGGCATAGTCTCGCAGTCGTGAGTATTTCCGTGTCGAGCCCCATCGACTTACCTCTTCTCGTTGTCGATGACAGCGCCGGCGTACCGCGTTCGAGGTCCGGCAACCGCAGTACCCCGGCTCTGTCTCCTTCTCGCGCAGGTGATTTCAAGCAGTGCCCACTGTTGTATCGCTTCCGTGCCGTGGACCGGCTTCCCGAGGTCTCCACCGAGGCACAGGTGAAGGGAACTGTGGTGCATGCCGCACTCGAGGCCCTGTACGCACTCCCTGCCCGCGATCGAGTGCCCACCACTGCGCGCGACCTGGTGGACCCGGCCTGGGATCGGGTCGTGGCCGAGTCACCCGACATCGCGTCGCTGGTTCCGGCGGACGACCGTCCGGCGTTTCTCGACCGGGCTCGTGCCCTGGTGGACGGGTACTACGAACTCGAAGATCCCACGCACTTCGATCCCGAGTCCTGCGAACAGCGCGTCGAGATCGCGTTGGACGACGGAACGCCGCTGCGCGGATTCATCGACCGGATCGACGTCGCACCCAACGGAATGATTCGCGTCGTCGATTACAAGACCGGACGTGCGCCGCGTGAGTTCACCGAATCCAAGGCTCTGTTCCAGATGAAATTCTATGCGCTGATGATCATGCGCATGCGCGGAGTCGTTCCCGCGCAACTGAAGTTGATGTACCTCGCCGACAAGCAGGAGCTGACATACGCACCGGACGAGGGTGAGCTGCTGCGCTTCGAGCGCATGCTCTCGGCCATCTGGAAGGCGATTCTGGCGGCCGGTGAGACCGGCGACTTCCGCGCCAAGAAAGGCGCACTGTGCAAGTGGTGCGATCACCGGGCACTGTGCCCCGAGTTCGGCGGCACTCCCCCGCCGTACCCCGGTTGGCCGCAGGCGGCTGCGGAGCAGGAGGAGACGGAGCTGTGACGAGTCCGGACGCCTTCTTCGTTCCTGCCGGTGTCGACGACGACGGTTACGAGATCGTCACCGCGACCGAGCACACCGTCAGCCTGTGGGCACCGACGATGCAGCACGGCGCTCCGCCGTCCGCGTTGTTGGTCCGCGCACTCGAGCGGGTCGACGCCAGACCCGATACTCGAATCAGCCGGGTGGTCGTCGACATTCTCGGACCTGTTCCGGTGTCGGACATCACGATTCGCGCATGGACGGCGCGGCCGGGCGCTAATGTCGAACTCGTCGTCGCCGAACTGTGGGCTCGAGGATCAGCGGGGCCGGCGCGAGCGGTGGCGCGGGGCAGCGCATGGCGTATGCGTACCGAGCCCACCGACGACGTCGTGCACGTGGGAGATTCGGTGATGCGACCGGTGAGCGCCGGCGTCGACAGCACCTTCGGCGGACTCTGGACCTCCGGATACCTCGACGCGGTCGAGTTCAAGTTTCTCACCGAGCTCGGCGCAGCGGGGCCCGGTGAAGTGTGGGCGAAGCCGACTCCCGTTCTGGTGCAGGGTGAGTCGATGACGCCACTGGAACGGCTGTTCTCGATTGCCGACATCGCCAACGGTGTGGGTGCGAAATTGCCGATCGAGCAGTGGACGTTCCTGAACACCGATCTGACGGTGCACGTCTTCCGCGAACCCCAGGGTGACTGGATCGGAGTGTCGGCCGAGACGTCGACGGGTCCGGACGGCATCGCCATGTGCGCAGGCACCCTCAGTGACGAACTGGGGCCGGTCGGGCGCATCGCGCAAACAGTGCTGGTTCGCCGACGCGCGTGATCGTGGCGGAACGACGGGCGTTCCGCCACGCACTCAGAACGCTCGGCAGGACCTGATGTCGGAGGCGAGAATGGCTTTCGCGCCCAGTTCCGCGAGCTCGTCCATCACGTTGTTGTGGACCTTGCGAGAGACCATGGCGCGCACGGCAACCCAGTTGTCGTCGACCATCGGTGCGAGCGTAGGTGATTCGATGCCGGGGGTGATCTTGACGGCTTCGTCGAGGATCGACTTGGGGCAGTCGTAATCGAGCATCAGGTACTGCTGGGCGAAGACGACGCCCTGTACGCGAGCGATCAACTGCTTGCGTGCGGAGTCGGTGCCCGGCGTGCCTGCGCGCTCGATGAGAACACCCTCGGAATCGCACAAAGATTCGCCGAACGCGACGAGATTGTTCTGACGCAGTGAGCGACCCGACTCGACCACGTCCGCGATGGCGTCGGCGACACCGAGTTGAATGGAAATCTCCACGGCCCCGTCGAGACGGATCACCGTGGCCTCCAAGCCGCGCTCGGCCAGGTCCTTACGCACGAGATTGGGGTACGAGGTGGCGATGCGCAGTCCGCCCAAGTCCTCGGGTGCCCATTCCTTGCCCGCGGGTGCCGCGTAGCGGAACGTCGACCGGCCGAATCCGAGCGCCAGGCGCTCTTCGACCGCTGCCCCGGAATCGAGAGCCAGGTCTCGTCCGGTGATGCCCAGATCGAGCTGGCCCGACCCGACGTAGATGGCAATGTCCTTGGGACGGAGAAAGAAGAATTCGACCCCGTTGGCCGGGTCGAGGACGGTCAGATCCTTGGAGTCGCTCCGACGCCGGTAGCCGGCCTCGCTGAGGATCTCGGCGGCGGATTCGGACAACGCGCCCTTGTTGGGTACGGCTACACGCAGCATGGAGTTTTCCTTCATCGGTGAGTTCACAGGAGACGTTCGGGCCTTGCCTCACAGATGTCGGTAGACGTCCTCGAGCTCGATTCCCCTACCCACCATCATGACCTGAACCCAGTACAGCAGCTGCGAAATTTCTTCGGCGAGTGCAGCGTCGCTCTCGTGTTCGGCGGCGATCCACACCTCGCCGGCCTCTTCGAGGACCTTCTTTCCCTGGAAATGAACACCTGCGTCCAACGCAGCGACGGTGCCCGAGCCCTCGGGGCGGGTCTTCGCGCGGTCGGTGAGCTCGGCGAACAGGGAATCGAAAGTCTTCACGGATTCGTATTCTTTCACGTCGGTATCCAGCGGAATCAATTCGGTCGAGATTCGAGGAGTCAGGCCGCCCAGGCCCGCCGGACGTCGTCGGCGGTCAGTCCGACCAGACCGTCGAGGATGGTGTATCCCGGCGCTGCCGGAACAGCCACCTCAGACGGGACGACCAGTACCGGGCAGCCTGCAGTATGTGCGGACAGGGAGCCTGTCGGAGAATCCTCCACTGCAAGGCACGCACCGACGTCGACGCCGAGCAGTGCGGCACCCCGCAGGTACGGCGCCGGGTGCGGTTTCCCGAACTCGACCTCGTCGCCGCTGACGGTGATGTCGAAATAGTCGCGCCCGAGTGTCTCCAGTGCACGCTCGACGAGCCCGCGTTCGGTGTTGGTGACCAATCCGGTCGCCAGGCCCATGTCGCGTACGAGTGCAAGAGCATCCTTGGCACCGGGCCGCCACGGAATACCCTCGGCGAACATGTCGCCGACGCGCGTGGTCAACCACTCGCGGCCCTCGGCCAGGTTGTCGTCGGTGACCGCAACCGATGCATTGGCGAGCACTTTGCGCAAGGCGTCTCGCATCGAATTGCCGAGGGTGCTCTCGCGTACTTCCGCGCTGAGTTCGGTTCCCAGTGTGCGGGAGTACTCACCGATGGCCACGTCCCAGATCTTCTCCGAGTCGAGCAGGGTGCCGTCCATGTCCCACAGGACACCGTGCAGGTGGGTTCTAGACATTGAAGTACTTGGCCTCCGGGTGGTGAAGTACGAACGCATCGGTCGACTGTTCGGGGTGCAGCTGCAGTTCCTCGGAGAGCTTGACGCCGATTCGCTCGGGTTCGAGGAGTGCGGCGAGCTTGATCCGGTCCTCGAGATCGGGGCATGCCCCGTAGCCGAACGAGTAACGAGCTCCGCGGTATTCGAGTTTGAAGTACCCCTCGGCCTCGGTGGGGTCCTCCGCGGCGACCGATTTGCCGTCGGACAGTTTCAGTTCCTCGCGCACTCGGCGATGCCAGTATTCGGCCAACGCCTCGGTGAGCTGAACTCCGATTCCGTGCACCTCGAGGTAGTCGCGGTACGAGTCGGCAGCGAACAGCTCGTTCGCGAAGTCGGCAATGGGCTGGCCCATTGTCACCAGGTTCATCGGCAGAACATCGACCTGGCCGGATTCTCGTGCAGCCGAACGCGACCGAACGAAATCCGAGATGCAGAGGAATCGGTCACGGTGCTGACGGGGGAACGTGAATCGAAAGCGTTCGGGCGCATCGGGTTCGGGCTCGGTGAGCACGACGACGTCGTCGCCCTCCGAAACGGCCGGGAAGTATCCGTACACCAATGCGGCGTGCGCGAGAATGCCGTCCGTGCTCAGCCGATCCAGCCAATACCGAAGGCGCGGTTTGCCTTCCGACTCCACCAGATCCTCGTAGGTCGCGCCCTCGCCCTTGCGGGCTCCTCGCAGCCCCCACTGCCCCAGGAACAGGGCACGTTCGTCGAGCAGGCCCGAGTAGTCGGCGAGGGACACGCCTCGGACGATGCGGGTGCCCCAGAACGGCGGTACCGGAATGTCGGTCTCCGCGGCGACGTCGGATCGCTCGGGTACCACGACCGGAGCCTCGGCGGCCTTGCGCTTCTCCGCGATGCGCTTCGACCGTTCGTGGCGCTCTTTGCGTTCGGCAGCCTTGGCTTTCGCGGCGAGCGCCTCGGGGCTGTCGGGGGCCGGACCGCCGCCGCGCTTGGTGGTCATGATGGTGTCCATCAAACGCAGGCCTTCGAACGCGTCCCGCGCATAGTGCACGTCGCCTTCGTACACGTCCTGCAGATCGTTCTCGACGTACGACCGCGTCAAAGCAGCGCCGCCGAGGAGCACCGGAAATTGCTCCGCCACGCCGCGGGAGTTGAGCTCGATCAGGTTGTCCTTCATGACCACCGTCGACTTCACCAGCAACCCGGACATGCCGATCACGTCTGCGCGTTTGTCCAACGCGGCTTCGAGAATGGTCGAAATCGGCTGCTTGATACCGAGATTGACCACCTCGTAGCCGTTGTTGCTCAGGATGATGTCGACGAGGTTCTTGCCGATGTCGTGCACATCGCCCTTGACGGTACCGAGCACGATTCGACCCTTGCCGTCGTCGTCGGTGGCCTCCATGTGTGGCTCCAAGTACGCCACGGCAGCCTTCATCACCTCGGCGGACGCGAGCACGAACGGCAACTGCATCTGGCCGGAACCGAACAGCTCGCCGACGGTCTTCATGCCCGACAGCAACGTCTCGTTGATGATCTCGAGAGGCGGCTTCTCGGCCATCGCGGCGTCCAGATCTGTGTCGAGGCCGTTGCGTTCGCCGTCGACGATGCGGCGTTCGAGCCGCTCGAACAACGGCAGCCGACCCAGTTCCTCGGCGCGCGATTCCCGGGCCGATGCTGCCGAGACGCCCTCGAACAGCTGCATGAGCTTCTGCAACGGGTCGTAGCCTTCACGGCGGCGGTCGTACACCAGATCCAGAGCGGTCTCGCGTTGCTCGTCGGGAATCTTGTTCATCGGCAGGATCTTCGACGCGTGCACGATGGCGGTGTCGAGGCCGGCCTGGGTGCACTCGTGCAGAAAGACCGAGTTGAGCACCTGCCGGGCAGCAGGATTGAGGCCGAACGAGATGTTCGACAACCCGAGGGTGGTGTGCACCTTCGGATACTTCTCCTTGAGCTGCCGGATCGCCTCGATGGTCTCGATGCCGTCGCGTCGAACCTCTTCCTGGCCGGTGGAGATCGGGAAGGTGAGGGTGTCGACGATGATGTCCTCGTGGCGCAGGCCCCAGTTCTCGGTGATGTCGGTGATCAGGCGATCGGCGACACGCACCTTCCATTCGGCAGTACGCGCCTGCCCCTCCTCGTCGATGGTCAGAGCGACGACGGCGGCACCGTGTTCCTTGACCAGACGCATGATCTTCTGGAACCGCGAGTCGGGCCCGTCGCCGTCCTCGTAGTTGACCGAGTTGACGGCGCTACGTCCGCCGAGGTGCTCGAGGCCGGCCTCGAGCACGGCCGGTTCGGTGGAGTCGAGCATGATCGGCAGCGTCGACGCAGTCGCCAATCTGCTGGCGAGTGCGGCCATGTCGGCGGCACCGTCGCGGCCGACGTAGTCGACGTTGAGGTCCAACATGTGCGCGCCGTCGCGGGTCTGATCCTTGGCGATGTCGAGGCACTTCTCGTAGTCCTCGGCGAGCATCGCGTCACGAAATGCCTTGGAGCCGTTGGAGTTGGTGCGCTCACCGATCATCAGGATGCTGGCGTCCTGCTCGAACGGCACGGCGGTGTAGAGCGAGGAGACGCCTGGCTCCGGGGCCGGCTGCCGTTCCAGCTTCGTCGCCCCGTGCACCATGTCGGCAACCTGACGAATGTGCTCGGGGGTGGTGCCGCAGCATCCGCCGACGAGTGCCAGCCCGTACTCGCGGACGAAACCGCTCAGAGCGTCGGCCAATTCGGGGGCGGTCAGTGGGTATTCGGCACCCTTCGCGCCCAACGTCGGCAGTCCGGCATTGGGCATCACCGATACCGGAAGACGGGAATGCTTGGACAGGTGGCGCAGGTGTTCGCTCATCTCGGCGGGGCCGGTGGCGCAGTTCAGTCCGATCATGTCGATGCCCAGCGGTTCGAGCGCGGTGAGGGCTGCACCGATCTCGCTGCCGACCAGCATTGCGCCCGTCGTCTCGACCGTCACATGGGTGATGATCGGGATTCGGACGCCGAGCTTGTCCATGGCGTGCTGACTACCGATGATCGCGGCCTTGACCTGCAGTAGGTCCTGGCACGTCTCGACCAGAATGGCGTCGGCACCGCCGTCGATCATTCCGAGCGCAGCCTCCGTATACGCATCGCGCAGCCGTGCGAACGGGGCGTGGCCGAGTGTGGGGAGCTTGGTTCCGGGGCCCATGGAACCCAGGACGTACCGATCCATCCCGTCGCGGCCGGGTCCCATTTCGTCCGCAGTCTCGCGGGCGAGCCGGGTGCCTTTCTCGGCCAACTCGCGGATTCGATCCTCGATGTCGTAATCGGCCAGGTTGGGCAGGTTGCATCCGAACGTGTTCGTTTCCACGGCGTCTGCGCCGGCCGCGAAGTACTCGCGATGAATCTCGCGCAGCACGTCGGGCCTGGTGTGGTTCAGAATCTCGTTGCATCCCTCGAGGCCGAGAAAGTCGTCGAGAGTGAGGTCGGCGTCCTGGAGCATCGTGCCCATTGCTCCGTCGCCGATGACAACGCGACGTGAAATCGCATCGAGCAGACCGGGCTTGTGTTGATCGGGCATCACTACAGAGTAGTGGGCACCACGGTTACCTCGAGTCGTAGGCTGTCGTGGTGAGTCCCCGAAACCTCGATGATCAGTCCCCGCCCGACGACGGTACCGACAAAATGGACAAATCAGGTGCCGACGCGGACATCCCCTTGGACGCCGCGCTGATCGAGGCCGTGCAGGATGCTGTGGCGAACGCCACAGACGCCGACGCCGACTACGACGAGGACGATCTGAACGACGACATTCCCGAGCTGCGCTCCCCCATACTGGTCGCCGCTTTCGAGGGCTGGAACGACGCAGGCGATGCGGCGAGCGGCGCGGTCGAACATCTGGAGCTGATCTGGGACGCCAGCCCACTGGCCGAGCTGGACTCCGAGGACTACTACGACTACCAGGTCAATCGGCCGACCGTTCGTCAGGTCGACGGGGTCACCCGCGAGATCGAGTGGCCGTCGACTCGATTGTCGGTGTGTTCACCGCCCGGCAGCGACCGTGACGTGGTCCTGTTGCGCGGTATCGAGCCCAACATGCGGTGGCGCAGCTTCTGCGACGACCTGCTCGAGTTCGTCGAGCAGCTGGGCGTCGAAACCGTCGTCATTCTCGGCGCGCTGCTGGCGGACACCCCGCACACCAGGCCCGTCCCGGTCACCGGCACTGCCTACAGCACCGAGTCGGCCGAACAGTTCAACCTCGAGCAGACCCGCTACGAGGGGCCCACCGGTATCACCGGCGTTCTGCAGGACGAATGTGTCAAGGCAGGTGTGCCGGCCGTGTCGTTCTGGGCTGCTGTCCCCCATTACGTGTCGCAGCCACCGAATCCGAAGGCCACCGTGGCGTTGCTGCAGCGGGTCGAAGACGTACTCGACGTCGAGGTGCCGCTCGGAGAGCTGCCCACGCAGGCCGAGGAGTGGGAGGAGGCGGTCAACGAGATGACCAAAGAGGACGAGGAGATCAGCGAATACGTGCGCAGCCTCGAGGAGCGCGGTGACGCCGAGGTGGACATGTCCGATGCGATCGCCAAGATCGACGGCGACGCCATCGCCGCCGAGTTCGAGAAGTACCTCCGGCGGCGCGGCCCGGGCAACTTCGGGCTCTGACCCGAACGCACACGAGGAGCCGGGAGCCGGTGAGGTCTTTCTGATGCCGACGTAACGTCACCGCAGCGGTGGCGTCACCCCGACACCGGAGCCTCGTGGGTATGGCCAGCACACCGCGATTTCTGCAAGGCGTCTTCTCCTTCACCGGCAACGGTCTGGACAAGCCCGAGTTGATCGATCCCAGCCTGAGTTTCGTCGTCCCCGAGGGGGTGACGGCTCAGCCGCTGTACTTCCGGGGCGGTAATTCGAGCGATGAACTGGTGGTCGTGACCTTGCTGCGCGACGGCAGCCCGATGCGTATGTTCCCGATGGGGGCCAAGAGCGGCGTCAACATTCCGTTGCGGGTCGTCGAGGACGTCGATCCCGATACCGTGCTCGAGCTGGTGATCGCGGCCCCCGCCGGAACCAACGGAGAGGTCGTCGTCGACTTCGGTCTGGTGCTGGTCTGATGACTGCGGGAAGACAGCGATTGCTGGTGATCGGCAACGGAATGGCCGGTGCCCGGACGGTCGAACAGATCCTCGAGCGAGACGGCAGCTCGCTGTTCGAGATCACGATGATCGGCGACGAACCGTACGGCAATTACAACCGCATCATGCTCTCCCACGTGCTGTCCGGTGAGGCCACCGTCGACGACGAGGATCTCGTTCTCAACCCCATGAGTTGGTACAGCGAGAACGGCGTGACGTTGCACGTGGGCGATCGAGCGGTGTCGCTCGACCGGTTCTCCAAAACGGTTGTCTGCGAAAGCGGTCGGTCCGTCGACTACGACGTACTGATCATTGCCACCGGTAGCAACACGTTCTTCCCGAACATGGACGGTCTGCGCGAGTCCGACGGCAGACTGGCACGTGGGGTGTTCGGATTCCGCACGATCGCCGACACCAACGGCATGTTGCAGATGGCGCAGTCGCGCGACGACGTGTCGGCGGTGGTGATCGGCGGCGGACTGCTCGGTCTCGAAGCAGCGTACGGACTGCGGACGCAGGGGCTGGACGTGAACGTGGTGCACTCCCCCGGGCACCTGATGAACCAGCAGCTCGACGAGCGCGGTGGACGGGTGTTGCGCAACAAGATCGAGTCGCTCGGCGTCGGTGTCCACACCTCGAAGAGAACCACCTCGGTGTTGCGGTCGGACGACGGTACCGTCATCGGCGTCGGTTTCAACGACGGCACCTCGCTGGACGCCGACATGGTCGTCGTGACCGCCGGAATTCGGCCCAGTGTCGATTTCGCCCGCGCCGGCGGCCTGGTCATCGAACGCGGAATCGTCGTCGACGACCAATTACGTTGCGAGGACGAGGGTTCCATCTATGCCGTCGGCGAATGCTGTCAGCACCGCGGTGAGGTGTACGGCCTCGTCGCGCCCCTCTGGGAGCAGGCCGCTGTCCTGGCCGATGTACTCACCGGTGCCGATCCCGCTGCCGCGTATCACGGTTCGCGTCTGACGACCAAGCTCAAGGTGGCCGGCGTCGACGTCGCGTCGATGGGGATCACCGCGCCCGAGCGCGACGACGACGAATTCGTTCAGTTCTACGAACCACGCAGTGGCACGTACAAATCGGTCATCGTGCGGAACAACAAGCTCGTCGGCGCCACTCTGCTGGGCGACATCTCCAAGGCCAACTTTCTCACCCAGGCGTTCGACGAGAAGGTGCCGCTGCCCGACGAGCGCATCAGCATGCTCTTCGACATGGGAACGCCCTCTGCGGCAACAGGAGCCGCGGAGCTGGCAGACGACGTTCAGGTGTGCAACTGCAACGGCGTCACCAAGGGTGCCATCGTGGCCTGCGTGCACGCCGGTGCCAAGAATCTGAGCGATGTGACCGCGAAGACCCGAGCAGGCAAGGGATGTGGGTCCTGCAAGGGGTTGGTGAAAGACATCATCGCGTGCGCATCCGGTGGCGCGGTCGAAGCGGACCCCACCGCAGACCGGTACGTGCCGAGTATCCCGATGACGAAGCCGGAACTGATCGAAGCAATCAGATCGCGGGACCTCCGGGCAGTCTCGCAGGTGTTCACGGCGCTTGCGACCGACGGCGTCGAGGACGCCGCCGCCAAGATGCCGCTGGCGTCACTGCTGCGCACCGTCTGGGGTCCGGATTGGGTGGACGAGCGCGGCGCACTGTTCATCAACGACCGGGTGCACGCCAACATTCAGCGGGACGGCACGTTCTCGGTGGTACCGCAGATGAAGGGTGGCGTCACTACCCCGGATCAACTGCGCAAGATCGCCGACGTCGCCGACAAGTACAACGTGCCGCTGGTCAAGGTCACCGGCGGACAGCGCATCGACCTCCTCGGGATCAAGAAGGAAGACCTACCCAAGGTGTGGGGCGATCTGGACATGCCCTCCGGCTTCGCCTACGGCAAGAGCATGCGCACTGTGAAAACCTGTGTGGGCAGCGACTTCTGCCGCTTCGGTCTCGGCGACTCGACGGCTCTCGGCATCGCGCTCGAAGAGCGGTTCCAAGGCTTGGAGACTCCCGCGAAACTCAAACTCGCGGTCGCCGGCTGCCCGCGCAACTGCTCGGAGGCGCTGTGCAAGGACTTCGGCGTGGTCTCGGTCGGCGAGGACAGGTGGGAGATCTACGTCGGCGGCGCGGCCGGGGCTCACATCCGCAAGGGAGATCTGTTGGCCACCGTGACGGGAGCCGAGGAGGTGATGACAGTGGCAGGCAGATTCATCCAGCACTATCGGGAGAACGCGCAGTGGCTCGAACGGACGTACGCCTGGGTTCCGCGCGTCGGCTTGGAGGAACTGCAGAGCGTTCTGATCGACGACCGTGACGGCATCGTCGCCGGACTCGACGAGCGACTGCAAACATCGGTCGACGGCTACGTGGACCCATGGCAGGACCGCACGGCACCCAAATCGCCTGCGCAGTTCGCACCCTCGCTGCCACTGCTCCCGCTGCCACAGGTGCCGGTCCGATGAGCGTCCCGGTGGGAGCGTTGGAAGACCTGACTCCCGGCGAGGGACGGGCCTACGTCGTGGATGGCAAACAGGTCGCGGTGTTCCTGCTAAGTGACGGCTCGGTGCGGGCGATGGACGCCGTCTGTCCGCACCGGGGCGGACCACTGGCCGACGGCCAGATCGACGGGTCCGTAGTCGTCTGCCCACTTCATCAATACGCCTTCTCTCTCGACGACGGCACCTGCCCGAGCGGCATCGACCCGGTGCGCACCTACCCCGCGGCCGTGGTGGACGGAAAAGTGACCGTGGAGCTGTAACCGGCACGGTCGAACAATTGGCACTCCTACCCACCAGGGTCATTCCGCAGGCTCCACTCCTCCCACCAGGGTCATTCCGCAGGCTCCACTCCTCCCACCAGGGTCATTCCGCAGGCTCCACTCCTACCCCCTACCCTGTTCCAGTGACCGAATCAGGCGAGGACGCACGGCTGGGTGCCGCGAATGCGTTCGTGGAGGAAGACCGTCTCGGTCTCTTCTCGTTCGCCGTCGCCGAGAAAAGATCCGAATACCTGGCAGTACTGCGGGCGTTCGACACCGCTCGCGCGAACTACGTGGTGTTGCTGCACTCGGGCGACGTCGCCGACCTCATCGCTCGTAGCCCCGGGCGTCACGACGCGCTGACCACACTGGACATCGCACCCCTGCTCGATCAACTCCACGCCTGGGGTCTGCTCGAACGCAGCTACGACGGCACCCGCGCCGCGACCCTCGCCGAATACCGCAACCGGCACTTCGTCTACCAGTTCGGTCAGGCCGGCTACAAGGCCTACCGCGCGGTCGAGGACGTGCTCGGTGCGCGCCTGGACGACGCCTCGCTGTCCCGGCTGGTGTTGCCCGAGCTGCTGGCCGACATGCACGAGCTGGCCGAGGCGAACCGTCAGGCCGACGGCGACCGCATCTACCGCAAGCTCAGCAGACTCGATTCGACGTTGTCGGAGATGGCGACCCGCGCCGCCCACTTCTATCTGGTGCTGGGCGACCTGGTGCGCACCACCGAGATCACGCCCGAATCGTTCTTGGCGCACAAGGATGCACTGCTCACGCACATGCGTGAGTTCAGCTCCGATCTCACCCGCTATGCCCCCAAGTTGGCGGAAGCGATCGCACTCGTCGAGAGCACCGGCATCGAGGAACTCGTCGACCGTGCCGCGATCAGCGACGAACGAGTCTTTCTCTCCGTCGACGAGCGGCGAGCGGACTGGACCGACCGATGGGCCGGGTTGTCGCACTGGTTCGTCGCGGCCGAATCCGAGCTCAGCGAATCCGAGCGCCTCCGCGAGGGCACCATGAGCGCGATCGCTGCTGTGCTGTCACTGCTGCGGCGCGTCACCGAAACTCGTAAGGGTGGTGTGAGTCGCGAAAGCCAACTGCGTCACCTGGCCGGCTGGTTCGCTGCTGCCCCCACCGAGGACAGCGCACATGCTCTGTTTCACGCCGTGTTCGGCCTCGGCCGGCCCCGGCACCTGTCGATGGTCCATCCCGACGCCGACATCATCCCCATGTCCCGATCATGGTGGGAGGCACCGCCGGTCGAGATCTCGCGCACGCTGGCCGAGACCGGACGCACTCCGACTCCCGGCGTTCCAGGGCGGGTACAGCGCAACGACGGCGGCATCAGACGACTGCGCGAGCAGCAACTCGAGTCGCAGCGATCACGCAGTGCCGCGGCGCAGTCGCTCGCCTCGGCCGGAATCCACGACCGCATTCTGAACGAGCAGGAAACCGAAGTGTTGCTGAGCCTGCTCAACGCCGCGTTGACTGCCCGGGTACGCGTGAGCGGACGCACCTCGGACTCGTCCGGATCGGACAGTGGCGTGCGCCTGACGCTGAGCGACAGCGACCGTTCGACGATCGTGCGCACCAGCCGTGGCCGATTGCATCTGGACCGCCTCGCCCTCGACGTCAGTGAGGTGGCCCGCCGGTGAGAGCACGTGAAATCTCCTCGCTCGCTCTGGATTCCTACCAGCGGGCTGCCCGAGTCGCGTTGTCCAACCACCTGGTCACCGCGACGTACCCCGATCGAATCGCGTTACCGCTGCTGCGCAGGTGGGCAACCGAACTGCGTGAGGATCTCCTGGAGCTGTTCGGCTACCGCTTCGAGGTCACCGAGACGACCGCGCGTCTGTTCCCCGTGATCGATCGTCTCGACGACAGTCAACCCGCGCGAACGCCGTCCGAGCGGGTGTTCGACCGCCGCAGGTACGCGTATCTGGCGCTGGCGCTTGCCGCGCTCGGTCGGGCCGGAAACCAGATCACTCTGTCCGAACTCGCCGATCACGTGGCGACGGAGTCGAGTCAGGTGGACGGCGTCGAACTCACGACCGACCGCGCGAGCGACCGAGACGCATTCGTCGACGCGATCGGATGGCTGGCCACGCGTGGTGCGATCTCGCTGGCCGACGGCGACGCCACGGGCTGGGCGAACAATCCGACGGCCGGTGAGGCCCTGTACGACATCGACCGATCGGTGGTCGTCGCGATGTTTCGGCCGCCGCGTGCCGTGCAGCACCTGCGTTCGATTCGTGGCCTGCTGGCCGGCTCGGATGCCCCGATCGATCCCGAGGATTCCGATCTCGGACACATCGAGTCCGGGCGTGAGGCAGACCCGAAGGAAACGCTGCGTGCGGTACGCCGAGCGTTGGTCGAACACCCCGTCGTCTATCTCGACGATCTCGACGGAGACGCACGCACCGCCCTGACCGCCTCGCGCACCGTCGCCGACGTCGAGTTGCTCACCGGTCTCGTTGCCGAGCGTCGCGCCGAGGGTGTGGCCCTCATCGACACCTCGGGACGGTTGTCCGACCACCGCTTTCCCAGCACCGGAACGATCGCCCAGGTTGCGTTGCTCATCGCGGGAGAAATCTCCGATCGGGTCGTGGATCCCGACACTCCGGCGCTCACAACGCATCCGCTACCAGCGAGCGACCTACTCGTCGAACAGCTGGACGCCGCGATCCCCGGCGGCGGAATCTTCGGCGACCTGGCCGACTTCGGATTTCCCGCCGATCCGACGCCGGTCGAGAACTCCACGGAGCGCACACAGTATCCGTTGATCGAGGACAGTTGGCTTGTCTCGGTCGTCGACGATCTCGTGGACCGATTCGGTCGCACGTTCGCGGCGCAGTGGCAGACCGACCGGGACGGTCTACGCATCCGTGCGATAGCGCTGTTGCATCGACTTCGCTTGATACACAGCGTATCCGGCGGCGTGTTGGTGCTACCGGTGATCGCTCGGTACCGGGACGTGATGGTCAGCGTGCGTGACCGAGCCCCGCAGGACTCGCTCTTCGGCACCGAACAAGCCCCCAGTACCGATCCATCCGAAGTAGAGGCCTGAGTAGATGACCGCACACTCGAATCGCTTTCGGCCCACGCGCGCCGGAATCGTCAACCTGTGGGACTACCGGGATCAGGAGTTCTCTTTCGCCGACGGTCGATTGGTGCTGCGTGGTCCCAACGGATCCGGCAAGACCAAAGCGCTCGAAGTGCTGTTTCCCTTCGTCCTCGACGGCCGGATCGAGCCGCGCCGACTCAACCCGTTCGCCGGTGAAGAACGAACGATGAAGTCCAACCTGCTCTACCGAGGACAGGAAAGCGCGCATTCGTACGTGTGGATGGAGTTCGGCCGCGGCTCGCGCGAGGACCCCGAATCGGTGACCGTCGGAATCGGTATGCGGGCGAGCCGCCACAACGACAAGGTGACCCGCTGGTACTTCGTGGCCGACGGCCGAGTGGGCGTCGACTTCTCGTTGTTGGGCTCCGACGACCGGCCGCTGACGAAGAAGCAATTGGCCGAACAACTCGGCAGCGATGCACTGACCGATCGTCCGGTCGACTACCGCGCCGCGATCGATGCCCGGATGTTCGGGCTCGGCGCGCAACGGTACGACCAGTTGATCAATCTGATTCTGACACTTCGCCGTCCGCAGTTGGCCAAGAATCTCGATCCGAAAGGGTTGTCCCAGGCGCTGACCGACGGTCTGCGTCCCCTCGACGAGCAACTGGTGCTCGAGGCAGCACGTTCCTTCAGCGACATGGAGGAAGTCGGACGCGCGCTGGAGGGACTGGCCCAAGCCGATCAGGCGGCCAGGAACTTCGTGTCGGTCTACTCCAAATACCTTCGCGTACAGACCCGTTCGGATGTCGAGCAAGTCTCGCGTCGGCTCGAAGCCGTGACGCACGCGACCACCGCACACTTCGCCGCCGCCGCCCTGAAGGACCGGCGTCTGCTGGAACGGGCGGCCGCAGAGACGCGGTTCGACGAGGCCGAGCGTGCGCTCGATCAGGCCGTCGCAGACCGAGAAACCCTGCAGCGCTCGAGCGCGTACGAGGGCAAGCAGCAACTGGACGATCTCGCCGAATCCGCTGCGAAGCTGGAGGTCTCCACGGCGCAGCAGGCCGATCGCGCACGCAAAGCGCAAGCAGAACTGGAGCAGCGCACGGCCGAGGCGGCCCGGGCGGATTCGGCACTCCGGGACTCCGTTGCCGGAGTGACTCGCGCAGAGGACGAGCTGCAGACTGCGGCCGAGGACGCGGGCATCGTGTGGACACCGCTGCCCGGGACGGCGCGCAGTGATCAGTTCAGTACCGCGCTTCGTGGGCACGCCGAGGAACGGGACGGCGACGTACGTGCAGTGCGTGAGGCGCTGACTACCGTCGAGAAGGCGTCGACGGAACGCGCTCGCGCGGAGAAGGCCGCAACGAAGGCGCGCGAGTTGCTCGAAGCAGCCGCGGCTGCCGTCGCCGAGGCCGAGGCGACGGTGGACCTGGAGAAGGCGCAGTTCGCTTCGGGTCTGCGGGCCTGGTGGTCGAGCAACTCGTCGCTCTACTCCTCCGCAGGCATCACCTCCGCTGTGTTCGAGGCCCTCGACGCAGCCCTGGCAGGCATCGGCGACGACGACGCCCCGAGCCTGGAATCCGTGCTCGCCGAGCAGACCTCGGACGGTATCGACGCGATTCGCGCCCGGCAGGCACAGGCACGCGTCGACGTGGCCGCGCGCGAGGCCGAGGTGAAGGCGCTGCAGGGCGAACTGTCCCTGGTGCGAGCCGAACACGACGATGCCCCACCACCGTTCGCAGCGCGCACCGACAGCCGTGCCGATCTCTCGGGCGCACCACTGTGGCAACTGGTTCGGTTTGCCGATGCGGTCTCCTCTGCCGACGCGGCGGGGATCGAATCCGCACTGCAGGCCGCGAACCTGCTCGACGGGTGGATTCATCCGACCGCAGACTCCCCCGTCGACGCGACGTCGGAGCAATATCTGTCGCCGCTACCGGTGGCCGCGAGGCCGACCGGTTCGACGCTTGCGTCCGTGCTGGAACCCGAGCCCGGTACCGCCGTCCAGGAATCGCGGATCCTCGATGTGCTGAATTCGATTGCATTGCAGCAGGATCGAAACGACTCCTCGGACAGTTCTGTCTCGATAGGCGTCGACGGTCGGTACTGGCAGGGAGTGCAGCAGGGTCGCCACGCAAAACCGGATGCCGAGTACATCGGTGCCACGGCGCGGGCGCGTCGGCGAGAGCAGCGCATCGCCGAGCTCGGTGCTGCAATCGATTCCGCGACAGCCGAACTCGCGACCGCGACCGCCGCCGAGCTGGCGGCACGCGAGCTCGTTCAGGCGTTGAACGCGGCCGCCAAGCAGCTCCCCCGAGTCTCGGCCATCGTGAGGGCGCAACGTGCCGTCACGGCAGCCGCAGGCGCGCTGCGCACCTCGAAAGATGCTTCTGCAGCGGCAGATCGAGAATTCGACCAGGCGATCGCCGACCTGTCCGCGAAAGAGAAACAACTGCGCTCCGTCGCCGTGGCCCATCGCACTCCGCACCTGGGCCGCGATGTCGATGCCCTCGCCGCAGCGATTCGCCATTTCGAGCATCAGGGCGCAGCGGTCATCCGTAAACGCAGCGACCATGCACGCGAGACCGAGCGGGCGCGCGAGGCCACCAACCGCCTCGAGGAGGCCACCGGACTGGCCGAGGAACTCGCCGAGGAAGCCGCGATAGCCGACGAGAGCTATCGGCAACAGCTGCATCGTCTGGAATTGCTGAGCGAGAAACTCGGTGCCACGGCCGAACAGATCAACACCGATCTCGACAACGCGCGCGATCGCATCGAGAAGTGCCGAGCCGAGCAGCGAGCAGCCCGAAAGGCGGACAAGGAAGCCGGCGAGGCGATCGGCAAGGCCGAGGGTGCATGCAACACGGCGCTCGAGAGCCTGCGCGCTGCCGTGACCGAGACCCTGGGTGATGCTGTCCGACTGGCACCGTACGCCCGCAAGGATCTGCTGCACATCCTCGGCGTGCACGAGACGTATACGTGGCCGGCCAGCGACTCGGCGTGGCTGACGGTCGAACAGATCCTGTATCGGGTTCAGCAGGCCGCCGGCCCCGACGACGACGTCCCGGTACTTCCACCGGTGGTGCTCGCGCTGCATTCGGCACTCGACACGGCGACGGCGTCGGTGAAAGTGACCGACTCGAGCCGGAAGTCGACACGAACGGCGCTGACGAGCGCACTGCAGGAGTTCGACTCGCAACTGGCCGCTTCCGGTCAGGACTACCGCCTGCAGTGGGACGCACCGGACGGGTTGACGGTGGTACGCGTGCAGGACGAGCAGGGTTATTCCTCGGTCGGAGACTTCGCCGACCGCATCGGTGCCGCCCGGGCCGACCAGGAACTGCTGTTGACCGAGCAGGAACGCCGAATTCTCGAAGACGCGCTGCTGACCGGGTTGGCGCAGCAGATTCACGAGCGCACCGTCGATGCACGCGAGCTGATCGCCCAGATGTCCGCAGAGATGAAGCAACGCCGTATGTCCTCGGGCAACACGATCGGCGTGCACTGGGTGCTCGCGGACAACCTCGACGACGGGGCGCGGGCAGTGTCCAAGCTGCTCGACCGCGATGCCTCGGCGCTGAGCCAGGACGATCTGGCCGCGATGCGCGCACACTTCGCATCGGAGATCAGGATCGCTCGTGCGGCACATCCGGAACGGTCGTATCCCGAGATCCTGTCCGCGACACTGGACTATCGTCGCTGGCGGGTGTTCGCGTTCACGCTCATCAGCGGCGACGGCAACGAGGATCGCCTGACCGTCGCTCGTCACAGTGCGCTCTCGGGCGGTGAGCAATCGGTGTCGCTGCATTTGCCGCTGTTCGCCGCGGCGCACGTGATGCTCTCGTCCGCCGATCCGCATGCGCCGCGGTTGCTGGCGCTGGACGAGGCGTTCGCCGGTGTCGACGACAACGGTCGTAGCGAATTGCTCGGACTGAGTGTGCAATTCGACCTGGATCTGTTCATGACCGGTTACGACCTGTGGATCACCTACGCGGACGTCCCCGGTTGCGCACACTACGATTTGGCGCACTCGACCGCCGAGAACACCGTCAGCGCAGCACTTCTGGTGTGGGAGAACGGTGAATTGTTCGCCGAACACGACGGCACCGACCTCGCAGCAGCCCTCGGATCACCGTTGACCCGCCGGGTGCCGACCCGAACCGAAGGTGGGCTGGAGTTTGGCCGGTAACAGTGAGTGGCGAGGCAGCGTCGAATTGGCGGCGCTGTTGGACGCTGCGCGAAAGAAGTTGGAGTCCAACTGGCTACGTGTCGGCGGCAACATCACCGTCGACCTGAGTGATGCGCCGGAACTGTGGCGTCTGTGCAGTGCCATCTCGAAGTCCAACTCCAGCCTGCACTCTCGGGCACGGAGCACCCGTCTCGATCTCGAGCGGTTCGACGCGTGGTTGTGCCATCCGCTCAACGGCGGTATCGGTCTGATCGACACCCTCGCCGGTCAGGCACCGCTGCAGGACAAGAAGCGCATTGCGGCCGACAAGGCTCAGGTGCGCGCCGATGCACTCGACCGGGCGCGTGCGGCGCTCGGCGGTGGTACCGATCGCGAGTGGATCGAGCACTGGATCGCGTCGTTGCTCAATCAGGACGGCACCCTCGGCGGCCGCGTCGCCGTCGACGCGCTCGGGGTCGCAACACAGGTCCTGGCGCTGCTTCCGGTGGACGGGATGTCGCTCACCGAGCTGGCGGAACTGGCCACCGGTGATACCAAGGCCCTCACGGGCGGCGGTGCCGCGAAACTCGTCCTCGATGCATTGTCGTTGCGCGAGAACGTGCCTCGACCCGTCGATCCAGTAGGGATCAGAGCGCTGTGGGAAACGGCAGGAGTGTCGGTCGACGCCGTGTCGAGCCGGGTACTGGTTCTCGGCTACCGCGTCGCAGAGACCCACACCGTGGCTCGCTGGCTCAACGAAGCAGCCGACGAGGGCGTGCCCTTTCCCGTCACCGTGGACATGCTCGCGCGCGGCCCTCTCACCAACAGCTCGTCGACCGTGTTCGTGTGCGAGAACGTCGCTGTGCTCGCGGCCGCAGCCCGCTCTCTCGGCTCGAACTGTGCCAGCTTGATCTGCACCGACGGTCAGCCCTCGGCCGCAGTGCATCGGCTGCTGGCTGCGCGCGCCCCCGGCACCACGATCGAATGGCGTGCCGACTTCGACTGGGCCGGAATGCACATGGTTACCCGCGCACTCACCCGGTACGACGCGGTGCCGTGGCGAATGGACGTCGACTCGTACCGCCGCGCACTGGACGCGCGCAACTCGGAACCACTGAAGGGGCATCCCACGGACACTCCGTGGGACCTGGAACTGGCTGCTGCACTGCGTGATTCGGGACGAGCGGTCATGGAAGAACGCCTGATCCCGGATCTGCTGGCAGATCTACGCCTGGGGGCCACGGACTAACGCAGCGGAACTCCGAGCAGCGCATCGACCGCATCGGCGAAAGTGCCGGGTGCGCTCGCATCCGATCCACCGCGCTCGACTGCGAAACTTGCCCACGCGTCGAGGGCGTCGAGAGCCTTGGGTGTGTCGAGGTCATCGGCCAGATGCTGACGCAGGCGGTTGACGACGTCGTCGGCCGACGCTGCGGACTCGAGCGCCGCTGCTCGACGCCACAGCGCGAGGCGGGTGTGGGCTCGCTCGAGGACCTCGTCGGACCACGGCCGATCCTGCCGGTAGTGGCCCGCGAGCAGGCCCAGCCGCACTGCGGCCGGATCGACGTTCTGTGCGCGGAGCTTCGAGACGAACACCAGGTTGCCGCGGCTCTTGGACATCTTCTCGCCGTCGAGACCGATCATTCCCGTGTGCACGTAGTGCCGGGCGAACCGAGGGTCACCGGTTGCCGCCTCGGCGTGTGCCGCAGAGAACTCGTGGTGCGGGAAGATGAGATCGCTTCCGCCGCCCTGGATGTCGAAACCGGTTCCGATGCGATTGAGTGCAATGGCAGCGCATTCGATGTGCCAGCCCGGTCGGCCGGGGCCCCACGGCGACGGCCACGACGGTTCGCCGGGACGTACCGCGCGCCACAGCAGCGCATCGAGTGAATCGCGCTTGCCCGCACGATCGGGATCTCCGCCGCGTTCGGCGAAGAACGTGTCCATGGTGGGGCGGTCGTAACCGGATTCGTAGCCGAACTGCTCGGTTGCGTCGGCACGGAAGTACACGTCGGGGTACTCGGCGTCGTCGACGACGTAGGCAGCGCCGGACGCCACCAGCTTCTCCACCAGTTCGACAACTTCCTCCACCGACTCGACGGCACCGATGTAGTCGTGCGGAGGCACGACCCGCAGAGCCTCCATGTCGGCGCGGAACAGCTCGATCTCGCGCGCACCGAGATCGCGCCAATCCTCACCGTCACGATTCGCGCGCTCGAACAGCGGATCGTCGACATCGGTGACGTTCTGCACGTAGTGCACGTCGATACCCGCATCACGCCACAAGCGGTTGATCAGATCGAACGTCAGATACGTTGCCGCATGTCCCAGGTGGGTGGCGTCGTACGGGGTGATTCCGCAGACGTACATGCGAGCGGTCGAACCGGGGGTGACCGGACGGACCTGGCGATCTGCGGTATCGAACAACCGAAGCGCTGGACCCTGTCCTGGGATTGTCGGGATCTCCGGGCTGGACCAAGAATGCATGCAGCCGAGCCTATCCGAGCCCGTTCAGAAGGCGGGCCACGGTATCGGTCTGCTCGATCGAGGTTCCGGCATGACCGGGCGCGCGATCAGCTGCTGGGCCCGATCCAACACCGCAACGGTTTCGGCCAGCGTTATCTTGTCGACCAGCCGTGGAGCGATGACGGTGTCGAAGGTCTCGACGAACCGCACGACGTCGGCCATCAGAGCATCGTCGACCGCCTGGCCTGCCCACCCCCAGAGAACCGTGCGCAGCTTGTTCTCGGCGTGCAGGCAGATGCCGTGATCCACCCCGTAGACATAACCGTCGAGACCTTCGAGGGCATGCCCACCCTTGCGATCTGCATTGTTGAGAATGACGTCGAGAACCGCCATCCGCTGCAGGCGTGGATCGTCGGCATGGATCAGAGCGATCTCTTCCCCATCGCCGTCGTAGGCCTGCAACACCGGAATCCAGCCCGCCGGAACGAGATCGGGACGGCAGATGTCGACCAGGTCCACGCGGCCCTCGACCCGCTCCTCGGGAGTATCTATCCACTTCTGCACCATGCCGGGACCGAACGGACCGTCGCGCAGCACCGTGGGCGGAATCACGCCCCACCCGAGCGCCTCGGAGATCTCGTACGACGCCACCTCCCGCCCGGCGAGGGTGCCGTCGGGAAAGTCCCAGAGCGGCACCTCTCCGCGCACGGGTTTGTACACGCACCGCACTGCCGAGTCGCCGTCGCCCGCCTCGCACACGAGGGTGGCGTTGGACGCCGAAACCACCCGGCCGACCACAGTCAGCTCGCCGGTCTCCATGGTCTCGCGGCCCTCGAAGGGAGGTAGTTCGACGGTCAAGACTCGTCGACCTCTGTCACCGGACCGAAGGTGGCACCGCGGCGGTAGCCGTTCGTCCTGATGCAGACGTGTCCCTCGGGGGCGAGCGGCAGGCCGCACAGCGGGCACGGCGCTCGGCCGGCCGCCACGACCAGCTCGGACCGCGCTGCGAACTCGCGAGCCTGAACGGGTGTAAGAAACACTCGAACCGCGTCGGGGCCCTCGTCGGTGTCGTCGAGCACGACGGATTCGTCGACCTCGACCTCACTGACGGCCAACAACTCCACCACGACGGCATTGGCATCGGCGTCCCAACCCAACCCCATCGTGCCGACCCTGAATTCGGTGTCGATCGGGGTCACCAACGGGCTGGTGTCGAGTGTCTCGGCCTCCTCGGTCGGCACATCGGTACCGAAGCGACGCTGCACCTCCTCGAGCAGCAGTCCCATTCGATCGGCCAGCACCTGTACCTGCTGCTTCTCCAACGCGACCGAGACCACTCGGGCATCGTGCACCGCCTGGAGAAAGAACGTTCGGTCACCCGGCTCACCTACGGTCCCGGCGACGAAACGATCAGGGGTGCGAAAAACGTGTATGGCGCGCGGCATTGCACCTCCTAACGACTCGAAAAGCTCCGCGAAACGAATCGCGAACTTCCATTATCGGCCACAGATCGACCGTGGACGGTATTGCTCGCCCTCCAGCCTGCCACCGATCGGGAGATCGGCGGCGAACCGGCATCTCTAGGTGCCCGCGCCGCCGCCCACCACTGCATCGGACGAGTCTGCAACGTCGGGTTTCGCGCCCGCTTCGTCGGACGTCGGCTCTTCCGCCTTCGGCACGAACACGCTCAAGTCGGATCCGGTGTCGTTGGTCCGCAACACGAACGGCCGAGTCGAGGTGTAGCGCACGACGCTGATCGACGCCGGATCGGCAACGATCCGCTGGAAAGAATCGAGATGGGCACCCATCGCATCGGACAGCACCGACTTGATCACATCCCCGTGAGAGCAGGCCACCCACAGCACATCCCGGCCGTGGTGGGCGGCCAGCCGCGCATCGTGCTCCCGTATCGCCTGGACCGCGCGTTGCTGCACCGTAGCCAAGCCTTCGCCTTCGGGGAACACCGCCGCGGACGGATGCTGCTGAACGACCTTCCACAGCGGCTCGGCCAGCAGCTCCTTGATGGTTCGACCGGTCCATTGTCCGTAGTCGACCTCGACGATCCTGTCTTCGACCATCGGAGTCAGCCCCAACCGAGTGGCCAGCGGTTCCACGGTCTGCTCGCACCGCAACAACGGAGAGCGCACGATCTCCACGACCGGGAGGACCCCCAGCCGTTCGGCAACCGCCTGTGCCTGCTCTCGGCCCCGGTCGTCGAGCTCCACCCCTTCGCTCCGACCTGCGAGCGTGCCCGCAGTGTTCGACGTCGAACGTCCATGGCGAAGCAAGATGACTGTCATTGCTCCGAGCCTAACGAGGAACGGTTCACGTAGCCGAGACAACCCCGCCGGCCAGCAGACCCAGAACAACGACACCGAGCACGATGCGGTAACCGACGAACCAGTAGAGCGAATGGTTCGCGACGAACTTGAGCAGCCAGGCGATCGAGGCATAACCCAGGCCGAACGCGATGATCGTGGCCACCAGCAGCTGTGGTCCCGACGCGGCGAGGCCGGAGCCGACCGGCTCGAAGGCGTCGGGCAGCGAGAACAAGCCGGACGCCGTGACGGCCGGGATGGCAAGCAGGAACGAAAAGCGCACTGCAGCTTCGCGTTCGAGTCCGAGAAACAGGCCGGCGCTGGTGGTGGCTCCGGAGCGGGACACTCCGGGAATCAGCGCCAGGCATTGAGCGAGGCCCATGACGATGCCGTCCCTGGTGGTGAGTTTCTCGATCGGCCGTTCCTTGCGACCCAGCCTCTCCGCGACGGCGATTACCACGGCGAAAGCGATCAGCATGAACGCGATGAGATACAGATTGCGCGCACCGGTGCGGATCTGGTCCTTGAACAACAGACCCAGAATGCCGATCGGGATGGTGGCGATGATCACGTACCACCCCATGCGGTAATCGAGACCCCGTTCTTCTTTCCTGCGCAATCCGACGAACCAGGCCTTGATGATTCTGACGATGTCACGCCAGAAGAAGAGCAAAACAGCGGCTTCGGTACCCAGCTGCGTCACCGCGGTGAACGACGCGCCGGCGTCCTCGTTCCAGAAGACCCCCGACACGATTCGCAGATGACCGGAAGAGGAAATGGGAAGGAATTCCGTCAGTCCTTGGACAGCGCCGAGGATGATCGCCTGCAGCCACGTCATGTCGATCATGCGGCACCCCGTCCCAGCGTCGAAGCGGACGATTCGATTGTTGCCGGCGCGTGGGCGAGTGCCCGCCCCCTGGATTCGCGATTCACGGGGACGACCGTACCCGGCGCGGCACTTGCGCACCGAGCGGCGCGGCGCACTACTGTGCACTGGCGGCAGGCCAGTACGAACCCGACGATCACAGGCAAAAGGACATTCGGCACATATGAAGCAGAGACCGGTCGGCACCAGCGGACTTCGGGTGTCGAGGCTCGGCCTCGGCACTCTCGGGTGGGGCAGCGGGACCGATGGGGACGACGCTGCGGCGCAGTTGTCGGCGTTCGCCGAGGCGGGCGGCACCCTGGTCGATACGTCTCCGGCGTACGGCGACGGTCGAGCTCAGCGAGTACTCGCGGAGTTGCTCGACGATGTGGTTCCTCGGCAGGACTTGGTGATCAGCAGTGCCGCGGGGGTCGGTTCGCGGTACGGCCGGTATCACGTCGATTGCTCGAGGCGTGGACTGCTCGGTCAGTTGGACGCAACGCTGCGGGAGCTCGGTACCGACTATCTCGACCTGTGGCAGGTCGCCACGTGGGATCCGATGACCCCGGTCGACGAGGTGGCGGCGACGCTCGACTACGCCGTCTCGAGTGGACGGGTTCGCTACACCGGTGCCCGCGGGTATCTGGGCTGGCAATTGGCCACGGCTGCCGGTGCGGCTGGTATCGGACGGATCGTGTCGACGCAGGCAGAGTACTCACTGTTGGCCCGCGGGATCGAGGACGAACTGGTTCCCGCCGCCCTGCACCACGGCATCGGCATCCTCGCGGCGGTTCCCCTGGCGGGTGGTGTCCTGACGGGTAAGTACCGCAACGGGATTCCGGCCGATTCGCGCGGGGCCGACGAGCTTCACGCCGACGCGGTGAATGCGTACCTGACCGACTCGGCGGTAGGTGTCGTCGACGCGGCGGTCACGGCCGCCGATGGTCTTGCCACCTCTCCCCTGGTCGTCGCTCTTGCGTGGGCCCGTGATCGTCCCGGGGTGAGCAGTGCGATCGTCGGTGCTCGCGATCTGGCCCAGTTGATGGGTGCTCTGATGGCCGAGGAGCTCGAACTGCCGGCTGCCATCACGTCGGCCCTGGACGACGTCAGCGGTTGATCGCAGGTGCTGCTCGGCCTGGGATGAGGTCACCTGAAGGTCGGGCAGGCTAACCTATGGTCGTGATCGTCAAACGCCTCGCCGCCGCGCTGCTGACGGCCGGACTGCTGGTGTCGTGTTCGGTGAACAACTCCGCGGCACCGGACTCCGGCACGATCGGCCCTCGCACCGCCGTTGTCGACGACCCTGATCCGGAGCCCATCGCGGTCGATCCGGCTGCCGAACTACCGGTCAACGTCACCGGTTTCGACGGCGTGCCCGTCACGATTTCGGATAACAGCAGGATCGTGGCGGCCGACCAGTACGGCACCCTCGCCGAAACGGTGTTCGCGCTCGGACTCGGCGACAATCTCGTCGGGCGCGACACCTCGGCGTCGTTTCCCGCGGCAGCAGACGTACCCGACGTCACCCCTACCGGCCACCCGCTCAGTGCCGAAGGCATTCTCGCGCTGTCGCCGACGGTCGTCCTGACCGACACCAGTATCGGCCCGCGCGCTGTCCAGGATCAGATTCGGGCCGCGGGAATTCCGGTCGTCTACTTCGACCCCGCTCGAACTCTGGCCGGGGTAGCAGGACAGATCGACGCTGTTGCGGCGGCTCTCGGGGTTCCCGACGCCGGTTCCGCACTGGCGCAACGGGCAACCGAAGAGATTGCCGCCGCGACACAGAACGCGCCCCGATCCGACGAGCCGCTGAAGGTTGCGTTCTTGTACATGCGTGGTCCGGCGATCAAGATGCTCGCCGGTCCGGGTTCCGGAGCGGACGCTCTCATCGAGGCGATCGGTGCTCGGGATGCAGGGGTCGAATCGGGTCTGACCGAACAGTTCGTCCCGGTGACCAGTGAGGCACTCATCGCTGCGGCACCCGACGTGATTCTCATGATGACCAAGGGGCTGCAATCGATCGGCGGGATCGACGGGCTCGAGCAGATACCCGGTATCGCGCAGACGCCCGCCGGCCAGCAGCGTCGGGTGGTCGACATGGACGACGGCACCGTTCTCAGTTTCGGTCCGAACACCGGAAAGGTGCTGGCTGCATTGTCGAAGGCCGTCTACGAACCTGCCTCATGAGCGACGTGTCGTCTGCGCGGTCGCGGTCGGGTACGACGCGGGTGGTCTCGACGTTCGTCGTGCTGGCGGTCGCGCTGTTGGTCCTGGCCTTGGTGTCGGCTGTCGTAGGGCAGGTACCGACGACTCCGGCGGAAGTGTTGGGGAGTCTGACGCATCGGGTGGGCCTCGACATCGGCCCGATGCCCGCTCACCCCAGCGGCGAGGTGACCCTCTGGCAGGTCCGGTTTCCTCGGCTGACCCTCGCGATGCTCGTCGGTGCCTGTCTGGGATGCGCGGGTGCACTGCTCCAGGGTGTGTTCGCCAACCCTCTCGCCGAACCCGGTGTCGTCGGCGTGTCGTCGGGCGCGGCTGTCGGTGCGAGCTCGGTCTTCGTCCTGGGCGGCAGCTTTGCCGGGGTCTGGACCGTTGCGCTCGCAGCCTTCGTGGGCGGACTCGTCACCACGATTGCGGTCTACTTCCTGGCTCGCAATGCCGGCCGAACCGAGGTGGTGACCCTCATCCTCACCGGAGTCGCCGTCAATGCGTTCGCCGGCGGCGTGATCGCGTTCTTCACGTTCGTCGCCAGCCCGGCCGCTCGCGACCAGATCGTCTTCTGGCAGTTGGGATCCCTTGCCGGTGCCACGTGGCAGTCGGTCGCGGTGGTCGGTCCGCTGGCCTTGGTCGGGATCGGAGCGTCGTCGATGATCGCCCGCCGACTGGACCTGCTCGCACTCGGTGAGAACGTGGCGCGCCATCTCGGCGTGAACGTCGAGCGCCTGCGTCAGTTCGCCATCGTGGTCGTCGCAGTGCTCGTCGCGTCCGGAGTGGCGTTCACCGGGATCATCCTGTTCGTGGGTCTGGTGGTACCCCACGCCATGCGCATGGTACTCGGTCCGGCGCACCGGGTACTCATCCCTGCCAGCGCACTCGCGGGAGGCGTGGTCCTCCTCGGGGCCGATCTCGTCACGCGGACGCTCGTGGCGAACGTCGACCTTCCGCTCGGGATGGTGACCTCGTTGGCGGGCGCACCGTTCTTCTTCTGGCTGCTGCGCCGCACCCGGGCTCGTCAGGGCGGCTGGGCATGATCGGGAAGTTCGGTGGACACCGTTCCGACATTCCTGCCGACCCGACACCGGGTTCACGCACCCTGGTCGCCGTGGGGGTCGGCGCACACCGCGGTGACCGGGCCGTTCTGAACGACGTGCATCTCGAGGTCGTCGTCGGAGAGATTCTGGCTCTCGTGGGCCCGAACGGGGCGGGTAAGTCCACGTTGCTGTCGGTCCTGTCCGGAGACACCGAGCCCAGTTCCGGATCGGTACTGCTCGGCGAGAGACCACTGTCCCGCTTCCGGCCGGTCGACCTCGCGCGACGACGCGCCGTGCTCCCGCAACAGCACGCGATCGGGTTCGCATTCACCGTCGAGCAGATCGTGCGGATGGGCCGAGCTCCGTGGACCGGAACGTCGGCGGTACGCGAGGACGACGCGCAGGTGGCCGCCGCCGTGGCCGCCTGCGACTTGTCCGAATTCGCCGGACGTCCGTTCGGTTCCCTATCCGGCGGTGAGCAGTCCCGAGTCGCGTTGGCCCGTGTCATGGCACAGCGCACCGCCACGATCATGCTCGACGAACCCACCGCGGCGCTCGATGTGGGACACCAGGAGTCGGTGATGGCCGTGGTGCGTTCACTGGCCGCGTCCGGTCGTGCCGTGGTTGTCGTACTGCACGATCTGGGGCTTGCTGCGGCCTACGCCGATCGGGTCGCGATTCTCGACGCAGGCGAGCTGGTGGCTACGGGACCGCCCCGGGAGGTTCTCACCGCCGAGCGGCTCGGCCGGATCTACCGACACCCGGTCGATGTCTTCGACCACCCCGTCACCGGTGAGCAACTGGTGATCCCGAAGCGGGGTCAGGAGTGAAGCCTGCGGAACGACCAGGGTTCAGAAACCCTCGAGCGCAGAGTTGACGCGATTGAAGAAGGCCCGGACTGCCGTGTCTCGCAGTGACACATCCGACAGCTGCTGAGCGTGAGCGACTGCGTCACGAACCACCCCGATGATGCTGCGTTCGTCGGTCAGATCGATCTCGGTGACCGAGTGCTCGGCGACGGCGTCCACTTCGGTTCGATCCGGCACGGCCGACACGACATCGGCCCGATAGATCTTCACGTAGAGCGTGCTGCGCTGCACTCTGAACGCGAACGCGCGTCCGTCGTCGGTTCTGCCGAAGCCGTTGGCGTGCGTACCCGCATTCACTTCCTCGACCACGAAGTGCGTTCCTTCGGATCCCACATCCGCTCCCATGTCGTGCTCGTTCACGAATTCGATGCCGATCGAACACGCTACCGTCTCCGCGCCCCCGACGAACGGCACCGAGTCCCGGGCTGTCGATTTCGCCGAGGTCGACGCGCGCTGGTACAGATGTGGCAGCGCCTTACCAGGGGCAGTCACCACAGGAAGTAGGTTCGGTTCCATGCGAACACCGTCGGCACGTACGGCCAGGACGGCAGTGGCGTCCGCGCTCGCCGTCGTCACACTCGTCGGTTTGGGTGGTTGCTCGAGCGAGGACGAGAACGCCGACGAGATCTCCGTCGAGCCGCAGCCGCCGGCCTTGTCCCCCGCGACTGCAGTGGCTCCGGCCGGAGTCGTCCGCGCCTTCGCTCCCGTGGACGCACTGACTTTCGATTCTGCAACGCGCACTCTGGTTGCCCTGACCGACGCGTCGACCACCGTGAGCCTGGTGGACGGGGAGGCGTCGAGCGAGCCCCGCGTGGTGGATCTGGGCGGATCCGCTGCAGAGCTGGTCGCCGGGCGCGACTCGAGTGTCTTGGTTCCGATGGACGGAGTTCTCTCGAGGATCACCGTGGCAGACGCTCAGCGCACCGATACCCCCGTCGACGGCCGGACTCTGTCGGCTGCCGATCTACCCGACGGCACCACGGCGGTCGGTGACGCCACCGGGCGTATCCGCATTCTCGACGCCGCCGGACAGGTGACGAGCACGGTCTCAGGACCGGGCGTGACCTCGGCCGACGCGTTGGCCAGCACACCGGACGGTGTCTCGGTACTCGATCGCCGCCAGACCTCGATCACCGATCTGAACCTCGACGACGACACCCTCGGTGTGGCCCTGCGCGCGGGCGAAGGCGCCGCCGAGATGACCAGCGACGAGTACGGACGACTTCTGGTCACCGACTCGACCGGCACCGAGCTGCTGGTCTTCACCTCGCACGATCTGCTGATGCGGCAACGGTTTCCGGTCGGGTCCGCGCCCTGGGCGATCGCCTACGATGAACAATCCGGTATTGCATGGGTCACCTTGCCGGCTCGCAACGAGGTGGTCGGGTACACACTCGACACCGGAATTCCGGTCGAGGCGCAACGGTTGCCCACTGTGCGACAGCCGAACTCGGTTGCCGTCGACGCGGATACCGGCGATCTGTACGTGGGATCGGCGACCGGGGACGGGCTGCAGCGCATCCCCGCCGCGGGCCGTTGACCTGCTGAATCGGCAGGAGACGGTACCCGCAGGAACGACCCTCGAGAATGGTGGAGGCACGTGAACGCACACGAGAATTCGATGCCGGGCCGAGCGAAGATGCCCGTCGGGTGGGAGGTGTCCCCGTCCGACGACTGGGAGTACGTCCCTCTCCGGTTGCCACCGGACGTCACTCGCGTGACCGCATCGATGCGGCTCGCGATTCAGGCCGAATTCGGCGGCTGGGAGCTGTCTCGGGTACGTCTGTACACCGACGGAAGTCGCCGCGTGTTGCTCAAGCGCAAGAAAACCGCCCATCATGTGCCGGAGCCCGGAATCTGAACGGCTCGACGACAGCATCGATCGACTCCGAACAACGACCCTGAAGTACCGACCCTGAAGTACCAACCGGAAAGAAGACCGTGGGAGACCGTCTGTACCGCGTCCTGTTGCGCCTGATGTTCCTCGTATCACCGGAGAGGATTCATCACCTCGCGTTCGGTGTTCTCAGGGCTGTTGCGGCGCTTACTCCGCTTCGTAAGCTGGCAAGTGCACTGTTCGTCGTCGACGATCCGCGGTTGCGTTCCACGGCATTCGGCATCGAATTTCCGGCCCCCCTCGGGCTTGCCGCCGGGTTCGACAAGAACGCCGATGGCATCGATGCGTGGGCCCCGCTGGGGTTCGGGTTCGCCGAGATCGGCACCGTGACTGCGCAGGGGCAACCCGGCAATCCGACGCCTCGGCTGTTCCGGCTGCCTCTCGACCGCGCGATCATCAATCGCATGGGCTTCAACAACCACGGTGCGCAGTACGCGGCCGCGAAACTGCGTTCGCGCAGAACGCGGATTCCCATCGGTGCGAACATCGGCAAGACGAAGATCGTCGAGCCGGCGGATGCCGCCGCCGATTACACCACCAGCGCCCGCTTGCTAGGCCCTCTGGCAGATTTTGTCGTCGTCAATGTCAGCTCCCCCAACACGCCGGGTCTACGGGATCTGCAGGCCGTCGAATCGTTGCGGCCGATTCTCGTTGCCGTGCAGTCGGTGGTGTCGGTACCGGTATTGGTCAAGATTGCGCCGGACCTGTCCGACGAGGACATCGACGCCGTCGCTGATCTGGCTGTCGAACTGGGCCTCGACGGCATCGTGGCGACCAACACGACTGTCTCTCGCGAGGGACTCCGTACCGACGCGGAGGCGGTCGCGGCCATCGGTGCAGGCGGGCTGTCCGGTGCTCCGCTGCAGGCTCGCTCGCTGGACGTCATCCGGCGCCTCTACCGCCGGGTCGGGACGGAGCTGACGTTGATCTCGGTGGGAGGAATCGAAACGGAAGAGCAGGCCTGGGAGCGCATCGTTGCCGGTGCGTCCCTGGTGCAGGGATACACCGGGTTCATCTACGGCGGACCGCTGTGGATCAGGAACATCAACCGTGGTCTGCTGTCCCGACTCGAGCAGCACGGATTCGCTCGTCTGGCCGACGCAGTGGGTTCGGAGAACAAAATCTAACAGCGTGCGCGTTTTGCGTACCCAGAGGTACGCAAAACGCGCACGACGAGACCCAGATCAGGCCTCGTAGGTACCCGTGATCACGGCACGTCCGATGGCGTGCGAGAACAGGTTGAACCCGAGGTACGCCGGGGTCGCCGTCTCGTCGACCTCGAGCCGATCGACGTCCACGGCGTGCACCGCGATGAAGTAGCGGTGTGGGCCGTGTCCTGCGGGCGGGGCCGCACCGATGTACCGGAATAGGCCCGCGTCGTTCTTCAGCGTCACGGCCGTACTGGGCACCCCGGTTCCACCGTCGTCGCCTGCTCCCGAGACCAGCGACGTCGTCTCGACCGGAATGTTCGCCACGGCCCAATGCCAGAACCCCGAGGCGGTCGGTGCGTCGGGATCGTAGACCGTCACCGCGAAGCTCTTGGTGCCCTCGGGAAATCCGGACCAGGACAGCTGCGGGGAGTTGTCGTGTCCACCGGCTCCCATGATTCCGCTGACCTGCTGGGCCTTCAGGGGCTTGCCGTCCTGCACATCCTCGGACGTCAACTCGAAGGACGGTAGGTCCGGAAGCGAGTCGTATGGGTTGTACGCCACGATGGTTCCTTTCGTATCAGCTGTGCATCAAGAAGTGCTCGAGCACCTGTGTGCCGAACTCCAACGACTCCACGGGTACTCGTTCGTCGATGCCGTGAAACAACGCCGCGAAATCGAGTTCGGGCGGAAGCTTGAGCGGAGCGAACCCGAAGCAACGAATTCCGATGCGCGCGAACGCCTTTGCGTCGGTGCCGCCGGACAACATGTACGGCACGGTGCGGCCGTTGGGGTCGTGCGCGAGGACCGCGTCGTTCATCGCGTCGACGAGATCCCCGTCGAACGTGGTCTCGTACGGTTCGAGCTTCGTGATCCATTCCCGTTCGACATTCGGGCCGATCAGTTCGTCGACCTCCTTCTCGAAGGCGGCTTGGCGGCCGGGCAGTACGCGGCAATCCACCACGGCTGTCGCGGTCTGCGGAATCACGTTGGCCTTGTAGCCGGCCGAGAGCATCGTGGGGTTCGCCGTGTCGCGCAGGGTCGCGCCGACGATGCGGGCGATGCTGCCGAGCTTGAGCAGGGTGCCGTCGATGTCCGGTGACGTCGGATCGAAATCGAGTCCGGATTCCTCGGATACCGCCTGCAAGAACTGCGATACGGACTCGGTGAGCACCAGGGGAAATGTGTGATTGCCCAGTTTCGCCACGGCCTCGGCCAGGTAGGTCACGGCGTTGTCGTCGTGCAGGAACGATCCGTGCCCGGCCCGCGCCTTCGCCGTCAGCCGCATCCACGCCAGGCTTTTCTCCGCCGTCTCGACCATGTAGAGCCGCTTCTCGGTGCCGTCCGGGCGGGCGACCGTCAGTGAGAACCCACCGACCTCGCCGACCGCCTCGGTGACGCCCTCGAAAAGATCCGGTCGGTTGTCGACCAGCCAGTGCGATCCGTACTTGCCGCCTGCCTCCTCGTCGGCGAGGAACGCGAACAGGATGTCGCGGGGCGGAACCGTGCCGTTCGACTTGAACTGGCGGGCCAGCGCCAGTGCCATCCCGACCATGTCCTTCATGTCCACGGCACCTCGACCCCAGACGTAGCCGTCTTCGACGGCTCCGGAGAACGGGTGCACACTCCAGTCGGCCGGCTCGGCCGGGACGACGTCGAGGTGTCCGTGTACGAGCAGAGCTCCACGGGACGAGTCGGCGCCGCGCAGCCAGGCGAAGACGTTGCCGCGTCCGGGGGCACCGGATTCGACGTACTCGGTCTCGTACCCCACCTCTTCGAGCTTGCTCGCCACCCATTCGGCGCATTCCTTCTCGCCGACCGTGGTGTCGAGTTCGCCGGTGTTCGAGGTGTCGAACCTGATCAGAGAGCTGACCAGCTCCACCACTTCGTCGAGAGCGACGGTGGGAGCGCGTTCTCCTCGGCTTCGGGCATTGCTCACTTCGGGATCGTTCGAATCGTTTGCCACATCGTCGTTCCTACCATCACCGAGGGGTCGGGGCACCACCGAAAACCGCTCGACGCATGAACTGACGTGGGGATTTGGGTTATCGGGAACCCGTCGGATAATCTTACGCAGCGCACAGCGACCAGCTGTGAGAGCAACAAGAGAATATGCGGCAACGGTCGCACATGTCCGAGTGGCGGAATGGCAGACGCGCTAGCTTGAGGTGCTAGTGTCCTATTAACGGACGTGGGGGTTCAAGTCCCCCCTCGGACACCGTCTGAATGTTGTTCACAGACAAAGATTTTCAAAGATCTGAGTTGAGACAGACGAAACTGACCCTGATTCTTCGGAATCGGGGTCTTTTTCGTTGTTCTCACGTCGACGGCTCGACCGGGCCGATGCTAGGAGACTGAAGATGGACTCGATCGACCCCACCGATCTCGACACGTGTCTGCGGGTGCTCGCACAAGCCGCCGAGCTGGACAAGAATCATCCGGATTCCATCGCCGTCCAGCGGGCGTCCGGTGCCATGTTCAAAGATCTCAAGCGTGCTCGACGCGTTGCCGCACGCAACGCCGTCAGCGCAGCCGACCGGGCAGTCGTGGCGGCCACGGCGACCGGATCCCCGGATCGTATCGACGACGAGACCGCAGGTCTGTCCCTCACCTCGCGCGCCGAGGGTGAGATCGCGGGCACCTTGATCAGGGCGCGCCCGTGCTATATCTGCAAGCAGCGCTACACCGATGTCGATTCGTTCTACCACCAGCTGTGTCCCGAGTGCGCGGCGCTCAACCGCGGCAAACGCAACGCACGAACCGACCTGTCCGGCCGGCGAGCACTGCTGACCGGAGGTCGGGCGAAGATCGGCATGTACATCGCCCTCCGGCTGCTCCGCGACGGCGCACACACGACGATCACCACGCGTTTTCCCAACGATGCCGTGCGCCGGTTCGCTGCGATGGACGACAGCGATCAGTGGTTGCACCGCCTGCGCGTCGTCGGTATCGATCTACGAGACCCCGCTCAGGTTGTGGCACTTGCCGATTCGGTCGCCGCCGAGGGACCGCTCGACATCCTGATCAACAACGCTGCGCAGACGGTCAAGCGCTCCCCCGGCTCGTACAGCGCGCTGGCCGACGCCGAAGCGGAACCGTTGCCCGCGGCACTGACCGACGGTGCCGGGCCGGAACGGATCACGTTCGGCAAGACCAGCGACGCCCACCCTGCGTCGTTGGCCAGCTCGTTGCCGGCCACGGCGATCGGCGGTCAGCAGGTCTCGGCGACTTTGAGCGCAGACGACGTCGCGTCTCTGGCGATGGTGGCGGGTTCGGTGACAGCGGAGCGCATCGAGAACGGACTGGCGATCGACGCGGGCGGCCTGGTGCCCGACCTCGCCGAGACCAACAGCTGGATTCACACCGTCGAGCAGGTCGATCCGGTCGAGTTGCTCGAAGTGCAGCTGTGCAATTCCGTGGCACCGTTCATCCTCGTCTCACGCCTGCGCGCGTCGATGGAGGCGTCGCAGGCTCGACGCAAGTACGTGGTCAACGTTTCTGCCATGGAGGGTCAGTTCGGTCGGGCATACAAGGGCCCGGGGCATCCGCACACCAACATGGCCAAGGCGGCACTGAACATGCTGACTCGCACCAGTGCCAAGGAGATGGTGGAGAGCGGCATCCTGATGACCGCCGTCGACACCGGATGGATCACCGACGAGCGCCCGCACCCCACCAAGATGCGGCTGGCCGACGAGGGCTTCCACGCGCCGCTGGATCTGGTCGACGGTGCTGCGCGGGTGTACGACCCCATCGTGCAGGGCGAACTCGGAGTCGATCTGTACGGCTCGTTCCTCAAGGATTACCAGCCCTCGCCCTGGTGACGATCGGCCCCGGCGTCGTTCCTCCGGGCGATTCTGCACGTGGATGCCCCGGAGCAACCCCGGGCTGCGATACTCGGAAACGACGCCGTCTCGCGTGAGCGAACGGCACCGAGACACAGCGTGAGGCGGTCACCATGGGCGAGGATGTCGAACGCCGAAAGTTCACCAGACAGGACCGACACCAGTTTCGGCAGAAGGTTCAGGACTGTCTCGACGCATTGGCCATCATGTTGGCCGACGAGACGTTCCAGGTCGGCGAACCCCAGATCGGCATGGAGATCGAGCTCAACCTCGTAGACGAGGACATGGCACCGTCGATGGCCAATGCCGAGGTACTCGACGCCATCGCCGATCCTGATTATCAGACCGAGCTGGGCCAGTTCAACATCGAGATCAACGTCGATCCTCGACCGCTGCGGGGCTCGTCGATCGCCGAGTTGGAGACGGATCTGCGGCGATCGCTGAATGCTGCCGACGAGCGGGCCCGTGGCTCGGGTAGTCGACTTGCCATGATCGGCATGCTCCCGACTCTGACGAAGGAACACTTCGAACACCGCTGGCTGTCGGCGAATCCGCGATACGACCTACTGAACCAGCAGATCTTCGCCGCCCGTGGTGAGGACATCGAACTGAAGATCGCGGGCGTGCGTCTGCCCGGGTCTGCGGCCGCCGAGAACCTCGATATCGTGACCGACACGATTCTGCCCGAGGCGGCCTGCACGTCCGTCCAACTGCATCTGCAAGTCGCCCCTGACGAGTTCGCGTCGTATTGGAATGCCGCACAGGCGTTGTCGGGTGTTCAGGTTGCGCTCGCCGCGAACTCGCCGTTCCTCGCCGGGCGTGCACTGTGGCACGAGACCCGCATACCGTTGTTCGAGCAGGCCACCGATACGAGGCCGCAGGAACTCAAGAACCAGGGAGTTCGCCCGCGAGTGTGGTTCGGGGAGCGATGGATCACCTCGATCTTCGACCTGTTCGAGGAGAACTCGCGCTACTTCCCCGCCCTGCTCCCGGTGTGCAGCGAAGAGGACCCCAAAGCCGCTCTGGCCCGAGGTGATACGCCGTCCCTGTCGGAACTGCGGATGCACAACGGAACCGTGTACCGGTGGAACCGGCCGATCTACGATCGATCCGGCGACGGGCACCACATCCGGCTCGAGAACCGCGTTCTGCCTGCCGGGCCGACAGTCGTCGACACCCTCGCCGATGCCGCGTTCTACTACGGCACCGTACGGGCTCTCGCGGATGCCGATCGGCCCCTGTGGTCGCAGATGTCGTTCGATGCCGCCGAGGAGAACGTGCACTCCGCAGCCCGCGGCGGGTTCGATTCGATGCTCTACTGGCCCGAGGTCGGCTGGGTGAGTCCGCAGGAGCTGGTACTGCGCCGATTGCTTCCGATGGCCGAGGCCGGTCTCGCCGCGTACGGCGTCGACTCCGCCGTACGTGACCGCTATCTCGGCATTGTCGAAGCGCGGTGCCTGGCCAAGCAGTCGGGTTCGGGGTGGCAGCGAGCCGCCGTCGTCGCGCGCGAACGGGCCGGCGACAGTCGGGAGCAGGCTCTCGCGGGGATGTTGGGAGATTACGTGGACAGGATGGACACGGGAGAACCCGTGCACACCTGGACCCACTAGCCGACGCTGCCGGCGGCGTCCGCGTTAGTGTCGTAACCATGACTACGTCCGACTCGGATTTCACCTCAGGCCCCGACCGCACCCACGACATCGTCGTCTACGGCGTCACCGGATTCGTAGGAAAGCTGACGGCGAAGTACCTCGCCGAACACGCGCCTGCCGACACCCGTATCGCGCTGGCAGGCAGGTCCACCGGACGCATCGAGGCAGCGCGAAAGGAACTGGGACCCACCGCCCAGAACTGGCCCGTCATCGAAGCCGATGCCGCCGACACCGCTGCGCTGCGATCCATGGCCGAATCGACCCGAGTCGTCATCACGACGGTCGGCCCGTATGCCAAGTACGGCATGCCACTGGCAACTGCGTGCGCCGAGGCCGGAACCGACTACGTCGACCTCACCGGCGAGGTGCTCTTCGCTCGCGAGAGCATCGACACCAACCACGAGATCGCACAACGTACCGGTGCCAGGATCGTCCACTCGTGCGGGTTCGACTCGGTTCCGTCCGACATCGGTGTCCACGCTCTGTACGAGGCCGTCACGGCCGACAATGCGGGCGAACTCACCGACACCACGCTCGTGGTCACCTCGATGTCGGGCGGGGTCAGTGGCGGTACCGTCGACTCGCTCCGTGGTCAGATCGAGGCCATGAAGAAGGACAAGCGGGCCCGACGCATCGCGGCCCGTCCGTATTCGCTGAGCCCCGATCGAAGCCTCGAGCCTCAGCTCGGCCGCCAACTCGATACCGTGCTCATCGACGGAAAGAAGATCGATCCGAGCCTGCGCGGGTGGAAGGCTCCGTTCGTGATGGCCTCGTACAACACACGAGTCGTGCGGCGTAGTAATGCACTTCGAGACTGGGCCTACGGGAAGCAGTTCCGGTACAGCGAGGTGATGAGCGTCGGCTCGTCCGTCGTCAGCCCGGTGCTCGCCGGCGCATTGTCGGCGGGACTGTTCGTCGGAGTATCGGCCATGACGGTACTGCCGGGCAAGGTGCTCGATCGCATCCTGCCCAAGCCCGGTAGCGGCCCCAGTGAAAAGGCCCGAGAGAAGGGCCATTTCACGGTCGATCTATACACCCTGACGACGTCCGGGGCGCGATACCGGGCCCGGGTCAAAGCGTCCGGCGACCCCGGCTACAAGGCGACGGCGGTCATGCTCGCCGAGTCCGCACTCGCGCTGGTTCTCGGTGGAGACGCACTGCCGAAAGCCAGCGGAGTTCTCACTCCCGCAACCGCCATGGGCGACGTTCTGGTGGACCGTCTGAATGCGGCCGGCATGGAGATCTGGGCCAAGCGGAACTGATTGCGGTGCAGGGAACGTCGGGCACGACTGGATATCTCGCATCGACACTTCCGGTCGCGGCGCTCGCCGCCGAGTCGGTCGGTGCCCTCGGCACCGCCGTCGCCCAGTTGCAAAGCGCGCTGGGATCGGTGACGACGGATTCCGAGACGGTGACGCCGACAGCGTCCATGGCGCGTATCACCGCGTCGTTCATGGGCGACACCGTGTTGCGGATCGACGGCGAGCCGGTGCAGGGTTTCGCCGATCTGTCCGGCTTCTTCCCGGTGTCCGACGGTTGGGTGAGAACCCACGCCAACTACCCACACCACCGAGAGGCATTGCTCGGTGTGGTGGGCCTCGGTGGCGCCGGCTCGGCGGAGTCGATCGACGTGTTCGGCGATCGACTCCGTGGAATGTCCGGGTTCGAGCTCGAAGAGCTGTGCGCGGCGTCGGGCGCTCTGGCCGTGCGGGTCCGCACGGAAGAACAATGGTCCGCTCACCCCGCTGGTATTGCCGCGAGCTCCGGTCCGGTCGTTACACGAAGTGCGGCCGATCCGGCTGCCCGAGTGCGCATTCCGTCGTTCCGGCTGCTTTCGTCGCTTCGGCCACACGGTGCCGAATACCCGTTGGCGGGTATTCGGGTGCTCGATCTGACGCGGGTGATTGCCGGTCCTGTCGCTACGCGCGCTCTCGCACTTCTCGGTGCCGACGTGCTCCGTGTCGATTCGCCCCGGCACCCGGAGTTGCCCTGGCAGCATCTGGAGAACGGCCAGGGCAAGCGGTCGGCCCTGCTGGACCTGGACACGGCGGAGGGACTCGATCGGATGCTCGGGCTCCTCGACTCGGCCGACGTGCTCGTCACCGGGTATCGGCCGGGGGCCCTCGATCGTTTCGGCCTCGAACACCGGGCGGACCTCGTCCACGGGCGCATCAGCGCATGGGGCACAGAGGGTCCCTGGTCGCGGCGGCGGGGCTTCGACAGCCTCGTTCAGGCTGCGAGCGGTATCTCTGTTCTGGAAGGCCGTGACGGTCGGCCCGGTCGGCTTCCGGCTCAGGCGCTCGATCATGCGAGCGGTTATCTGCTGGCTGCCGGAATCGTCTCGGAACTGGCGGCGCGCGTAGAAGGGTCGGGCACTGCGGCACCGGTCGACGTAGCGCTCGCAGCAACGGCGGCGTGGCTGACCGGTCTTCCCGGGCGCGACCCCGAACACGGCCCCGCCGCGCTACCGCCACCCGAGTGCGTGGTCACGCACGGCTCGGTGACGGCAGCGCGACCGGTGTTCGACTGCTACTCCGACTACGCGTACCCGGCTCACGTCTGGGGTAGCGACGAGGCCGGTTGGTTACCGCGCTGACCGGTCTGCGGAGCTACTCCCGGTCAGCGCAGAAGCCTCGGTGTACAGATCCTTGGCCTCCTCGGTCGAATCCACCTGGGGCGGAGAACCATCGAGTGGCTGAGTAGCCGACTCGCGGAGGAAACCGACGGCGATCAGACCGATGACGCCGCTGATGATCAGGTAGTAGGCCGGGATCATGGTGCTGCCGGTGGAACTGACCAGGGCCGAGGTGACCAGCGGTGTGGTGCCGCCGAAGATCGACACCGACAGGTTGAATCCGATCGACAGTGCGGCGTAGCGCACGCGCGTCGGGAACAGTGCAGGCAAGGTGGAGGCGCTGGGTGCGGCGAAGCACGCCAACACCACTCCCAGCAGCAGGCACGCAATCAGAGGCCCGATCCATCCGCTGCGCTGAATCAGCAGGAAGCACGGGATGGCCAGGACTATCTGTCCGATGGCACCGAACACGAACACCGGCTTGCGGCCGATTCGGTCCGTCAGCCGACCGACGGCCACGATGATGGACACGACCACGACCATCGCGGACAGGACCAGCAGATCGGCGCTGAGCTGGCTGCGACCGACGACCTCGGTGAAGTACGTGGGCAGGTACGAGGTCACCATGTAGTTGGTGACGTTGTACAGCAACACGATTCCCATGCAGATGAGCAGTGCTTTCCAATGGACCGTGAAGATCTTTCCGATCGAGCTGCGTCCGGTCTCCTGCGCCTTGACCTTCGAGTCGTGCTCGTCGAGTTGCTTGCGGAACGCGGGGGTGTCCTCCAGCTTGAGGCGCAGGTACAAACCGATGATGCCCATCGGTCCGGCAATGAAGAACGGTATGCGCCAGCCCCATTCGATCATGGTGGCGTCGCCCAGAACCGCATTGAGAATCGTCACCAATCCGGACCCCATCGCGTATCCGACGAAAGTACCGAAGTCGAGCCAACTGCCGAGGAAACCTCGTCTTTTGTCGGGTGAATATTCGGCGATGAAGGTCGTGGCACCGCCGTATTCACCACCGGTGGAGAATCCCTGAACCAGGCGGGCGACGAGCAGCAGGATGGGAGCCCAGATTCCGATGGAGTCGTAGCTGGGAATCAGGCCGACGGCCAACGTACCGATCGACATCATGATCATGGTGGCGGCCAGGACCTTCTGGCGTCCGATGCGGTCGCCGAGAGGGCCGAAGAAGAGTCCACCGAGTGGCCGTACTACGAACGCGGCCGCGAACGTGGCGAAGGTCGACAGCAACTGGACTGCGGGTGACGCGTCCGGGTAGAACACCTTGCCCAGTGTCGCGGCCAGATAGCCGTACACACCGAAGTCGAACCATTCCATCGTGTTGCCCAGTGCCGCAGCAGACACGGCCCGCTTGAGCATGGGCTGGTCCACGACCGTGATGCTTTCTTCCGACATCGCCGGCTTGCGACGCATACGTTTAAAGAATGCGTCACGCCGCAGACGCTGTACGTGGCGCTGGCCCCATTTCGGGATCTGGGGTGACGACTCGGGCGATTCTGGACCTTGCGCAACCGTCATTGCAGCAACGTTAGCGAGCGCAATGACCAGCATACAAACACCGAAACGGACATCGGCACGCACGAGCGTGCATTCCCCCAGGTAGAGGTCGGTCGATCGAATCTTGGCCACTACCTAGACAATTGGCGCATTGATCGCAATACGGACAGGACTCCCCAGCGTGCGTGACGACGGTGGACGGCGGCCTGGCACGATGGACCCATGCCCACCCATGACTACGCCCTGGCCGTGAGCTGGACCGGCAATCGCGGACACGGGACGGCGAATGCAGCCGCATACGACCGCGATCATTTGGTCACGGCACCCGGAAAACCCGATCTCTCGGCCAGTTCCGATCCGAGCTTTCGCGGCGATCCCGAGCGGTGGAATCCAGAGGAGCTACTCGTGGCGTCGCTGTCGAGCTGCCACATGCTGTGGTACCTCGGGTTGGCCGCCGCGTCGCACGTGACCGTCACCGACTACGTCGACTCCCCCACCGGGGTCATGACCGAGCAATCCGACGGCTCGGGACAGTTCGTCGAGGTGACCCTGGCTCCGATAGTGACGGTCGCCGATTCCTCGATAGTGACCCGTGCGGAGGAACTGCACGCCGAGGCCGCAGCCAAGTGCTTCATCGCCCGATCGGTCAACTTCCCGGTCCGCCACAACCCGACGACTCGGGTGAACGCATGACCGTACCGATGATCGTCGACGTCGACACCGGGATCGACGACTCGCTCGCACTGCTCTACCTGTTGGCCACCGACGAGGCCGAGATCCTCGGCATAGCGTCCACCGCCGGTAACGTGCCGGTGAACCAGGTCGCCGCGAACAACCTGGCCTGGCTCGACCTGTGCCGCGCGGCCGATATCGAAGTGTCGCTCGGTGCGCAGGTGCCGTTGTTTTCACCACTGATGACCACCGAGGACACTCACGGGCCGCAGGGCATCGGATATGCGGAGCTGCCGGTGTCGAGTCGGGACCTGTCCGCACGCGATGCCACCACGATGTGGATCGAGTTGGTTCGCTCGCGACCGGGTGAGATCACCGGTCTCGTCACCGGTCCGCTGACCAATCTCGCGCTGGCGGTTCGCCGAGACCCCGAGTTGCCTCGGCTGTTGAAGCGATTGGTGTTGATGGGTGGTGCTTTTCAGCATCAGGGCAACACGACGCCGACGAGCGAGTGGAACATCGCGGTGGACCCCGAGGCTGCAGCGGAGGTCTTCGCCGCTTTCTCCGGACTACCCGAGGACCGCCGCCCGATCGTCTGCGCACTCGACATCACCGAGACCATAGAGATGACACCCGAGCATATTCGCCTTCTCGGTGAACGCGCCGGAAGCGTTCCGGCCGAGCTGATCTCGTCGACCGATGCGCCGGGGACGCGATCGACGGCCTCGAACCCGATCGTGCGTCATTTCTCGGACGCGGTCCGCTTCTACTTCGAATTCCATCGCGATCACGATCAGGGGTTCCTGGCCCACATGCACGATCCGTTCGCCGCAGCAGTGGCGGTGCAACCGGATATCGCCACCTACCGGCACGCGACCGTGGACGTGGAACTGGTCGGAACCCTCACTCGCGGAACGACGGTGGCGGATTGGCGCGGAATGTGGGGCAAGCCTCCGAACGCAGCCATCGCCACCCACGCCGATCCTCAGGCGTTCTTCGATCAGCTCGTCGAACGCGTCGGCGAGCTGGCGGCGACTCTGTACCCCACCCAGCAGGGACAGCAGGCGTCAGGAATCGAAGGCGTCGAGTAGCTCCTGAGCGGCCAACGCCGCCGTGAGCGACCCGTCGCGCACGCGAGATTCCACGTCGTCTCGAATTGCCTTCACCGACGGGCTCTGAGCCAACCGACGCAGTAGCTGATCGTTGACCATCGTCCACGTCCAGTCCACCTGCTGCTTGCGCCGCTTCTCGGCGAACTCGCCTGCGTCACGGAGCACCTGCTGGTGGCGGAGCACCGTGTTCCAGTACTCGTCGAGGCCGGTGCCTTCGATGGCACTCATCGTCAACACCGGGGGCTTCCAGATCGCATCGTGCGGATAAATCAGCCGCAGTGCACCCGCCAACTCTCGCGCCGCGTTCTTCGCGTCGGTCGCGTGCTTGCCGTCGGCCTTGTTGACGGCCACCAGATCTGCGAGTTCGAGAACGCCCTTCTTGATGCCCTGCAACTGATCCCCGGTACGCGCAAGCGTGAGGAACGTGAAGCAGTCGACCATGTTCGCGACCGTCACCTCGGACTGGCCCACGCCCACGGTCTCGACCAGGATCACGTCGAACCCTGCGGCTTCGAGCAACACGATGGTCTCTCTCGTCGCGCGTGCGACTCCGCCCAACGTTCCCGAGGTCGGCGACGGCCTGATGTACGCGTTCTCCTGCACCGCGAGACGCGACATCCGGGTTTTGTCTCCCAGGATGGAACCACCGGTCCGCGTCGACGACGGATCGACCGCAAGCACCGCGACCCGATGTCCCTGTTCGATCAACCGCATTCCGAGCGCATCGATGAACGTCGACTTCCCGACCCCCGGAACCCCGGTGATGCCCACCCGGTGCGATCCGCCGGCGTCGGGCAACACCCGAAGCAGCAACCGCTGTGCCAAGTCACGATGATCCGAGCGGGTCGATTCGACCAACGTGATCGCCCGGGCGAGCCCGGATCGTTCGTTCGCTCGGACCGACTCGGCCACCGCATCGATGTCGATGACGCGGCCCTTGTTCGGAGAGTTCATATTCAGGCGTTGGCCTCGCGTGGTGCATGCCCGAGCGCAACGGACAGCTTCTCCACCAGACCGATCGCCGCGTCGGCGATGACGGTGCCCGGAGGGAAGATCGCCGCGGCACCCGCTGCGTAGAGCTCGTCGAAATCGCCGGGCGGGATGACGCCACCGACGACGATCATGATGTCCTCGCGCCCGACGTCGGCCAAGGCCTGTCGCAAGGCGGGCACCAGCGTCAGATGGCCCGCCGCCAGTGACGACACTCCGACGACATGGACGTCGTTGTCCGCTGCCTGCCGGGCAACCTCCTCGGGCGTCTGGAACAACGGACCGACGTCGACGTCGAAGCCGATGTCGGCGAACGCCGTGGCAATGACCTTCTGGCCTCGGTCGTGTCCGTCCTGCCCCATCTTGCACACCAGAACACGAGGACGACGGCCCTCGTCCTCGGCGAACTGTTCGACCAGCGCGGTGGCGCGGGTGATGTTCTCGGATTTACCTGCCTCATCGCGGTACACACCACTGATTGTCCGGATTTCCGCCTGATGGCGCCCGTAGACCTTCTCCAAGGCGTCGGAAATCTCACCGACGGTGGCCATCTTGCGGGCGGCATCGATGGCGAGAGCCAGCAGATTGTTCTCCATGCCCGGCTGGTCCGACGCTGCGGCCCGAGTCAGGTTCGCCAGTGCCGCCTCGACCTCGGCAGTGTCCCGCTCGGTACGAAGACGCTCGAGCTTCTCGATCTGCTCTTTTCGCACCTTCGAGTTCTCGACCTTGAGTACCTCGATGGTGTCGGGCTCGTCGGGCACGTACTTGTTGACGCCCACCAGCGGCTGTCGGCCGGAGTCGATGCGCGCCTGGGTACGAGCCGCCGCCTCCTCGATGCGCAACTTCGGAATGCCTTCGCCGATGGCCTGCGCCATGCCGCCCGCTTCCTCGACCTCCGCAATGTGTGCGCGAGCCCGATTCGCCAGCTGATGGGTGAGCCACTCGACGTAGTGCGACCCGCCCCACGGATCGATCGGCCGAACGGTGTTGGATTCCTGCGCGATGAGTAGCTGAGTGTTGCGGGCGATACGGGCCGAGAAGTCGGTCGGCAACGCCAGTGCCTCGTCGAGCGCGTTGGTGTGCAGGGACTGCGTATGGCCCTGGGTCGCGGCCATGGCTTCGACACAGGTGCGGGCGACGTTGTTGAACACGTCCTGTGCGGTCAGCGACCAACCCGACGTCTGCGAATGAGTGCGCAGGGAACGGGATTTGGCACTCTTGGGCTCGAATTGTTGGACGAGCTCGGCCCACAGCAGCCGCCCGGCGCGGAGCTTGGCAACCTCCATGAAGAAGTTCATTCCGATGGCCCAGAAGAACGACAGTCGCGGCGCGAACGTGTCGATGTCCATGCCGGCGTCCAGGCCGGCTCGGATGTACTCGACACCGTCCGCGAGGGTGTAGGCGAGTTCGAGATCGGCTGTGGCACCGGCTTCTTGGATGTGGTAGCCGGAGATGGAGATCGAGTTGTACTTCGGCATTTTCTCGCTGGTGTACGCAAAGATGTCCGAGATGATGCGCATCGACGGCTTCGGCGGATAGATGTAGGTGTTGCGCACCATGAACTCTTTGAGGATGTCGTTCTGGATGGTGCCGGCGAGTTTCTCCGGCCCGACGCCCTGCTCCTCCGCGGCGGCGACGTACAGCGCCAGAATTGGCAGCACCGCTCCGTTCATCGTCATCGACACCGAGACGCTACCGAGGTCGATACCGTCGAACAGCTGTCGCATGTCGTAGATGGAATCGATTGCCACACCGGCCATTCCGACGTCACCCTGCACTCGCGGGTGATCGGAGTCGTAGCCCCGGTGCGTGGCCAGATCGAACGCCACCGACAGGCCTTTCTGCCCGGCCGCGAGGTTGCGGCGGTAGAAGGCGTTGGACTCGGCTGCGGTGGAGAATCCGGCGTACTGGCGAATGGTCCACGGTTGGTTGACGTACATCGTGGGATACGGCCCGCGGAGGAACGGCGGGGCACCCGGATAGCTGTGCAACGGGTAGCCCTCGGCCTCGGCGGCATCCCGGTCTGCCTCGGTGTACACCGGCTTGACGTCGATGCCCTCGGGAGTGGACCACACCACCTGCTCAGGGGTGTAGAAGTTGGCCTTGGCACCGTTCTTCACGTGTGTGGCCACGTCCTCCGCGGACGGCGGCGACGGCGTCGGCTCGTCGGGATCGACCAGCGGTACGTCGGCGAAACTGCCGATGGTGTGCGAGATTCGGTTCTCGTCGGTACTCACTTCGAGGCTCCCAGCGTGTCGAGAAGTTCGGTCAGCACGGCGACGGCGTCGACCTTTGCGGTCAGGAATCCATCAGGACGGGACGGGCCGTCGACGCCGGCGAAGATCTTTTCCGGGCCGGCGAGCAAGACCCGCGAGACCCCTGCTGCACGCAGAGCATCCACGGCAGTAGCGGCTTCGTCGCCGTAGCGCTTGTCGGTTCCGCATACCACGGCGATCGAGGCTCCCGACGCTTCGACAGCACCGGCGACAGCGTCGACGCCCAGGGGGCCGGGGTTGACAGCTTCGATTCCGCCCGACGCCAACAGATTGGACGCGAAGGTCGTCCGGACGTTGTGCTCGGCGACGGTCCCCAACGGGACCAGTAGCACCTGGGGTCGCGAATCATGCTGGGCCAGATAAGAATCGGATCGATCTCGGAGCGACTCGAATGCCCGGCCGTACCGATACACGGGTGCCGAGCCGGCAGGCTGCGTCTGCTCGGGAGTCAGGGGGGCCTCGGCCAGATTGGGAAACTCGTTGACACCGGTCAGCGGAGTGATGCGATGCGCGATGTCGGACTCGCGCTCTGCACGGGTCTTCTCGATGTCGGCGACCAGCGAACCGTCCGCGGTTGCTGCAGCGAATCCGCCCGACGCTTCGATGGTCTGGAAGAAGTCCCACGCCGTCGCGGCAACCGCAGCCGTGAGTTCCTCGATGTACCACGAGCCCGAACCCGGATCCAGAACCCGACCCAGATGGGCTTCCTCCAGCAGGAGCAACTGAGTGTTTCTCGCGATACGGGCAGCGAACGTCTTGGACACTCCGGCGGCGCCACCGTTCAGTGCCGCGTCGAACGGCAGCACCGTCACCGAATCCGCACCACCCACTCCGGCGCCGAACGACGCAAGAGTGGTACGCAGCATGTTCACCCACGGATCGCGCTGCGACATCATCGCTTCCGACGTCACCGCATGCTGAGGAGCATCACCGGCGTCGGGCGCACCGCACACCTGCGCAATCCGTGCCCACAGAATGCGAGCAGCGCGAAACTTGGCGATGGTCTGGAACTGGTCGTCGGTTGCTGCGAATCGAAACTCGATCTGGCGCAAAGCATCCGAGACGGCCACACCGTTCTCGGTCATCGATCGGACGTACTCGAGCCCGGCCGCGATCGACGCACCCAGTTCCTGCGCATCCGACGCACCGAGATTGTGGAACACGGTGCCGTCGACGGTGATGGCACGCATCGACTCGGCGCGGTCGATGCACGCGCGGGCCAGGTCGAGCGCCTCGGCCATCTCTATGGATTCCGTGCCTGCCACTGCAGCAGTGAGAGTGTCCACTCCGAGTCTGACGTCGACGGCGGCGCGATCGTCGATTTCTGCCGCATCGAGAACGTCGAACAGTGCCGTCGCTGCCGCGCGAACATCCCTGCGGGCATCGATCGTCAACGGGGCCAGCTCGAGCAGCACGCCACGGAGAGCCTCCGACAGATCCGACGGATCCAACCCACGCGACCCCACCGTCAACCAGAGCGCACTGGTGCCGTTGGCGAGCGAATCGAGGATCTGACCGTTCAGCGCGGGCACACCGTCACGAACGTCGGAACCGTGACGCGTGCACACCTTCCAGCCCGCGTTGACGTCCCGATGCGGATCACGCCCCCGCAGGTACGGAAACTGCCCCGGCAACGGACCCTCGGGGCGCTCGTCGAACGCGGTGTACAGCGGAGACACCGTGATTCCGTCGTACGTCGTGGAATCGAGAAGATGTTCGGGATCGGCAGGCAGATCGGCCACATCGACCCGGCGAGACTTGGCCAGGACCCCGGCCACCGCCTGCTGCCAGGCCGCGTGGGCACTGCGTGCGGCATCTTCGTGCGACGCGATGGACACGTGTGCTGCTCCCTCGGTTCGGCGGGCAGTCCTACACCCGACTTGAAGTGATGCTAACCCCACCTACATGCAGGCTATCGTGAGGATCACCTCACGTTCGGTGACCCACGCCGCAGGCTCCGCTCCCGAACCGTCTGGTCACTCCGCAGGCTCCGCTCCCGCCCCCTTTCGATCACTCCGCAGGCTCCGCTCCCGCCCCCTTTCGGTCACTCCGCAGGCTCCGCTCCCGCCCCCTGGGTCACTCCGCAGGCTCCGCTCCCGAACCGTTCTGTCATCTCACGCCGGTACTCTTGCCTCTCGTGACCCGGCACCTGCGCGACCTTCGTCTGATCGCGCTACTGGCGGTGATCGTCGTCCTGGCTGTCGTTGCGGTGTTCGCCCCGCATCCGAGTGTCGAGCAGATGCGCCAGTGGGGCACCTCGGTCGGTCCTGCGTTTCCGCTCGTGTTCTTCGCCGTCCATGCACTGGTGACCATTGCACCCATTCCCAGAACCCTGTTCACATTGAGCGCCGGAGTGCTGTTCGGGCCATTCACCGGTCTGGCGGTGACGATCGGCGCCTCTACGGTCAGCGCGGTCCTCGCCCTGCTGTTGGTTCGGGCGATCGGGCGAGAAGCCGTGGCGGCGCGAATGTCGCATTCAGCTCTCGACTCTGTCGACGAGAGCCTGCGCCGACGAGGGTGGCTCGCGGTCGGCTCTCTGCGATTGATCGCCCCGGTGCCTTTCTCTCTGGTGAACTACGCCTGCGGTGTGTCGGCGGTTCGGCTTGTCCCCTTCGCTCTGGCCACTGCCGCCGGCATGCTGCCCGGCACCCTCGGGATCGTGGTGATCGGTGGAGCAATCGGCGGGCAGACCCATCCGGTACTGCTGGTGCTGTCCGGGATCTGCATTGCGATCGGCGTGAGCGGGTTGTTCGTCGACTGGCGTTTGTCGCGGACTCGTGAGGCCGCATCGGCACCGGAGAACAGGCGTCACGGCGAGAACCTTGATTCGGGACAATCAAGCCTGGAAGCTTGACTTGATCAAATCAACGCTCTAGCCTTGTCGCATGTTCGTGATGACCGTCGACCAGCGTCGCAGCAGACGTGACATCGATCGCGTGCCCGATCTACTGGACCGGTATCGCGATTTCGATCTGATCCGCCCGTTCGAACGCACCGCAGGCGACGAGGTCCAGGCCGTCTGTGAGGACGCAGCAACCGTCGTCGCGATCGCCCTCGACCTGGTGGCGACGCCACATTGGAGCGTGGGAATCGGCGTCGGTTCGGTCGAGCTTCCGTTACCCGACACGACGCGCGCCGGCCGGGGCCAGGCATTCGAGGCTGCCCGAGACGCCGTCACCAGAGCGAAGAATGCGCCTGCTGCGCTCGCCGTCACCGGACCCGAGCCGGAAGCGGCCGAGGACGCCGAAACCGCATCGACCTTGGTTGCCATACTCGTCGCTCGTCGCTCGGACCAGGGCCGAGAGGCGGTTGCGCTCATGGCAGAGGGAATGTCGCAGACCGACGCGGCCGAAAGGCTCGGTATCAGCAAACAGGCTATGTCGCAACGACTTTCCGTCGCCGGCTGGCACGTCGAAAATGCCGGCCGCACCCTTGCCGCGAGGTTGTTGAACGCGGCTGACGCGACAGGAAGTCACACGTCATGATCGTCGTCGCCCTCGTTCTTCTGGCTCTGACGGCAGGTGTCGCCCTCGTCCCGGCCGGCGACCGCATCAGGCTGTGGGTCCCCACTGTGGCTGCCTCGACTCTGCTCACCGCAGCCGCTGTGCTTGCCACGCTCGCCGGGCCGGCACACGGCGTCGGTCATGCAGTCGGAGTCGTCCTGAGCGTTGCCGTGGCCGCCGTCGGCGGCACTGCCGTGGTGCCGAGCGTCTTTCGCGTCGCCAGACGACAGAACGACTCGACCGACGACGAGCCGGTCGAGCCGCTGCGTGGAGGGTTGACGATAGGAATTCTCGAACGTGTAGCGGTTGCGGTATCCATTCTCACCGGCTGGCCCGAGGGAATCGCCATCGTACTGGCGGTCAAAGGACTTGCGCGCTACCCCGAACTGCGCGAATCCCACGCCTCCGAACAGTTCATCATCGGCACCTTCGCCAGCGTTCTGTGGGCACTGGCGGCAGCGGGCGTGGGATTCGCGATCAATTCGTGATCAGCGCGCTTCCGGTTCTGCCTCGGGAGATGCCGACAGGGCACCGATATCCATACCCTTGGACAGCTCCGGAGATGCGGCCAACGACGTGTCCACCGGCTTACGGGCCACCGCCTCGGCGGCCTTGACGGCTTCGGCGACAGCCGGATCGGTCTTGGTCTCGAACCACTCCGCAACCTCGTCCGAGTCGTCCTCGGGTTTCGGCTCGTTGCCCGCGGACTCGTTGGGCTCGTATCGGAACACCCCGTCCTCGCCTGGGGCTCCGAGGGTCTTGGCGAACCCTTTGAGAGCGTCGCCGAAATCGCTCGGGATCATCCACACCTTGTTCGCGTCGCCCTGCGCCATCTGAGGCAACGTCTGCATGTACTGGTAGGCCAACAGTTCTGGAGTGGGCTTACCCGCCTTGATGGCACCGAAGACCTTCTCGATGGCCTTCGCCTGCCCCTGCGCCTCGAGGTACTTCGCGGCGCGATCACCCTGAGCCCGCAGAATTCTGGACTGCCGCTCACCCTCGGCAGTGAGGATGGCCGCCTGCTTACCGCCTTCGGCAGCGAGGATTCGACTCTGCTTGTCGCCCTCGGCTGTCTTGATCGCCGATTCACGGTGCCCCTCGGCCGTGAGAATGGTCGCGCGCTTCTCGCGGTCGGCCTTCATCTGCTTCTCCATCGATTCCTGAATCGAGGGTGGCGGGTCGATGCTCTTGAGCTCGACGCGGGCGACTCGAAGACCCCACCGACCGGTGGCCTCGTCCAGCACCACTCGGAGCTGACCGTTGATCGAATCACGGGACGTCAGAGTCTCTTCCAACGTCATTCCGCCGACGACGTTACGCAGCGTGGTGGTGGTCAACTGCTCGACACCGACGATGTAGTTGTTGATCTCGTACACGGCCGACTGTGGATTGGTCACCTGAAAATAGACGACGGTGTCGATCGACACCGTCAGGTTGTCCTTGGTGATGACCGGCTGCGGCGGGAACGAGACGACCCGTTCTCGCAGATCGACTTTCGCACGGATGCGATCGACGAACGGGACGAGGAACGTGAGCTGACCGGACACGGTACGCGTGTACCGACCGAGTCTTTCGATCACTGCTGCCTCGGCTTGCGGGACGATCGAGATGGACTTGGCCATCAACACGGCGACGAACGCAACGATGACGGCCAGTGCTATGAGTGCTTCCACTGGCTTTACGGTCCCTTCCATACGACGGCGGTGGCACCGTCGATTTCCATCACGGTCACGGTGGTACCGGGGGCGTAGACCTCTGTCTCGTCCAACGGACGCGCGGTCCACACCTCGCCACCGAGTTTGATCTGGCCTTCGTGCGCAGTGACCTGTTCGAGCACGACTGCACTCTTACCGGTGAGAGCCGCAACCCCCATCGGGGTGTCCGGCGGATGTGCGAAGCGCCGCAACAAGATCGGACGCAGACCCAGAACCAACGCCAACGACAACACGCCGAAAACGATTGCGTCTGCCCATACCGGGAAGTCGGTCAACGCTGACACCCCGGCGGTACCGAGCGCACCGCCGGCGATCATCAGTAGGAAGAAGTCACCCGTCAGTGCTTCGGCACCGGCAAGCACAACCGCCGCTATGAGCCACAAGATCGCTGCCACAAGCTCCATCCTGGCACGAATCGGACATCCGCCGATGGATCAGCTGGTCGGAACAGCTACTCGGTGACGAAATCGACCAACTGTTCGACGGCACCGATCAATGGAGCCTCCAGATCTCGGAAGCTCGACACCGACGAGTACACCCGCCGCCATCCTTCCTGCGGAGTTCCCCAGCCCAGCTCTCGACAGATTCCGGTCTTCCAGTCCTGACCGCGCGGAATCTTCGGCCACGCCCCAATGCCGACCGCCGACGGCTTGACGGCCTCCCACACGTCGATGAACGGATGGCCGGTGACGAGAACGTGTTCGCCCAACGATCTGGTCATCTTCGATTCCTTGGACCCGGTCACCAGGTGGTCGACCAGGACCCCGACGCGACGGCCCGGGCCGGGACCGAAATCGGCCAACCGCTCCCCCAGGTTGTCCAGGCCCTCGAGATGTTCGACGACCACGCCCTCCACTCGAAGGTCGTGTCCCCACACGCTTTCCACCAGGGCCGCGTCGTGCACACCCTCGACCCAGATACGGCTGGCACGAGCCGTCCGGGCTCGCAGGCCCTCGACCTTGGTGGATCCGGACGCCGATCTGGTCGGTTTGGCCGCGGTCGCGGGCTTCGGGCGGACCAGCGTCACCCGGCGGCCGTCGATCAGAAATGCGGCCTCGCGCAGGGCGAACAGTCGCGTCGTTCGGGCGCCGTCCTCGAGTCGGACGAAATCTCCGTCGTATGTGCGCTCGAAGCCGACCACAGCACCGCAATAACCCGAACCTGCGTCCTCGACCACCATGCCGCGCTCGGCCGGCACCTCCGGTGCCGGAACCTTCCGCATGCGACTGTGCCCTTTGAGAATGTCTCCGCCGTACATGTCGTTCACGGCGACCAACGCTAGCGATACCGGCGTCCCGAGCACGGTTCGCCACGCCGACCTATGCTCGTGAGTCGTGTGTTCTCCGAGTGCAAGTCTTGCCCTGTGGGCCGGTTCCTGGCTGGCCGGTGCCGGTTCGCCGGACGACGTCATCGACGCGATGTCCGAGTGGGCACCGATGCATCTGGTCGGTGCCGGTGACAACGAAGCAGCAACGACGTACGGGCTGCGCTTTCCGGGCTACGCAGAGGGCATCGCCGGGGCGCTCGCCGCGGTCCGAACCGCCGCAAACGCAGGACCCTCACCCGCAGCCGGGGAGGAACGGATACGTCTGGTGCTGCCCGCAGCGGGTGCGGTGGCCGAACTGCCGGCCCGGACAGAATTCTCTCGTGCAGCGATCGGTGCCGAGCAGGCGGTGATGATCGGTACCCCGGGCTCCGCCGGAATCGGGGTGGTACCCGTCGTCGAGGGCCCCGACGTGCTGCGCTGGACCGTGTATTCGATCGACGTTCCCGCTCACGCCCACCGAGATCGAGGTCTCGGTGAGGCCGAGTACGAGATGCGCGAGGCCGTGCGCGGCGCGGCGGATGCACTCGCACAGATGCAATCGCTCCCCACCCGCACTCTCGAGGCCGACCCGCGCACTCGCATCGCCGAGCTGATTGCCGACGCTGCACGGCACCGCTATCCCCCCGAGATGTCCGAACGCGCCTTCCGAGTGCTCGAATCGGCCGATCGGGTCGCGGCCATCCTCACCGTCGCCGCCGGATCGACTCCCTCGGAGGCACCGACTGCCGCCGCAGCGGCCGCCCGAGAAGAACTCGTCCGGCCGCTGTGGGCCGCCGTGCGCACGGCCCGGACCATCGCCGTGGCGACGAGCATCGGTGCCTCGATGCAGTCGGCCCGATGACCGACAGGACCGACACGTAGCGGTCCTGTCGGGGCTGGGCCGCGAGACAGGCAAGAGGCCACCCGTCAGGCAGGAGCCGCCAGTCAGGCAGGTGCCGTCGCAGGCCGTGACGGACGCGTCGGCTGCTCGCAACATCCGACGGCACATCGATTGCCGTCGAGGGTGGATCCGTAGCCGGGAACGCTGCCGAGTCCTCGGCACGTCCCGCCGACGCGATACTCGTCCACCAGCTCCCTGATCATCTTCGGGAATCGAGCATCGGAACCGGGCGTACCCGCGCGAGCGAAAGCCATCCCGAGTTCACGGGCCTTCTCCTCGGCTTCGGTGTCGAGATCCCACACCACTTCGAGGTGGTCGGACACGAAACCGATCGGGCACACGATCACCGCGTCGACGGACTTCTCGGACAGTGCTTCGAGATGATCGCAGATGTCGGGGTCGAGCCACGGAACCTGCGGTGGTCCGGAACGAGACTGCCACACCAGATCGTATTCGGTGCTGCCGGATGCGGCCGCGACCAGACGCGACGCCTCCGCAACCTGCCGGCTGTACAGGTGGCCACCATCCGCGGGTGGGCCTGCATTGGCGTCGGCTGCCGACGGAATGGAATGCGCGGTGAACACCAGCCGCGCTCCTGCCCGATGCTCCTCTGGCAGCGACCTGCGCGCGGCATCGACGGCCTCGGCGAACGCCTCGACCATCAACGGGTGGTCGTAGTACTGACGGATCTTGAGCAAATGCGGGGCGTCGTCCCCCACGGACGCACGGGCCCTGGCGATGTCCTCGTGGTACTGCCTGCACCCGGAATACCCGCCCCACGCGGAAGTCGGAAAGACGAGCGCGGAGCGGACGCCGTCCGCCTTCATCGTCGCAACGGTGTCCTCGACCATCGGATGCCAATTGCGATTGCCGAAGTAGATCGGCAATTCGATTCCGGCCGAATCGAACTCGGCCTGCAGTGCGGCGATGATGTCGCGATTGAGTTCGTTGATCGGTGACACGCCACCGAAGTGCATGTAGTGCTCGACGACGGCGTCGAGACGCTCGGGCGGCACACCACGTCCGCGAGTGACGTTCTCGAGAAACGGGCGAACGTCGGCGGGCTTTTCCGGTCCGCCGAACGAGAGCACCAACAGTGCGTCGAAATCTCCAGGGGTGGTCATGAATCCATTGTGCCCCTGTCGCAGCAGGGCTGCGGCAGGGGCACAATCGGTCGACGAAACCTACGGTGAGCGAGCCCACGTCGGACTCCACTCACCGACGTGTCACATGTTTTCGGGCAGGTACGTGTTGTGGCTCGCTCCGCCGTCGACGTACACGATCGACCCGGTGGTTCCGGGCAGCCAATCCGACAGCAACGCGACGATCGACTTGGCGACGACGGTCGGATCGTTGACGTCCCATCCAATGGGAGCGGCGCCGTCCCAGTACACGTTCAGCTGGTCCATCTTGGCCGCATCGCCGGTCGCGGTGCCCGCAATCGCCTTGGCGGCAAGAGTCCTGATCGGTCCTGCTGCAACGAGATTGGAGCGGATACGCTTGGCTGCGCCCACTTCCCGTGCCACGTAACGATTCACCGACTCGAGAGCAGCCTTGGCTACGCCCATCCAGTTGTAGTACGGCATCGACGTCCGCGGATCGAAGTCCATTCCGACGATCGAGCCACCCTCGTTCATGACCGGCAGCACGGCACGCGCGAGAGATGCGTAGCTCCACGCCGAGATCTCGAATGCCCTCGCCGCGTCGGGGCCGGGGCCGTCGAGGAACGGCTTGGCATCCGGGCCCATCAGGGTGCGAGGTGCGAATGCGATGGAGTGCAGAACTCCGTCGATACCCTCCGGCGCTACTTCACGAATTCGGTCCGCCAGCGCGGCGAGGTGCTCCTCGTTGGTGGCGTCGAGCTCGATCGCCGGGGGCACCTCCTTGGGCAGCCGCTGCGCGATGCGGTCGATGAGCCGCAGCCGATCGAACCCGGTGATGATCACCTTGGCACCCTGCTCCTGCGCCATGGCCGCGGCGTGGAACGCGATCGACGCGTCGGTGATGATGCCGGTGATGAGAATGGTCTTGCCTTCGAGCAATCCGCCCATAATGCTGCGTCCTTAATTCGGAGGTGAGTATCTATCGAAATCGTTGTGCGAGAAGGTTTCTCAGTGCCCCATGCCCATGCCGCCGTCGACGGGAATGACAGCACCGGACACGTACGACGAGTCCGGTCCCGCAAGGAAACTCACGACTGCTGCAACGTCCTCGGGCTGACCGAGACGCTGAAGTGGAATGTATTCCTTCGCCTTACCGCGCAAGTCGTCCGACAACTCTGCGGTCATGTCGGTTTCGATGAATCCCGGTGAGACGACGTTCGCCGTGATGGACCGCGAACCCAGCTCCCTCGTGATCGACCGGGCCATGCCGATGACTCCGGCCTTGGACGCCGCGTAATTGATCTGCCCCGGCCCGCCGGCCATCGCGACGACGGAACTGAGGAAGATCATCCGACCCCAGCGCGCGCGCAGCATGGCCCGGTTGGCGCGCTTGGCGACTCGGAAGGCTCCGGTCAGGTTCGCATCGATGACCCGCTGGAACTGCTCCTCGGTCATACGCATCAGCAGGGTGTCGTCGGTGATGCCCGCGTTGGCGACGAGTACCTCGACGGGTCCGTGCTTCTCCTCGACCTCCTTGAAGGCCGCGTCGACCGAATCGGAGTCGGTGACGTCGCAGACGACCCCGAGCAATCCGTCGGGAGCCCCGGATCCGCGGTGGGTGACGGCCACCTTGTGTCCGTCGGCACTGAGCCGTTGGGCGATGGCCAGACCGATACCCCGGTTACCTCCGGTGACGAGTACCGATCGCGCGATGAAGTCAGGTGTGGACATGCCTAGCAACCTATCTGTTCGTCCTGGAATGACAAAGCGAAACTTACTGGTGAGTAATAACAGCGATCACGGCAATCGTTGCCGCATCACCAACGCCGAACCGAGCCCGGCCGAGATGCACAGGACACCGAGGATCAACCAGGGTCGCGAAGCGTCCCCGCGGGTGATCTCGAAGCCGATTTGCTCCTCCAGGGTGTCGTAGACGTCTCGGAGGCCCTCGAGCGAGGAGGCCGTGAAGAAACTTCCCCCGGACAGAGTCGCGATCTCGCGCAACGACGGGTCGTCGACCGGAACGGGCACGCGCTCGACCCCGCCTCCACCTTCGTCTTCGATCTCGACCGACCCGTAGCTGGTGCCGAACGAGATCGTCGAGATCGGCACTCCCTTGTCCTTGGCTGCGCGCGCTGCGGTGTAGCCGCCTCGTGGATCGTCGAGGTTCTGGGGAACGGTTTGCTTACCGTCGGAGAGCAGCACGATGCGGGCCGGCGGTGCCGCGTCGCCACCCCCGAGGATCGCGCCGAGAGTGTCGATCGACTGCAGCGAGGTGAAGATTGCTTCACCGGTGGCCGTCCGCTCGCTGAGCTGCAGTTTGTCGATTGCCGACTTGGTGGCGTCGCGGTTGGCCGTGGGTGAGACCAATACCGATGCAGTGCCGGCGAATGCGACGAGACCGAGGTTGATGCCGGGTGTGAGGCCATCGGCGAACGACTTCGCTGCTTCTTGGGCCGCAGCCAGCCGAGTGGGTTCGACGTCCGTCGCTTCCATGGACAGCGACACATCGATGACGAGCATGACCGTCGCGCGGTTGCGTGGAACACGTTGATCGGCAGTGGGGCCGGCCAACGCGACGGTCAGGAACATCAGCCCGACCAGTACCAGTGCGGTCGGGAGATGACGCAGACGATTGGGCCGGTTCGGCGCGACCGACTCGAGCAACTCCATGTTGGAGAAACGCAGCACGTGCTTCTGCTTGCGGCGTTGAATCCAGACGTACCCCGCCGTCAGGGCGAGGACGACGACGAGAAACGCAAGCCACCACGGCGCAGAGAAATCGGTGAGGCTCATCGCGAACCTGCCCTCGCGGTATTGGTGAAACCGGAGCCGATGGTGTGCCTGCGAGCAGTGACGAAGCGGACTACATCGGCGATCCAGTCACCGTCGGTGCGCAGAGTCAAACGCGGTGCCCCGCATCGGCGCAACGCTTTCTCCACGTCGTCGCGGTGTGCTGCGGCTGCTCGCGCGAAGTCGGCGCGGAGCCGGGGCGTCGCGGCGAACTCCCGAGTGCGGCCGGACTCCGGGTCGTGCAGGACCACGTCTCCCACATCCGGAAGTTCGAGGTCTCGCGGATCGAGTACCTCGACGGCCAGTACGTCGTGTCTGGCAGAGATCGCCCGCAGTGATCGCTCCCAGTCGATCGGGCCGAGGAAGTCGCTGATCACCACGGCCAGACCGCGCCGGCGTTCGGGACGCCGCAGCGCCTCGACGGCGTCGCGAAGATCTCCGCGGACGCCGTCTGCGGCGGACGGTGTCGTAGCGATCGTCCGCAGCATCGACTGGCTGTGTACCCGCCCCCCGCGCGCTGGGATTCGCGTCGTCGTCGCGCCGGTGGCCACGACAGCTCCGATGCGATTACCACCGCCGCCGGTCAGGTGGGTGATGGCGGCCGAGGCCGCGACCGCGAGATCGCGCTTCTCGCACCCCGCGGTTCCGAAATCGAGGCTGGCCGACAGATCGACGACAAGCCACGTTTCCAGTTCGCGATCGGCCACCGACTGCCGCACGTGTGGGTGTGTCGTCCGGGCAGTGACCGACCAGTCCATCTGCCGAACGTCGTCACCGGGCTGATATTCGCGCGCGTCCCCCGGTTCGGATCCCGGGCCGGGTATCAGGCCGAGGTGGTCGCCGTGCAGAACGCCGTCGAGACGCCTACGTACCGTTATCTCGAGCGTGCGCAGCGCAGCGGCCAACTTCGGATCACGCAGTTCGCCGGACCGAAACGACGGCGGCCGTGAGACCGCACCTCGGCCGGCTCTGTCGGCTGCGCTCACTGACCCGGCGAACCGGTCGACGATGCATCACCCGACGGCTTGTGCAGCGACGGAGCGGGTTCGCCGGCCGTACCGCCCGGTGGGCGCTGCTCGGGTCCGGGCTGGGGTGCCGAGCCGGGCCCTTGCCCGGGGAACTGCGGCTGACCCGGGTACTGCCCCTGGGTCGGGCTCTGTCCCTGCCCCGGATTCGGTCCCTGCCCCGGGTACTGCCCCTGGGCCGGATACGGTCCCTGAGCCGGATACTGCGGCCCCGCTCCCGGGAACTGTGGTGTGCCCTGTTGACCACCGAAGGGCTGACCGGGTGCGGTGCCGTTGTCCTGCGACATCGGAACCGCCTGCGGCGACACCTGCGGTAGTCCGACGGTCTGCAGAATGCGGGAGATCACGGTCTCGGGCGTCACTTCGTCGGCGAGGGCATCGTAGGAGAGCACCAGCCGATGCCGGAGCACGTCGGGAATCACCTCGAGCACGTCCTGAGGAACGACGTAGTCGCGGCCTCGCAGCAGGGCGAGGGCGCGGGACGCAGCGATGATGCCGAGGGTGGCACGCGGGGAGGCCCCGTATGCGATCCAGCTGCCGACATCGTCCAACCCGAACTGTTCGGGCGTGCGGGTGGCGGCGATGACTCGAACCACGTAGTCGACGAGCGCGTGGTGCACGAACACCGAACTGGCCAGGTTCTGCAGACGGACCAACTCGACAGGGTCGAGTATCTGCTTGGGCTCGGGGGCCTTGATCCCCATGCGGTAGACGATCTCGCGTTCTTCTTCCACCGTCGGATAGTCGACGACGATCTTGAACAGGAAGCGGTCGCGCTGGGCTTCCGGGAGCGGGTACACGCCTTCGTTCTCGATGGGGTTCTGCGTCGCCATCACCAGGAAAGGATCGGGCATGGGGAACGTCTTGCCACCGATGGTCACGTGCCGCTCGGCCATGACTTCGAGCAGCGCCGACTGGACCTTCGCCGGTGCTCGGTTGATCTCGTCGGCAAGGACGAAGTTCGCGACGACCGGGCCGAGTTCGGTGTCGAACTCTTCGCGGCCCTGACGGTAGATGCGGGTTCCGACCAGGTCGGTGGGTACCAGGTCCGGGGTGAACTGGACGCGGGAGAACGAGCCACCGACAACGCGGGCGAACGTCTCCACTGCGAGGGTCTTCGCCACGCCGGGAACGCCTTCCAGCAGCACGTGCCCACGGGCCAACAAGCCGACCAGAATGCGCTCGACCAGACGATCCTGACCGACGATCACCCTTTTGACCTCGTACACGGCCTTCTCGAGAAGCCGAACGTCGGCGGCGAGATCGGGACTGTCCACCCGCTCCGGCTCCCCACCCTGCGGATTCGGACTCGAAGACCCGATCTGTGTCGGCTCCTCGTCGTTCGAAATCCGGCCGTCACGTGATGTCACCAAGAATTCACCGCTTTCAGTCGATCATCGTCGGGCACGTTCCATACCGCCGAGATCAACTATTCCAGGTGATGCTCGCGCGCGCCGAAACCCACCCCTGACCCGCGCGCCGGAGTGGAGCCTGCGGAACGACGCAGAAGTACCGAACAGCGACATCGGGAGCGACAGCGAGCTCAGGACACCATGCGCACGGCGTACGGCGTCATACCGCTGTACCTGACGTCGGAGACCTTGACCACCGATCCGGATTGCGGAGCCTCGAGCATCTTCCCGTCGCCGAGGTAGAGCGCGACGTGCTGACTGGCGTTCGGTCCGTAGAAGATCATGTCGCCACGCTTCATCTGCGACGACGGAACCTGCTTGCCTGCCGTGTACTGGTAGCCGGTGTAGTGGGGCAGAGAGATACCCAGACCTGCGAATGCGTAGATCATGAGGCCGGAGCAGTCGAAGCCCACCTTGTTGTAGTCGCCGTAACTGTCTGCGACTCCGCCGTCTCGGATTCCCTTGGTCGGCCCGTTCTCGTCGCCGCCGCCCCAGGAATACGGAACACCGAGCTGGCTCATCCCGCGGTCGATCGCCAATTCCACGGCAGCACTGCCCGTCACCGACGGTGTGGTCGAGGGCTTGGGCTTGCTGGGAGTGGGCTTGCTGGGTGTGGGCTGGGTCGGAGTCGTCGTGGTTCCGCTCGAACTGTCAGAGTCGGTGGACGAACTCGAGTCGTCGTCGACGTCCACGTGCGAGCGCTGGCCCTCCGCGATCGCAGCGGCTCGTTGCTGCGCAGCCAGGTTGGCCGACACCCGGGCCGCCGCCTGAACCGCGGCCTCACGAGCGGCAGCCGCAGCCGCGGCTATTGCTGCATCCTCGGCCGCCTTCTGCGCTTCCCAGTCGCTGTACGCGGCTCGTTGACCCTGGAGGCCGGCCACGTTGCTCCGGGCTGCGTCGAGCTCGGTCTGAGCGGCGTCTCGCTGGGACTCGATAGCGGCTTTCTGATCGGCCTCGGCTTGCAACGCTGCCTGCGCTGCAGCGATGGCCTGCTCGGCCTCGGCTTTCTTCGATTCGGCTTCGGACGCTGCCGCATCCGCCTGCTGCTTGGATTCACGGGCGGCCGAGTCCCGGTTCGCCTGCTCGGTTCGGGCCCGCTGGAGGCCGTCGAGCACGGCATTCTGACTGTTGGACAGCACCTTCAGAACCTGGGCGCGGTCGAGAACGTCGTCCGGTCCGCTCGAACCGAGGAACGACGCCATCGAGGCGACGCCCGAGCCCTGGGTGTAGCTCGATTTGGCGAACTCGTCGAACTTGCGCTGGGCTGCCTGAATCTGTGTGCCTGCATCGGCGAGCGCCTGCTGCGCTGCTCCTACGACTGCTGCGGCCACGTCGGCGGCGTCCCGTGCGTTCTGCAGGTCGACCAGGGCTTTGTTGACGCCTTCTCGCTTCACGGCGACCTCGTCGTCGAGCTGTGCGAGTTGTTGGTTGGCGGATGCGATCGCGTCGATCAGCTGTCCGACCTGCCCCAGGCGCGAGTCGACGGCGCTGCCGGCCGCGGCGATGTCGGTATCGGACGGGTTGGGCGGGGGCGGCGGTACCGCGGCGGCGACTCCGGGCATGGTCGCGGTCAGCGCGAGAACCAGACCGGCACCTGCCAGTACGAATCGGGTACGGACGAGCGCTCTGCGGCGCGTGCCGCGAACTGGACGTCGGCTCACAAATGTCTCCCTCGGGTCCGGCATTCACTCGGGTCCCGAGAGGACCGTCGTGCCGTCGAGGCGTTCCCCGTTCCCACCCCGATCGCAGGTGACGGTGAACATGTTCGCCGGGCGGGAAAGTGGCGCGCAGCGACACGACAGGTGCGAACCACGTCAGTCACACCCGAAGCAGTGGCCTCCCGAGTTCCCCACGGATGACACCTGCCTTCTGCGACACTCCTTCCCCAGCAGTGCCAATGGCACCGTACGACACTTCGCACACTAAAGAAACTCCAGTCACAAATGACACATTTGTAATTCCACCAGGCACAATGCCCTGAACTCGGTGTTTGCCCGAAACAATTTTTCGGACTTTTTCCGGACCGCCGTCCGGTGGCGCGATCGCGCGTCGGTGTCGGTCGGTCGAATGACGAATGTGCGCGCTACGTCAGCGCTCGACGGGCTGCGCTTCGTGCGCATCGGCAGTGGCCGATCGTGCGCGATATCGACGCACCTTCACGGCGGCTGTCAGCGCGGCCACCGCGGCGACGATCACCACGAGTCCACCCGTCAGCAAGCCCCACGGAGTCTGGTCCTCGACGAGGGTGTCGACGAAGTTGTCGGCGGCGACGACGTGATTTCCGGTGTACGTGCGATCCTGCCCGGCTTCGAGTGTCACTCGGCTGATCGAGTCGCTGAACGTTCCGACCTGCCCCGGGCTCAGCACCAATACAGTTCCGCCCTCGCGGGCACCGACCGCAGTGGCGAGGTCGCGTAGCTGCGAATCGTGGCGCGGTTCGTCGGGGACGATCACGATGCTCAGATCGATTCCGTGGTCTTCGGCTCGGTTCACGGCGGCAGTCAGTCCGTCCTGCTCTGCCGCAGGAGCGCTGACTCCTGACTCGCGGACCGTGGCGACGATGCTGTCGACGTCCAGACCTGCCGGGATATCGGTGGCAAGTGGGGAAACAGCGTGGATCGGCTCAGTCATCTCTCGTCCAGTCGGTAGGAACCAGTCGCGTGGAACCCTACGTCACGGTGCCGTCGATTCTCGGGAGGCAGGCAGGCCCGACGCGGCAACTGAGGCCGCCCTTCATTGCGTCGCACGATGCACTACGTGAGGATTGTGACGTGGGTCGTTCTCTCGGTGTCCGCCGCGATACGGACCCGCACGTTTTCACAGGACAAGCGTACTGTTAGACTTTCATCGAGACACTGCCCGAGGGTCCGCAAGCAGTCCGCACGCCGGATACCCTGCCGAGACACACGGTCAGCGCCTCGCTTCAACCGTCGACACAGCCCCGTCGGCGGTGTGCCTCATAGACGAGTGGAGCTGAAGTGACCGCAAGTAACAATTCATTCGGTGCAAAGGGCACCCTCGAAGTCGGAGAGAACTCGTACGAGATCTTTCGGCTGTCGGCCTTGCCCGGTGCCGAGAAACTGCCCTATGCACTGAAGGTCCTCGCGGAGAACCTCCTTCGCACCGAGGACGGTGCAAACATCACCGCCGACCATATTCGCTCGATCGCGTCGTGGGATCCCTCGGCCGACCCGAGTATCGAAATCCAGTTCACCCCTGCGCGAGTCATCATGCAGGACTTCACCGGCGTTCCGTGTGTCGTGGACCTTGCCACCATGCGTGAGGCCGTGACCACCCTCGGTGGCGACCCCAACAAGGTCAACCCCCTCTCCCCCGCCGACATGGTCATCGACCACTCGGTCATCCTCGACGTGTTCGGCCGCGCCGATGCACTCGAGCGCAACGTCGACCTCGAATACGAGCGCAACGGCGAGCGTTACCAGTTCCTGCGATGGGGCCAGGGAGCCTTCGACGACTTCAAGGTCGTCCCGCCCGGCATGGGCATCGTGCACCAGGTCAACATCGAGTACCTCGCACCGACCGTCATGACCCGCAAGGGCCAGGCGTACCCCGACACCTGCGTCGGAACCGACTCGCACACGACGATGGTCAACGGCCTCGGCGTGCTCGGCTGGGGCGTCGGCGGAATCGAAGCCGAAGCTGCCATGCTCGGCCAGCCCGTGTCGATGCTGATCCCGCGTGTAGTCGGCTTCAAGCTCTCGGGCGAGATTCAGCCGGGCGTCACGGCCACCGACGTCGTTCTGACCGCCACCGAGATGCTGCGTAAGCACGGCGTCGTCGGAAAGTTCGTCGAGTTCTACGGCGAAGGTGTGGCCGAGGTTCCCCTCGCCAACCGCGCCACCCTCGGCAACATGAGCCCCGAATTCGGCTCCACCGCAGCCATTTTCCCGATCGACGAAGAGACGATCAACTACCTGCGCCTCACCGGCCGCAGCGACGAGCAGCTCGCTCTCGTCGAGGCGTACGCCAAGGAACAGGGCATGTGGCACGACCCGAAGAACGAAGCCGTGTACTCCGAGTACATCGAGCTCGACCTCAACACGGTCGTCCCGTCCATCGCAGGCCCGAAGCGCCCGCAGGACCGAATCCTGTTGTCGGAGTCCAAGGTTGCGTTCCGCAAGGACATCCACAACTACGTGGAGGAGAACCACCCGGCGCACGAGGGTGACAGCAAGCTGGACGAGGCCCTCAACGAGTCGTTCCCGGCCAGCGATCCCGCGTCGCTGAGCTTCGCAGAAGACGATGCAGTCGACGTGCGGTCCGCCGCATACGGCTCCGAAGGTCGCCCGAGCAAGCCGGTTCGTGTCATCACCGACGAAGCAGGCGAATTCGTTCTCGACCATGGCGCCGTCGTGGTGGCAGGTATCACCTCCTGCACCAACACCTCCAACCCGTCGGTCATGCTGGGCGCAGCACTGCTCGCTCGCAACGCCGTCGAAAAGGGCCTGTCCACCAAGCCGTGGGTCAAGACCAACATGGCGCCCGGTTCGCAGGTCGTGACCGACTACTACGAGAAGGCCGGCCTGTGGCCGTACCTCGAGAAGCTCGGCTACTTCCTGGGCGGCTACGGCTGCACCACGTGCATCGGTAACACGGGCCCGTTGCTCGAGCCGATCTCGAAGGCGATCAACGACAACGATCTTTCGGTGACCGCCGTGTTGTCGGGCAACCGCAACTTCGAGGGTCGCATCTCCCCCGACGTCAAGATGAACTACCTGGCCTCTCCGCCGCTGGTCATCGCTTACGGCCTCGCGGGCACGATGGACTTCGACTTCGAGACCGACGCGCTCGGTAACGACCACGAGGGCAACCCCGTGTACCTCAAGGACATCTGGCCGTCGTCGCAGGAGATCGAGGACACGATCAAGTCCTCGATCAGCCGGGACATGTTCAGCAAGTCCTACGAGACGATCTTCGCCGGTGACAGCCGCTGGCAGAACCTGTCGACCCCCGAGGGCGACACGTTCGAGTGGGATCCCAACTCGACGTATGTGCGGAAGCCTCCGTACTTCGACGGCATGACGATGGACCCGGCTCCGGTCGAGGACATCAAGGGTGCCCGCGTGCTGGCCCTGCTCGGCGATTCGGTCACCACCGACCACATCAGCCCGGCAGGACCCATCAAGGCCGGTACGCCTGCCGCTCAGTACCTCGATTCGCACGGCGTGGAGCGCAAGGATTACAACTCGCTCGGATCGCGTCGTGGCAACCACGAGGTCATGATTCGTGGAACGTTCGCGAACATCCGTCTGAAGAACCAGCTGCTCGACGACGTCTCGGGTGGCTACACCCGCGACTTCACCCAGGACGGTGGCCCGCAGTCGTTCATCTACGATGCGTCGCAGAACTACCAGAAGGCCGGCATCCCGCTGGTCGTGCTGGGCGGCAAGGAGTACGGCTCCGGAAGCTCCCGTGACTGGGCGGCCAAGGGCACCTCGCTCCTGGGCGTCAAGGCGGTCATCACCGAGTCGTTCGAGCGCATCCACCGCTCCAACCTCATCGGCATGGGCGTCGTTCCGCTGCAGTTCCCGGCAGGCGAGAGCGCTGCGTCGCTCAAGCTCGACGGCACCGAGACGTTCGACATCATCGGCGTCGAGAAGCTGAACGAGGGCACCACCCCGAAGACGATGGCGGTGACCGCGACCAAGGAAGACGGAACCAAGGTCGAGTTCGACGCCGTGGTCCGTATCGATACCCCCGGTGAAGCGGACTACTACCGCAACGGCGGAATTCTGCAGTACGTCCTGCGCAACATGATCAGAGGCTAGTCACACGGCACTGTAGACAAACGCCACGCACAGCGATGGGCCCGGAACTCGATACGTGTTTCGGGCCCATCGCCGTATCGGTACGGGCCCCTTCATCGGAAAGTAGGAGTTTCACACGTGCCCAAGGTCAGTGAAGACCACCTGGCGGCCCGCCGCAGCGAAATTCTCGACGGCGCGCGTAAATGCTTCGGAGAGTTCGGCTACGAGGGCGCGACCGTGCGACGCCTCGAGGAGGCGACGGGCCTCTCCCGCGGAGCCATCTTTCACCACTTCAAGGACAAGGACGGTCTCTTCCTCGCATTGGCGCAGGAGGACGCCCGGCGCATGGCAGAAGTCGCTGCGACGCAGGGTCTGGTTCAGGTGATGCGAGACATGCTGGCTCAGCCGGAGCAGTTCGAGTGGCTCGGAACGCGGCTCGAGATCACCCGACGACTACGAACCGACGCCGACTTCCGAACCAGCTGGGCGGAGCGTTCGGCCGAACTGACCGATGCGACGCTCGGCCGACTCGAGCGCCAGAAGACGGCAGGGAAACTACGGGACGACGTTCCCAACGACGTTCTGGCCGACTACCTGGACCTCGTTCTCGACGGTCTGGTCGCCAGAATCGCGTCGGGCAACGGCGGGTCGAACCTGTCGGCCATTCTGGATCTGGTCGAAGAATCGGTGCGCAGGCGCGACCCGGGTCAGGCCAGCTGAATCAGTTCCAGGTAGTCCTGCGACCAGTGGTCCTCGGTGCCGTCGGGAAGGAGGATGACTCGTTCCGGTGAGAGCGCCTCGGCGGCGCCCGGATCGTGAGTCACCAGAACGACAGCACCCTTGTAACTGCGCAGTGCGTCGAGAACCTGCTCGCGTGAGATCGGATCGAGGTTGTTGGTCGGTTCGTCGAGTAGCAGAACGTTCGCAGCCGAAGACACCAGCCCGGCCAGCGCCAGACGCGTCTTCTCGCCGCCGGACAGCGTTCCTGCGGGTTGTTCGAGCTGGGGTCCGGTGAACATGAAGGCGCCGAGTAGCGATCTGAGCTCCTGCTCGCCGGTGTCGGGTGCCGCATGCCGGATGTTCTCCCACACCGACGCCATGTCGTCGAGGGTGTCGTGCTCCTGGGCGAAGTAACCTACGCGCATGCCGTGGCCGGGTTCGATCTCGCCGGTGTCGGCCTTCTCGGTTCCGGCCAGGATCCGGAGCAGCGTCGTCTTGCCCGCACCGTTGAGCCCGAGCACCACCACTCGACTTCCGCGGTCGATCGCCAGATCGACGCCGGCGAAGATCTCGAGCGACCCGTACATCTTGGTCAGGTTCTTGGCCATCAACGGTGTCTTGCCGCAAGGGGCAGGCTCAGGGAAGCGAATGTGCGCAACCTTGTCCGATACGCGCTCCGCATCGAGGTTGGCCATCAGCTTGTCTGCTCGTTTGGCCATGTTCTGTGCCGCAACGGCTTTGGTTGCCTTGGCACCCATCTTGGCGGCCTGGACGCGCAGCGCACCCGCCTTCTTCTCCGCGTTCGCGCGTTCGCGACGGCGCCGTTGCTCGTCCGTGGCGCGTGCGTCGAGGTACTTCTTCCAGTTCATGTTGTAGATGTCGGCCTCACCGCGCACGGCATCGAGGAACCACACCCTGTTCACGACATCACCGAGCAGTTCGACATCGTGACTGATCACGATGAGTCCGCCCTCGTGGTTCTGCAGGAAACTGCGCAACCAGGTGATGGAATCGGCGTCGAGGTGGTTGGTGGGCTCGTCGAGCAGCAATGTGGTGTTCGAGCGTCCGCCACTGCCGTCGGACGCGGCGAACAGAATGCGAGCGAGTTCGACGCGTCGACGTTGACCACCGGACAGGGTCCGCAGCGGTTGACCGAGGATGCGATCGGCCAAGCCGAGGCTGTTGCAGATGCGAGCCGCTTCGCTTTCGGCTTCGTAGCCGCCGAGGGACGCGAACCGCTCTTCCAGCTCGCCGTACTTACGGACGGCTTTGTCGAGCAATGTCTCGTCGGCAACCTCGGCCATCAGTGCCTGCTGCTTCTCCATACTGTGCAGGAGGGTGTCCAGCCCGCGGGCCGACAGCACCCGGTCCTTGGCCAGCACGTCCAGATCGCCCTCTTTGGGATCCTGCGGGAGATAGCCGAGGTCTCCGGTGCGTACGACCTCACCGGCATAAGGTTCGCCCTCGCCCGCCAGGATGCGCAGCGTGGTGGTTTTTCCGGCACCGTTGCGGCCGACCAGCCCGATGCGGTCACCTGCCTGCACGCGGAGCGCGGGCCCCTCGGTGGACAGAAGGGTCCGCACACCGGCACGAACTTCGAGGTCGGTGGCGGTGATCACGCGTGAGCTCCTAGCGATTGCCGAACAAGATGAGTGCTCGTCGACCGACGAGCGAGCAATGAAAGCGCCGTAGGTCGGCACAGCAAATTCCCATTTTAGCTCAGCATTCACGTGCCTCCACCCAGGAACGCAGGTGACCCCGGTAACGTCTGAGCGATGACCGACGTCACCGAAACGGCCACTGCCCGCCCAGCCCTGCCCCTCGACCTCACCGGACGGACCGCACTGGTCACCGGGGGTAGTCGAGGCATCGGCCGCGCGATCGCCGCAGAACTGCTCGCGCGCGGTGCCAACGTGGCCATCACTGCGCGTAAGCGGGAACCGTTGCTGGCCGTCGCGGCGGAACTCGGCGACTCCGTACTCGCGCTGGACGGTAACGCGGGCGACCCGGAACATCGGCGCACCGCAGTGGACCGCACCGTCGAGACCTTCGGTTCGCTGGACATCCTGGTCAACAACACCGGTATCAACCCCGTCTACGGCTCGCTGATGGATGCCGACCTCGTCGGTGTCAGCAAGATCTTCGACACCAACGTCGTCGGCACGCTCGGCTTCGTGCAGAACGCGTTCCATGCGTGGATGGGAGAACACGGCGGTGCGGTCGTCAACATCGCCAGCGTCGCAGGCATCCGCTCCACCGGAGTCATTGCCGCGTACGGCGCATCCAAAGCTGCGTTGATTCGGCTCACCGAGGAGCTGGCATGGCAGCTCGGTCCGAAGATCCGCGTCAACGCGGTGGCGCCGGGCGTGGTGAAGACCAAGTTCGCCGAGGCGTTGTTCGCCGGCGGCGAAGAAGCAGCAGCGGCCGGCTACCCGATGAAGCGACTCGGTACCCCCGAGGACGTGGCTTCGCTCGTCGCGTTCCTGGTCTCGGACGCGTCCTCGTGGATCACCGGCGAGACGGTGCGCGTCGACGGTGGCCTGCTCGCCACCGGCGGAATGTGAGCGACCTGTCGGCCGACGTCGCCGTGGTCGGGCTGGGACCGGCGGGTCGCGCGATCGCCCACCGCTGCGCGGCCGCGGGTATGGACGTTCTCGCACTCGATCCGCACCCGTCCAGAACCTGGACGCCGACCTACTCGGCATGGGCGGACGAATTGCCGTCATGGCTCTCGGAGTCCGCAATCGCCTCGACTGCACGCAGGCCCGCAGTGTGGACCGATCGGCATCGCGTCATCGACCGGACGTACTGCGTGCTCGACACCCATGCCCTGCAAGCTTCGCTGTCTCTCGACCTCGTACGAGTGCACGCGGGCACCGCAGTCGACGTCACCGGCACCCGCGTCACCACCGTCGACGGGACGGTCGTCACGGCTCGCCACGTCGTCGATGCGCGAGGAACGCTCGACTCGCGTGATCTGGCGCAACAGACCGCATACGGAATCGTCGTCGAGCGGGAACGCGCCGAGCCCATTCTGGAAGGCTCCGACGCCTGGTTCATGGATTGGCGTACCGACAACGGCGTACGACCCGGTGAAGTTCCGAGTTTTCTCTATGCCGTCGCACTCGACGACCACCGCGTTCTGCTCGAAGAAACGTGCCTGGTCGGCAGGCCTGCCCTCCACCTCGATGTACTCCGGACTCGTCTGCATCATCGTCTCGCCCGACGCGATCTCGTGCCGACCGGCACCGAGGACGTCGAGCGGGTGCGCTTTTCGGTCGAACCTCCGCCGCGCTCGCGGCTGCACACCCCACGAAGCGGGCCCGTCCTGTTCGGGTCGCGGTCGAATCTGATGCATCCTGCGACGGGATACAGCGTCGCCGCGTCGTTGGCGTCTGCCGATCACCTGGTCGACGGACTTCGCACCGGCAAGCCGGGGAGCCGACGTGCACTCCACACCTGGACGGTGCAGAAGCTACGCAATCTCGGGCTGCGCACTGCGTTGAGCCTCGAGCCGGAGATGGTTCCGCAGTTCTTCGCCAGCTTCTTCTCGCTTCCGGTCGAACTCCAACGCTCGTACCTGTCCGGTCACGACGACGCCATGGGGACCATGACCGCAATGCTGAGAATGTTCCCTACGCTTCCGGTCTCGGCCAGGCTCGCCATCGCGCGCACCGTCGTCCACGCTCCGAGACGCGGCTGAGTTTCTCGGCAACGGTCGACACACAGGCGCCCGGTCGGCGATCATGAACACATGCGCAGCATTTGGAAAGGCTCGATCGCCTTCGGACTCGTCAACGTTCCGGTGAAGGTCTACTCGGCCACCGAGCAACACGACATCCGGTTTCATCAAGTGCACGCAAAGGACGGCGGACGAATCAAGTACGACCGCATCTGCCAGGAATGCGGAAAATCGGTCCAGTTCGCCGATATCGACAAGGCGTACGACTCGCCCGACGGCGAGCGCGTGATCCTCACCGACGACGACTTCGACAAACTCCCCGCTGCCGAGAAGCACGAGATCCCCGTTCTCGAATTCGTTCCGACCGAGCAGATCGATCCGATCCTCTACGACAAGAGTTACTTCCTGGAGCCCGACTCGTCGTCGCCCAAGGCGTATGTGCTGCTGCGAGAGACGCTGGAAGAAACCGAACGCACCGCGCTCGTCCATTTCACGCTGCGACAAAAGACGCGGCTGGCCGCCTTGAGAGTCCGTGACAACGTGCTGGTCATTCAGACTCTGCTGTGGCCGGACGAGGTACGAGCTGCAGAATTCCCGTCGCTCGACGACGCCCCGTCGGCGCGCCCGCAAGAAGTGAAGATGGCGACGTCGCTCGTCGAGAGCATGTCCTCGGAATTCGATCCGACGGAGTACACCGACGACTACCAGATCGAACTGCGCAAACTGATCGACGAGACACTGGCGAACGGTGGCGAGAAGGTCATCCACACCGAGGCCGAATCACAGGACGACGGCGAGGACGCGGAGGTCGTGGATCTGGTCGCCGCCCTCCAGCGCAGCGTCGAGGCCGCGGGAAAGAACGCGAAGTCGGGGTCCGATTCGTCAACATCATCATCGTCGAAATCTTCGTCGTCGAAGACACCGGCCAAGAAGACCGCTGCCAAGAAGACCACCGCGCGGAAGACCCCGGCAAAGAAGGCTCCGGCCAAGAAGGCCGCAGCGAAGAAGGCTGCCCCGTCGACCGACGAAGCGAAGGGTGCGTGACGGGGCAGCCGGAATGGACCGTCAGACGGTGAAGCCGAGGGCCCGAAGCTGCTCGCGTCCGTCGTCGGTGATCTTGTCCGGTCCCCACGGCGGCATCCAGACCCAGTTGATCTTGAGGTCGGCGGCGAGCCCACTGCGCACGAGCGCACCACGGGCCTGATCCTCGATGACGTCCGTCAACGGGCAGGCCGCCGATGTCAGTGTCATGTCGACGGTGACGATGTCCTCGGCGTCGATCTTGATGTCGTAGACCAAACCGAGATCGACGACATTGATTCCCAGCTCGGGGTCGACGACGTCGCGCATCGCTTCTTCGAGGTCCTCGAGCACCTTGATCTCGTCGGCGGTGAGTTCCACCGGCGTCGTCGTCACAGCCGGTGTGGTCTCTGTTGCGTCGGTCATGATTGCTGTCCTCCGGAAAGTGCCGACTGGGCGGTCTCGCCCGTCGTAGCTGTCGTATCTGCGTCCACTACTTGAACAACCGCATCCTTGAAAGCCATCCAACCCAGCAAGGCGCATTTCACGCGAGCCGGGTACTTGGCCACACCGGCGAACGCAATGCCGTCGCCGATGACGTCTTCGTCTCCCTCGACGGTACCTCTGCTGCCGACCATCTCGCTGAACGAATCCACGGTCTTCAGGGCGTCCTGAACTGACAAGCCGACCACCTGATCGGTCAGCACCGACGTGGCGGCTTGGCTGATCGAGCAACCCTGGCCGTCGTACGAGACGTCCGCAACGGTGCCGTTGTCGACGTGAACCCGCAGAGTGACCTCGTCGCCGCAGGTGGGATTGACGTGGTGCACCTCCGCACCGAACGGCTCGCGCAGTCCACGACCGTGCGGATGCTTGTAGTGATCGAGGATCACTTCCTGGTACATCTGTTCCATTCGCATCAGGCGTGTCCCTCCTCACCATTGCGGTCGGTGCCGAAGAACGATTGCGCGCGACGAATCGCGTTCGCGAGCACCTGCACTTCCTCGACCGTGTTGTACAACGCGAAGGACGCCCGCGCGGTCGCTGCCACTCCGAAGCGCCGATGCAGTGGCCACGCGCAATGATGACCGACGCGAATGGCGACGCCTTCGTCGTCGAGAATCTGCCCCAGGTCGTGTGCGTGGATACCGTCGACGACGAACGACACTGCCGAACCTCGATCGACGTTCTCCGTCGGACCGATGACTCTAACGCCGTCGATCTTTGCGAACTCGGCGAGAGTCGCTGCGACCAAGGTCTTTTCGTGAGCTGCCACGGCGTCGATACCGATGTTGTCGAGGTACCGCACGGCGGCACCGAGCCCGATGACCTGCGACGTCATGGGCACACCGGCCTCGAAGCGTTGCGGCGGAGGCGCGAACGTCGTCTTCTCCATCGTGACCGTCTCGATCATCGATCCGCCGGTGATGAACGGCGGCATCGCATCGAGCAGCGCGGCCTTGCCGTACAACACTCCGACACCCGAGGGTCCCAGCATCTTGTGGCCGGAGAACGCTGCGTAGTCGACATCGAGGTCGTGGAAATCGACCTTCATGTGGGGCACGGATTGGCACGCGTCGAGAACGACGAGCGCGCCGACAGCTCGGGCGCGACGCACCAACTCCTCGACGGGAGCGACGGCACCGGTCACGTTCGACTGGTGGGTGAACGCGACGACCTTCACCGCGGACGACAATTCCAGCGAGTCGAGGTCGATTCGACCGTCGTCGGTCACCCCGTACCACCGCAGAGTTGCGCCGGTACGGGCCGCAAGCTCTTGCCACGGAACGAGATTGGCGTGGTGTTCGAGTTCGGTGACGACGAACTCGTCACCGGGTCCGAGATGACGATCGAAGCGCTGATCGGCCAACACGTACGTCACGAGGTTGAGCGACTCGGTTGCGTTCTTGGTGAAGACGATCTCGTCGACGTCTGCACCGACGAACGCGGCGATATCCGCCCTGGCTCCCTCGTACGCGTCGGTGGCTTCCTCTGCCAGCTGGTGCGCCCCGCGGTGCACCGCCGCATTACAGGTGGTGAGGAACTCGCGTTCGGCGTCGAGCACCTGCACCGGCCGCTGCGAGGTTGCGCCGGAATCCAGATACACCAACGGCTTTCCGTCGCGGACGGTGCGCGAGAGGATAGGAAAATCGCGGCGAACGGTAGCGACATCGAACGATGTCGCTACCGCCACAGCTGCCGGTGCAGCCATACTCATGCTCCGGTGGTCGCGGCCTGCGTGTAGCCGGCGTAGCCGTTGGCCTCGAGCTCGTCGGCCAGCTCGGCACCGCCGGACTTGACGATCTCACCGTTGACGAAGACGTGCACGAAGTCGGGCTTGATGTAGCGCAGAATGCGGGTGTAGTGCGTGATCAGCAGCACTCCCCCGTCTTCACGCTCCTTGTACTTGTTCACGCCCTCGGACACCACGCGCAAAGCGTCGACGTCTAGGCCGGAATCGGTCTCGTCGAGGATGGCGATCTTCGGCTTGAGCAGTCCCAGCTGCAGGATCTCGTGACGCTTCTTCTCGCCGCCGGAGAAACCCTCGTTGACGTTGCGCTCGAGGAAATTCGCCTCGATTTCGAGCTCGCTCATGGCGGTCTTGGCTTCCTTGACCCAGTGCCGCAGCTTGGGGGCTTCGCCGCGCACAGCGGTGGCGGCGGTGCGCAGGAAGTTCGACATCGACACTCCGGGCACCTCCACCGGGTACTGCATCGCCAGGAACAGACCTGCGCGGGCGCGCTCGTCGACGCTCATCTCGAGAACGTCTTCACCGTCGAGGGTGATGGTGCCGGAGGTGACGGTGTACTTCGGGTGGCCTGCAATGGCGTACGACAAGGTGGACTTGCCGGAGCCGTTGGGCCCCATGATCGCGTGCGTCTCGCCGGACTTCACGGTCAGGTCGACACCTTTGAGGATGTCGATCGGCTCGGCGGACGAGTCGGTGTTGGCGACGCTGACGTGCAGATCGCGGATTTCGAGTGTGGACATCAAAGTTCCTTTGTGCAGTCGAGAAAGGTTCGGTTGGGCCTACGCGCCGACGACGGCGAGTTCGGTCTCGATGGCAGCATCGAGACGCTCGCGTACGGCGGGGACCGGAATCTTGTCGATGATTTCGTGGAAGAAGCCGCGGACGACCAGTCGGCGGGCCACCTCCTCCGAGATGCCGCGAGCACGCAGGTAGAACAGCTGCTCGTCGTCGAATCGGCCGGTAGCACTGGCGTGCCCTGCTCCGACGATCTCGCCGGTTTCGATTTCCAGGTTCGGTACCGAATCGGCGCGAGCGCCGTCGGTGAGCACGAGATTTCGGTTCAGTTCGTACGTCTCGGTGCCCTCGGCCTCGGCGCGGATGAGAACGTCGCCGATCCATACGGTGTGTGCGTCGACGGTGCCGGGTCCGGTTTCACCCTGGAGCGCGCCCTTGTACATCACGTTCGACTTGCAATGCGGAGCCGAGTGGTCGACGAGCAGTCGCTGCTCGAGGTGCTGACCGGCGTCGGCGAAGTACACACCGAGCATGTTCGCGTCACCGCCGGGCGCGCTGTAGCGCACGGTCGGGCTGATGCGCACCAAGTCGCCGCCGAGGCTGACGTTGTAGTGGCGCAACACCGAGTCACGTCCGAGCAGGGCGTGGTGGGCGGCCACGTGCACCGCGTCCGACTGCCAGTCCTGGATCAGCACGACGTGCAACTGCGAGCTGTCACCCAGCACGAACTCGACGTTCTCGGCGTACGTGCCGCTGCCGCGCTGATCGATCACCACGGTGGCGCGAGCAAACGTGCCGAGGCGAATCTGCACGTGTCCGTAGGCGACGTGGTCGACGCCCGGTCCGTCGATCGTGATCTCGATCGGCTCCGCTACCTCGACCTCGTTGGGAACACTGACGATCGTGGCCTCGGTGAAGGCCGAATATGCCTGTGCGGCAATCCGATCGGCAGGCACGCCGGCCTTCCCGAGTCGATCGTCGTCGCGTCCCACGGTCTCCACGACCACCTGGTCCGCAGCCCCGACGGTGACCTGAGCGGTCCCGTCGGCGACTGCCGAACCGTCGTGCAGGCCGCGAAGGCGACGCAGCGGCGTGAAGCGCCACAGTTCGTCACGGCCCGACGGCACCTCGAACGCGTTCACGTCGTACGACGTGAATTGAGCGCCCTTGTTGGCGACGAGCTTCGACTTGTCTTCCTTGGCGGAATCGGGGTTCTCGGATGCCACGGCACCCATGACTCCGGTGAGGGGGTTGTTCACTTATCCGACCGACCCTTCCATCTGCAACTCGATGAGCCGGTTGAGCTCGAGCGCGTACTCCATCGGCAGTTCGCGAGCAATGGGCTCGACGAATCCGCGGACGACCATGGCCATCGCTTCGTCCTCGGTCATGCCGCGGCTCATCAGGTAGAACAACTGATCGTCGCTGACCTTCGAGACAGTGGCCTCGTGACCCATCGACACGTCGTCCTCACGGATGTCGACGTACGGGTAGGTGTCGGACCGACTGATCGTGTCGACCAGCAGGGCGTCGCACTTGACCGTCGAACGCGAGCCGTGCGCGCCCTTGTTGATCTGGATCAGACCGCGGTAGGACGTCCGTCCACCGCCACGGGCGACGGACTTGCTGACGATGTTCGACGACGTGTGCGGTGCCAGGTGCAGCATCTTGGAACCGGTGTCCTGGTGCTGATCGGGCCCTGCGAACGCGACCGAGAGAACCTCGCCCTTGGCGTATTCGCCGGTCATCCACACAGCCGGGTACTTCATGGTGACCTTGGAGCCGATGTTGCCGTCGACCCACTCCATCGTTGCGCCTGCTTCTGCCTTGGCGCGCTTGGTGACCAGGTTGTAGACGTTGTTCGACCAGTTCTGAATGGTCGTGTACCGGCAACGACCACCCTTCTTGACGATGATCTCGACCACGGCGGAGTGCAGCGAATCGGACTTGTAGATCGGCGCGGTGCAGCCCTCGACGTAGTGCACGTAGGCACCCTCGTCGACGATGATCAGCGTGCGCTCGAACTGGCCCATGTTCTCGGTGTTGATCCGGAAGTAGGCCTGCAGCGGGATGTCGACGTGCACGCCCGGCGGGATGTAGATGAACGATCCACCGGACCACACTGCGGTGTTCAACGCAGAGAACTTGTTGTCGCCTGCCGGAATGACGGTGCCGAAGTACTCGCGGAACAGCTCCGGCTGCTCTTTGAGTGCGGTGTCGGTGTCGAGGAACAACACACCCTGCGCCTCGAGGTCCTCGCGGATCGAGTGGTAGACGACCTCGGACTCGTACTGAGCGGCGACACCGGAGACGAGGCGCTGCTTCTCGGCCTCGGGGATGCCGAGCTTGTCGTACGTGTTCTTGATGTCCTCGGGCAGGTCGTCCCACGTAGCGGCCTGCTTCTCGCTGGACCGCACGAAGTACTTGATGTTGTCGAAGTCGATGCCGTCCAGGTCGGAACCCCAGTTGGGCATGGGCTTGCGGTCGAAGGTCTTGAGAGCCTTCAGACGGGCTTCGAGCATCCACTCGGGCTCGCTCTTCTTGGCCGAGATGTCACGGACGACAGCCTCGGACAAGCCGCGCTTGGCGCTCGCGCCGGCCACGTCGGAATCGGCCCAGCCGTATCCGTAGGTGCCGAGCGAGGCAATGGTCTCGTCCTGAGTCAGCGGCGCGGCGGGTGTCACCTGGTCTGGTGTGACGGTCATGCGGGCTCCTTCCGGAGGCGTGTGCGTTCTCCGACACGGGGCTGCGTGTCGGACGTCATCTTGTGTGAACTATCTGTCGATACGTCGGTACCGGATCGACCGCTGCTCGATCGCGTCGAGGTGAGCGGTACGTGTGTGGTGCAAGCGCAGTTGCCGTTCGCAATGGTGGCAAGACGCTGCACATGCGTGCCGAGGATCTCGGCGAACGCTGCTTGTTCGGCCTCGCACAGCTCGGGAAACTCTGCTGCGACGTGCGACACCGGGCAATGGTGTTGGCAGATCTGCACTCCGTTGCCGACTTGCCGCGTGGTGGCCGAGAATCCCGCCGCACTGAACGCGTCGGCAATTCTTCCCGCCGCCGTTTCCACGGCATGTGCGTCGGAACCGGTCGCGGGTTCGACGTCGGCAACGATGGTGTTGACGCGTTGCCGCGCGAACGTCTCGATGGCGTCGTTGCCACCGATCTTGCGCAGCTGCCGCATCGCGGCTCCGGCCAGATCGTCGTAGGTGTGGCCCAGCCGATTGCGGCCGGCTGCGGTGAGCTGGAAATGCTTGGCCGGTCGCCCGCGTCCACGCTGACGTGCTCCCGCCGGGGTGGTGATCCTGGCCTCGCCTGCATCGATGAGCGCATCGAGGTGGCGTCGGACACCTGCCGCGCTCAATCCAAGCCGAGTGCCGATATCGGACGCGGTGATGGGGCCTTCTTCGAGCAGTAGGGTGACCACCGCGCCCCGCGTCTGCCCCTCGGGGGCCGATGCCGGTCGCACCGACGACGCGCCTGCTCCGGCGGTCGATGGATCGACGCTTTCCGGACGCACGAGCGAGCTCTCGGTTGTTTTCACAACACCAGTGTGACGGAATTGTTTCACCTGGTCCAGCAAGGGTGCCCTATCCCTCAGGTGAATCCGAGCCGGGCGACACAGGCCGCGGAGTCCGGAGGACCGGGTGAATCGCGCCGTGGCACACAGCTACGCTCCCACTGTGCCATCGACCGAGAGTGAGCAGAGTTCCGAGAACTCGCCTTCCGCGACCGGTGCCAGCTCGTCCCCCGATCCCGAGAACCCCGAATCCGCGCGCGGCACGCTGCTGCACAGGATGATTCTCACCCCTGCTCGGCGCGTGTTCGGCCTGGAACCGACCCCACCGGGTGCCGGTGTCGCCACGTTGCACGGCGACGAGCCGGAGGCGCCCGGTCTCGATCCCGCCGAGACCGTTCAGCTACGCAACATTCGCCGTTTCGGAGCCGCGGGCGCGCTGCTGATGGCGATCGGCGCTCTCGGCGCGGGTGCGCAGCCGGTACTGCAGAACCCGATCGCGGGCGTCCGGTTACTGAGTCTGCCGTCGCGCATGGCCACGTCGGCTTTGACCGTGACCATGACGGGAACCGTCGTCGTGGTCCTCGCGTGGCTACTGCTCGGCAGGTTCGCGCTGGGGCGGACGCGATCGGGCGCGACTCCTCGCCGCCTGTCCCGATCGCAGATGGACCGAACTCTGCTGCTGTGGATCCTGCCGCTGAGCGTCGCACCGCCGATGTTCTCGCGCGACGTCTACTCCTACCTGGCCCAGAGCGAGATCACGGCCCGCGGTCTCGACCCCTACGAGATCGGCCCCGTGGATGCACTGGGGGCCGACAACGTCCTGACCCGGACGGTGCCCAACATCTGGCGAGAGACTCCCGCACCCTACGGTCCGCTGTTCCTGTGGATGGGGCGCGGGATCACGTACTTGACCGGCGAGAACATCGTCGCCGGCATCTTCCTGCACCGATTGCTCGCCTTGGCGGGAGTCGCGCTGATCGTCTGGGCGCTGCCGCGTCTCGCACGCCGCTGCGGGGTCGCGTCGGTCACGGCACTGTGGCTCGGTGCAGCGAATCCGCTGTTGCTGTTCCACCTGGTCGCCGGAATTCACAACGAGGCCCTGATGATCGGGCTTATGCTCGCGGGTACCGAACTGGCGCTGCGTGCGATCGAGCGCCCGGGTGCATTGCGCAGCACCGATATCGCGTTCCTCGTCGGCGGAGCGGGTGTGATCGCACTCTCGTCGACGATCAAGATCCCGTCGCTGATAGCGCTGGGGTTCGTCGGCATGGCGCTGTCGAGACGGTGGGGCGGCACTCTGAGATCGGTCGTCTACGCTGCGCTGCTGCTCGGCACGATCGCCGTTGCCGTCCAAGTCGCCGTGAGCCTGGGTAGCGGACTCGGATTCGGTTGGATCCACACTCTGGGTACCGCGGGGGTGGTGCGCAGCTGGATGTCGATTCCCACGATTCTCGGCCTGGCTACCGGATTCGTCGGCGTGCTGCTCGGCCTCGGCGATCACACCACCGCTGTGTTGAGTCTCACTCGGCCGATCGCAGCCGTCGTCGCCGGCGTCATCGTCATCCGCATGCTGGTCGCTGTTCTGAGGGGCCGACTGCACTCGGTGGGAGCGCTGGGGGTGGCGCTGGGAGCAGTGGTTCTGCTGTTCCCGGTAGTCCAGCCCTGGTACCTGCTGTGGGCGGTGATTCCGCTGGCCGCATGGGCCACCACTCCGTCCTTCCGGCGTCCCGCCATTGCCTTCTCGTCTCTGGTCAGCGTGATCCTCATGCCGAACGGCAGCGAATACCAGCCGTTCCAGATCGTGCAGGCCGCAGTGATGACCATCCTGACCATCGTCGTGTTGTATCTGCTGACACGGAACCGGCTGCCGTGGCCCACGCGCATCGGACCACCGGCACCCGAGCGGCACACCGACGAATACGCTGAGTCCTCGTGATCTCCGGGACGTCGAATGCGGCGCAACCTGTCGTGCAGTTGACCGACGTGCGCAAGTCCTACGACGGCACCACCGCCGTCGACGGACTGAGCCTGAGCATCGGTGCGGGTGAAGTTCTCGCGCTGCTCGGCCCGAACGGAGCCGGAAAGACCACCACCGTCGAGATGTGCGAAGGCTTCGTCGTACCCGACAGCGGCACGGTCAGAATTCTCGGCCTCGACCCCATCGCCGAGTCCGCCCAGCTCCGACCCCGCATCGGCGTCATGCTGCAGGGAGGCGGTGCCTACCCGGGGTCCAAGGCAGGCGAAATGCTCGAGCTCGTCGCCTCGTACTCGGCCGACCCTCTCGACACGACGTGGCTGCTCGACTGTCTGGGCCTGACCTCGGCGGTCCGCACACCCTATCGGCGGTTGTCCGGTGGCCAGCAGCAGCGACTGGCGTTGGCCTGTGCCATCGTCGGCCGCCCCGAGTTGGTGTTTCTCGACGAACCGACAGCCGGACTCGACGCCCAGGCCCGACTGCTGGTGTGGGAATTGATCGACGCACTTCGACGCGACGGCGTCGGCGTTCTACTGACCACACATCTGATGGACGAGGCCGAGCAGCTGGCGGATCGGTTGACGATCATCGACAACGGCCGCATCGTCGCCTCCGGATCCCCGTCCGAGCTCACCAAGCAGGGAGCCGAGGGACAGCTGCGCTTCTCCGCTCCCCCAGGTCTCGATCTGTCCCTGCTCGACGCGGCCCTGCCCTCCGGTTACGTACCGTCGGAGACGTCACCGGGGTCGTACGTGGTCACCGGAGTGATCGAACCGCAGATCCTGGTGGTCGTCACCTCCTGGTGCGCACAACAGAACGTGCTTGCGACGGAGTTGCAGGTCGATCAGCGGCGGCTCGAGGACGTCTTCCTCGAACTGACCGGCAGAGAATTGAGGATGTGACGGTGCGCAGAGAAGCCCGGCTCGCCGACAACCGTTTCGAGACAGGACTGTTCGCGCCGCGCCCACAGCCGGCGTCGGCCGCCCGGATGCTGTTCGCGCAGTCGCGTCTCGAGCTGAAGTTGTTGCTGCGCAACGGTGAGCAGCTGCTGTTGACGATGTTCATTCCGATCACGCTGCTGATCGGACTCACTCTGCTGCCGTTCGGTGAGCTCGGCGACGACCGCGTCGCGCGGGTCGTGCCGGCGGTGATGATGGTGGCCATCATGTCGACGGCATTCACCGGACAGGCGATCGCCGTCGGGTTCGATCGACGCTACGGCGCCCTCAAGAGACTCGGTGCCACGCCGCTCCCACGGTGGGGAATCATCGGCGGCAAGTCGGTAGCCGTCGTGATCGTGGTGATCATGCAGTCGGTTCTGCTGGGCTCGATCGGCGTCGCCCTCGGCTGGCGACCGAGTCCGGCAGGTCTGCTGCTGGGAGCGGTCGTCATCGCTTTGGGGACGGTCACGTTCGCCTCGATGGGGTTGCTACTCGGCGGCACCCTGCGGGCGGAGATCGTGTTGGCATTGGCCAACGTCGCCTGGTTCGTGATGCTCGGGATCGGCAGCGCGGTGTTCGTCGACGGCCAGATTCCGCAGGGCCTGCAGAACGTCGCACGGATAGTCCCGTCCGGCGCACTCGGCGAGGCGCTCAACCGCGGTGTGGCCTCGTCGTTCGACCTCTTCGGGATCGCCGTGCTGCTCGTCTGGGCTGCGGTCTGCGGCACTCTTGCGGTCCGAACCTTCAAATTCACCTGAGCGAGGCTTTCCGCCGGTCGCTCTACCCAACGACGCTGTGTAGTTGATCGGCGTTTACCATCGTGGAGTGCCCTACCTCCTACGGAAGCTCTACGGCGTGTTCCTGCGCCTCGTGGCCTACCTGCCCCTGCCCTCGCTGCGGGTACAGCGGGTGCTGGCGTTCATCGCCATCCTCACCCAGGGCGGCATAGCCGTCACCGGTGCGGTGGTTCGAGTGACCGGCTCCGGGCTCGGGTGCCCCACCTGGCCACAGTGCTTCCCCGGAAGCTTCACGCCGGTCGGAGTATCCGAGGTTCCGGTGCTGCATCAGGCAGTCGAGTTCGGCAATCGACTGCTCACCTTCGTGGTGGTCATCGCCGCTGCGGCGGTCGTTCTCGCTGTCACTCGCGCGGCCCGGCGGCGCGAGGTGTTGCTCTTCGCGTGGTTCATGCCGCTGGGAACCGTCGTGCAGGCCGTCATCGGTGGCGTCACCGTGCTGACCGGCCTGCTGTGGTGGACAGTGGCCATTCACCTCGTGGTGTCGATGGCAATGGTCTGGCTGGCTACCCTGCTGTTCGTCAAGGTGGGTGAAACCGACGCCGCGCCGAAGTCGCTGCCCACCGTCCCCGCCGCGCTACGCGGGCTCACTGCCCTGTCCGGCGTCGCGCTGACCGGCGTACTGATCGCCGGGACGATGGTGACCGGTGCCGGCCCGCACGCCGGCGACAAGAGCATCGACGAGCCGGTACCGCGCCTGGGCATCGAGATCGTCACGCTGGTGCACGCCCACTCGCAATTCCTGGTCGGGTATCTCGCGCTGCTCGTCGGGCTCGGTTTCGCTCTGTACGCGGTCGGAGCGCCGACTGCCGTCAAGCAGCGGCTGCACGTTCTGGTGGCGATCGTGCTGGCCCAGTCCCTGATCGGCCTGGTGCAGTACTTCACGGGCGTTCCCGCAGTACTCGTCGCGTTCCACGTTGCCGGTGCCGGTGCCTGCACGGCTGCCACGGCTGCGCTGTGGGCATCGTGCAGAACACGCGGGCCTGCGGTTGCCGATCGGGAAGCCGACGTGGACAGGGTCGCCGCAGCGTCCTGAGGCCCGGCAGTCTTCGGGTGTCGGCTCCTCAGCCGGCTCGACACGCGCGTGTTCGAGCACAGCAGTTTCGAATCGCAGTGGAGGGGCAGCCGACCTCCCCCTCAGATGGCCGACTGCCCCTCCACTGATTTCGACGCATCGGACCGCGAGACGGTTCCCGTCGAGTCGAAAAAACTTTGCGACTCTCGTCCTACCCGACGATGGCCTGGTTGCGGGCCTTGGGGAACTTCTTCTGCCGAGCGACCCAGCCGGCCATCTTCTCGTAATGGCCCGGTGCCGGATTGACCGAACTGACCAGCTCGCGGTCCCACTCCGCCTCGGTCAGTTCGTCGAACCTGGCGACTATCGCGTGTGCGACCGCTGTGGACGGAACCACCTGGTCTCCGAGCACTCCGTCTGCGCCGACCAGCGTGAGCCGGGTTCCGGCCCGACCGATGGGTTGGATCACCACACTTGCCGAGTTGCCGTGATCGGCGAGAAAAGCCTTCACAGCCGCGAGAGTTCCCTTCGGAACCTCGTTGGACGTGTCCTTCTCGTTGCCCGCACTGTCGATTTCGGTAGCCATGCAGACACGATACCGAGGTCGTCCACCGTGGCGGCATCGGCCCGCCGAATCGCTACTGATCGGTAACTTGTCGCACCCGTCGTGGAAGCGTGCGTCCGCTCTCGAACTCACATCGCTCCCGTGTAGAACAGGGATATGCGTGCCATTCGAGTAGACAACACCGGCGGACCCGAGGTCATGGTCGTCGTGGACGTGCCCATTCCCGAGCCCGGACCGGGGCAGGTTCTCGTGCGCGTCGACGCCATCGGGATCAACTACATCGACACCTACTTCCGCCGCGGCCTGTATCCACGGTCCCTGCCCTACATCCCCGGCGACGAGGGTTCCGGAGTTGTCCACGAGGCCGGCCCTGACGTCACCGCGTTCGCTCCTGGGGACCGCATCGCCTGGGCGGCCGCGCCGGGTAGCTATGCCGAGTTCGTCGTCGTGGACGCCTCGTCCGCCATATCCGTTCCCGACGGCGTTCCGGCCGATCAGGCGGCGTCGGCGCTGCTCCAGGGCATGACTGCGCACTACCTGATCGAGTCCACCTACCCGGCGCGCAGCGGCGACACGGTCCTCGTGCACGCGGGCGCGGGAGGCGTCGGACTACTGCTGACCCAGATGGCGGTCGGAAAGGGCGTACGGGTCATCACGACGGTGTCCACCGATGCCAAAGCAGAGCGGTCGGCCCAGGCCGGTGCCGCCCACGTACTGCGGTACGACGACGACATTGCGGCCCAGGTTCGCGAGCTCACCGGCGGCGAGGGCGTCCATGCCGTCTACGACGGTGTCGGAGCCGACACGTTCGAGGCCAGTCTGGCGTCGCTGCGCATCAGAGGCACGCTGGCCCTGTTCGGTGCTGCGAGCGGACCGGTACCGCCGTTCGACCCACAACGGCTCAACGGGGCCGGATCGGTGTTTCTGACCAGACCCACGCTGGCGCATCACATACGGGACCGGGCCGAGCTCGAATGGCGTGCGGGCGATGTGTTCGAGGCGTTGTCGAGCGGCGCTCTGACGGTCGAGGTCGGCGCTCGCTACGCGCTCGAAGATGTCGCGCAGGCACATATGGACCTGGAAGGACGTAAGACGACCGGTTCGATCGTTCTCGTCCCCTGATCGGGTGCAGATGTGAGGAGGCGCTCGCTCAGGAGACCAGCTGGGCGAGCGTCTGCCAGCCGAGGACAGAGTCGACGGCGAGGCCGCAGAACACCAGCGCCAGGTATTCGTTGGACAGGATGAACAGTTTGAGAGGCTTGACCGGTGTTCCAGCCCGCACGCCTGCGTACAGGCGATGCGCCACGACGAGGAACCAAATTCCCGATGCCACCGCGATCACCGCGTAGACGACGCCGGAGCCCGGGGCCAGTGCCAACGTCGCAGCAACCGTGGCCCACGCGTAGAGCACGATGTGCTTGGTCACCTTGGTCTCCGACGCGACGGCAGGAAGCATCGGGACGTTGGCCGCCTGGTAGTCCTCCTTGTAGCGAAGCATCAAGGCCCAGGTGTGCGGCGGTGTCCACAGGAAGATGACGAGGAACATCACCAGCGCCTGCCAGCCGATCGTGCCGGTGACGGCGGACCAGCCGATCATGACCGGCATGCAGCCGGCGGCACCGCCCCACACCACGTTCTGCGAAGTTCGGCGCTTGAGCACCAGGGTGTAGACGAAGATGTAGAAGCAGATCGTGACGACGGCCAGCACGCCGCTGAGGAGGTTGGTCGTCGCCCAGAGCCAGAAGAACGAGAACACCCCGAGGACGAGACCGAACACCAGTGCGTGCGACACAGGCATCGCGCCGCGGGCCAACGGCCGCTTCTCGGTGCGCTTCATCACCTTGTCGATGTCTGCGTCGACCACCATGTTCAAGGTGTTCGCGCTCGCCGCGGCCAGCATTCCACCGAACAGTGTGGTGAGAATCAGCCACGGGTCCACGTGACCGCGATCTGCCAGCAGCATCGCGGGAATGGTCGTGACGAGAAGTAGTTCGATGACCCGAGGCTTCGTCAGCGCGACATAGGCCAGGAAGAGAGCCCACGCTCTGCGCGGCGCCGACGCCGGCGCGGCGTGTTCGGTGTCGCCCTGGTCGTCTGCTCCGAATCCGGGGCCGCCGGCGAAACCGTGTCCGCCCGGCTGCTGCCCAATTCGCACTGCGTCTCCTCGCACGACTGTCGTTCTCTGGCGCTCGGCCACTTGCCACGCGCCGTCGGGCACGCGGGTTCGTTCCTGGCGGCCGACCGATCCTGGGAGAACCCTCACGAGGACCTCGGCCACCGACGCGCACGCGGATGGTCCCGGTTCGGAAATTGCCCCCGGGAGCCGTCGAGCATGCGCCTACTACAGACGATGGTAGACGGCGGGGTTTGCACGTCCAATTCGCAGGGCACCCAAACCGAAGAACGATGCGGCGACGCCACACACGTTCGTGCTCCGACGGGGGAAGGCACGACAGTAGCGTCGGTCGGAACTAGGCTGGTGGGGGACGTCCTTCGGCATCGACTACGTTCGCGCCTCACGCAGGCGCTGTGCAGTTACCGCCGAGCGACGAATCCTCGGAGCCACAACTCGAACGAATGTCAGGAGATTTCTGCTCGTGTCGATCACAGACGATATTGACGTCCTCACCACGGCGCACCACCCCAGCGACTGGACGGACCTGGACACCCGGGCGGTCGACACCGTTCGTGTCCTGGCAGCGGACGCAGTGCAGAAGGTCGGCAACGGCCACCCCGGAACCGCGATGAGCTTGGCTCCCCTCGCGTACACCCTCTTCCAGCGCACCATGCGCCACGACCCCACCGACACCCACTGGATCGGCCGCGACCGGTTCGTACTGTCGTGCGGTCACTCGAGCCTCACCCTGTACTTGCAGCTCTACTTGGGCGGTTTCGGTCTCGAGCTCGCAGACATCGAAGCACTGCGGACCTACAAGTCCAAGACCCCGGGGCACCCCGAGTTCCGCCACACCGACGGCGTCGAGATCACCACCGGCCCACTCGGCCAGGGACTGGCATCCGCTGTGGGAATGGCAATGGCATCGCGCCGTGAACGCGGACTGTTCGATCCCGAACCTGCGCTCGGCGAGAGCCCGTTCGATCACTTCATCTATGTGATCGCCTCCGACGGCGACATCGAAGAGGGCGTCACGTCCGAGGCGTCGTCGCTCGCTGGCACCCAGCAGCTCGGCAACCTGATCCTGTTCTACGACGACAACAAGATCTCGATCGAGCACTCGACCGACATCGCCCTGTCCGAGAACACCGCCGCGCGGTACGAGGCCTACGGGTGGCACGTACAGGTCGTCGAGGGCGGCGAGAACGTCACCGCGATCGAGGACGCCATCGAGGCCGCCAAGGCCGTCACCGACAAGCCGTCGATCATCGTGCTGCGGACCATCATCGGGTTCCCGGCTCCGACGATGATGAACACCGGTGCCGTCCACGGTGCCGCGCTGGGCGACGACGAGGTCGCGAAGGTCAAGCAGGCCCTGGACTTCGACCCGGCCAAGACGTTCGAGGTCAGCGACGAGGTCATCGGCCACACTCGCAAGCTCCAGGAACGCGGCCGCGCCGCACACAACGAGTGGATGACGCAGTTCGAGTCCTGGGCAGCCCGTGAGCCCGAGCGCAAGCAGTTGCTCGACCGTCTTCAGCAGGGCACGCTGCCCGAGAACTGGACCGACGTGCTGCCCACGTGGGAGCCCGGCAGCAAGGCCGTCGCCACGCGTGCGGCGTCGGGCGAGGTCCTCAACGCCGTCGGACCCGTTCTTCCGGAACTGTGGGGCGGCTCGGCCGACCTCGCAGGCAGCAACAACACCACGATCAAGGGTGCGAAGTCCTTCGGCCCCACGTCGATCTCCACCGACGACTGGGACGCCGAGCCCTACGGCCGCACGCTGCACTTCGGTATCCGCGAGCACGCCATGGGTGCGATCCTGTCGGGCATCGTCATGCACGGTCCGACCCGCGCGTACGGCGGAACGTTCATGCAGTTCAGCGACTACATGCGGCCGTCGGTTCGCCTGGCGTCGCTGATGGACATCGATCCCATCTACGTATGGACCCACGACTCCATCGGCCTCGGCGAGGACGGCCCGACGCACCAGCCGGTCGAGCACCTCGCGGCCCTGCGTGCCGTTCCCAACCTGTCTGTCGTACGCCCCGGTGACGCCAACGAGACGGCCTACGCCTGGCAGTCGGTGCTCGCCAGGTCGAGCAGCAGCGGGCCCGTCGGCCTGGCGCTGACGCGTCAGGGCATCCCGATCCTGGAAGGCACCAGCTTCGAGGGCGTCTCGAAGGGTGGCTACATCCTCTCCGAATCGTCGAAGGCCAGCCCTGACGTCGTCCTGATCGGCACCGGTTCCGAACTGCAGTACGCAGTGGAGGCCCAGAAACTGCTAGAGGCGCAGGGCATCGCGGCACGCGTGGTGTCGATGCCGTGTGTCGAGTGGTTCGAGAGCCAGGACCAGAACTACCGCGACCAGGTCATTCCGCCCACCGTCAAGGCGCGGGTGTCCATCGAGGCCGGCATCGCGATGCCGTGGTGGAAGATCGTCGGCGGTTTCGGCGAGATCATCTCGCTCGAGCACTACGGCGAATCTGCCGATGCGGCAACACTTTTCCGCGAGTTCGGCTTCACGGCCGACGCCGTCGTCGCGGCCGCGCAGCGCTCCATCACCAACGTGAAGGGATAACTCATGACCCAGAACAAAAACCTTGCCGAGCTGTCCGCCGCCGGAATTTCGGTCTGGCTGGACGACCTGTCCCGCGACCGCATTCGGTCGGGCAACCTCAAGGACCTGATCGACACCAAGAGCGTCGTCGGCGTGACGACCAACCCGTCGATCTTCCAGGCCGCATTGAGCAAGGGCGATGCTTACGACGAGCAGGTCACCAAGCTCGCCGGCGAAGGTGCCGATGTCGAGACCACGATTCGCACCGTCACCACCGACGACGTCCGTGAGGCGTGCGACATCCTCGTACCGCAGTACGAGGCCAGCGCGGGCGTCGACGGCCGCGTGTCGATCGAGGTCGACCCCCGCATGGCGCACGACGCGGACAAGACGTACGAGCAGGCCGTCGAACTCTGGAAGATCGTCGACCGTCCGAATCTCCTCATCAAGATTCCGGCAACCGAAGAAGGCATCCCCGCCATTGCCAAGGTGATCGGTGAGGGAATCAGCGTCAACGTGACCCTGATCTTCTCCGTCGAGCGCTACGAGCTGGTCATGAACGCGTACCTCGAGGGTCTCGAGGCCGCCCGCGCCGCCGGTCACGACCTCGACAAGATCCATTCCGTGGCGTCGTTCTTCGTGTCCCGCGTGGACAGCGAGATCGACTCCCGCCTGGACGCCATCGGCACCCCCGACGCCGAGGCCCTCAAGGGCAAGGCCGCGCTGGCCAATGCGCGCCTCGCGTACGTGGCGTACCAGCAGGTCTTCGAGGTGGCTCCTCGGTTCCGCGAACTCGCGGGCAACGGTGCACGTCCGCAGCGGCCACTGTGGGCTTCGACGGGCGTCAAGTCCGACGCCTACCCGGACACCATGTACGTCACCGAGCTCGTCTCTCCGAACACCGTGAACACGATGCCGGAGAAGACCATGGACGCGGTCGCAGACCACGGCGAGATCGTCGGCGACACCGTCTCGGGTAAGGGACCGGAGTCGCAGGAGATCTTCGACCGCATCTCCGCCCTGGGAATCGACCTCACCGACGTCTTCCTGACGTTGGAGAACGAGGGCGTTCAGAAGTTCGAGGCTGCGTGGAACGAGCTGCTCGAAGCTACCGAGGAGCAGCTCCGCCAAGCAGGTCAGAAGAGCTGACCTGTGCCCACCGCAGACACAGAAAACCTGAATTCCGCGGACTGGCGTAATCCACTTCGCGACGCGCGAGACAAGCGGCTCCCCCGCATCGCCGGGCCGTGCAGCATGGTCATCTTCGGGGTGACCGGTGATCTCGCGCGTAAGAAGCTCATGCCTGCGGTGTACGACCTGGCGAACCGGGGGCTCCTACCCCCCGGTTTCGCCCTGGTCGGCTTCGCTCGCCGTGAGTGGCAGAACCAGGATTTCGAGAAGATCGTGCACGACTCGGTACGCGATCATGCTCGAACTCCGTTCAGCGAAGAGGTGTGGAACACCCTTGCCGAGGGCTTCCGGTTCGTTCAGGGTTCGTTCGACGACGATGCCGCGTTCGACGAGTTGTCGCGGACTCTCACCGAGCTCGACACCACCCGCGGCACCGGCGGAAACCATGCCTTCTACCTCTCGATCCCACCCGGCGCGTTCCCTGTTGTACTGCAACAACTTTCACGCTCCGGACTGGCCCAGGCGCAGGACGGCAACTGGCGACGCGTCGTCATCGAGAAGCCGTTCGGTCACGATTTGCAGAGCGCCAAGGAGCTCAACGCGATCGTGAACCGAGTGTTCCCCGAGGACACCGTCTTTCGGATCGATCACTACCTGGGCAAGGAGACGGTGCAGAACATTCTCGCGCTGCGCTTCGCCAACCAGTTGTTCGATCCGATCTGGAACGCGCACTATGTGGACCACGTGCAGATCACGATGGCCGAGGACATCGGATTGGGTGGCCGCGCAGGCTATTACGACGGAATCGGGGCAGCCCGCGACGTCATTCAGAACCATCTCCTCCAGTTGCTCGCGATCACTGCGATGGAGGAGCCGGTGAGTTTCAACCCCACCGAGCTGCAGTCCGAGAAGATCAAGGTGCTCTCGGCGACCAAGCTCGCCGAGCCGCTCGATCGCACGTCCGCCCGCGGGCAGTACTCCGCCGGGTGGCAGGGCAGCCAGAAAGTGAAGGGGCTCAAGGAGGAAGAGGGGTTCGACTCCGAGTCGAACACCGAAACCTACGCCGCCATCACCCTCGAGGTCGACACTCGGCGCTGGGGTGGAGTTCCGTTCTATCTGCGTACGGGAAAGGCGTTGGGCCGCAGAGTCACCGAGATCGCAATGGTGTTCAAGCGTGCCCCCCATCTGCCGTTCGACGCCACCATGACCGAGGAACTGGGGCAGAACGCACTGGTCATTCGAGTCCAGCCGGACGAGGGCGTCACGATGCGCTTCGGTTCCAAAGTTCCCGGGTCCAGCATGCAGGTGCGCGACGTCAGCATGGACTTCAGCTACGGCCAGGCGTTCACCGAGTCATCTCCGGAGGCGTACGAGCGACTGATACTCGACGTACTCCTGGGTGAGCCCTCACTGTTCCCGGTCAACGCCGAAGTGGAACTGTCGTGGAAGATTCTCGACCCGATTCTCGAGTACTGGGCCTCGGGCGGCACCGCCGAACCGTACGAGGCCGGCACCTGGGGTCCGTCCTCGGGTGACGAGATGATGCACCGCACCGGACGCGAATGGAGAAGGCCGTGATTGTCGACATTCCCGCCACCACGACGGCCGAGGTCGGCAAGAAGCTCGTCGAGGTTCGTGAAGCAGGTGGCGCGGTCACCATCGGCCGTGTGCTGACCTTGATCGTCGCCAGCCGTGATGCGAGCAAGGCCGAACGGGCGATCGATGCCGCGAACGAGGCGAGCCGGGAACATCCCTGTCGCGTCATCGTCCTCATCCACGGTGATCGGTCCGCCGAGTCGAGTCTCGACGCCCAGATCCGCGTCGGTGGAGACGCCGGCGCGTCCGAGGTCGTCGTACTACGACTGAACGGCGAGCTCGCCGATCACGAACACAGCGTCGTCATTCCGTTCCTGCTGCCGGATACGCCGATCGTCGCCTGGTGGCCGGACGAGGCACCGACGGTACCGGCGAAGGATCCACTGGGCCGGTTGGCGATCAGGCGGATCACCGACGCCACCAATTCGTCGGATACCACCGCAGCGATCAAGGGACGGCTGAGCAGCTACACCGAGGGTGATACGGATCTGTCGTGGAGCCGAATCACCTACTGGCGCGGCCTGCTGGCGACTGCCCTCGATCAGGCACCGTTCGAGGCCGTCACCTCGGCCACCGTGTCGGGACTGGCAGAGGAGCCTGCACTCGACATTCTGGCCGGCTGGTTGGCGGCGAAGCTCGACGTGCCGGTCTACCGGCGAGCCGGCGAGCTCAAGGTCGAGCTGACCAGGGAGAACAGCAGTATTTCGCTGACCCGTCCGCAGACCGGAAAAACCGCCACACTGCGGCGTACCGGTCAGCCCGACGCTCAGGTTGCTCTGGCACGTCGCAACACCCGCGAGTGCCTGGCCGAGGAACTGCGGCGGCTCGATACGGACGAAATCTACGAACTCGCCCTCCACGGTCTGTCGAAAGTGAGCTATGAGTAATCAGTCGGTCCTCCGATACCTCGACGCACAAGGGCTGGTCGATGCCGCCCGCACTCGCTTCGTCGACGTTGTCGTCGCGGCGCAGGCCGAGCGCGGTGTCGCGTCGGTGGTGTTGACCGGAGGCGGGACAGGAATCGCCCTCCTCGAGGCATTGCGCGCGGATTCCGGGGCCATCGACTGGTCGCGGGTGGATATCTACTTCGGTGACGAGCGCTTTCTGCCCTCGGGCGACCCCGAGCGCAACGAGGTCCAGGCATCGGACGCGCTGCTGAAGCACGTGGACGTGCACCCGGATCGACTGTTCACGATGGCGACGTCGGACGGTGCCTACGGCTCCGACCCGGAAACGGCTGCGGCGGCGTACGCACAGACGCTGCACTCACGGGCCGACGACGGTCAATGCCCCGACTTCGACATCCACCTGTTGGGTATGGGCGGCGAGGGCCACATCAACTCGCTCTTCCCGCACACCGACGCGGTGCGCGAACAGCATCGCTTCGTCGTGGCCGTCGAGGACTCCCCCAAGCCGCCGCCGGTACGCATCACACTCACCCTGCCCGCCGTCCGGAGGGCGAAGCACGTGTGGTTGCTGGTGTCCGGTGCAGGGAAGGCCGAGGCCGTTGCCGCCGCCGTCGGCGGAGCAGCGTCCGACGACTGGCCGTCGGCCGGTGCCATCGGCGCGGAATCGACGGTCTGGTTCGTCGACGAGGCAGCGGCCTCACAGCTGGACCGGTGATCGGCTCGAGCCACAGCTGACAGCAGACGTACTGCGGCGTCGATTCAGGAGATTCACTCCCCTGAATCGACGCCGTAGTCGTTCGAACCGACGCCGTCCGAAGCACTGCCGTCCGAACCACGCATGGACTCGCCGTCGTCACCGTGACCGCCTCGGAAGTCCGCATACCGCGATCGAGCGATCACCCGATACGCCGTCCCGTCCCGCCACGCGTCGAGAGTGTTTCTGCACGTCCTCATACCCGGTTGGACGCAGACTGTCGGCCACCGGTTCCGCGGCAGCGCAGCGAGACGTACGGTGCTAGCCGCTGTTGCGTAGTGCCGTGGCCAGGCCGTTCATCGTCAGCAGGATTCCTCGTTTGACCCGTTCGTCGTCGTCGCCGTTGCGGTATCGACGCAACATCTCGACCTGCATCTGGTTGAGAGGTTCCAGGTACGGGAACCGGTTGTGTACCGATCGCTCCAGCGCCGGGTTGTCCTCAAGCAGTCGACTGTGACCGGTGATCTTCAGATACATCCGCACGGTGGTGGCGTGTTCGGCCTCGATCATGCCGAAGATGCGTGCGCGGAGGTCGGCGTCGGGAACGAGTTCCGCATACCGAGCGGCGATGCCCAGATCGGACTTGGCCATGACCTGCGCCAGGTTGGACAGCACAGTGCGGAAGAACGGCCACTTTCGATACAGATCCGCGAGTACCTCCAGCTTGGAGTCGTCGTCACCGACCCACTCCTCGAACGCCGATCCGGTGCCGTACCAGCCGGGCAGCATGACGCGGCACTGACTCCACGACATCACCCAGGGGATAGCACGCAGGTCGTACACGGAATTCGTCGGCTTACGCGACGCCGGACGCGACCCGATGTTCAACTCGCCGACCTCGGCAACGGGCGTGGACGTGCGGAAGTACTCGACGAACCCGGGCTCCTCGTGCACCAGCCGGCCGTACGCTGCCCGAGCTTTGGCCGCGAGATCGTCCAGAACGTCGTAGGCGGCCTCGGCGCCGTCACCCAATCCTTCGAGGTCGAGCAGCGTCGATTCGAGTGTGCCCGCGACCAACGATTCGAGGTTGCGCCGCGCCATCGACGGTTCGGCGTACTTCGCTGCAATGATCTCGCCCTGCTCGGTGAGACGAAGCGATCCCTGCACCACGCCGGGCGGTTGCGCCAGAATCGCGTCGTAACTGGGGCCGCCGCCGCGCCCGACGGTGCCACCGCGACCGTGGAAGAGTCGCAACCGAATTCCTGTCTTACGGGACGCTTCGAGCAGGTCGAGTTCTGCCCGATACAGCGCCCAGTTGGCCGCGAGATAGCCACCGTCCTTGTTCGAGTCCGAGTAACCGAGCATGACCTCCTGGTTCATGCCTCGACCGGCGACGAGAGCTCGATAGATCGGAACGTCGAGAGTGGCGAGCAGCGTCGCGGCACCCTGCTGCAGGTCCTCGATCGTCTCGAAGAGCGGCACGACACCCACCGTCGACGTAGGTGCCGAACCGTCGACGCCGGGATCGAAGATCCCCGCTTCCTTGAGCAGCAGGGCCGCCTCGAGCATGTCACTGACGGACTGACACATGCTGATGATGTAGTTCTGAACGGTGTCCGGGCCCAGGTGGTCGATGGCCTCCTTGGCCGCCTTGACGATGCCCAGTTCCTTCGCAGCGAGGTCACTAAGTTGCGCGGTGGGCCCGATCAAGGGACGCCGAGTGGCGAGTTCGTGGGACAGCACCGACACGCGCTCGTCCTCGTCGAGAGACCGGTAGTCCTGATGAACCCCGGCCCAGGCCAACAGCTCCGCGACCACTTCCTCGTGGGTCTCGGAGTTCTGCCGCATGTCCAGAGCCTGGAGATGAAATCCGAACGTCTCGACCGATTGCCGCAGTCGAAGCAGCCGATCGTCGGCGATCAGACCGTCTCCGTCGGCCCGGAGCGCGCGGTCCAGAGTGTCGAGATCGTCGAGGACTTCCTGCGGGCTCGCATACGGGTTGGCACCGAGATCGATTCCGGACACCGGAACCGCGTCGAGCACCGCCCGTGCCGTTGCTGTCAGCCGGGCCCGGATACCGACAACGGCAACACGGTACGGTTCGTCGGCCCGGCGGTCGTCCGGTTCCGCAGACGCCTCGGCCAGAGCCTCCAGTTCCTCGGTGACCGCGACGAGCCGCGCGGACATCGACAACTCTTTCTCCAACGCAACCAGTTCGTCGAGGTAGTGCTCGAACGCCACGTAACCGGCCTGATGAGTGGCCGTGTGCACCACCTCGCCGGTGACGTTCGGGTTACCGTCGCGGTCTCCTCCGATCCACGACCCCGGCCGAAGTATCGGCCGCGGCAGCAGGTCGTCCTCCGGCCATCGCGCTCGCAGCGCCGCGCGGACATCGGCATTGAGGGCGGGCATGACATCGAACAGCGAGGACTCGAAGTATCGGAGACCCACTTCGATCTCGTCTTGGATGCGCAATCGCGACAGCCGAATCAGGGCGGTTTCCCACAGCGTCAGCACCTGCCGGCGAATCTGCACGTCGATCACGGCCAATTCCTTGGCGGCTCCGGCGGCTTTGCCCTCCGGGGCAGCCGACGCGACCTCGCGCCGACGCATCAGTGCGGTGATCTTCGATTGGACGTCGAACACCGTTCGACGACGCGTTTCGGTGGGGTGCGCGGTGATGACCGGGGCCACCAACGCGTCGGTCAGCGCGGCGGCGACCTGCTCGCGCGACGGAGCGGCGGCGTCGATCTTCGACCACGTGGCGTCCAGGCTGCTGTCCTGCGGCGGGTCTCCGTTGTCCAGATGAATGGCTCTCCGGCGCTCACGGTGAAGATCCTCGGCCAGGTTCGCCAGCAACGAAAAGTGGCTGAACGCGCGGATCAACGGAACAGCTTGCGCCACTTCGACATCGGTGTACCGGCCGACAGAGTCGTCGCGTTCGATCTCCGAGCGGCGCACTGCGAAGGATTCCACTCGCGCGGACTCGATGAGCTCGAAGACCTCGTCGCCCTCGTGTTCGCGAATGATCTCACCGAGGATGCCGCCGAGATAGCGGATGTCCTCGCGCAGCGGCTCGGTCAACTCTCGCCCGCGAGCTGTCGGTGTGACGAATGCCGGGGAACCGACTGACTCGTAAGAGGATTCGCTCATCCCCCCAGTATCGTCGCTCGGCCGTCAACTCGCACTCGGAGCCGGGACGGATCAGGTGTACTTGATCTCGAGACCGATCCCGAGGATCGCGATGAGCCAGATGAGGCCGGTGAAGACAGTGAGGCGGTCGAGGTTCTTCTCGACGACCGTGGAGCCGGACAGGCTGGACTGCACGCCGCCACCGAACAAGCTGGACAGACCGCCACCCTTGCCGCGATGCAGCAGGATCAGCAAGATCAGCGCCAGGCTGGTGATGACCAGCAGAATATCCAGAAACAGATCCATGTCCACCTCAAACTCGATTCGATGCCCTCAGCAGCCTACCTGGCCCCGCGAACGACTTCGGACACCCCGCCGAAGCGAGGTGTCCGAAACCAGTTCTGTGCAGCGGTGACGATGGCCGATCAGGGCAACGGTCCGCCTGCGGCAATCGCCGACAATGTGGCGAACTCGTCCGCCTTGAGCGAAGCGCCACCGACCAGCGCGCCGTCGACGTCGGGCTGACCGACGATCTCGCCGACGTTCTTGGCGTTGACCGAACCGCCGTACAGCACGCGGACGCCCGCGGCGACCTCGGCCGACGCCAATTCCTTCAATTCCTCCCGAATGGCACCGCACACTTCCTGAGCGTCCGACGCCGAGGCCACGCGTCCCGTGCCGATGGCCCATACCGGCTCGTAGGCGATGACGACCTTGGCGATGTCGTCGGCCGAGAGCCCGTCGAGCGAACCGCGGAGCTGAGCCACGTTGTAGGCCACGTGCTCACCGGCCTCACGAATGTTCAGACCCTCGCCGATGCACACGATCGGTGTGAGCCCGTTCTTCAGGGCAGCCTTCGTCTTCGCCAGAACGACGGCATCGTCCTCGCTGTGCAACGTGCGTCGCTCGGAGTGGCCGACGACGACGAAGGTGCATCCCAGCTTGGCCAGCATCGACCCGCTGATCTCGCCCGTGAATGCGCCGCTGTCCTCGGCGGAGACGTCCTGCGCACCATAGGTGAGCAGGAGCTTGTCGCCTTCGATCAGCGTCTGGACGCTGCGGATGTCGGTGAACGGCGGAATGACCGTGACGTCCACCTTGTCGAAGTACTTCTCGGGCAGCGAGAAGGCGATCTTCTGCACCAGCGAGATGGCCTCGAGGTGGTTGAGGTTCATCTTCCAGTTGCCCGCGATGAGCGGCTTACGTGCCATGCGTTACGCCTCCAGGACGGATAGACCGGGCAGCTGCTTGCCCTCGAGATATTCGAGGGATGCACCGCCACCGGTGGAGATGTGCGAGAAGCCGTCGTCGGGCAGCCCGAGGGTGCGTACCGCAGCCGCGGAATCACCACCACCGACCACGCTGAACGCGCCCTTCTCGGTGGCTCCGATGATCGCCTCTGCGATGCCCTTGGTACCGGCCGAGAACTTGTCGAACTCGAAGACGCCTGCAGGTCCGTTCCAGAAGATCGTCTTCGCATTGGACAGCACGACGGCGAAACGACTGACCGAATCCGGTCCGATGTCCAGACCCATCCAGCCGTCCGGAATTTCGGATGCCTTGACGGTCTTGGACTCGGCGTCCGCCGCGAACTTGTCTCCGACGACGATGTCGACCGGAAGGTGAATCACGTCGCCGAAGCGTTCGAGCAGGTCCTTGCAGACCCCGATCTGATCCTCCTGAAGCAGCGAGTTACCGACCGAATAGCCCTGCGCCGCAAGGAAAGTGAACGCCATGCCGCCGCCGATGACGAGGGTGTCGACCTTGGGAGCCAACGCCTCGATGACGCCGAGCTTGTCCGAGACCTTGGAGCCGCCGAGCACCACCGCGTACGGACGAGCCGCATCCTCGGTCAGCTTGGCCAACACCTCGACCTCGGCCGCGACGAGTGTGCCCGCGTAATGCGGAAGCAGCTGCGCCACGTCGTAGACCGACGCCTGCTTGCGGTGCACGACGCCGAATCCGTCGGAGACGAATGCCGCATCGTCGCCGGCCAGAGCAACGAGCTCACGAGCCAGTGCGGCTCGCTCGGACTCGTCCTTGCTGGTCTCCCGCGGATCGAAGCGGATGTTCTCGAGCAGCAGTACGTCGCCGTCGGTCAGGCCCTCGGCGCGTGCCTCGGCGTCCTGACCCACCACGTCTCCCGCGAGCTGGACGTGCCGGCCGAGCAGTTCGCCGAGCTTGGCAGCGACCGGAGCCAGACTGTACTTCGCATCGGGCTTGCCGTCGGGGCGACCGAGGTGAGCGGTGACGATGACCTTCGCTCCGGCTTCGACCAGTGCACGAAGGGTCGGAATCGACGCCTGGATGCGGCCGGGGTCGGTGATCGTGCCGTCCTCGAGCGGGACGTTGAAGTCCGATCGCACGAGGACGCCACGTCCTTCGACACCGGCATCGAGCAGATCCTGCAGTGTCTTGACAGCCATCGGTGTCAGAGGGACTTGCCGACGAGACCGATGAGGTCGGCGAGGCGGTTGGAGTAGCCCCACTCGTTGTCGTACCAGGAGACGATCTTCACCTGGTCGTCGATGACCTTGGTCAGCGGCGCGTCGAAGATCGACGAGTGCGGATCGGTGACGATGTCCGAGGACACGATGGGATCGGTGTTGTACTTCAGGATGCCCTTCAGCGGGCCCTCCGCGGCAGCCTTCATCGCGGCGTTGATGTCCTCGGCGCTGGCCTTCTTCTTCAGCAGAGCGGTCAGGTCGGTGACCGAGCCGGTGGGGATCGGCACCCGAAGTGCGTAGCCGTCGAGCTTGCCGAGCAGCTGCGGGAGAACCAGGCCGATGGCCTTGGCTGCACCGGTACCGGTGGGGACGACGTTCAGAGCTGCGGCACGTGCACGACGCAGATCGCTGTGCGGGCCGTCCTGCAGGTTCTGATCCTGCGTGTACGCGTGAATGGTCGTCATGAGACCCGAGACGATGCCGAACTCGTCGTCGAGAACCTTGGCGATGGGGCCGAGGCAGTTGGTGGTGCACGACGCGTTGGAGATGATGTTCTGGCTGCCGTCGTACTTGTCGTCGTTGACGCCCATGACGATGGTGATGTCCTCGCCCTTGGCGGGCGCGGAGATGATGACCTTCTTGGCACCGGCGTCGATGTGACCCTGAGCCTTCGCAGCGTCGGTGAAGATGCCGGTGGACTCGACGACGACGTCGACACCCAGGTCACCCCACGGAAGTGCGGACGGTCCCTCACGCAGCGACAGAGCCTTGATCTTCTGGCCGCCGACGACGATGGTGTCTTCGCCTTCGAGCGAGACGTCGTGCGGCAAGCGGCCCAGGATCGAGTCGTACTTGAGCAGGTGTGCGAGCGATGCGTTGTCGGTCAGGTCGTTGACAGCAACGATTTCGATGTCGGTGGTACCGAGCGCCTTCTGCGCGTCGACAGCCCTGAAGAAGTTACGCCCGATGCGGCCGAAGCCGTTGACGCCTACCCGGATCGTCACTGTTCGCTCCTAAAAGTTGTGAAAACAGATGTCTGGTCGTGCCTGCATGCGGGGTGCCACACGCGGTTCCTACCCTAGTGTGCGCTCCGGCGGAGCGCGCGCATCACTCGATCGAGGCGCTCTACGCCTCGTCGAGCAGCTCTGCGGTGACCGCCGACTCGGTGTCGGGTATCCCGGTCTCCTTCGCTTTCCGATCGGCCATGGACAGCAGACGCCGGATCCGACCGGCCACCGCATCCTTGGTCATCGGCGGGTCGGCCAACTGACCGAGTTCCTCCAGTGAGGCCTGGCGGTGCTGAACCCGAAGCGAACCTGCCGCAGCGAGATGATCGGGTACGTCGTCGCCGAGAATGTGCAGAGCCCGCTCGACGCGAGCGGCGGCCGCAACCGCGGCCCGAGCGGACCGGCGCAGGTTGGCGTCGTCGAAGTTGGCCAGACGGTTGGCGGTGGCCCGCACCTCGCGGCGCATCCGGCGCTCCTCCCACACCAACCGGGTGTCCTGAGCGCCCATGCGCGTGAGCAACGCTCCGATTGCTTCGCCGTCTCGTACGACGACTCGATCGGTGCCGCGCACCTCACGTGCCTTGGCTGCCACTCCGAGGCGCCGAGCGGCACCGACGAGGGCGAGCGCTGCTTCGGGCCCGGGGCAGCTGATCTCGAGCGCGGACGACCGGCCCGGCTCGGTGAGCGAGCCGTGGGCGAGAAACGCGCCGCGCCACGCGGCCTCGGAGTCGCCGACCGTGCCGCCCACGACCTGAGCGGGCAGGCCACGCACGGGACGTCCACGGAGGTCGAGCAGCCCGGTCTGGCGGGCCAGAGCCTCACCGTCCTTGGCCACGCGCACCACGTACCGAGACGTCTTGCGCAGGCCTCCGGCACTGAGCATGTGGACATCCGAAGAGTAGCCGTACAGCTCGAAGATCTCGCGTCGCAGCCGCCGTGCGATGGAGCCGAGATCCACCTCGGCCTCCACCACCACTCGACCCGCGACGATGTGCAACCCGCCGGCGAAACGCAGCAGGGCGGACACCTCGGCCTTGCGGCAGCTGACCTGACTGACGGTGAGCCTGCTCAGCTCGTCCTTGACCTCCGCTGTCATGGCCACGAAGTGATCCCCTCTCTGCGCGCCGCTGTCGGTACCGAGCCGTCGGTGGACGACACGATGGCTCCGAGAGCAGCAGCCAGCTTTCCGTAATGATGTGCGTGAGTGCCGGTTTCGGCAACGTCGACGTAGACGACCCCAGCGCCGAGCCGGGCCGCGGCGCGCGCAACGTGCTCGCGGTTGCTGCCCTCCGGGACCGAGGCAGAATCGACCAACACGTGGTCGATTCCCAAATCAGGTGCGTGTTGGGAGAGTACGTGGACATGTCGCTCGGCGGAGAATCCGGTGGTCTCCCCCAGCTCCGGTGCCAGGTTGAGGACCAGTACCTTGGGCGCGCTCGTGCGCGCCAGTGAAGCGAGCTGATCCGGCACCAGAACATGGGGAATGACACTCGAGAACCACGATCCGGGACCGAGCACGACCAGGTCCGCCGCGGCGATGGCGGCCAGCGCCGCCGGCGTCGCAGGCGGATCCGGTGGCAACAGACGCACGCGTCGAACCTTGCCGGGCGTCGTGGCGACGGCGACCTGACCGCGAATGACGCGACTCACGCGTGGGTCGTCCTCGAGGCCGGACACATCGGCTTCGATGTCGAGCGCAATCGGTGACATCGGCAGCACTCGTCCGTCGATACCGAGCATGTGCACCATCTCGTCGAGGGCAGCTATCGGGTCGCCGAGTACTTCGGTGAGCCCGGCGAGCACCAGATTGCCCACCGAGTGGCCGGCCAAGGCACCGGTGCCCCCGAATCGGTGCTGAATGACGTCGGTCCACAGCTGGGTCCTGGCGTCCGAGCGCGCCAGGGCAGCCAGCGCCATCCGGAGATCGCCGGGCGGGATGACGCCGAGTTCTGCCCGCAGACGACCCGAGGACCCGCCGTCGTCGGCGACCGTCACGACTGCAGTGACATCGCTGCTGAGCAGCCGAGCTGCCGACAGCGTCGCGTACAAACCATGGCCGCCGCCCAGAGCGACGATCTTGGGACCCGATCCCGATACCGGACGGTGCGGAGTATCGCTCATTCGCGGCCCAGATCACGGTGCAGGACGCGGACCGATACGTCCCCCTGTTCGGCGAGAATACCGGCCAGGGCCTCCGTCATCGCGACGCTTCGGTGTTTTCCTCCGGTGCAGCCCACGGCCACCGTCATGTATCGCTTGCCTTCCCGCACGTATCCCTCGATGGTCAGATTCAACAGGTGCGTGTACGTCTGCAGGTAGTCGTGCGCCCCGTTCTGTCCGAGGACGTAGTCGCGCACATCCGCGTCCTGACCGGTGTGTTCGCGCAGTTCGGGCACCCAGTGCGGATTGGGCAGAAAACGCACGTCGCAGACCAGGTCGGCATCCATCGGTAAGCCGTACTTGAAGCCGAAGGATTGGACCGTCACGCCGACGCCGACAGTGTCGGAGGCCCCGAAGACCGTTTCGATCTTGCGCCGAAGCTGGTGCACCGACAACGAGGTCGTGTCGACGGTCAGGTCGGCGGCCGCCTTGACCTGCGCGAGCCGTAGTCGCTCGGCCGTGATCCCCTCGGTCAGAGTTCCGTCCTGGCCGTCGTTCTGCAACGGGTGACTGCGCCGATTCGATTCGAACCGCTGGACCAGCACGGCGTCGGACGCATCCAGGAACAGCACGCGATTGCGCACACCCTTGGAGTCGAGTTCCTTGACCACCCAGCCCAGATCGCCGGTGAACAGGCGGCTGCGCACGTCCATCACCAAGGCGAGACGCTCGATACGGGGCTGCGACTCCAGCCCGAGATCGACCATCTTGGAAATGAGCTCGGGCGGCAGGTTGTCGGCCACGTACCAACCCAGATCTTCGAGAATCTTGGCGGCCGTGCGCAACCCGGCGCCGGACACGCCCGTGACCAACGCCACTTCGATGCCGTCGTGCGGCGAATCTGCCCGCTCGTCGGGGTTTCCGGGGTGCGGCTCGGACGGAGGGTGTGCCTGTGTCTGTTGTTCGCTCACTACGAAGCCTGTCCCGCCGATTTAACACGCGGTTCGATCGCATGGTCGGCCGTGTTCTCGCCCGGTGTCGTTGCCGTTGCGCTGCCATCATCGCCTACATCGGCCCCGCTCGGGTCGGAACCCAATGCGGCCAGCACCGACTTGGCGGTAGTGGTGCCGATTCCGGGGACCTCGACGATTTCTTCGACCGTTGCCTTCTTGAGATTGGCCACCGATCCGAAGTGCGCCACCAGCGCGGTTCTCCTCGACTCGCCGAGCCCGCGCACCGAGTCGAGGGCCGACGCAGTCATACGGCGCGATCGCTTGCTCCGATGGAAGGTGATGGCAAATCGGTGCGCCTCGTCGCGCACTCGCTGCAGGAGGTACAGAGATTCGCTCGTACGCGGCAGGATCACCGGATCCTCCTCCCCCGGTACCCACACTTCTTCCAGTCGTTTGGCGAGCCCGACGACGGCGACGTCGGTGACACCGAGTTCGTCCAGCACTGCTGCGGCAGCTGCGACCTGCGGTGCACCGCCGTCGACGACGAACAGGTTGGGCGGATAAGCGAACCTGCGTGGCCTCCCGGTTTGGGGATCGAGCGCGGCTTCGGGAGCAAGATCGCCACCGCTCCCGACAGCATTGGCTCCGTCTGCGGAATGACGGAGGAAACGACGGCGGGTCACTTCGGCGATGCTGGCGACGTCGTCGGAGTGCCCGTCGCCCGCCGCTTCCTTGATCGCGTAGTGGCGGTAGTCGCTCTTGCGAGGCAATCCGTCCTCGAACACGACCAGTGACGCGACCACATCGGTGCCCTGTACGTGCGAGATATCGATGCATTCGATTCTCAGCGGCGCCGAATCGAGGTCGAGCGCCTCCTGAATACCTTGCAGCGCAGCAGATCTCGATGTGAAATCACCCGCACGCTTCAGCTTGTGCTGCTGCAGAGCCTCTTTGGCGTTGCGTTCGACGGTCTCGGCCAGTGCCTTCTTGTCGCCGCGCTGCGGAACCCGCAACGTGACGTTGGATCCACGCAACTCGCTGAGCCACACCTGCACTTCGTCGGCGTTGTCCGGTAGCACCGGCACCAGAACCTCGCGAGGAACGGCGTTGGACCCGCCGTCGTCGGTGCCCGGGGTCTGCGCGGACAACGCCGCCTGTTCGCCGTAGAACTGGGTGAGAAACTGTTCGACGAGGGCGGGGAGGTCGGCCTCGTCCTGCCGTTCGATCACCTCACCCGCCTTCTCGACCACCCACCCGCGCTGTCCCCGTACGCGGCCACCGCGGACGTGGAAGACCTGAACGGCGGCTTCGAGGGCGTCGGTGGCGAATGCGACCAGATCTGCGTCGGTACCGTCACCGAGCACCACGGCCTGCTTCTCCAACGCCCGACGCAGCGCGCCCACGTCGTCACGTAACCGTGCCGCGGTCTCGAAGTCGAGATCCTCCGAGGCCGCCTGCATCCTCTTCTCGAGCTGTCGCACGAGTTTGTCGGTCTTGCCGGCCAGGAAGTCGCAGAAGTCCTCGACGGTACTGCGGTGTTCTTCGGCACTGACGCGTCCCACGCACGGCGCCGAGCACTTGTCGATGTACCCGAGCAGGCAGGGGCGACCGATCTGGTTGTGCCGCTTGAAGACTCCGGTCGAGCACGTTCGTGCCGGGAACACGCGCAGCAGCAGGTCGAGCGTCTCGCGAATGGCCCACGCATGAGCGTAGGGACCGAAGTAGCGCACGCCCTTACGGCGGGGTCCGCGGTACACGAACAGGCGTGGGAATTCCTCGTTCATCGTCACCGCGAGCATCGGGTAGCTCTTGTCGTCGCGGTAGCGGACATTGAACCGTGGATCGAATTCCTTGATCCAGTTGTACTCGAGCTGCAGTGCCTCGACTTCGGTGGTGACCACCGTCCACTCCACGGACGCCGCGGTGGTGACCATCTGCCGGGTCCTCGGATGCAGCGAGGCCACGTCGGCGAAGTAGGAATTGAGGCGACTGCGCAGGCTCTTGGCCTTGCCTACGTAGACGACGCGACCGTGCGGATCGCGGAATTTGTACACGCCCGGTTCCACCGGGATGGTTCCGGTGGCCGGACGATAGGTAGCGGGGTCGGACACGCCTTCCACGTTAGCGGTCGGGTCCGACGTTCTCCGCATCTCCAGCTCAGCAGCGGTGCACGAGAGCGTGCGGCAGAGAGTCAGTCCTGATCGACGCGAGCGGGCGCGTACTCGCGCTCGAGCGCACGGAACTTTCGAACGGCCGCGACGGCGTGCTCACGATCGTTGGACTGGATGGCCATCACATTGATGAACTCGTCATCGGGGATGTCGACCCTGGCCCACATCGCCCCGTCGGGAAATGACAGGCCGCGCACGAGGTCCCACTCGATCATCCGCTCCGAGAACACGTTTCGGACCGCCACACCTGCCGGACCGACGCGAATGCGCGGGCGGGTGAGCAGCAGAGCCAGGCCCGCCAGCAACACGCCTATTCCCGCCATCGCCAGCTGATCGGCGGTCCTGAAATAGACCCCGGTCGGCGACACCCGAAGCAGCACCGCGACAGTCGAGTGAGCGACGACGAGCAACACCGCGGCAGCGATCGCGTACCGGGCCGACTTACGGGACTTCACTTCCATGTCCCATTCGGACGGGGATTCGTCGCGCGTCATTGGAAGTCCTGATTCGTCCACGGCTGCCGGAGGTGCTTGAGGGTCAGGGCCGTGTCGATGGCGGCCGCGGTGGCCTGCCCACCCTTGTCCTCGAACGAGTCGGGCAGACCGGCGCGATCGAGCGCCTGCTGCTCGTCGTTGGTGGTGAGCACCCCGTTGGTGACCGGAGTGCCCTCGTCGAGCGATACCCGTGTCAGGCCGGCTGTGACGGCATCGCAGACGTACTCGAAGTGCGGTGTGCCGCCGCGGATGACCACGCCGAGAGCGACGACGGCATCGTGGGTGCGAGCCAGGGCCTGGGCGACGACGGGTAGTTCGATGGCTCCGGCGACGCGAATGACCGTGACGTCGCGTACCCCGGCGGACTCGGCTTTGCGGAGCGCACCGGCGAGCAGCGCCTCGGAGATCGTCCGATGCCACTGACCGGCCACGACAGCCAACTTCAGATCACTCGCGCCTGCCAGCTGAAGGGTGGGTTCGCCGTCGCCGCTCATGGGTTGACCCCGTTCTCGCGGACAGGAGTGGAGCCTGCGGGGTGTGCGGGGTCATTTTGCTCGAAGTCGTCCAGGCCGACCAGGTCGTGGCCCATGCGGTCGCGTTTGGTGCGCAGGTAGGTCAGGTTCTCGGCGTTGGCGCGCAACGGCATCGGCACCCGCTCGGTGACGTGCAGGCCGTAGCCGTCGAGCCCGACTCGTTTGGCCGGATTGTTGGTGAGCAGGCGCATGGACGAGACCCCGAGGTCGACGAGGATCTGGGCACCGATTCCGTAGTCGCGGGAGTCTGCGGGCAGACCGAGCTGCAGGTTGGCGTCGACGGTGTCCGAGCCTGCGTCCTGGAGTTGGTAGGCCTGGAGTTTGTGCAGCAGGCCGATTCCGCGTCCTTCGTGTCCTCGCATGTACAGCACGATTCCCCGGTCCTCGGCCGCCACCATTTCGAGGGCGGCGTCGAGCTGTGGGCCGCAGTCGCAGCGCAGCGATCCGAAGACGTCGCCGGTGAGGCATTCGGAGTGCACCCGGACCAGCACGTCGCTGCCGTCGGCGTCGGGGCCGGAGATGTCGCCGCGCACCAGCGCGACGTGTTCGACCTCGTCGTAGATGCTCTGGTAGCCGACGGCCCGGAACGTGCCGTGGCTGGTGGGGATTCGCGCGTCGGCGACGCGGACGACGTGCTTCTCGTGCTTACGGCGCCACGCGATCAGATCGGCGATCGAGATCAGTGCGAGGTCGTGTTCGTCGGCGAACACCCGCAGCTCGTCGGTCTGCGCCATCGCTCCCTCGTCCTTCTGGCTGACGATCTCGCAGATGACTCCGGCGGGGCGGAGGTCGGCCATGCGGGCGAGGTCCACGGCCGCCTCGGTGTGCCCGGGGCGACGCAGTACGCCGCCTTCCTTGGCGCGCAACGGGACGACATGGCCGGGGCGGGTGAAGTCGTTCGCTCCGGTGTCGGGGTCCGCGAGCAGGCGCATCGTGGCTGCTCGGTCGGAGGCGGAGATACCGGTTCCGATACCTTCTCGCGCGTCGACGGTGACGGTGTACGCCGTTCCGTGTTTGTCCTGGTTGGTGGCGAACATCGGCGGCAGGCCGAGTCGGTCGCAATCCTCACCGGACAACGGGACACAGAGGTAGCCCGAGGTATAGCGGACCATGAAGGCAACCAGTTCCGGGGTGGCCTTCTCGGCGGCGAAGATGAGGTCGCCTTCGTTCTCGCGGTCCTCGTCGTCGACGACCACCACTGCTTTGCCCGCAGCGATGTCCGCAACTGCGCGCTCGATACTGTCGAACCTGGTCACGAAAGTGCGCTCCATAGGTCTCGGGCCTGGCTCAGCGCCCTGGAAATGTCTCCGATGCACCGTTACCTGCGTGCACTTCAACAGTACTTACTGTGCGTCGATCGCCTGCAGCCGCTCCACGTACTTGGCGATGACGTCGACTTCGAGGTTGACCGGTGAACCCACCTCGGCCGTGCCGAGTGTGGTCAGGTCGAGCGTGGTGGGGATCAGCGAGATCTCGAACCAGTGCCCGCCGTCGTCGACTCCGAGCCCGGACACGGTGAGCGAGACACCGTCGACCGTGATGGATCCCTTCTCGACGACGTAGCGCGCTACCGACGTGGGCATGGTGATGCGCACGACGGTCCAGTTCTCGGACGGGCTGCGTCCGGCTACCGTGCCGGTTCCGTCGACGTGTCCTTGGACGAGGTGCCCGCCGAGCCGGCTACCGAGTGCCGCTGCGCGTTCGAGGTTGACGCGACTGCCGACATCCAGAGCGCCGAGGCTCGATCGGTTCAACGTCTCCTGCATGACGTCGGCGGTGAATCCGCCGTCGGGAAGTACTTCGACGACGGTCAGACACACTCCGTTCACCGCGATGGAATCCCCGTGGCCGGCATCGGAGGTCACCACCGGGCCCCGGACGGTGAAGCGAGCGGCGTCGGGCAGTTCGTCCTTGGCCACGATCTCGCCCAGCTCTTCGACGATTCCGGTGAACATCTACTTCGCTCCTTCGGGCACGACACTCAGAAGAACGTCGTTGCCGATCATGGTGACTGTCTCCGTGCGGAACCGAATTGCGTCGGCAATTGTTCCGATCCCCGCATTCTCCACCGCAGCCGGGCCGGCCCCCAACACCGCAGGTGCGATGTAGGCGACAACGCGGTCCACGAGACCGGCGGCGAGGAACGCGCCGGCCAGAGTCGGACCACCTTCTATCTGGATGTCGGTGTACTCGCTCAGCGCGTCGATCACCGCAGCCGGGTCGTGTGTGTCCAGAAACACCGTCGGTGCCTCCGGACCCCGGATCGCGGCGGTCGCCGGTACGGGCCTCGATCCGACGACAACTCGAACCGGCTGAAGCGATGCCAGGGTGCCGTCGGGGCGACGGGCGGTCAGCCGTGGATCGTCGGCCAGTACGGTTCCGGTTCCGACGACGATGGCGTCGAGCTTGGCCCGTTCGGCGTGCACGTGCGCCCGCGCCTCGGGTCCGGTGATCCACTGGCTCGTTCCGTCGGCGGCGGCGCTGCGTCCGTCGAGCGTCGCGGCGTACTTCCAGGTGACGTGCGGCCGGCCGGTGCGTTGTTTGTGCAGCCAGGCCCGCAGTGGCCCCTGCTGTACCTCGCGCGTCCCCACGCCCTGTTCGACGCGAATCCCGGCGTTCCGCAGTGCGTCTGCCCCGCCGGACGCGAGCGGGTTCGGATCCGCTACCGCGAACACGACCGACGCGACCCCGGCTGCGACGAGGGCCTGCGAGCACGGTCCGGTGCGGCCCGTGTGGTTGCACGGCTCGAGTGTCACCACCGCGGTGCCGCCGCGCGCACGGTCGCCGGCTTCGGTGAGTGCGACGATCTCGGCGTGCGGGCCGCCGGGTGGACGGGTGGAGCCGGTGCCCACGACGAGGCCGCGGGCGTCGAGGATCACGGCACCGACCGCGGGGTTGGGGCTACTGATGCCCCGAGCGGCCTCGGACGCCTCGACGGCCAGAGCCATCGCCTCGACGACCGACACGGCCGGGCCCGGGGCGTCGGTCACGACAGGTGGTGCGATGCGCGGGCGGCCCGGCCACGGAGATCACGCACTGCGGCGGCGGGATCGGCGGTGTTGTACACGGCCGAACCGGCCACGAAGCAATCGATGCCGGCCTCGGCGGCCTGCTCGATGGTGTCGGAGTTGATGCCGCCGTCGATCTCGACCACCAAGCGCAGATCTCCGGAATCGACAAGTGCCCGAACAGCTTTGGCCTTGGATAGCACTTCGGGCATGAACGACTGCCCGCCGAAACCGGGCTCCACACTCATCACCAGCAGAGTGTCGAAGTCGCGCAGAATCTCGAGGTAGGGCTCGATCGGGGTGCCCGGCTTCACCGACAGGCCGGCTTTCGCACCGGCGGCCCTGATGTCGCGCGCCACGGCGCTGGGGTCATCCGTTGCTTCGGCGTGGAACGTGACGTTGTATGCCCCGGCCTCGGCATACGGCGGGGCCCAGCGCGCCGGATCCTCGATCATCAAGTGGCAATCGAGGGGAATGCTCGTTGCTTTGAGCAGACTTTCGACCACCGGTAGCCCGAGGGTGAGGTTGGGGACGAAGTGTGCGTCCATGACGTCGACGTGGAGCCAATCGGCCCCCGCGACGGCATCGGCTTCGGCGGCGAGGCGCGCGAAATCGGCGGACAGAATCGAGGGAGCGATCATCGGGGAAACCACGACTGGTGAGCCTAGTCGAGCCGGTATCGTGCCGACATGGCCACCATGGACTCCGCGGGCGCCGTCCTTGCCGAATTGCCCGAAGTCACCGAAAGCGTTCGGTACGGGAATCCCGCCTGGGGCATCGGCAAGCACGTGTTCGCGTGGGTACGACCGTTCAGCAAGGCTGACCTGAAACGATTCGGCGACGAGACCCCGCCCGCCGGACCGATCCTGGCCGTCAGGACTGCCGACCTGCACGAGAAGGAAGCCATCCTCGCCGCACATCCGCGCTCGTGCTTCACGATCCCGCACTTCGACGGGTTCTCTGCCGTTCTGATCGACGTCGACAACGCCGAGGACGACGAACTGCGCGAACTCCTCGTCGACGGGTGGCTGGTGTACGCACCCGCAGACGTGGCCGAGGCGTTCCTGGCCGGAGGGTGATCAGACCGGCTTGCGCAGCGCCGCCATGAACATCGCGTCGGTACCGTGCCGATGCGGCCACAGTTGCACCGACGGGCCGTCGCCCAGTTGCGGTACGCCCGGCACGAGCGCGCGGGTGTCGAGCTGTTCGACGCCGTATCGGCGTACGGCGTCTGCAACGACGGCCGCTGTTTCGGACAGATGCGGCGAGCACGTCGAGTACAGCACCACCCCGCCGGGCCGGACCAGATCGATCGCTGCCGCCAGCAATTCCTTCTGCAGGGTGACCAATGCCGCCACGTCGGACGGTTGGCGACGCCACCGCGCTTCGGGGCGACGACGCAGCGCTCCGAGACCGGTGCACGGCGCGTCGACGAGCACGCGGTCGTAACCCGCGTCGAGTCCGGACTCGCGGCCGTCGACGATGTGCACCGTCACCGGTAGGTCCTTGGTGGTCTTGGACACGAGGTCGGCGCGGTGCGGGGTCGGTTCGACGGCGTCGACCCGTGCACCGTCGATCTCCGCCAGGGCGCCGAGCAGGGCGGCCTTGCCGCCCGGACCGGCGCACAGGTCCAACCATCTGCCACTGTCGTCGCCGAGCAACGGTGCCAACGTCAGCGCGCGGCCGACGAGCTGACTGCCCTCATCCTGGACTCCGGCCAGTCCGTCCCGGACGGCATCGAGCTTGCCGGGGTCGCCGCCGTCGAGGTGCACCGCGTACGGCGAATAGGGACCTTCCTCTCCCCCGGTGATCAGCGCCAATTCTTCGGCGGAAATCTCTCCCGGTCGCGCGACGAGGTGGACCGAGGGACGCGCGTCGTCCGCCTCGAGGACCGCGGCGAGTTCGCCGGCATCGGCTCCGAGCGCATCGGCGAAGGCCTGCGCAATCCATTTGGGATGGGCGTATTCGAATGCCAGGTGACCGACCGGATCCGCCGTCGTCGCCGGTGCCAGCTCGTCGACCCACTGCGTTGCGGTTCGCTCGGACACTCGTCGCAGCACAGCATTGACGAAACCTGCCTTGCCGGAACCGAATTCGGAGCGGGCGAGGTCCACCGACGTGGCGACGGCTGCATGCGGGGCAACCCGGGTGCGCAGCAACTGATAGGCCCCGAGCCGAAGGATGTCGAGCAGTGGTCCGTCGATCTCTGCGGCAGGCCGCCCGGCCGCGTGCGCGATCACGGCGTCGAGCACACCACGCGCGCGAGATGCGCCGTAGGCGAGTTCGGTGGCCAGCGCGGCATCGCGAGAGTCCAACTTGCGCTCGCGGAGCAAACCGGGCAGCACCAGGTTCGCGTAAGCATCGCGCTCCCGCACCGCTTTGAGCACGTCTCTGGCCGCACGCCGTGCCGGATCGATCGCGTCGACCGCACGGGGTCCGGTGCCCTGCGGCGGCCGGTTCCCTTTGGGCCCACGTGCCCCCGGTGACTTCTTGACGTACTTGCGGGGCTGGCTCGACTCGCGCTTACGAGGCCTGTCGGGCTCTGTCATCGTGCCACCGCCGTATCGTCCAGCCGAGCGCCGCGCGCCCAGTCGAGTGCCCTCATGACCTTCTTGCCCTGAGGTTGAATATCACCGAGAACGACTGCGCCGGTTCCGGTTCCGATGTGTACACCGGTCTTGCGTACGTCGATCGTTCCCGGCTCCAACGTGTCCGGCGACAGCTGAACAGGAGCGATCTTGACGCGGAGATCCCCGATGGTCGTCCACGCGCCCGGGGCCGGTGTGACGGATCTGATGTGTCGGTCGACGAATGCCGCGGATCTCGTCCAGTCGATGCGCGCGGCATCGACTGTCACTTTGCTCGCGTAGGACACACCGTCCTCGGATTGCGGTAGCGCTGCCGCCGTTCCGTCCTCGATCGCGTCCAACGTCGCGGCGAGCAAGTGGGCTCCGCTCGACGCCAGACGCCCGAGCAGATCACCCGTGGTGTCGGAATCCCGAATCCGTTCGGTGGTGACACCGAGTACCGGACCGGTGTCCATCCCGACGTCGAGAAGGAACGTCGATGCGCCTGTGACGTCGTCGCCCGCGGCGATCGCGGCCTGTACCGGTGCCGCGCCACGCCACGCGGGCAACAGTGAGAAGTGCAGGTTGATCCAGCCGTACCGAGGTATGTCGAGTACCTGTTGCGGCAACAACGCGCCGTACGCAACGACCGGGCACACGTCGGGGGCGAGGTCGGTCAGCGCCGCCACGAACTCCGGGTCCGACGGCCTCGCGGGAGTGAGTACCGGGATGCCGTGCTCGTCCGCCAACACTCCTACGGGCGAGCGCACGGTCTTGCGTCCACGGCCGGCTGCGGCGTCGGGCCGGGTGACCACGGCGATCACCTCGTGCCGTTCGGACTCCACCAGTCGCGCGAGTGACGGGACCGCGGGTTCCGGTGTTCCGGCGAAGACGACGCGCACTGAAGGCAACTCCCTGGGATGGACGAAACGATGTCGGTTGTCCATCCTAGGGAGTCACGGCAGCGTGCGACGATTCCGCACCGACGATCACGTCGCGTCGGTGCTGTCGGAACTGTCGGAAGCGTCCTCCGCGAGGATGCGATACAGCGATCGGCGCGCCTCGATGAGCACCTCGGCTGCCTGGTCGACCTGACGCACGGTTCCGACTCCGGCCACCTGACCGGCCGCTCCCATCAATTGTCCGATCAGTGCCCGAAGATCACGCGCATCGATGCCGACGGAATCGGCTACGTCGTCCCAAGGACTGCCGAGATCTGCTCGATGGTCGTCGACATGACGCCTGCCCTCGGCCGTCAGTGCTGCCGTCTTCCGGCCGGCCACCTTGTCGATCAGCACCAAGCCCTCGTCTTCGAGCTGCGACAAGGCCGGGTAGATCGATCCCGGGCTCGGCTTCCAGGTTCCGTTGCTCTTCTCGGCGATCTGCTGGATGAGTTCGTAACCGTGCATCGGCCGGTCCTCGAGCAGCAGGAGGATCGCAGCGCGGACATCGCCACGTCGGCCCCGACCGCCTCGGCCCCGACCACGACCGAAGTCGGCATTCGGCCCGAAACCGCCGGCCCCGACACCACCGGGCCACATACCGTCACGCCCCCGCCCGACAGGACCTCCCCGACGTCTGCCGTGTTCTCCGTGACCTCTCCTTCCCCGACCTCTCTCGTGTCGTTCTCCGCCGTCTGGTTCTCCGTCTTCTGCCGGGCCGTGCTCGTCGTCCCGCGCAACCCACATCTGGAACGGCGCGCCGCGTCGGCGCGGGTCTCCGTGCCGATTGCCTGCGAAAGACCCCATTCGGGGACCTCCGCGGCGTCCGAATTCGTGTGCAAAGCCTTCGAATGCGTAATTCATCTCGTTCTCCTTCGTATCGATTGAACAAGTCGACGATATATCGACAATAGAACTTTGACAAGGCCCTGAGGTTGCCTCTCTATCTGGACGACGGGAACGCAACAGGACAGAGAAAGCCCATCACCCGATCCGAATGGGATCGATCTGAATCCGTACGCCCGCGCCGAGCTTCTTGGCGCTTCGGGACGCCTGCGCAGTCGACAGCGCTCGCGCCAGCGCTGCTCCGGTGCTTCGCGGAACCCGGATCAGGAGCCGCTGCACGTCTCCGGACAACCCGTCCTCGCCGCTACCCGCAGGTGCGCGTTGACCGTCCGGGAGATCGACGGGACCCAGTACCTCGACCGTCTCGGGTAGATCTGCACTGTCGACCAACGCTGTTATCGCGTCAGTGGTCCCGTCGATCGCCGCCACGTGAACGGCCGGTGGAAACCGAACCTCGACTCGTTCGTCCAGCTGACTGCGCGCGTGCCACAGCGGATCCCAGCGCACCAGGGCCTGGACGGTGGGGATCTCGGACTCGGCCACCACGACCACACGTCCCCCAGCCGCCCCGGGCCGAACCATCGACGCAGCCGTCATCCAGCGGCGCAGTGTCTCTTCTGCCGCACGCAGATCCGCCCGGCCCAGCAGCGCCCAACCGTCGAGCAGCAGCGCGGCGCCGTATCCGCCGTCCACGGTCGGCTCGGCACCGACGGTCGACACCACGAGCGAACCACCGGGGCGCACGGTATCGAGGACGGTGGCCCCACCGGAGTTGTGTATCGGCACGCCAGGGAAGGCGCGGCCGAGCTCCTCGGCCGTGCGTCCCGCTCCGATCACCACGGCGCGCAGGTTGCGAGACCCGCAGACCGTGCAGCGGTGTGCGGCATCGGCGATTCCGCACCAGGAACACGTCGGGCTGCCCGCGCCGTCGCTGCCCGGAGCCGAGGGCAGGGCGAGCGGACCGTTGCAGCGTCGACACCGAGCCGGATGGCGGCACTTCGCACACGCCAGCGACGGAACATAACCGGCGCGTGGAACCTGAACCAGCACAGGGGTATCCGCTTTCAGCGCCGCACGTGCGGCCTCGAAAGCGATCGCCGGTAGCCGCGCGACCCGGGCTGCCGGATCCCGAGCGAGCGCGTGGTCCGAGTCGGCCAGCGCGACCACGTGAGGTTGCCGTTCACGCACCAGCTCACGTGGGGCGACCAGGTCGTGGGCCCAGCCGGAATCGACGAGAGCCTCGGCCTCGGCCGTCCGGGAATGTCCGCCGACGACGACCGCGGCTCCCGACACGTGCGCGCGGAGCAACGCCACCTCACGTGCATGCGGATACGGTGAGCGTGGTTCGGCGAAACTGTCGTCGCCGTCGTCCCAGATCGCGATCAGGCCGAGGTTCGACACGGGCGCGAACACCGCACTGCGTGTGCCCACCACGACAACGGGGCCCGACCTCAGACAGCGCAACCATTGCCGGTACCGCTTGGCCGGTCCCAAACCGGCCGACAGCGCCACCACACGGTCGGCCCCGACTGCCGCAGCGCACGCGCCCTCCAGACGATCGAGATCCCGTTGGTCGGGCACCACGACCACTGCGGACCGTCCGCTCCCCACTGCGACGGCAGCCAATTCGGCCAATCGAGCGGGCCACACCTCGCCGGGTAGGGCCTGCCACACCGCACGCGGAACACGGTGCTCGCCAAGGGCATCGAGGAAATTGGAGCCATGGGTATACGCCGCCCAGCCCGTGCGATCGACGACCGGCTCTGCTGCCTCGTCGACGACCGGAGGGGGCTCTGCCTCGACCCGTGCGTGGCGAGCCGGAACCGCCAGACGCAGCACATCCGCTCGCGTTCCTGCGTAGCGATCGGCCACCGCCGACACCAACTCGGCGATCTCGGGAGTCAGTACGCGCTCGGCGGACACGACCCGGTCGAGCCAGCCGAGACGACCGGGATGGTCGGTCTCGGCCAGCCTGGCGAGTAGGAACCCGTCGACGAGCCGGCCGGCAAAACGAACGCGTACCCGCACACCGGGCTGGGCATCGTCGCTGGCGTCCTCGGGAACGAGGTAATCGAACTCGCGGTCGAGGTGCGGCAGCGGAAGCATCGGAAGAATGCGCGCGATCGGCAGATCGGCTGCCGCTACCGGCGTCACACCAGCCACCGCACCTCCTTCTCGATCGTCACCTCACACTCGTCGTGGGAGCACCGAGCCGGTGCGAACAGGGTACGTGCGGCAGCATCGCTGCCGAAGTGGAGGGACCTACAGGCCTGCCGCATCCCGGAGCTTGTCGGCACGATCGGTGGATTCCCACGGAAGATCGATGTCGGTACGTCCGAAGTGACCGTACGCGGCCGTCTGCGCGTAGATCGGGCGCAGCAGGTCGAGGTCGCGGATGATGGCACCGGGACGGAGGTCGAAGACCTCGCTGATCGCCGCCTGAATACGCGCGGGATCGGTCTTCTCGGTGCCGAACGTCTCGACGAACAGACCGACCGGTGCTGCCTTGCCGATCGCATAGGCCACCTGCACCTCGATGCGGTCGGCCAGACCGGCTGCGACCGCATTCTTGGCGACCCACCTCATCGCGTATGCGGCGCTGCGGTCGACCTTCGACGGGTCCTTGCCCGAGAATGCTCCGCCGCCGTGCCGAGCCATGCCGCCGTACGTGTCGACGATGATCTTTCGGCCGGTCAGACCGGCGTCTCCCATCGGACCACCGAGCACGAACTTTCCGGTGGGATTGACCAGCAACCGGACGTTCGAGGTGTCGAGAGTCGGTACGTCCAGCTCTGCGAGTACCGAGCCCAGGACCTTCTCGCGGATGTCGGGAGTGAGCAGGTTGTCGAGGTCGATGTCTGCTGCATGCTGCGTCGAGATCACGACGGTATCGAGACGAACGGCGTCGTCCCCGTCGTACTCGATGGTGACCTGAGTCTTGCCGTCCGGACGCAGATACGGCAGCACACCGCTCTTGCGAACCTCGGTCAGTCTCCGAGAAAGCCTGTGTGCCAACGCAATCGGCAGCGGCATGAACTCGGGTGTATCGGTGTTGGCGTAGCCGAACATCAATCCTTGGTCGCCGGCACCCTGACGGTCGATCTCGTCGTCGGACAATCCCTCGACGCGGGCCTCGTGCGAATGGTCGACGCCCTGCGCGATCTCGGGTGACTGCGCGCCGATGGCGACGTTCACACCACAGGAGTTTCCATCGAACCCCTTGGCGGACGAGTCGTACCCGATCTCGAGCACCTTCTCGCGCACGATCTTCGGGATGTCCGCGTAGGCGGTGGTGTTCACCTCACCTGCGACGTGGACCTGGCCCGTGGTGACGAGCGTCTCCACCGCCACTCGGGCTCGCGGATCCTCGGTGAGAAGAGCGTCGAGGATGGAATCGCTGATGGCGTCACAGATCTTGTCTGGATGACCTTCTGTAACGGACTCGCTGGTGAAAAGCCGACTACCGGACTTGCTCACGGACTTCCTCTCGACGCATGTTCTTGGCCCGACCCGACGGCTGATGCCGGCCGAGCACTCCACGAAAAATTGATGTTCCCTCGGTGTTATCGCCCCTGTGGGAGCCACGCAAACCTTTACGGCGCTGTCGCCCTGGTACCCAGAACGCTAGCTGCTACGACATCGATCGTGCACCCTCGACATCAGCGGGTATCCGAAGTGGGCCGCGGATCACGGGAGCGAAGCATCTGGGCGACCGAATCCAACACCCTGCTGGCGAGCAGAGCTTTCGAGCCCTCCCCCAGCGCGGCCTCGGAGCCGTCGGATCCCAACAACCAGCCGTCGTTGTGGTCGACCTCGAAGGCCTTGCCGTCACCCACCGCATTGACGACGAGCAGATCGCAGCCTTTGCGTTCGAGCTTGGCTCGCGCGTAGGTGAGCACGTCACCGTCGGCGTCGCCCGTCTCGGCGGCGAATCCGACGATCACCGTCGACGATCGGACGTCTCCGCTGTGCCGAGCCGACACGAGACCGGCGAGGATGTCGTCGTTGCGGACCAGAGGAATCGACGACGGTTCGTTCGAGCCCTTCTTGATCTTGCTGCTCGCGATGGACTCGGGTCTGAAGTCGGCGACCGCAGCCGCCATCACCACTGCGTCGACGTCGGTCGCATGCGAGCGCACCGCGTCCTGCATATCGGACGCGGTCTTCACGTGGACCACATCGACCGCCGCGGGTGCCTCGAGGTCGCTGGTGTAGCCGGCGATCAAGGTCACGTGGGCACCGCGCTGGGCTGCGACTCGAGCCAGCGCGTACCCCTGCTTGCCGGAACTCCGATTCCCCAGAAAACGAACGGGATCGAGGGGTTCCCGCGTACCACCGGCCGAGATCAGAATTCGCCGTCCCTCGAGATCGCGCGGCATCGCGTCCGCACGTTCGGTCAGCAGCATGGCGAGAGCGAAGATCTCCTCGGGCTCGGGCAGTCGGCCCGAACCGGTGTCGCGTCCCGTCAACCGGCCGGACGCAGGCTCGATCACCTGGGTACCGCGCGATCGGAGCGTGGTGACGTTCGCGACGGTGGCCGGGTGTTCCCACATCTCCGTGTGCATGGCCGGGGCCAAAACGACGGGGCACCGAGCGGTCAGCAACGTCGCGGTGAGCAGATCGTCCGCCCGCCCGCCCGCGATTCGAGCCATCAGGTCTGCGGTGGCCGGCGCGACGACGACGAGATCCGCTTCCTGCCCCAGCCGGACGTGCGGCACTTCGGGCACATCGGCGAACACGCCGGTGTGCACCGGCTGGCCGGACAATGCCTCGAATGTTGCGCGGCCGACGAATTCGAGCGCCGACGCAGTCGGAATCACTCGAACCTGATGGCCGTTCTCGGTGAATTTTCGAATGAGCGCACAACTCTTGTAGGCGGCGATACCACCGCCTACTCCGACGACCACATGCACGTCAGGTGTCCCCTGTCGGGTTCTTATTCGCCTTCGGTGTGCTCGAGGAGGTCTGCGTGAATCTCGCGAAGCGCGATGGACAGCGGCTTTTCCTGTAGACCGGGCTCGACCAACGGTCCCACGTATTCGAGGATGCCGTCACCGAGCTGGTTGTAGTAGTCGTTGATCTGGCGTGCACGCTTGGCCGCGTAGATGACGAGGGCGTACTTCGACGAGGTGCGCGCGAGCAATTCGTCGATGGGTGGATTGGTGATGCCGAGCGGCGTGTCGTAGGCCGGCAGAGCGCTGCGTCCGTCGAAGTCGGAAACGGCCGCTGAAGTGCTGCTCACTGATGATCTCCTGAAATTGCATCGTTGGTGCTACGAACTAGCTGGTCGGGGCCTCGTGCGCCGTGAAAATGGTCAGCTGTTACCGACCGACGACCTACCGACCAACAAGGATACCAACTGTTCGCACGAATGGTCGACATCGGTGTTAACAATGACCGTGTCGAACTCGTCCTGTGCCGCCAATTCCACCCTTGCCGTTTCCAACCGGCGCTCGGTGGCGGCGCTCTCCTCCGTCGCTCGGCCGACCAGTCGAGAGACCAGGTCTTCCCACGTCGGCGGTGCCATGAACACGAGCAGAGCTTCCGGCTTGGACACCCGAACGGCCCGTGCCCCGGCCAGGTCGAGCTCGAGCAGCACCGGACTGCCGGCCTCCAATGCGGCATCCACCGCGGCAGCAGGAGTTCCCGACCGCTGCAGGCCGCCGTGGATACTCGCCCACTCCAACAACTCGCCGTCGGCGATCATCCGGTCGAACTCCTCGGCCGACACGAAGTGGTAGTCCTGACCGTCCACCTCGCCAGGCCGCGGCGATCGCGTCGTGACCGACACGCTGAAGACCAGCTCCGGTAGCGCCGCGCGCACGAGCCGAACGACACTGGACTTGCCGACGCCGGAAGGGCCGGACAGCACCACCAACCGGCCCCGCTTCTTCTCCGGCACGGACGTCGCCGCAGTGTCACTCACCGTCGTCAGGCCTCGAAATCGAACTTCGTCAACAGCGCTTTGCGCTGCCGATCCCCGAGTCCGCGCAGTCGACGAGTGGGCGCGATCTCCAACTCCGTCATCAGCTCCGCGGCCTTGACCTTGCCCACCTTCGGCAACGCCTCGAGCAATGCAGATACCTTCATCTTGCCGAGAATCTCGTCCGTCTCGGCGTCCTTGAGAACCTGCTTGAGGTCGGTGCCGCCGCGCTTGAGGCGTTCCTTGAGCTCGGCGCGAGCCTTGCGGGCGATAGCTGCCTTTTCGAGGGCAGCAGCGCGCTGCTCGGGGGTCAACTGGGGAAGGGCCACTGTCGGTTCCTCCGTCTTCTCGTTTCGGGGCGAGCGACCGGTCCGATCAGGATCGGTACGCCGCTCATCGGTAGGTGCCTGCCGAGGACCATCCGTGCAGGGATTCCCGGTCGATTCGCATTGTCGTCGGCAGCGTTAGCGACCGTACCGACGACGGGCGCTCACCGCTAACCCACCCCCACACGCTCGCCGACGCGACCATGGACTATGCGAGACCCGCTTCGATCTCGTCACGCAACTGCGTCGCCGCCGCACGCAACGCCGTCACCGACGGACCCGCCGCCAGCACACTCCGAGAAGAGTTCGGCAACAGCAGCTCTCGGCAATCACGGAAGATCTCCGCCAGATCGTTCACCGTGGCACCCTGGGCACCCAGGCCGGGCGCGAGCACTGGCCCGCGATAGCCCGACAGATCGAGGCCGTGATCACGGGTGGCCCCGACCACCAGGCCGACCGTGTCTGCATCGACACGGTTGCGCGCAGCCGCCGCGTCGACGATCGACTGCGCAACGGACCCACCCGTCGACATCGACGCGTGTTGCAGCGCGGAGCCTTCCGGATTCGACGTCCGGGCAAGGACGAACACACCGCGGTCGTGAGCGACAGCTCGGTCGATCGCCGCACCCAACGAGTCGAACCCCAGGTACGGCGACACCGTGACGGCATCGGACGACAACGGAGAACCCGGCTCCAGCCACGCCTGCGCGTACGCATCCATCGTCGTTCCGATATCGCCGCGCTTGGCATCGGCGATCACCAACGTGCCTGCGTCCCGCAACACCCCGACAGTGCGCTCGAGAACCGCATAGCCGGCCGAACCGTACGACTCGAAGAACGCCACCTGAGGCTTGACGACAGCCACCTCACCGACGAACGCCTCCACACACAGCTCGGCGAAGACCTCGAGACCGTCCGCCGAGCGCGGCAGGCCCCACGCCTGGAGCAGAGCCGGATGCGGATCGATGCCGACGCACAGCCGACCGCGCGCGGCGACCGCTGCCCGGAGCCGGTCCGACCAACTGTGGTGATGACTCACGGCAGAACCAGGCCTTCCTTCAGACCCGCATGCAGATCCTGCAGGGAACGAACACCGATTCCACCGGCGATGGCTGCCTCGATGCCCTGCACTGCGGCCGACGCACCCTGCACCGTGGTGATGCACGGAATGTTCTGCGCCACAGCGGCACTACGAATCTCGTATCCGTCGACGCGGGGACCGGAGTTGCCGTACGGGGTATTGATGACCATCGCGATGTCGCCGGCCAGAATTCGGTCGACGATCGTCTGCTCACCCTCCGGGACATCCTCGCCCGACTGCTTGTACACCTGCTCGCACTTGATTCCGTTGCGCCGCAACACATCTGCGGTTCCTTCGGTGGCCAGGATGTCGAACCCGAGATCGGCGAGTCGTTTCACCGGGAAGATCAACGACCGCTTGTCCTTGTTCGCCACCGATACGAATACTGCACCGCCGGCGGGCAGCGAACCGTACGCGGCGGTCTGACTCTTGGCGAAGGCAGTGCCGAAATCGAAGTCGATACCCATCACCTCACCGGTGGACTTCATCTCCGGGCTGAGCAGTGTGTCGACGCCGGTTCCGTCCGCGCGGCGGAACCTGTTGAACGGCAACACCGCTTCCTTGACGGCGATGGGCGCACCCGCCGGGACGGTGCCACCGTCTCCGGTCTCCGGCAGGATTCCCGCAGTCCGAAGTTCGGCGATGCTCTCCCCCAACATCACTCGGGCGCAAGCCTTCGCCAGCTGCACGGCCGTCGCCTTGGACACGAACGGCACCGTCCGGCTGGCTCGAGGGTTGGCCTCGAGGACGTACAGAATGTCGTCCTTGAGGGCGTACTGCACGTTCAGCAGGCCCTGGACACCGATTCCCTTCGCGAGGGCTTCGGTCGATCGACGCACGTTCTCCAGGTCGGTCTTGCCGAGCGTGATCGGCGGGAGTGCACATGCGGAGTCGCCGGAGTGGATGCCGGCCTCCTCGATGTGCTCCATGATGCCGCCGATGTACACCTCGGTGCCGTCGCACAGCGCGTCGACGTCGATCTCCACGGCATCTTCCAGGAACCGGTCGACCAGCACCGGTCGGTCGTCCGAGATCTCCGTCGCATTGGAGATGTAGGTCGCCAGGGATGCCTCGTCGTAGACGATCTCCATACCGCGTCCGCCCAGCACGTACGACGGGCGCACCAGCACCGGGTAACCGATTCCTGCGGCGATCTCACGGGCCCCGTCGAACGTCGTCGCGGTGCCGTATTTGGCTGCCGGCAGTCCTGCCGCGTCCAGTACCTTGCCGAACTCTCCGCGGTCCTCGGCGAGGTCGATGGCCTCGGGAGAGGTTCCGACGATGGGTACGCCTGCGGCTTTCAGTCGCTTCGCCAGACCGAGCGGGGTCTGTCCGCCCAGCTGCACGATGACCCCGCGCACCGTTCCCGAGGCGGCCTCGGCCCGGTACACCTCGAGCACGTCCTCGAACGTCAGCGGCTCGAAGTACAGGCGATCGGCGGTGTCGTAGTCGGTGGAGACGGTCTCGGGGTTGCAGTTGACCATGACCGTCTCGTAGCCGGCCTCGGACAGCGTCAGCGCCGCATGCACACAGCTGTAGTCGAATTCGATGCCCTGACCGATGCGGTTGGGACCGGATCCGAGGATCAGGACCTTGGGCCGGTCCGGCTGCGGGGCAACCTCGGTCTCGGCTTCGGGGTCGAGCTCGTAGGTGCCGTAGTGGTACGGGGTCTTGGCCTCGAACTCCGCCGCACAGGTGTCGACAGTCTTGTAGACCGGGTGCACACCGAGCTCGTCGCGCAGCGCCCGCACTCCGTCCTCACCGTCGAGTTCGGGTCGCAGAGCGGCGATCTGGCGATCGGACAGACCGTGGTACTTGGCCTGACGCAGCAGCGCCTCGTCGAATTCGGCCGCCTCGCGAACCTGGACGCCGAGTTCGTGGATCTGCTGGAACTGGTCGAGGAACCACGGGTCGATCTTGGTCGCCTCGAACAGCTGCTCGAGGGTGGCACCGAGAGCGAATGCCTTCTCGATCCCGTACATCCGACCGTCCTGCGGTACGGACAGGTCCTTCAGCAACGCGTCCAGACTTTCTGCCTCGACCTCGGGGCCGGTCCAGTAGCCCGCGCGCTTGGTTTCGAGCGAGCGCATCACCTTGCCGAAGGCCTCGGTGAAGTTGCGGCCGATGGACATCGCCTCGCCGACGGACTTCATCGTCGTGGTCAGTGTGCCGTCGGCACCGGGGAACTTCTCGAACGCGAATCGCGGTGCTTTGACGACCACGTAGTCCAGCGTCGGCTCGAAGCAGGCCGGCGTCTCCTTGGTGATGTCGTTGACGATCTCGTCGAGGGTGTACCCGATGGCCAGCTTGGCGGCCATCTTGGCGATCGGGTAGCCCGTGGCCTTGGACGCCAGAGCCGACGAGCGTGACACTCGCGGGTTCATCTCGATGACGACCAGTCGGCCGTCGGCCGGATCCATCGCGAACTGGATGTTGCAGCCGCCGGTGTCGACGCCCACCTCACGCAGGATGTCGATGGAGAGGTCGCGCATCTTCTGGTACTCGCGGTCGGTGAGCGTCATCGCCGGCGCAACGGTGACCGAGTCGCCGGTGTGCACGCCGACGGGATCCACGTTCTCGATGGAACACACGATGACCACGTTGTCGCGGCCGTCACGCATGAGCTCGAGCTCGTATTCCTTCCAGCCGAGGATGGACTCCTCGATCAGCACGTTGGCCGTCGGGGACGCCGCCAGGCCGCCTCCCGCGATCCGGGTCAGATCCTCGTCGTTGTAGGCCAATCCCGAACCGAGCCCACCCATCGTGAACGACGGCCGGACGACGACCGGGAAACCGAGCTCGGCGACGGTCTCGCGTACCTCGTCCATCGTGTAGCAGACGGCCGACTTGGCGGATTCTCCACCGACCTTGGCGACGATGTCCTTGAACTTCTGGCGATCCTCGCCGCGCTGGATCGCGTCGAAGTCGGCACCGATCAGTTCGACGCCGTACTTGGTGAGAATGCCCTGATCGTGCAGAGCGACAGCTGCATTGAGAGCCGTCTGTCCGCCCAGGGTCGCGAGCACGGCCTGGATGGGGTGGCCCTGCTCGGCCTCGCGAGCGAAGATCTTCTCGATGAACTCCGCGGTGATCGGCTCGACGTACGTCGCGTCGGCGAACTCCGGGTCGGTCATGATCGTGGCCGGGTTCGAGTTGACGAGGCTGACCCGCAGTCCTTCCTCACGAAGCACTCGACACGCCTGGGTGCCGGAGTAGTCGAACTCGCAGGCCTGGCCGATGACGATCGGGCCGGATCCGATGACCAGGACGTGGTTCAGGTCTGTGCGGCGTGGCATTACTTCTTCTCCTGAAGGACGCTGGTGAAACGGTCGAAGAGGTAGGCGGCGTCGTGCGGGCCGGCCGCGGCCTCGGGGTGGTACTGCACCGAGAAGGCGCTGCCGCCGATCAGCTCGACGCCCTCGACGGTGCCGTCGTTGGCGCAGGTGTGGCTGATTCGTGCTCGACCGAAGTCGGTGTCGAATTCCTCGCCTGCTTCACCTTCGAGTGCGAACCCGTGATTCTGCGCGGTAATCGCGATGCGACCGGTGGTGTGCTCGATGACCGGGATGTTCATGCCGCGGTGGCCGAACTTCATCTTGTACGTGCCGCGACCGAGTGCCCGCCCGAAGATCTGGTTGCCGAAGCAGATGCCGAACAGCGGCAGCTCTCGTTCGAGTACCTGCCTGGTCAGCGCGACACTCGTGTCTGCCGTGGCCGGGTCTCCCGGGCCGTTGGACAGGAACACACCGTCCGGGTTCAGTTCGAGAACCTGCTCGATGCTGGTGTTCGACGGCACCACGTGCACGCGGATACCGCGCTCGGCGAACATTCGCGGAGTGTTGGTCTTGATGCCGAGATCGACTGCCACGACGGTGAATCGAGCGTCGCCGGTCGGTTCGATGGTGTACCCGGCACCGGTGGTCACCTCGCCGGCGAGGTCCGCGCCGAGCATGGACTGCTGACCGGTCACCTGCTCGAGCATCTCGTCCGAGGTGCCGAGTGCGTCGCCCGAGAACACTCCCGCTCGCATCGAGCCGCGCGTACGCAGGTGGCGGACGAGAGCGCGCGTGTCGATTCCGGCGATGCCGACGACGTTCTGCGCCTCGAGCTGGTCTTGCAGCGTTCCGGTCGAGCGCCAGCTCGACGTCCGGCGCGCTGGATCTCGGACGACGTAACCGGCGACCCAGATCTTGTTGGGATCCTGGGCACTGGCCGCCTCGCCGTCCTCCTGGTTCCAGCCGGTGTTGCCGATCTGCGGAGCCGTGGCCACCACGATCTGGCGGTGGTAGCTCGGATCGGTCAGCGTCTCCTGGTATCCGGTCATACCGGTGCAGAAGACGGCTTCGCCGAGCGTGCGCCCCTGGGCCCCGAACGTGGTGCCGCGGAACGTCCGGCCGTCCTCCAGAACAAGAACTGCGCTGCTCACGCGGTTTCCTCCTTGGTTTCTCCGGTGAAACCCTCTGTCCACACCGGGTAGATCTGCTTGTCGTCGGCCCTGAAGCCGGTGTCTATTTCGGTCCCCGTCGGCAACTCCCATCGGATCACCAGGAGACCGTCCTTGGTCATGACCTTGCCTGCGAGTCCGCGCTCGGTACGGATCGCCCGGATCGATTCGTTCGGAATCCAGATGGGTGACTCGCCGTCCCGATCGAGGAGGATTCCCTTCTCGTGTCGTGACAGCTCGCCGGTGGCGCGGTGGCCGATGTCGCCCACGGCGATCCGGTCCTGCCAACTCGGCGCAATGGTGCTGCCGACGTAGAGCCCGGTGGCCGGCTGGATTCGGTTGGCACCCAGGTCGTCCGGCACGGCCGGGAACTCGCCGATGCGTCCTTCCTGACGCTTCTGACGCCCGCGCCAACCCCAGAAGATCAGCGCGATCATCAGCGCCCAGAACAGGATGAAGCCGATGACGATGAGAACTCTGTCCACGGCTCTACTCCCCTGCCCTGTTCGCCACGACTCCGTCGCGGACGGTGATACGTCCACGGAACACGGTGGTGGTCACCTTGGACGAGAAGCTCATGTCCTCGAACGGTGTGTTGTGTGCGACGCTGGCGAGCTTCTTGCCCGACACCGTCCAGTCGGCCTTCGGATCGACCAGCGTCAGGTTGGCGATTTCGCCCACCTCGATCGGACGGCCCTGATCGGCCAGGCCGACGATCTCGGCCGGACGTTCGCTCATGACCCTCGCCACACCGCGCCAGTCCAGCAGACCCGGGTTCACCATCGTGTCGACGACGATCGACAGCGCGGTCTCCAGTCCGAGCATCCCGGGCCGGGCGATGGAGAACTCACAGCATTTGTCCTGCTCGGCATGCGGTGCGTGGTCGGTTGCCACGCAATCGATCACGCCGTCGGCCAGACCCTTGCGCAACGCGTCCACGTCGGACTTCTCGCGCAACGGCGGGTTCACCTTGTTGACGGCGTCGTATGTCTCCAGACGCGAGTCGTCGAGGAGCAGGTGATGGGGCGTTACCTCGGCGGTGATCGAAATTCCCTGCCCCCGAGCCCATTTCAGCAACTCGACGGTGCCGGCAGTGGAGGCATGGCAGATGTGCACCCGCGCATTCGCGTCCCGAGCGAGCAGGGCATCGCGCGCGACGATCGATTCCTCGGCGGCACGCGGCCAGCCGGTGAGACCGAGCCGGGCGGCGTTGGGACCCTCGTGAGCGACCGAACCGACGGTCAATCGCGGTTCTTCCGCATGCTGGGCGATCAACACTCCGAGCGAACTCGAGTACTCCAGTGCGCGACGCATGATCAGTGGGTCGTCGACGCAGTGGCCGTCGTCGGAGAACATCTTGACCCGACCGACCCCGGCAGCCATCGTGGCCATCTCGGCCAACTGCTTGCCTTCGAGCCCTACGGTGACGGCCCCGACGGGGTGCACGTCGACGAGCCCGACTTCCTGTCCGCGGCGCCACACATGGTCGGTCACGACGACCGAATCCGCGACCGGCGAGGTGTTGGCCATGGCAAACACGGCGGTGTACCCACCCAGAGCGGCTGCGGCGGAGCCGGTTTCGATGGTCTCGGTGTCTTCCCGACCGGGCTCCCGCAGATGGGTGTGCATGTCGACGAAGCCGGGCAGCAGAACCTGGCCGCGCGCCTCGACCACGTCGGCGCCGTCGGCGTCGACGTCGGGCCCGATCTCGACGATCTCCTCGCCAGTGATCAGGACGTTCGTTTCGGGGCCCTCGCCGTACAGCAGGACTCCACGCAGCAGTACCGACGGTGCCGGAGCGGTCATGATGCTCCCCCGTCCGAACCGACCAGCAATCGGAACAGGACTGCCATCCGCACGTGAACTCCATTCGTAACCTGTTGCAAGACTGCAGTTTTGGGTGAGTCGGCCACCGAGGACGCGATCTCCATACCGCGCAGCATCGGCCCCGGATGCAGCACCACGGCGTGCTCGGGCAACAAGTCGAGTCGGCGCTGCGAAAGTCCGTACGTGATCGAGTACTCCCGCGCCGACGGAAAGAACCCGCCGTTCATCCGCTCGGCCTGCACCCGAAGCATCAACACCGCGTCCAACCCGGGTAGCTCGGCGTCGATGTCGTGCGAGACCCGAACCGGCCAGCCCTCGACACCGACCGGCAGCAGAGTCGGCGGCGCTACCAGCACGACGTCGGCTCCGAGGGTGGACAGGAGAATCGCATTCGATCGCGCTACCCGGCTGTGCAGAACATCGCCGACGATCGCGATCCGGCGACCGGAGATATCGCCCAGGCGTTGCCGAACCGTCAGGGCATCGAGTAACGCCTGTGTGGGGTGTTCGTGGGTACCGTCGCCCGCATTGATGACCGCCGGACCGGCACCGGTGGAACGACCATCGAGGCCAGCCCCTTGGTCGGCGGTCCACCGGGCGATCTGGTGCGCGGCACCCGACGCAGGGTGGCGAACGATGAGTGCGTCGGCACCGGCCGCGCGCAGGGTCATCGCAGTGTCGCGGAGGGACTCCCCCTTGGATACCGACGAACTGCTGGCACTGACGTTGATCACATCGGCGCTCATCCATTTGCCCGCGACCTCGAACGACACCCGAGTTCGGGTGGAGTTCTCGAAGAAGACGGTCATGATCGTCCGGCCGCGCAACGTCGGCAGCTTCTTGACCTCGCGACCGAGCAGTGCCTGCTCGAAACGCTCGGCCTCGTCGAGCAGTTCGGTGGCGGATTCCGCAGTGAGGTCGGCGACCGACAGCAGGTGTTTCATCGCGTCGATCCTCCCTCGGACAAGCTGACGCCATCCCGCCCGTCGTGCTCGGAGAGCAGCACCGAGACGTCCTCGGAGCGGGCCGTGGGCACGTTCTTGCCCACGTAATCCGCCCGGAGGGGAAGTTCGCGGTGGCCGCGATCGATCAGGACCGCGAGTTGGACGGCGCGAGGGCGTCCGAGATCGCGCAGCGCGTCGAGCGCCGACCGGACGGTACGGCCGGAGAACAGCACGTCGTCGACCAGAACGACCAGGGCATCGTCCACTCCGCCGGTCGGCACCGAGGTGCGTTCGAGTGGACGGTGCGGTTTGTTGCGCAGATCGTCGCGGTACAGGGTGATGTCGAGCGAGCCGAGCGGGGGCCGCACGCCGGAGAACGCCTCGATACGTTCGGCGAGACGCTCGGCCAGGGTGGTACCGCGAGTGGGAATGCCCAGTAGCACGACACGCGGCGAGTCGGGAGCGTCGAGCGCGGTCTTCTCGATGATCTGGTGAGCCATGCGAGAGATGGTCCGACCTACATCGGCTGCGGACAGCAGCTCACGGACGGCAGAATCGGCGGATGAACTTTCGGGCGCAGGCAAACTACGACCTCCTTCTCCGCCTCTCTGGACGGATCGTTAAAGGATGTCTGGCACTAGAACTGCGTAAAGCCTAGCAACGCTCTGCGAACCGAACCCACCAGGCTCGCAGAGCGTTCGGTCACACTGCCGTGGACGGGTGTGTCACAGATCGGAGTCGACCGTCGCATCGTCCGGGCCTGCGGCCTGGGGACGCGACGACACAGCAGCCGCAGCGGCGCGAACCTGCGGTGCCACGAGCACGATCTGGCCGAGTACACCGTTGACGAAGCCCGGCGAATCGTCGGTGGACAGCTGCTTGGCCAGCTCGACGGCCTCGTCGACAGCAACGACCGGTGGGACGTCGGTGGCGTGGAAGAGCTCCCACACCGCGACCCGCAAGATCGCCCGATCGACTGCGGGCAGGCGACCGATCGTCCAGTCCTTGAGATGATCGGCGATCACGCCGTCCAGTCGGTCCAGGTTCTCTGCCACCCCCTCGACCAGCGTGGAGGTGTACTCACTGACCGGTGCGATCGTGTCGTCGCCGCGCGCGAGTTCGATCCGTTCGCTGGTCAGATTCACCGGGTCGACGTTGCGCGCTTCTGCCTCGAACAGGAAATCCACGGCACGCTTGCGGGCCTTGTGGCGCGCACCCAGCTTCTTCGCGCCGGGGACGCCGTTCTGCGAACCGGAGGATGTCGACTTCTTCGATGACACGTTAGGAGTTCACACGCCCGAGGTAGTTGCCGTCACGGGAATCGACCTTGAGCTTGTCGCCGGTGTTGATGAACAACGGCACCGAGATCTCGGCTCCGGTCTCGAGCGTGGCCGGCTTGGTGCCACCGGTCGAGCGGTCTCCCTGCAGGCCGGGGTCGGTGTGCTTGACCTCGAGCTCGACGGTGACGGGAAGCTCGACGTACAGCGGGACGCCCTCGTGCATCGCGACCTGGACGCGAAGGTTCTCGAGCAGGAATCGCGCGCCGTCGCCGACGGTCGCCTCACCGATGGAAAGCTGGTCGTAGGTGTCGGCATCCATGAACACGTAGTCGCTACCGTCGTGGTAGAGGTACGTCATGTCGCGTCGGTCGACCGTTGCGGTCTCGACCTTCACACCGGCGTTGAACGTCTTGTCGACGACCTTGCCCGACAGCACGTTCTTGAGCTTGGTTCGCACGAACGCAGGCCCCTTACCGGGCTTGACGTGCTGAAATTCGATGATCGACCACAGCTGGTTCTCCAGGTTGAGAACCAGTCCGTTCTTGAAATCGCTGGTGGAAGCCACTTGCTTCGCGTCTCCTCAATCGTTTGTGCGCGTGACGCGCCGTCGGTCACGTGCGGGATTCGCTCCCGCCCGCGCGCTAGACGGACGTGAGTTCCTTGCTTGTCAGGGTGAGCAGTTCCGGACCCTCGTCGCGAACGACGAGTGTGTCCTCGATCCGAACGCCGCCGCGGCCGGAGAAGTAGACACCCGGTTCGACGGTGACCGCTGCACCGCTCAGCAGTGTACCGGTGCTCGACTTCGCGATTCCCGGCGCTTCGTGAATTTCGAGGCCGACTCCGTGACCGAGCCCGTGCAGGAAGTACTCGCCGTACCCTGCCTCCTCGATGACCGACCGCGATGCGGCGTCGACCGAAGCGGTCTCGATACCGGGTGCCAGCGCCTCTCGGCCTGCAGCCTGCGACCGCTGCACCAGGTCGTACAGCTCGCGCTGCCACTGCGCCGGCGCACCGATGACGAAGGTGCGCGTCATATCCGAGTGGTACCCGGCCACCAGCGCGCCGAAGTCCAGCTTCACGAAGTCCCCCTCGGCCAGGACGGCGTCGGTCGGGCGGTGATGCGGCACCGCGGAGTTCGCCCCGGCGGCAACGATGGTCTCGAACGAGACGGCGTCGGCACCGTGATCGAGCATCAGCGATTCGAGCTCGCGAGCCACCTCACGCTCGGTCCGGCCCGCGCGAATCCCGCCGCCGCTCAGAAGCTCGGCGAGCGCGTCGTCGGCGGCGCGGCACGCGTCTCGAAGCACACCCACCTCGTACTCGTCCTTGACCATGCGCAGCGATTCCACGACTCCCGGCGCGCGCACCAGTTCGAGGCCGCCGTCGAGCTCGGCCCACGCGCGATGGGCGTCGACCGTGACCACATGACTCTCGAAGCCGACACGGGTGCCGCGACCGGAAATACCAGCACCGAGCAGGTGCAGCGCCGACGCGCGGTCGATCTCTGCGCGCAGATCGGGAACCTGCTCGGCGACCTGGGTGACGTAGCGGCCGTCGGTGCAGATCACTGTTCGCTCGTCACCTCCGGTCGACACGAGCAGCGCGGCATTCGAGCCGGTGAAGCCGGTCAGATAGCGCACATTGAGCAGGTCGGTGATCAGAATCGAGTCGAGGCCGTCCTGGATCAACAGCTCTCGCAAGGCACCGCGGCGGGCGCCGAAATCAGCAGACATGTTCCCGACATTACTGGTCGGCCGTCAACGGATCGGGAGCCTCGGCTGCGCCGCCCCCACGGCGAACCTGTGGGCCCCGACACACAATCGGCCACGTGCGGATATGCTGTGCCGCATGACTGGGTGGGCAGTGCGTGGCATAGGTATGGCTTTGATCAACGTCGTCGCTCGACTGCTGCTGGGGGCAGCGGTGTCGATGTGGCCTCTGAGCGGTTCGGCGCTGCGATGGGTGGCGTATGCCCTCGTCGTGCTCGTCATCGCCGTCTGGGCCGGCATCGACGGGATCCGCGACCGACGCAGGAACCCCGACCCGGACAAGGGCGAGGACCTGACGATGGTCTGGCTGAAGGCTGCTGTGGTCGGCGGCCTGCTTGCCGGATTGATCAGTTGGATCATCGATTTCTTCGTCGACTTCAGCCTGGGCCAGAACGGACTGATCTTCGAGCTGACCTCGGGCGCAGCGTTCACGATCCTGACGGTGTTCGTCGTCGCGAGCATCGCGATGTTCGTCGGCAGGCAGATCGTCAACCGCGAGGCGAAGAAGAAGTTGGCCACCTCCGACGCCGAGCGAGCACACGAGCGCCAGCTGGTGAACGCGGGCTCGGCCGAGCGGGCGGACCAGGCGGGCACACGGTCGCAGGCCGAACCGCAATGGGCACCCGAGCACGGCGAGGCCGACACCGAGGTGTTCTCGGCTGTCGACGCCGACGGCAAGCCCCGGATGGACAAGCGCGGCAACCGTCACGGGAGCGCCGACGGCTCCTGATCCACGCGGCACACGTCCAACGGGCGGTGGTCGATGCACCGATGCATCGACCACCGCCCGTTGTGTGTTCAAAGTGTGTCGCAGGCGTACAACACCTGGATCTACAACATGATGGCGGAACCACCGGCCGCCGGAGCCTCGCGCCCCACAGCCGAGAAAGCCGCGACGAGCAGAGCCGGGTCCGGGCCCTCGAGTCGACCGGGCTTGGCCAATCCGTCGAGGACGACGAATCGAAGCAGACCTGCGCGGTTCTTCTTGTCCGTCTGCATTCCCTTGAGCAGATCCGCGAACGCGTGCTCGTCGTAGGTCACCGGCAGCCCGACCGATTCGAGAATCGCCCGATGGCGGTCCGCGGTCGCGTCGTCGAGCCGGCCCGCCAGACGACCGAGCTCGGCGGCGAACACGAGCCCGACCGACACCGCAGCTCCGTGCCGCCAGCGATACTGCTCGCGTCGCTCGATGGCGTGGGCGAGGGTGTGCCCGTAGTTCAGGATCTCCCGTAGATTCGATTCCCGCAGATCGGCGGCCACGACCCTGGCCTTGACTTCCACGGACCGTCTGATGAGCTCCGGCAGTACGTCGCCGGTCGGATCGAGCGCCGCAGCGGGGTCTGATTCGATGATGTCCAGAATCACCGGGTCGGCGATGAAGCCGGTCTTGATCACCTCGGCCAGGCCCGACACGATCTCGTTCTTCGGCACTGTCTCGAGTGTCGCGAGGTCGACCAGCACCGCGGCCGGTTCGTGGAACGAGCCGACCAGGTTCTTGCCGGCATCGGTGTTGATTCCGGTCTTTCCACCGACGGCGGCGTCGACCATGGCCAGCAGAGTCGTCGGAACGTGGACGATTCGAACGCCGCGCATCCACGTCGCCGCAACGAAACCGGCGAGATCGGTGGCCGCGCCGCCGCCGAGCGAGACGATGGCGTCACTTCTGGTCAGGCCGATGCGTCCCAGCACCTCCCAGCAGAATCCGGCGACCGCGAGGTCCTTGCCGTCCTCGGCGTCCGGAATTTCGATGCGGTGTGCATCGATCCCCTTGTCCGCCAACGCTGCTCGCACTGCTTCGGCCGTCTCGGCCAGGGGTGGCTGATGGAAGATCGCGACCGTCGCGGTTCCGGCGAGCTCGTCGACGAGGTCCGTCAACAGGCCTCGGCCGATGATCACCGGGTAAGGGTTGGCACTCTCGACCTGGACGCGTACGGGCTCTGTCATCGAATCACCTTCATCTACTGGGGGTTTCGTCGTTCACTTCGCGAACGGGCACCGGTGCGAGAGCAGTGAGCTTGGCCACCAACTGATTCACGACTCGGGCCGGACTACGACTGTCCGTCCGCACTCGCACGGTGGCAACCGAGCGATAGAGCGGGCGGCGGTGACGCATCAATTCCTGGTACTTGGCGCGCGGGTCCGGGCCCGCGAGCAGTGGCCGAGACGTGTTGGCTCCCGTTCGCCGAAGCCCCTCCGACACACTGATTTCCAGATAGACCACAGTGTGCGCGGCGAGCAGCTTTCGGGTTGCAGCAGACAACACGGCTCCGCCGCCGAGGGAAAGAATGCCGTCGTGCGAGGCCAGGGCATCGGCGACGATCCGCTCTTCGATCTCGCGAAATGCAGGCTCACCGTCGTGCGAGAAGATATCGGCGATGGTTCGCCCGGTTTTTCGTTCGATGGCCACGTCGGTATCGAACAGATCCAGATTCAACGCCTGGGCCAGTCGCCGTCCGATGGTCGATTTCCCTGCACCCGGCGGTCCGACGAGGACCGCGTACGGACTCATCGCGGAGGTCGGGCGGCGGTGCCCTTCACGTAGTGGTCGACGTTGCTCGTCGTCTCCGCCAGCGAGTCCCCACCGAACTTCTCCAACGCTGCCTGCGCGAGCACGAGGGCAACCATCGTCTCTGCCACGACTCCGGCGGCCGGAACAGCGCATACGTCCGAGCGCTGGTGGATGGCAACCGCTTCGTCGCCGGTCGACATGTCCACCGTCGACAGAGCGCGGGGAACCGTGGAGATGGGCTTCATCGCGGCACGTACCCGCAGAGCCTCACCGTTGGTCATTCCGCCTTCGATCCCGCCCGCACGGTTCGTCGAGCGGAGAACTCCGTCGGGCCCCGGCTTGATCTCGTCGTGTGCGACACTGCCGCGTCGGCGCGCGGTCTCGAAACCGTCGCCCACCTCGACACCCTTGATCGCCTGGATGCCCATCAGCGCAGCCGCCAGTCTGGCGTCGAGCTTGCGTTCACCCGAGACGAACGAGCCGAGGCCGACCGGCAGTCCGTGCACGACGACCTCGACGATGCCGCCGAGGGTGTCGCCGTCTTTCTTGGCGGCTTCGATCTCGGCGATCATGGACTCCTCGGCGGCCTTGTCGAAGGCCCGTACCGGAGACTCGTCGATGGCATCGATGTCCGCGCCCGCGGGCGGCGGGCCGACGTAGGGATCCGAGGCACCGATGGAGATCACGTGCGAGACGACGTCGATGCCGAACGCCTGCTTCAGGAACAGCCGCGCGACCGTTCCGATCGCCACCCGCGCCGCGGTCTCACGCGCACTGGCACGCTCGAGCACCGGGCGTGCGTCGTCGAAACCGTACTTGAGCATCCCGGAGAAGTCGGCATGCCCGGGTCGTGGTCGAGTCAGTGGAGAGTTGCGGGCCAGATCGGCGAGGACGGCCTCGTCGACGGGGTCGGCCGACATCACCTGTTCCCACTTCGGCCATTCGGTATTACCGACCTCGATCGCCACCGGCCCGCCCATGGTCCGGCCGTGACGAACGCCGCCCGTGAGGGTCACCTTGTCCGCTTCGAACTTCATGCGGGCACCGCGGCCGTAACCGAGGCGGCGGCGAGCGAGTTGGCGAGCAATGTCGTCCGAGGTCACCTCGACTCCCGCGACCATTCCTTCGAGGATGGCGACGAGAGCGGGTCCGTGGGATTCTCCGGCAGTTATCCAGCGCAGCACTCGAACATCTTTTCACGTCGTGGCCGCCGCAACTGCCAGCAGGGTGGCCGCGCACATCGACGGCCCGTGCGCGATGCGCGCACCGGGGTATCCGCAGACCGCCGCGATCGACCCCACCACGGCTGTGGCCACCGGCGCCGCCAACGCCGCGACGGTCCACCCGGCTGTACCGCCCAGGCAAGCGATCGAACCCACCGACCAGGCGAGCTTGACGTCACCCGCGCCGAACGCCCTCGGCGCACCGAGATGAACCACGAGGTAGATGCCGAACAGCAGCCCGCCGCCCAGCAGAGCCTGAGCCGAACCCGTCGCCACCAGCACTGCCGGAACCACGACCGCACCGGGAACGGTCAACACGTTCGGCAGCCGGCGACACCGCAGGTCGACAGCGATCAGCGCTGCGAACCACCACGTCAGTAGGCACCAGGTGATCAGCCCCCACGACGCGGCATCCGGGCTCTCCCCGAACCGCCACCACGCCCACCCGGATCCGAGGACACACAGCGCCGGTAGAAGACGCGGCTCCCATCGACGCAACACGACGCGCAGCACCACACCGGCGACCGCACCGACCGTGACGGCAACACCCAGACTCCACATGGCTCGAAGCGTCGCACCGAGACGAACCGAGTTGCGCGCACAGTCCAGGTCACGAAAAGACCTGTGGACAACCGCCGCCCTGTGTACAGCCGATGATCGACGGGTGCCGACGGAGGTTGCCAGTCGGCCGACAAAAGAACGCGGCTACCGAACGACGCCGAGCGCCTCTCGCATGGCCGATCGGGGTGCCGGCATACCGGTGAATTGCTCTACCTGCCCGTAGGCCTGGTTGAGCAGCATCGACAGTCCGCTGATAACCGTTCCGCCGGCGTCGTCGACCGCAGCGGCGAGTGCGGTCGGCCAGGGGTCGTAGATCGCATCGAGTACGACGGGTGCCCGGCCGAGAGCGGCCGCGAAGGGGGCAACCCCGGCTGCGGGGACGGTGCTGACCAGCACGGCCGACGCCGCTGCGACGTCGGCGAGCCCGGGATCGCTCAACTGTGCGAAGTCGGCGCGGAGCCCGGCGGCCACCGCGCACTCGAGAGTGGCCGTCGCACGATCGGCCGATCGAGCAACCACCGTGACCGACGCGGCACCCAGTGTTGCCAGTGCCACGATCGCGGGTCTCGACGTACCTCCTGCACCCACCACCGTCACGGCGGCACCGGTCAGATCATCGATTCCAGCATCTCGCAGTGCGCCGACGACGCCGTCCACGTCCGTGCAGTCCGCCCGCCATCCCGACGTCGTCCGCAGCAGAGTGTTGGCCGACCCGGCCAGGACGGCGCGTTCGGTACGTTCCGACGCGTACGTCAGAGCGGCGACTTTGCCGGGCATCGTCACCGACACGCCGACCCAATCCGGCCCGAAACCGTCGACCAGTCCGGGAAGTTGCTCGGCCGTGCACTCGATACGGTCGTAGGTCCACTCGTCGAGGCCGAGGGCGCGGTAGGCCGCCCGATGGAGCACCGGTGACTTCGAGTGCTCGATCGGGCTGCCGAGTACGGCGGCACGCATGTCAGCGGCCGCTGTCGAGGAAGCCTGCTTCCACCTTGCCGATGTTGGCCAGGTGCTCGTCGTAGCTGCGGGTGAACAGCGTCTCCCCAGCCTGGTTGATGGTCACGAAGTACAGCCAGTCTCCGTCGGCCGGCATCTCGACGGCCTGTACCGCACCGATGCTCGGGGACGAGATCGGAGTGGCGGGCAGCCCTTCGCTGGCATAGGTGTTCCAGGGCGTCACCGTGGCGCGATCGGCGTCGGTGGTGGCCACCTCGGTGGTGTCGAGCGAGTAGTTCACCGTCGAGTCGAATTCGAGCTTCTGCGGCACCGCGAGACGGTTGAGGATCACCCGCGCCACTTTGCTGAAGTCCTGCGGCAGGGATTCACGCTCCACCAGCGAGGCCGCGACGAGTGTGTCGTACGGGGTCAGTCCGGAGTTGCTGCCCGCGGTGAGGATTCCGGTGTCCTCGTACCGGGTGGCGCTCTCGGACACCAATTGCTTCAGGATGTCCGCCGGAGCGGCGCTGGGATCGAAGTCCCACGTTCCGGCGGCGATCAGACCTTCGAGCTGGCGGTCTCGGTCCGGCACGCCCTCGACGCGGTCGGTTGCCCACTGCGGCACTCCCAGGGCCGCCGGATCGTCGACCGCTCCTGCTGCATTGAGATCGTCGTAGCTGATGCACGTCGGACTGCCGCTGCCGGTCCGATCCACGCAGCTGGCCTCGGAGATCAAGGTGTAGATCCCCTTCTTGACCGAACCGGTGTTCACGTCTCTCGCGTCGTGCAGTTGACGCCCCTCCGAGATGACCATGTTTCCCACCCGCGAGGCAGGATCCACCAGCTCCTCGACCGCGCGGGAAGCCGGAACACCGCTGGTGAGCAGGTAGAAGCCCGGCTGGACCGACGTGATCGCATTGTTCTGCAGCGCAGCTTCGAGGAACGCTCCGGAACTCGCCACCACGCCCTTGTCCGCAGCCTCGGTACCGATTTGCTGGGCGGTGTCGTTGGGATGGACCTGAATCACGACTCCGTCACCGGACGAACCGGCCGCGAAGTCCTCGTTCGGTGTCGTTCGATTCCCGAACTTGTTCACTGCCAAGTACCCCCCTCCTGCCACGGCGACGACCAACAGCAGCCCGAGAACCAGGGCGACGACTCGGCCACGACGCTTCCGGCTGGACGCAGCGCGTTCCCTGCGACCGGCGGCGCGGCTCCGACCCACGGCCTGCGGCATCGCTCCGGCATCCGGGTCGACTACCGGGCCGCCGCCGGCCTCGCGGTCCGCACGACGGGTGCCCTGCGTATGCGGTTCACTGCGTTGCGGCGGCCGGGACCGATTCATACTCCGGTGGAACTCACTGCCCTCGTCCACGCGATACCCGATCGGATCGGTGTGGGCCTCGTCCGGGGCCACCCGCCGTCGACCCCGATCATCGGACCCATGGTTGCTCACTCGTCGACCTCCGTCGATCCTGAATTCGTCGTTGCTCGGTGCGCCGCGGCCCGTCGTTCGTCGAGCCAACCCTGCAGTATCGCTACCGCGGCGGCCTGGTCGATGACCGATCGCTGATCCTTCGCGCGCACACCACTCTCCCGTAAGGCACGCGACGCGCTCACCGTAGTCAGTCTCTCGTCGGCCATGCGAATCGGCACGCCGCCCAACCGCCTGTGCAGAGAACGGCCGAATCTCTCCGCCGCGTCGACTGCACTTCCACGTTCACCGCGCAACGTGCGAGGCAGTCCGATGACGACCTCGACGGCCTCGTACTCGGCAATGATCTCCGCCACCCGGACGACGTCCGGCGCATCGGGTCCCTTGACCTTGGACCGCGGCACCGTTTCGACGGGCGTCGCAAGGACGCCGTCGGGGTCGGACGACGCGATGCCGATGCGAACGCTCCCGACGTCGATGCCGATGCGTCTGCCGCGGCCCGGATCGTCGACGCCGGGTCGATCGGGGCCTCGCCCCTGAGTCGGCACGATCGTCAGTGGGTGGTGAGTTCGGTCAATCGCGCCCGAGCGGCGTCGATCCCTGCGGCGATGCCCGCGACATCCGAGCCCGATCCCTGGGCGAGTTCGGGCTTGCCACCACCTCGGCCACCGATGCTCGGGCCGAACGACGCGACCAGCTCGCCGGCCGCGATTCCGGTCTCCTGGGCGGCCTTGTTCACCGAGACCACGAACGGGACCTTGCCACCGACCGTGCCGAACAGCACGACCACGGCCGGATCCGTCCCGAGTCGGCCGCGGATGTCGGTGGCCAGCGTGCGCAGGTCGTTCCCGCCGACGCCGTCGGGTGCCTGCGCGACGACTGCTCGCACGTCACCGAACCGTTCGGCCTTACCGACGTACTCTCCCGCCGAGGCCAGTACGGCCGCGGCCTTGACCGACTCCAGTTCCTTCTCGGCGACCCGAAGACGCTCCACCAGGTTCTCGATGCGCGCCGGCACCTCCTCGGACGGGACCTTCAACGACGACGCGACGCCGGCCAACAGCGCGCGTTCCTTCGCCAGGTAGCGGTACGAGTCGAGGCCGACGAAGGCTTCGACGCGGCGTACTCCCGAGCCGACCGAGGATTCGCCGAGGATGGTGACCGGACCGATCTGCGACGAGTGTTGGACGTGAGTGCCACCGCACAGTTCCATCGAGAACGGCCCGCCGATCTCGACCACGCGGACCTCGTCGCCGTAGTTCTCGCCGAACAGCGCCATGGCCCCCATCTTCTTGGCGCTGTCGAGGTCGGTGACGAGGGTGTTGACCTCGTAGTCCGAGCCGACCGCATCGTTGGCGACATTCTCGATGTCGTCGCGCTGCGCCTCGGACAACGAGCCCTGCCAGGAGAAGTCGAATCGCAGGTACCCCGGCTTGTTCAGCGAGCCTGCCTGCGTCGCATTGGGTCCGAGCACCTGGCGCAGTGCAGCGTGGACCATGTGCGTGCCCGAGTGCCCTTGGGTGGCGCCCTTGCGCCAGGCGTGGTCGACGTCGACGTGCACCGTGTCGCCCTCGGTGATCTGGCCGGCGTCGACCACGGACTTGTGGGTCCATACCTTCTTGGCGATCTTCTGCACATCGTTGACCTTGACGGTCAGGCCGGGTGCGGTGATGGTGCCGATGTCGGCGATCTGACCACCGGATTCCGCGTACAGCGGGCTTCGGTCGAGGATGATCTCCACGCTCTCGCCGGCGACCGCGGTCGGAACCCGAACGCCGTTGGAGATCAACGCGAGAACCGTTGCCTCGGAACCGAGTTCGTCGAACCCGGTGAACTCGGTCGGCGAACCGTCGACGAAATCCTTGTAGACGGTGAGGTCGGCGTGTGCATGCTTGCGCGCGCGGGCGTCCTCTTTGGCGCGAGTGCGTTGCTCGGCCATCAACGAGCGGAATCCGTCCTCGTCCACGGACAGTCCGGCCTCGGCGGCCATTTCGAGCGTCAGGTCGATCGGGAACCCGTAGGTGTCGTGCAGCGCGAAGGCTTCGGCACCGCCGATCTTCTTCGCGCCCGACGCCTTGACGGCCTCCGCGGCACCCTCGAACAGCCGCGACCCCGACGTCAGGGTCTTGAGGAAGGCGGTCTCCTCCCCCACTGCGACGGTGAGGATGCGATCGAAGTCCGTGACCAGGTTGGGGTACGACTCGGCCATGGTGTCGCGGACGACGGTAATGAACTGCGCCATCGTCTCGTCGGGTGCGCCGAGGAGACGCGCGGATCGGACGATGCGACGCAGCAGGCGCCGAAGCACGTAGCCGCGGCCGTCGTTGCCGGGATTGACTCCATCGGAGATCAGCAATGCAGCGGTGCGCGCGTGGTCGGCGATGACGCGGAAACGGACGTCGTCGTCGTGGTTACTGCCGTAGGTCCGACCCGACAGCTCCTCGGCCTTGGCGATGACCGGCCGCACGAGATCGGTCTCGTACACGTTGTCGACGCCTTGGAGCAGGAATGCCACGCGCTCGACGCCCATGCCGGTGTCGATATTCTTCTTCGGCAGTGGGCCGAGGATCTCGAAATCGTCCTTGCTGATGCCTTGGCCGCGTTCGTTCTGCATGAAGACGAGGTTCCAGATTTCGATGTACCGGTCCTCGTCGGCTTCGGGGCCGCCTTCGGCACCGAACTCGGGGCCTCGGTCGTAGTAGATCTCCGAGCAGGGCCCACAGGGTCCGGGGATTCCCATGGACCAGTAGTTGTCGGCCATTCCACGACGCTGGATGCGTTCGTCGGGCAGACCGGCGATCTCCTTCCACAGCTCGATCGCCTCGTCGTCGTCGAGGTAGGCCGTGGCCCAGATCCGCTCGGGATCGAACCCGTACCCGCCGTCTTCGACGCTGTCGGTCAGCAGGGTCCAGGCATGCTTGATCGCGTCGCGCTTGAAGTAATCGCCGAACGAGAAGTTTCCGGCCATCTGGAAGAACGTGTTGTGCCGAGTGGTGATACCGACGTTCTCGATGTCGAGGGTGCGCACGCACTTCTGGACGCTCGTCGCCGTCTTGTACGGCGGTGTCTGCTGCCCGAGGAAGAACGGCACGAAGGGAACCATACCGGCGTTGACGAACAGCAGGTTGGGATCGTCGAGGATCAACGACGCACTGGGTACTTCGGTGTGTCCCGCCTTCACGAAATGGTCGAGGAAACGCCTGCGGATCTCATGGGTCTGCACTGATACAGGTTAGCGTCGTCAGACCCTGTGCCGATTCGAGGGCCTATCGGCCTCGGATGATGCGCCGCAGTTTCCCCACCCTGGTCGCGATTTCGCGCTCGGCACCGTGTTCGGTGGGTTCGTAGTAGTTCACGCCGACCAGTTCGTCGGGCGGATACTGCTGCCCCAGCACGCCACCCGGACTGCTGTGCGGGTATTTGTATCCGACGGCGTTACCCAACCCCTGGGCACCCTTGTAGTGGCCGTCGCGTAGATGCGGCGGCACCGATCCGGACTTGCCTGCGGCGACGTCGGCCATGGCCGCTCCGAGTGCGCCGATCACGGCACCGGACTTGGGCGCTGTCGCCAGGTGAATGGTTGCCTGCGCCAGCGCCAGTCGCGCCTCCGGCATCCCGATCATCTGCACGGCACTCGCCGCGGCGGTGGCCGTCTGCAGTGCGGTGGGATCGGCCATCCCGATGTCCTCGCTCGCATGGACGACGAGCCGCCGCGCGATGAAACGGGCGTCCTCCCCCGCGGTGATCATGCGTGCGAGGTAATGAAGTGCGGCATCGACGTCGGATCCCCTGATCGACTTGATGAACGCGCTGATGACGTCGTAGTGCTGGTCGCCGTCACGGTCGTAGCGCACCGCGGCCTTGTCGACACTGGCCTCGACCGTCGCGAGGTCCAGCGTTCCGTCGGTTGCGGCACCCGCTGCCGCCTCGAGGGCCGTCAACGCTCGGCGGGCGTCACCGGCCGCGAGCCGCACCAGGTGATCCATTGCGTCCTCGGCGATGGTCACCGCACCGTCCAGGCCTCGGGGATCGTTTGCCGCACGGGTCAGCAACAGTTCGATGTCCTCGGAGCCGAGCGGCTGCAATTGCAGCACCAGCGATCTCGACAGCAGTGGTGACACCACCGAGAAGGACGGATTCTCCGTCGTGGCGGCCACGAGCAACACGATTCGGTTCTCGACGGCGGCGAGCAGTGCGTCCTGCTGCGTCTTGGAGAAACGGTGAACCTCGTCGATGAACAACACGGTCTGCTCACCGGACAACAGCCGGCGGCGCGCGAGTTCGATGACGTTGCGCACTTCCTTGACCCCGGCCGAGAGGGCGGACAACGCCTCGAACTTGCGACCGGTCGCCCCCGAGATCAACGACGCCAGCGTGGTTTTTCCTGTTCCGGGCGGGCCGTACAGCATCACCGAGGACGCTCCGGATCCCTCGACGAGACGACGCAACGGTGCGCCGGGTGCCAGCAGATGAGACTGTCCGACGACCTCGTCGAGCGTCGTCGGTCGCATGCGCACAGCGAGCGGTGCGTCGGGGCGCGTGTACGTGGAAGTCGGACGCGGCTGGTCGATCATCGGATCCGGTGCCGCGGGCGGATCGAACAATCCGTCGCCGTCCGACTCGTCGTCCGAGATGTCACTTCCGAAACCGCCGCTCACTGGTCGAACGCTACCGATTCGACGGTACGAAAGGCGAACGCGTTCGCGCTCAGCGGTCCCGCTTCGCGCGCAGAGCGGACACGACCGACTCGGCGTAGTCGGCGATATCGGGCTCTCCCGAACGCACTGCGCTGTCCTGGAGCACCGACCAACGCGAAATCAGCGCCTGCGACCGCGGTACCGACAGCTGATGTGCGCGCGCCGCGGCAATTCGAGTGTGATCGTCGGGTAGGAACCAGTACGTGGTCAGCCACACCCAGATCAACCTCGCGTCGAGCAGCTTGGTAGCCAGCACGTGGTCGTCCGCCAGTGCAGGCCAGATGCCGACGACCTCCGAACGCCACGCGTCGATCATGGCCTGCTCGCGATCGTGCGAGAGCTCGAAACTGCACAGACACCCCGGGAACGATGCCAACGCGTACGTGATGTCGAGAGTGGCGTCTCGAAAACCGCCCCACTCGTAGTCGAGGAATCGAACGCCCTCGTCGTTGACGATGATGTTGTCGGGACACAGATCCGACGGGCTGAAGGCACGGAACGCTCCGTGTGCGAACAGCCGTCCGCTGCGCGAGACCCGTTCGAGAAGGACGTCCGGTGGTGCCCCTACTCCGAGCAATCCGGTCAACATGCCGGGTACTGCGGCGAGGGCGTCGGGTATCTGCGCGGAAATTCCGTCTGCCGAGTCGGGCTGGCCGACCCGCCGAAGCAATGCTGCGAAATCGTCCTCACGGCCCACGGTTGCCGCATGCATGCGCCCGAGCGCCTGAGCCATGGCCATCAACGAGTTGGTGACCATCGATGCATCGGAACTGCGCAGCAGCGTGGGGATCGCACTGGCGTCACCGAGGTCGCTCAGAATCAACAGCCGAGCATCGAGATCGTAGGCGTGCAGCTCCGGCCCCGGCCTGCTGTCGGTGGCCAGCGCATTCGCGAACTGGTACGAGGCGGCCTCGCGTAGAAATGCACTCGACCCGGCGACATCGGTGAGCTCGGAATGCAGCTCCGATTCTCCGGGAAGATCGCGCACCTGCTTGACGACAAGGGTTCGCGGAAGCTGAAAAGGATTCTCGGACACCTTCACTCGCAACACGATGGCTTGGCCACTACCCCCGAGGTCGACGGGATCGATCAGCGTCACCGGTGCCCCGGTGCGCTTGGTCAGTAGTCGCTGGGCTGCTGCCACTACCTCGGATACAGGGTCTGCAAGTGTTGCGGTCATCGTTGTCCAAGCTACCTGTTCGCTACGTCGTACTGTGCCGTGTCGCCGGCTACGAAAGAGACACGATTGTCCGTTTTGCGGCTTTCGAGATCCCATTCGTAGACCCGACCAGCTGGCCGGTTACCCCGAAGCCACCAAAGTATGCAGCGCGAACTACATCGGTGCAACGTCGACCGACACCGCGATCGTGCTCTTCTCGGCCTCGGTGTAGATGACCCCGCGCAACGGCGGAACGTCGGCATAGTCGCGGCCCCAGGCGACCGTCGCGTACCGCTCGTCGACCAGCTGATCATTGGTCGGATCGAAGGCCAGCCAGCGGTCGTCGGGCATCCACACCGCGGCCCACGCATGGGTCGCATCGACACCGATCATGCGTTCCTTGCCCGGTGGCGGTTCCGTGGCGAGATAGCCCGACACGTACCGTGCCGCCAACCCCTGCGACCGCAGACAGGCGATGGCCAACCGAGCGAAGTCCTGACAGACCCCCGAGCGTGCGGCGAGGACGTCGACCACGGTGGTCGATACCGTCGTGGACCCGGACAGATACCGAAAGTCGGTGAAGATCCGGTGCGTCAGATCGACGATGACGTCCGCGAGCGGACGCCCCGGCGTGAAACTGGGCGCGGCGTACGCTCGCACCTCGTCCGTGATCTCCGGCGTCGGCAGATCGAGGGCGAACTCCACCGCCGGTGAACGTGCCGAGTCCGCTGCATCGGTCCTGGTGGGGTCGAACATGGCCATCCGGGCCGATTCCCACGGGGCAGTCGCAGGCCACGACGTGGTCTCGTCCACCGGCCGCGGGTACACCTCGACGAGCGAATCCGCCGTGACGACCAGCTTCTCGTGATCGTTGGTCACGTGGAAGTACACGTCTTCGTTGCCGTAGACATCGACGCCGAACGATTGATCGGTGGGTGGCGGCTCCACCGTGACCGACTTCTCGACGCAGTGCTGCCCGTCCATGTCCCGCGGCGCGAGAAATCCTCGCCCGTAGGACGACGTGACGCGATCGGAGTAGGTGTACGTGGTGATGTGCTTGATTCGGTACCGACGACTCGTCATCGTGCCCCGCTTCCGATCCGCGCACCGACGCTGCCCCACAGCGGCTGGGTACCGCCCGGCAGCGACATGTGCGTCGCGAGAACAACTCGGGACAGTTCTTCGAGCGAATCGTGAATACCGTCCACGAGCTCGATCAGTTCCACCCGCCGCCCGGTGGCGTCGACCGACTCCAGATCACCCGGGTCGACGCGACGCAACCGAACCCGCATCTGCTCGACGAGTTGTTCGGGCCGCGAGCTACCGGACGCATCCGGTAGTGCCCCGAGATCGTCACGTAATCGGTCGAGTTGGTACACGAGTGCGCGAGGGTTGCCGGCGTCGAACAGCAGCAGCTGCGCAACTGCAGCGGGCCGTGCACGACCACTGTTGCGTCGGCGATAGATCACCGAGGACTCTGCCGCAGACAGCACCGAATCGATGACCGCCTGTTCGGTGGACGGCGTCAGGGCGTGACTCAGAGTCGCTGACAGCAATGCTGTCAGTTGCAATCCCCGCTCTATTCGCTTGCCCGCGTCCATCAGGTACCAACCGGCGTCGCGAACCATCGACTCCGACGCCAGTCCGGACAGCGCGAGCAGACCGCGCAGCACGCTCGATTGCGATGCAGCCAGCTGGGCACCGTTGTTGACGGCCGACTCGCCCAACTCATCGAGCGCGGTGTCGATGCGAGCGAGCACTGCCCAGGTGTCGTTCGAGAGTTGATCGCGCACCGCACGAGCTGCCTGTTGCATCCGGTCGACCGACTGCGCCAGTGAACCGAGGCGCTCCACCGAGAGCATCAGCGAGCGCATTTCGGCCATCGCATCGGCGCGGATCGTCTCGTCCAGGAATCCCGGTCCCGTGCGCGATACCTTCGTGACCGCTTCCAGCAGAAGCGGCAGGCTGTCGCTGCCGTCGAGCCACGGCATCGAGCGATAGTCCTGATCCCGCTCCCGGGCGGCGATGAGCAGACGTGTCATGTCCTCCGCGCGTTCGCTGTACCGACCGAACCAGAAGAGATCGCCCAGCACACGCGGGGAACTGACCACCTCGACGTTGGACGCGGCGTACTGCGGCAACTCCTCCACCGTGGCAGGTGGGGTGTGCGGAGCAGAATCGGCCGGAGTGACCCTCTCCACCGACTTGACCCACACGTCCTTGGAGGCGACGGTGATCAGTGGTTCGGTGACCGGCGCCGTGATCATGACCTGACCCAGACCGCCTCGCATCGGGGTGTAGCCGACCCGCTGCGCGACGGTGAACAAGCGCATTCCGACCTGGGCCGGAGCAACCGCCAACTGCTCCCCCGACCCGCTGCCCCACGACGAACCCACCGGAGCCAGCGAGAACTCCGGCACTTCCTGACCGGTCCATTTCCACGGAGCTGCCTCGACCTCGTCCCACAGCGCCCGGGCCGCCTGCTCGGTGAGATCGTGACCCACGACCGCGCGTCGGGACACGGTGGATCTCAATACCAGCGATCGGAAGCGAGTTCGCATGTGCGAGAGTGCGATCGGATCACCGCCCCAATAGGTGGGGACCGAATCGAGAGTCAGATCCTCATCCAGCAGAGCCCGGCTCAGAGCCGGCAGCAACGGTGTCAGTGCGGGATTCTCGAGGACTCCGCTACCGAGAGTGTTGACCACGCTCACCGCACCGCGCCGCAGGACCTCGACCAGACCGACCACACCCAGATGCGAATCCGGACGCAGATCGAGCGGGTCGACGAACTCGGCGTCGACGCGTCGTAACACCACGTCCACCCGTCGCAGTGTGCCGAGCGAACGCATCCACAAACAGCCGTCCCGCACCACCAGATCGGCGTTCTCGACGAGCGGGAAGCCCAGAACCGTTGCCAGATAAGCCTGATCGAACGCCGTCTCGGAATGCGACCCCGGCGTCAACACCACCACGACAGGATCCTCGGCGGACGCGGGTGCAGCGTCACGCAGCGCCAAGCGCATCGCCCGAGCGAACGTCGACAGCGGCCTCGGATTGCTCGCCTGGAACAGCTCCGGCATCGCCCGCGACATCACTCGCCGATCGGCCAGCGCATACCCCACCCCGGACGGTGCCTGAGTGCGATCCGCAACGACCGAGAACCGGCCGTCGGACCCGCGCGCGATGTCGGCTGCGTGCATGAACAACTGATGCGGACCCGGAACGGTGATGGCATGAGCAGGCCGAAGATAGCCGGGGTTGCCGAAGATCAGCTCGGGCGGAATCAGACCGCGCCGGACTGTCTCCTGCGCTCCGTAGATGTCGGTCAGGATGGCGTCGAGCAGCTGCGAACGCTGGACCAGCCCCGCTTCGAGCCGATCCCATTCGTCCGCTGCAACGACGTACGGGACGCTGTCCAGTCCCCACCGCACGGAACTGGGCCCGGGCTCGTTGCCGCCCGTCGGAATCGGGTTGTAGGTGATTCCGTGGTCGTCGACCAGCCGGCTGACCCGAGACTGCAACGTCTGCATCGCACCCGGGCCGGCGTCGCGCATACCGTCGACCAGCTCCGCCCAGTGCGGACGCACCGTGTCGTCGGCACCGAGCATCTCGTCGAACAGATCTCTGCGACCCGTCACGGCCTCACGTCGACCGTGGTATTCGAGCCACGGTGACACCAGGTCGGGAGACGCGGGGTCGGGCGCACCGGCCGCCGTCTCGTTGCGGCCCGCCTCACTGTGAGCGGTATCCACGGGCACCATCGAGCCGTTGTTCCTTCCGTCGGTCGATCACACCCCGTCGCCGGATGACGCGTGGTCGTTGCCGAATCCACCCGTTCCGCGTCGGACCGCAATCGCTACCGGTCGACTCGTTCTTTTCTGCCCGCCTCAGGACGTGTGAACCCCGGTCCGGCGCAGGTCCAGCATGCCGGGCGCAGTCACGTCGATCGCTTGGCGAGCGTGCATCTCGAGCAATCTTGCTATGTCCACCTTGCCGGACGTGAACCCGCCCTCCTCGAACCGGCCGTTGCGTCGCGCTTCCGCCTCGACCGAATTGACCGGTGGACCGTCATAGGACCGACCGCCGGGGTGCACCACGTGATACGAACACCCACCGACTGCGCGCCCGGTCTGCATCTCCACCAGATCGAATCGCAAGGGACTTTGTACCTCGATCGTGGGATGCAGCGCGCTCGGCGGTTGCCAGGCGCGATAGCGCACTCCGGCGACCTGAACATCCTGTTGCTCGGTACGCAACATCGGTACCGGCACCCCGTTGCACGTCAACAGGTAGCGGCCCACATCGGCACCGGCAACGCGAACCTGGATGCGCTCGACCGAGGAATCCACGTAACGCGCCGTGCCCGACGACGTCGACTCCTCCCCGAGCGTGTTCCACGGCTCGATCGCACCGCGCAGTTCGATCTCGGCATCGCCGACGACGGTGGTACCGATGCGCGGAAAACGAAACTCGGTGAACGGGTCCAGCCAGCTGGTATCGAATTCGATGCCGTGCTCGCGGAGGTCCTCGGCGACCCGGCCGATATCACCGATCACGAAGTGCGGCAACATGTATCGACCGTGCAGGTTGGCACCGTGCCGAATCAGTGGTGCTTCGAGCGGGGTATCCCAGAATCGCGAGACCATCGAGCGCACGAGCAAGGACTGCACCATCGCCATCTGATGATGCGGCGGCATCTCGAATCCGCGAAGTTCGAGCAGACCGAGCCTGCCGCGGGTGGAGTCGGGGCTGTACAGCTTGTCGACGCAGAACTCGGCACGGTGCGTGTTCCCGGTGATGTCGGTGAGCAGGTGCCGCAGCGCCCGATCGACGACCCACGGCGATGCCGAACGGTCGGCACCGGTCAGACGCTTGATCTCGCTGAACGCAACCTCGAGCTCGTAGAGCGACTCCTCACGACCTTCGTCGGCTCGGGGGGCCTGCGAGGTGGTACCGATGAATCGACCCGAGAACAGGTACGACAGCGACGGGTGACGTTGCCAGTGTGTCAACAGAGACACCAGCAGGTCCGGTCGGCGCAGCACCGGCGAATCGGACGGTGTGACGCCACCCAGAGTGATGTGGTTGCCACCGCCGGTGCCGCGGGTGGTGCCGTCGTTGTCGAAACCCTCGGTACTCAACCGTGATTTACGCGCCTCGAGATACAAGCGCTCCATCAGCTCGTTCTGCTCCGCCCACGACGACGTCGGCTGAACGTTCACCTCGATGACCCCGGGATCCGGAGTGACCGTGAGGGTTTGGATACGGGGATCCGAAGGCGGGCCGTAACCCTCGAGGACGACCGGTGTCTCGATCGCGGATGCGGCGCGCTCCACCCGAGAGACCAGATCGACGAAGTCGTCCAATCGATCCATCGGCGGCATGAACACGTGCAGTACGCCGTCGCGTACCTCGGCGACCAGTGCGGTCACCGCAGTTCCACCCACTCCGGACGTCTCCCGCACCGCCTGCGCGTAGCGCGACTCGGCCGGGTCGACGGCCCGGGGTGGTTGCTGCGTCAGCTGCGGGGTCGGCAGATCGGGTTTCGGTGCGGTGGGATCGGCCGGGTTCTCGACCGGACCCCCGTCCCACGAGATCGCTCGTAGCGGCAGACGGAGCCCGGCGGGAGAATCCCCCTCCAACAACACGATTCGCCCACGTCGCAGCTTCCAGTCTGCGCTCTGCCAGCCAGTGCCGTCCTCGGTCCGCGAGATCGGCAGCACGAATGCCGCCGGTTCGTCGGTACTGGCGTCGAGCCGTTCGAGGAGAAGCCTTCTCGCAGCTGCGGAATCTGTCCCCGGTTCGAGATCGTCGGCGTCGGCCGGCGGATCCCCGTACGGCTGACGCACCAGATCCAACAGCTTCACGAGCGGGTCCTCGTAGGCCGGACGCGCTTGCGAGGCGGGCAGACCCAATCCGTCGACCAGTCGGTCGATCAGCTTCTGCGATACGGAATTGTCGACTGGATCAGGACGCAGATCGTCCGCCGACCACGGATCGGCTATGAGGTCCGAGTCGTGCCACAGTGCCTGGCCGTCGGTGCGCCAGAACAAACCCACCTGCCATCGTGGGAGAGGCTCACCGGGATACCATTTGCCCTGGCTGCGCTGGACCATGCCGTCGGGCGCGTAGATGGTTCGAAGTCGTTCTGCGAGAACGCTGGCCAGCTTGCGCTTGTGCGGACCGTCTGCGGTGGTGTTCCACTCGGGCGCTTCCTGGTTCTCGATGGCGACGAACGTCGGCTCACCACCGACGGTCAATCGAATGTCCTGGTCGAGCATGCGCCGGTCGATCTTCTCAGCCGTGGCCTCGATCGCGTCCCACTGCTCGGCCGTGTATGGCAACGTTGTACGCGGATCCTCGTGAACACGCACCACAGTGTTCGAGAAGTCCAGTTCGGCTGTGCATTTGCTCGTCGCGCCGGAAATTGCGGCCGCGGTCGACGGATGCGGCGTGGCCGACAGTGGAATGTGCCCCTCGCCGGCGAACAGGCCCGAGGTGGGGTCCATTCCGACCCAACCGGCACCGGGGAGATACACCTCGGTCCAGGCGTGCAGGTCGGTGAAGTCCTCGACCGGCCCGGACGGACCGTCCAGCGATTTCACGTCCGAGGACAATTGGACGAGGTAACCCGAGACGAAACGCGCGGCCAGGCCCATCTGACGAAGGACCGACACCAGCAACCACGCGGAGTCGCGGCACGATCCCACGGCGGACGTCAACGTCAGGTCCGGGGTCTGCACTCCGGGCTCCATCCGCACGGAGTAGCCGACGTCCGCCATCACGGCCTGATTGGCCATGACGAGAAAGTCGATGGTGCGCAACGATTCTCCCCGCTCGACGACGGCGGCCTGCAGCTTTTCCACCCACGCGGACACGACCGGTCCGGGCCCGGAACCGGCCTTGTCCTCGTCCACCGGGCGAAGATAGGGCTCGAGATCGGGCAGATCGTGTTCCTCGTATGCGAAGCCGAAGTGCTCCGCCCATTCCTCGACGAAAAAATCCAACGGATTGATCGACGCCATGTCCGCAACGAGTCCGACCGTGATGGACAGATGGTCGGTTCGCTCGGGGAACACCACGCGGGCGAGAAAGTTGCCGAAGACGTCCTGCTGCCAGTTGACGAAATGCTCGGCCGGCTCGATCTTCAGCGAATACGCCTCGATGGGAGTGCGCGAATGCGGTGCCGGTCGCAGCCTGATCTCGTGCGGAAAGATCTTGACCGTGCGGTCGAATCGGTAACTGGTGCGATGTTCGAGTGCAACCTTGATGCCCACGGCGAGCCCCTCGTGATAGTCCCGGTATGGGTAGAAACAACAACCCTAGTGGGCCCCGGCCCGGTGCGCTCGGCAAGAATTCGAACCATCGACGATGCCCGACGGTATTCGGGCCCGCACGACCGTCCACGTGTCGAACGCCTTGACACGCCTCATCGGTCTACGGTTCGCTCAGCTTCGAAAATGCGGACGAATCGTCGACGTACCACGCCAGACATGAAGGGTGAACCGTGAGTGAAAACCCGCCCGACGGACCGCAATACGGTCGCGGACCCAACCCGGACCAGCCGGACCCGAACACGCCGCAGACACCGGGAAACGGGTACCCACCACCCGGCAACTACCCGCATCAGGGCAGCTACCCGCCACCGCCCGGCAACTACCCGCCCCAAGGCAACTACCCGCCTCAGGGCGGCTATCCTCCCCCTCCCGGAAACTACCCACCGCCGCCCGGAAACTACCCACCTCAGGGCGGCTATCCGCCTCCGGGCGGCTACCCACCCCCTCCCGGAAACTACCCACCGCCGCCGGGAAACTACGGGAACTACGGAAATCAGAACTACGGACAGACACCTCTCGGACCCAACCCCGGTCGACTCGACGTCGGTGCTGCACTGAGCTACGGCTTCGACAAGTTCAAGGCCAACACCGGACCGTGGCTCGGTATCACGGCCATCGTGTGGGCGGTCAGCGTCGCCGTGTTCATCGTCACGTTCGCATCGACCCTGACGGCCGCGGTCGCTGCTGCCGACCGAGGTGAAAGTACTGCCGTCGCGGCGACGTCGGGCGCATTCCTGGTGGTGACCACGATCGCGACATTCGTGTCCTACTTCGTGAATGCGGCATACGTACGGGGAGCGTTGGACGAAACGGGTGGGCCACAGAAGCCGACGTTCGGCAGGTTCTTCCAACTCACGAACGTTCCGCAGATTGCGGTACTGGCTGTGATCTGGACGGTGGCCAGCGTCGTGCTGAGCTTCGTTCCTTTCCTGGGCACCGTCCTGCTGGTCGTGATCGGTTTCCTCGCGAACTTCGCACTGACTTTCCTGATCGATCGAAACCAGTCGGCGATCGAGTCGATCAAGTCGTCCATCGACCTGACGGTCAAGAACTTCGGCCCGGTCCTGCTGCTGTTGCTGGCCCTCGCCGCCATCAACTTCATCGGCATTGTGCTGTGCGGCCTCGGTCTGCTCGTCACCCTTCCGGTCTCGGTGATCGCCACCAACTACGCCTACCGCGTACTCACCGGCGGGCCCCTGACTCCCGCGCGCTGATCTCGCACCACGACAGACGCGAATGTCCCCGTAACGCACTGCGTTACGGGGACATTCGTTCTTGCGGACCTCGGGTGGAGGCTAGGCCTCTGTCGGCGCTTCTTCCTTCTTCTCCGGCGTGAAGTCGACGCCCGATTCCTTGCGCTGCTGCGCGGTGATCGGTGCGGGCGCGTCGGTCAACGGGTCGATGCCGCCACCGGACTTGGGGAATGCGATGACCTCACGGATGGAATCGACTCCGGCAAGCAGCGCGGTGATGCGATCCCAACCGAACGCGATTCCGCCGTGCGGCGGCGCGCCGTAGCTGAAGGCATCGAGAAGGAAGCCGAACTTCTCCTGGGCCTCTTCCTTGCCGATCCCCATGATCGCGAACACTCGTTCCTGAATGTCCTTGCGGTGGATACGAATACTGCCGCCGCCGATCTCGTTTCCGTTGCAGACGATGTCGTAGGCGTAGGCCAGAGCAGATCCCGGATCGGTGTCGAATGTGTCCATCGACTCCGGCTTCGGCGACGTGAACGCATGGTGCACGGCCGTCCACGCCCCGGACCCGACGGCGACGTCGCCACTGGCGGTGGCGTCGGACGTGGGCTCGAACAGCGGCGCGTCGACGACCCACACGAACGCCCACGCCTTGGGGTCGATCAGGTCGAGCTTGCGTGCGATCTCGCCGCGCACGGCGCCGAGCAGTCCGCGGGAGGCCTTGACCGGACCGGCGGAGAAGAAGATCGTGTCGCCGTTCTTCGCGCCGACGTGCGCAGCGAGGCCGTCCCGTTCGGCGTCGGTCAGGTTCTTCGCGACCGGGCCGCCGAGGGTGCCGTCCTCACCGACCAGGACGTAGGCCAGGCCCTTGTGGCCACGCTGCTTGGCGAATTCCTGCCAACGGTCGAGTTGCTTGCGCGGCTGCGACGCACCGCCGGGCATGACGACCGCACCGACGTACGGAGCCTGAAAGACGCGGAACGTGGTGTCGGAGAAGAAGTCCGTGCACTCGACCAGTTCGATGTCGAATCGAAGATCGGGCTTGTCGGAGCCGTACCGGCGCATGGCCTCGGCATAGGTGATCCGCGGGATGGGTGCCGTGAAGTGGTGCCCGACGAGCTTCCACAGAGACGCCAGAATTTCCTCGGCCAACAGGATGACGTCGTCCTGGGTGACGAAGCTCATCTCGACGTCGAGCTGGGTGAACTCGGGCTGACGATCGGCACGGAAGTCTTCGTCTCGATAGCAGCGAGCGATCTGGTAGTACCGCTCGATACCGCCGACCATCAGCAGCTGCTTGAACAGCTGTGGGCTCTGCGGCAGTGCGTAGAAGCTACCCGGCTGCAGACGAGCGGGAACGAGGAAATCCCGTGCGCCTTCGGGGGTGGACCGCGTCAGCGTCGGGGTCTCGACCTCGACGAACTCGTGGTGCGCCAGAACCGATCGGGCGGCGGCGTTGACGTGCGAACGCAGTCGAATGGCATGGCCGGGGCCCTCACGGCGCAAGTCGAGGTAGCGGTATTTGAGGCGTGCTTCCTCACCGGGCTGATCGTCGAGCTGGAACGGCAACGGTGCGGCCTCGGACAACACCTCGATCTCGGATGCCTCGACCTCGATGGCGCCGGTGGGGATCTCGTAGTTCGCGTTGCCCTCCGGACGACCCTCGACCTTGCCGGTCACCTTCACCACGTACTCGGCGCGCAGTCGGTGGGCCTGCTCGAGTGCTGCTCCCTCGCGGAAGACGACCTGAGACACACCGGAGGCGTCACGCAGATCGATGAAGATGACGCCACCGTGGTCGCGTCGACGGGCCACCCATCCCGTCAACGTCACAGTTCGGTCGACGTGCTCGGGGCGTAATGAGCCGGCGAGATGGGTGCGCAGCACGGGTGTCCTTTCGAGAAAAATCCGCTGATCGTGTTCTTCGCTCACCGATCCTACGGAGCCCATCACCATAGAAGGAAACGAGATGCCGTCCCGGCATGCGAAGCTAAGGCCGACAGTGGCGGCATCGGTTCGCACCGCATATGCGGGCTCGGCGGAGGGGAACTCCAACATGACGTTCAGAGAAGGCTCGCAAACGACACCGGGCCGAGTCTCCGTCGGCGGTGGCGGCGGAGGCGGCGGACGCGGCAAGTTGGCGATCGGCGGTGGTGCCGGTGGACTGGTCATCATCGTCCTCGCGCTGCTTTTCGGCGGCGACCCGGGAGCAATCCTGAACCAGATCAGCGGTGGCGACAGCTCTGCGGGTCAGAACGGCTCCGGGACGTCGGGAACTCTCGACTGTGACGTCGCAGACGCGAACAGCAACGTCGATTGCCGTATCGACTTCACCGTAGGAAGTCTGGACACCGTCTGGGAATCTCAGCTCCAAGCCCAGACCGGCGTCGCCTACGTTCAGCCCGGCGTGAATCTGTTCTCGGGAGCAACGAACACCGGCTGCGGTAACGCCACCAGTGCCGTCGGGCCGTTCTACTGCCCGGCCGATTCCACGGCGTATTTCGATACGAGCTTCTTTCAGGTCCTCGTCGATCAATTCGGCTCCAGCGGTGGGCCACTGGCACAGGAGTACGTCGTCGCGCACGAGATCGGCCACCACATCCAGAACCAGCTGGGCGACATCGGGCGCGCACAGCAAGACCCTCAGGGTGCCGAGTCCGGTGGCGTGCGGGTGGAATTGCAAGCCGATTGCTACGCCGGAATCTGGGCGCACTACGCGGCCGAGACCGTCGACCCGAAGAGCGGCGTCCCATTTCTGGAACCGCTGACCTCCGCCCAGATCGACGACGCACTGTCGGCCGCATCCTCGGTGGGCGACGACCGGATTCAGCAGGCGTCCACCGGCCGGGTCAACCCCGAAGGCTGGACGCACGGCTCCTCCGCCCAACGCCAGGCGTGGTTCTCCACCGGTTACGAGACCGGACAAGTGGCGGCCTGCGACACGTTCTCGGCTCGCGACCTCGACAATCCCTGAACCAGTACTACTCAGAACAGCGTGAGTGCCGGCCCCGAGGCAACCAACCCGCGGGGTTCGGCAGGCTCGTTCGCGGGCAACGCGCGGGTCTGGTCGGCGGCGAAACCGTAGGTGTCGAGCAGCGGATCGATTCTCGCCTTCAGCCACTGCTTGTACTCCGGAGTGACGTACGCCCCGTGTCCGTAGAGCTGGCGGTATCTGCGTACCAACGCCGGGTGCTCCTTCACCAGCCAGCTCATGTACCAGTCCTTGGTGCTCGATCGAAGATGCATCGGCAGCGCCGTGACGGTCGTCGCCCCGGCCTCGGCCAGCGCAGCGATCAGCCCGTCGAGTTGTCTGGCTCCGTCGGTGAGAAACGGAATGACCGGCGCCACCAGCACACCGCAGTCGAGTCCCGCATCCCGCACGGCGCGGATGAGGTCCAATCGTGCTCGCGGACTGGGTGTTCCGGGTTCGAGCTGCTTCTGCAGATCTGCATCGTGGATCGCCAGACTGATGCTCACGTGTACGTCGACCTTCTGTGCAGCCAGGGTCAGCAGCGGCAGATCCCGTCGCAACAGCGTTCCCTTGGTCAGGATCGAGAACGGCGTACCCGACTCGGTCAACGCGCGAATGATGCCGGGCATCAACCGATATCGCCCCTCGGCGCGCTGATAGGGATCGGTGTTGGTCCCGAGCGCCACCGGCTCCCGCTTCCAGGATCGACGTGCGAGCTCTTTACGGAGGACTGCCGCAACGTTCGTCTTGACGACGATCTGCGAGTCGAAATCGTTGCCGGAATCGAGGTCCAGGTATTCGTGTGTCGGCCTGGCGAAGCAGTACCGACACGCATGCGAGCATCCGCGCATCGGATTGACGGTCCACGAGAACGGCACCTGCGATTCGCCCGGAACCTCGTTCAGGGCACTCTTGCACAGCACCTCGTGAAATGTGATGCCCTCGAACTCCGGGGTCTGCACGCTGCGGACGAGCCCGGACCGTTCCAGCCCCGGTAGCGCGCCCTCGTCTGCGGCATCGAGAGTCTGACCGGCCCATCGCATGCACACAGTCGAACATTTGTTCTATGCCGTGTCAAGGTCGGCATCGCTCCCCCGCATCCCCCGGTCGGGTCCGGCAGCCGACAAGCGATAGCGTAGGGCCCGAAGTCGATCCTAGGAGTGCACCGCACGTGACCGCCCCGAACACACCGACCCTGGAACCCATTCTGCGCCTGGGCCTCACACTGGGACCAGCCATCGAGATCGGATCGGTGCCCGAAGGCGACCGAGTCGTCACCACCGTCCTCGGCGGGGCCGCACCCGGCCCCGACATCGAGGGCACTCTTGCTGCTCGATCGACCGTCGTCAGCGTCACCCGGCCCGACGGGTGCACCGAGTTCAGCAGCGATCTCGTCCTCGAATTGGCAACCGGCGGTTACCTTTCGCTCGACTATCGTGGAGTCCAGTTCGGACCGGCCGAGGTCATCGACGCTCTGAACGATCCCGACCGAGAGGTCGACCCGGCGACCTACTACTTCCGCGGCACGTTGCGAGTGTCGACCGCTGTTCCGAAGTTCACGTACCTGAACCGGGCCCTTGTCGTCACCTCCGGCTCACGATCGGCCGAGGCCGTGGTGCTCGACGCCTTCCTCGTGACCTGAGAGCCGTCCGCTCATCCGAGCAGCTGCGCGACCTCCCGGTCGGTCAACGTCGCATGCGGAGTGCGACCCTTGCTGCGAACAAGTTCGATCGCTCGGTAGAGAGGGCGCTCGTCGAGCCCGGCGTCGCGCGCCTCGGCCCGCAACTGATCCACCAGCACCGACGCGATAGCCGCCGCGGGAACGAGTTCGGTGGTCCACAGCGAATCGGCGAGCGTGCGCAACGCAAGAATCGGCAGTTCGCGGCCGCCGCCCCTGGTGTAGAGCGCCAACGGCAGAACGATACGAGTACGACCGTCGTAGAGCCGCAGCGAGATCTGGTCGATTCCGGCCGTGCGGATGGTCATTTCCGCCGTCACCACCTCCGGCATGTTCAGCCGTCGGGTACGCAGTCCCCGAGCGCACAGCCGTGGCCCGTCGAGCCACACCCGGCGGCGCAATCCCAGCCAACCCGACAGCGCCGCCGGACCACCGACGATCACTCCGACGAGGACTGCCACCCACACGGGGACGACGAGCGCCAGAACGACGCCCAGCACGACTCCGACCAGTAGCGAACCGACCACGATCTTGCGCAACCGCGGCGCGAGGAACTCCGCCGAGACCAGATCGAGGGCTACCGGACCCGCCGAGGGCCGAGGGTCATCGGCCAAGGTGCACTCCGAGGACGTCGACCACGTCGGCCAACGCGACCGTCTCCTGCTCGCCGTTCGAAAGGTCTTTCATCACGATGGATTCGGCCGACAGCTCTTGATCGCCCAGCACGAGCGCGTATCGGGCTCCCGAACGATCGGCCGCTTTCATCGCTCCCTTCATGCCGCGATTTCCGTACGCCATATCCACGGCAATTCCGCGTTCACGCAACTGCGCCGAGATGTCGACGATCGCAAGTTTGGCCGCGGCACCCATCGGGATGCCGAACACCTGACACCGCGACGTCGTGCCCGCGGTCTTGCCCTCGGCGGCCAACGCGAGGACGGTGCGGTCGACACCGAGCCCGAATCCGATACCCGACAGCGCCTGCCCGCCCAACTGTTCCATCAGGCCGTCGTAGCGGCCGCCGCCGCCGATGCCCGATTGGGCCCCGAGGCCGTCGTGCACGAACTCGAACGTCGTCTTCGTGTAGTAGTCGAGCCCACGGACCATGCGTGGGTTGACCAGGTAGGGAACATTCATCACATCGAGGTAGGCCAGCACCTCGTCGAAGTGTTGCTTCGCAGAATCGGAGAGATGGTCGAGCATCAACGGCGCGTCGGCAGTCATCTCGCGAACCTCCGGCCGCTTGTCGTCGAGAACCCGCAGCGGGTTGATCTCGGCGCGTCGACGCGTGTCCTCGTCCAACGGAAGCGCAAAGAGGAACTGCTGCAGCAACTCTCGATACTGCGGGCGGCAGGTGTCGTCACCGAGCGAGGTGATCTCGAGCCTGAACCCGGTGAGACCGAGGGCGCGGAACCCGGCGTCGGCAACGGCGATGACCTCGGCGTCCAGAGCCGGGTCGTCGACGCCGATCGCCTCGACACCGACCTGCTGCAGTTGTCGGTAGCGGCCGGCCTGCGGGCGCTCGTACCGGAAGAACGGTCCGGCGTAGGCCAACTTGACCGGCAGCGCCCCGCGGTCCAAGCCGTGCTCGATCACAGCGCGCATGACCCCGGCGGTGCCCTCGGGACGCAATGTCACCGATCGGTCGCCTCGATCGGAGAAGGTGTACATCTCCTTGCTGACCACGTCGGTCGATTCGCCGACTCCCCGGGCGAACAACCCGGTGTCCTCGAAGATCGGGAGTTCGATATGGCCGTACCCGGCGGCGCGGGCGGCACCGAGGAGGCCCTCCCGGACAGCGACGAATTCGGCCGAATTCGGGGGGAAGTAATCGGGAATGCCCTTGGGCGCGGAAAAGGTGGTCGGCTTGCTCACGGTCACAGCTTTCCTTGCTCGGGGTCGCCGAGTCCAACGAGGAACGGATTGGACCCGCGCTCCTGACCGATGGAACTCTGTCCGCCGTGTCCGGGGAGCACGACGGTCTCGTCGCGCTGCGGCAGCAACCGCGACGCGATGGACCGTAGTAGTTGATCGTGGTCGCCGCCTGGCAGATCTGTCCGGCCGATCGACCCGGCGAACAAGGTGTCGCCGGTCAGCGCCAACGGAACCGTCCCGTCGGGACCGTTGGCCTCGGTGAGGAACACCACCGAGCCCTGCGTGTGCCCTGGAGTGTGCACGACCGTGAAGTCGATTCCCGCGAGGCTCAGACGTTGCTCGTGCGCCAACTCGATCACCTCGTCCGGCTCGTGGAACTCGAGGTCGCCGAGCACGGCAGCGAGCGTCGGACCGGTCCCTTTGATCGGGTCCGCCAACATGTATCGATCCTCGGGCGCGATGTATGCGGGGATTCCGTACTTCGAGCAGACCGGCTCCACGGACCACGTGTGGTCCAGATGACCGTGGGTCAGCAGCACCGCCGTCGGGGTCAGCGAGGATCGCGTCAGGAACTCGACCAACGGATCGGCGGCATCCTGGCCGGGATCGACCACGACGCACTCGGATGCGTCGTCCTGAGCGAGGATGTAGCAGTTCGTCTGAAACATTCCTGCGGGGAATCCGGTGACGAGCAAGACAATCGCTCCTAAGAGGCAGAGGCCGAAGTACCGAGCCAGCTTAGTGGGGAGGTTCTCGTCGGGTCCCCCCAGCATGCTCTCAGGCAATGATGGCAAACTCGCGTTGGCCGATTGTCGGCCGGCTACCACACGACCCACCCGCTCAGCGAGCAGGCGTGGTCGAACCAGGACAAGCGGGAGGACACGAATTGCCCAGCAACGAGCAACGGCGCGAGGCTGCCAAGCGAAAGCTCGAACGCCAACTCGTACGACGTGCAGAGCGAGCACGACGTCGGAAGCAGTTGACGATCGCCGGCTCCATCCTCGGTGTGGTTGCGGTCGTGGCCGTTGTCTCGGTCGTCTTCGTGGTGACCCGCGGTGACGACGACGCGAGCACGGCGCAGGACTCGACCACGTCTGCACCGGCCGATTCGATCATCGCTGCGGGCCGTACGGAACCGCTGCCCGAGACGGTGAACTGTTCCTACCCAGCCGCCGCGCAGCCGGCCGCCAAGCCCAACACCCCTCCCCGCACCGAGAACATCCCCACCAGCGACGAGCCCTTGAGCTACAGCATGGCCACCACCGCCGGCAACATCGGCCTGACCCTGAACAACCCCGAATCCCCGTGCACGGTGAACAGTTTCGTGTCCCTGGCCAATCAGGGCTACTTCGACGGCACCACCTGCCACCGCCTGACGACGGGTGCCGGCCTGCAGGTGCTGCAGTGCGGCGATCCCACCGGCTCCGGTAGTGGCGGGCCGGGCTACCAGTTCGCCGACGAGTTCCCCACCGACACGTACCCCGAGGGCGATCCTGCCGCGCAGACTCCCGTCCTGTACCCCCGCGGAACCCTGGCGATGGCCAACGCCGGCCCGGGAACCAACGGCAGCCAGTTCTTCCTCGTCTACGGCGATTCGCAACTCCCGCCCGCCTACACCGCCTTCGGCACGATCGACGAGACCGGTCTCGCCACCTTGGATGCCATCGCGGCCAAGGGGGCGCAAGGCGGCGCCTCCGACGGTGCACCGGCCGAGCCGGTGGACATCACCTCGATGCAGAGCGACCTGTGACACGCGTACCCGGTCTGGTGATCGCAGCCTCCGCTGCGGCACTTCTTCTCGCCGGCTGCTCCGGATCGACGGAGACCGCTGCCACGCCCACTCCGGCCGGTTCGACGACCGCTGCCTCGACGTCGGCCACGACGACCACCCCGCGGCCGCCGCTGAATCTGTCGCGGTTCGGTGCGCTGCCGCCCGTTCCGCAGCCGACCACCGATACGGTCTCGTGTGCGTACCCGGCGGAGTCTCCGGCTGCCAAGGAGGTTGCTCCGCCTCCGACCGAGAACATCGACGTCTTCGGAACGGTCGACGTGACGCTGTCGACGACCCAGGGCGACATCGGAATGACGCTCGACCGTACCGAGGCCCCGTGCGCCGTCAACAGTGTGGTCAGCCTGGCTCAGCAGGGCTACTTCGACGGCGCACCGTGTCATCGGTTGACCACGTCCCCCGGCCTTGAAGTGTTGCAATGCGGCGACCCGTCGGGATCGGGCCGTGGCGGCCCCGGCTACAGCTTCGCCAACGAATACCCCACAACGGCGTTCGCCGACGATCCCGCGCAGGCCCAGAACCCGGTCGTCTACCCCCGTGGCACCCTGGCCATGGCCAATGCAGGCCCTGACACCAACGGCAGCCAGTTCTTCCTGGTGTACGCCGACTCGGTGCTGCCGCCGCAGTACACGGTGTTCGGCACCATCTCCGATGCCGGCCTGCAGACCCTGGACACCATTGCGGCCGGTGGAGTCAGCGGCGGTGCAGAGGACGGCGCACCAGCGAATCCGGTGGTCATCACCTCGGCAACCTGAGGTACCGCACGACGACGACAGGGTGAGCAGAAATTTCTGCTCACCCTGTTGTCGTATCGGGTCGGAATTCGGTCAGGCCGCCGACGTGAGCCTGTACACGTCGTACACGCCCTCCACGTTGCGCACGACGTTCAGCACGTGCCCCAGATGCTTGGGGTCACCCATCTCGAACGTGAACTTGCTGATAGCCACCCGATCGCCCGACGTCGCGACGGATGCCGAGAGGATGTTGACCTTCTCGTCGGCCAGAGCCTTCGTGACGTCCGAGAGCAACCGATGCCGGTCCAGGGCCTCGATCTGAATGGCCACGAGGAACACCGAGGAGGCCGACGGTGCCCATTGCACCTCGATGAAGCGCTCGGACTGCTCCTCTAGCGACCGCGCATTGGTGCAGTCGGTGCGGTGGACGCTGACCGACCCGCCGCGGGTGACGAACCCGAGTATCTCGTCCCCGGGCACAGGGGTGCAGCACTTGGCGAGTTTTGCCACGACACCCTCGGCACCGGTGACCAGTACCCCGGCGTCTCCGACCTGACGCGGTCTGGTCGGAATGGTCGACGGCGTAGAGCGCTCCGCGAGCTCTTCCTCGACGTCACCGACACCACCGAGATGAGCGACCAGCCTCTGCACGACGTGGCGAGCAGAAACGTGGTTCTCACCGACCGCGGTGTACAGCGCCGACACGTCCACGTACCGCAGTTCGTGGGAGATGGCCGACATGGACTCGGCATTCATCAAGCGCTGCAACGGAAGTCCGCCGCGACGGACCTCTTTCGCGATGGCGTCCTTACCGGCTTCGAGGGCCTCTTCGCGACGTTCCTTGGCGAACCACTGACGGATCTTGGTCTTCGCACGCGGTGACGCGACGAAGCCCTGCCAATCTCGACTCGGCCCGGCCGTGACGGCCTTGGACGTGAAGACCTCGACCACCTCGCCGTTGTCGAGGGTCCGTTCGAGTGCCACCAGGCGACCGTTGACCCGGGCTCCGATACAGCGGTGACCCACTTCGGTGTGCACCGCATAGGCGAAGTCGACCGGACAGGATCCGGCGGGAAGCGTGACTACATCGCCCTTCGGGGTGAAGACGAAGATTTCCTTGACCGCCAGGTCGTAGCGCAGAGATTCGAGGAACTCGCCCGGGTCGGCCGCTTCACGCTGCCAGTCGAGCAACTGGCGCATCCACGCCATGTCGTCGACCTCGGCGTTGTCCTGAGAGTGCTTGCCCTTGGTCTCCTTGTATCGCCAGTGAGCAGCGATACCGAACTCCGCGGTGCGGTGCATGTCCCTGGTGCGAATCTGCACTTCGAGTGGCTTGCCCTCGGGCCCGATCACCGTGGTGTGCAGCGACTGGTAGACGCCGTACCGTGGCTGCGCGATGTAGTCCTTGAAGCGGCCCGCCATCGGCTGCCACAGCGAGTGCACGACGCCGACCGCGGCATAGCAGTCGCGGATCTCGTCGCACAGAATGCGCACTCCCACGAGGTCGTGGATGTCGTCGAAGTCGCGGCCCTTGACGATCATCTTCTGGTAGATCGACCAGTAGTGCTTGGGACGTCCCTCGACGACGGCGCTGATTCTCGATGCCGCCAGTGTGGCGTTGATCTCGGCCCGTACCTTCTCGAGGTACGTGTCGCGGGACGGTGCCCGATCTGCGACCAACCGAACGATCTCGTCGTACTTCTTGGGATGGAGAATGGCGAAGGCCAGGTCTTCGAGCTCCCATTTGACGGTGGCCATACCCAGCCGATGAGCAAGCGGCGCAATGACTTCCAGTGTTTCCTTGGCCTTGCGGGCCTGCTTCTCCGGGGGCAGGAATCGCATCGTGCGCATGTTGTGCAGTCGATCGGCGACCTTGATGACCAACACCCGCGGGTCCCGCGCCATCGCGATGATCATCTTTCGGATGGTCTCGCCCTCGGCGGCCGTCCCCAGTACGACCTTGTCCAGCTTGGTGACCCCGTCGACAAGATGGGACACCTCGTCACCGAACTCCTCGGTCAACTTGGCCAACGAGTAGCCGGTGTCCTCCACCGTGTCGTGCAGCAGGGCCGCAACCAGCGTGGTGGTGTCCATACCCAGTTCGGCGAGGATGTTCGCCACGGCAAGTGGATGGGTGATGTACGGGTCGCCGGACTTGCGCATCTGTGTGGAATGCAGCTCGTCCGCGACGTCGTAGGCCCGCTGCAGCAGCGTCAGATCGGCCTTGGGATACAGCTCGCGATGCAGACTGACCAGAGGTTCGAGGACGGGCTTGACCGCCGCGCTGCGTCCGGCCGTGATGCGACGAGCGAGCCGCGCCCGAACTCGACGGGAGGCCGAGGTGGGCACGGGTGCCGAATTGCGTGCACCCGACGGCGCCTGGTCGTCGGCCTGCGCCGAATCACTCGACACCGGCTCGCGCACGCCCGGTCTGTCCACCACCGGATCGTTGACCACTGCGGTATCGACGACCGCGCTCGTATCGCCGGACGCGACCGAATCCGCACCGGTTCCCGGCCGATCGGCGACTGCGGGCCGCTCGGGCAAGGGCTGATCGATGTAACGGGTCACTCTCATCACCTCCTGCCACACATTCGCGCCGACGCCAGGACAGATCCGGTCGACGCTGTATCAGTCGACTTTAGTCCTCAGACTCGAACCAGGCAGGCGAGCGGGTAGTCACTGCACTTGCTGCGGCCGTCGAGCGCCTCGATTTCCAACACCACGGTCGCCCCGACCACCACCGCGCCCTGCTCGGCCAACAACCGAGCTGTCGCATCGACGGTACCGCCGGTGGCGAGGACATCGTCGACCACGAGCACCCGTCGACCGGCCAGCTCGATGGAGGTCGGAATCTGCAGTTCCGCGGTTCCGTATTCGAGATCGTAGGTTCGCGAGTGCACGGGCGGCGGCAGTTTGCCCGCCTTGCGTACAGCGAGCACCCCGCAACCGAGCTCGAGTCCCACGCCCGCTCCCAGCAGAAACCCTCGGGCATCGATGCCCGCCACCAGATCGACGTTCTCGAAACCCTCCGCCAATGCCGTGACGACGCTGCGCAACGCGGGCCCCTCCGCGAACACCGGGGTCAGGTCGCCGAACCGCACCCCGTCCACGGGAAAATCGTCCACCCACCGCGTCAGCCGATGCACGGCCGACACGGCATCACCGCGCACCCCGCCGTCCTGAGTCACTGTCGCATCGCTCATTTCAGAAGTACCCACCGATCCATGTTCCAGCCGGCACCGGCCGCCGTGGGGTTGGCCACGACGTCCTGCATACCGTCGCTCACGACGGTGGTGCGCGGCTCGCTGTACAGCGGAAGCGACGGCATGTCGTTCCACAGAATGTTCTCGCCCTCGGTCGCCAACGCCAGCACGCGCTCGGGATCGTCGGTCACCGCCAGCTGGTCGACGATCGAGTCGATCCGCCCGTTGCTGTACCCGCCCACGTTGAGGCCGATACCGGTTCGCACCGAGTACCGTGCAACGACGGACGACGCCGAGCCGGTCGGCCCTGGCAGCGACCCCGCGCCGCCGAGAACGGCGTCCACTGTTCCGGCACGAAGCGCGGACGGCGTGAACTCCGGTGAGCTCGCGTCCTCGACGGTGATCCCCGCCGCCGCACAATCGGTCGCCATTCGGCTGACCAGCTGAGCGCGGCGCGCGTCCGGTGCCAGGTAGCCGACGCGTACGGTCAGCGCACTGCTACCCGATGCGGCCAGTTCCTTGCCCGCGCGGTCCAGGTCCGACCGCTGGTACCGGTCGCCGACCGTCGCGGCAACCGAGGGGTACACCAGAGTGTCCGGTTGCATCAGCCGAGAATCGACGACGCTGGAGCCGGGCCCGGCCGGCGGTGCCTCGAAGCCAGGGTGCCCGAGTGTGTCGAACAGGTCCGTTCGCGGGATGCATGCGGCCACGGCCCGGCGAGCACTCGCTTCCGCCAGCGCGCCCTGGGTCGCGAACGTCAGCTGCTCGACGCCTCGCGACGGTTCCGTGACGGTCTCGAACCCCTCTGTCGAACCCAGATCGTTCGCGCCCGCACCCTGGTCGATCACGTCCAGAGATCCATCGTTGATCTTCGCCGGGACGTCGGTGCCCTTGGGCCAGATCACGACTCTCTGCGTCTCGGGCGGAATGCCCCACCAGGCGTCGTTCGCGACCAGAACCAACCCGTCCTCGGCGGTGTACGAGTCGACGCGGTACGGACCGGCCGACGGCAACAGAGACGTGTCGACAGAACCGGGCGTCAACGTCCACCCGGTGTTCCAGAAATCGGCGATCCGAGAGACGACACCGTCATCGCCGGCCACTATGGGATCGACGACGTTCGGTACCCCGGCCGCGCGCGCAGCCACGTGTGCGGGCAACAGATCGGTGGCACCGAACAGAGCTCGCCAGTTCTGGTAGCTGCGGCCCGGGGCGAAGACGACGGTGGCGTCCTTGGACCCGGGGACGCAGTCGATGCTCGCGATGTCGGAGTATCCCGCCGTCGACGCCGCGTCGAACAGGGGACGGTCGGTGGCGAACCGGCCGCTGTTGGCGGCCCACGCCAGCACCAGGTCATCGCACGCCATCGGTGCGCCGTCGGAGTATTTCGCCGCAGGCGCGATCGTGTACTGCAGCGTCAGAACGTCCCCTGGCACGACCGCGACGGTACCGATGTCGTTGTCCGACAGCGCATCACCGTCCGGTCCCAGATAGCTGAACCCGACCTGGACTCGTGTGAACGCCTGACGCGCTCCCGACGCGGCCCCGTCGACGGTCCTGGCGTTGTAGTTGTTCACCACGTTGTCGAACGAGTACCCGATGGAAGGCACCTTGTCCTCCGAGGCCGAACATGCGGTGAGCGACGCTGCGGCCAGACCCGCTGCCAGCAGTGCCGCGCTCCACCTACGTTCCACGTGCACTCTCCATCTCTACGATCTCGCTATCGGCGCTTCTTGTTCCGCTTCCCAGTGGGGCGATTGCCGGGCTGCGGTGCCGACGCCTTGCTGACATCCACGCCGACGGCCACCGGTTCGGGTGCGAGACCGGCGGCGCGCGCCGCCGCGTCGGCACGCTTGGAGTGGACCTTGCGAGTGTGGACCGCGACCGGGCCCCACTTCTCCTTCAGGGTCACCAACAGCGGCGTGGCGAAGAAGATGGACGAGTAGGCACCGACGATCATGCCGACGAGCTGCACGAGAGCGAGATCCTTGAGCGTTCCCACGCCCAGCAGCCAGACCGCGACGATCATCAACGCGATAACCGGCAGAACGCCGATCACGGTCGTGTTGATCGATCGCATCAGAGTCTGATTCACGGCAAGGTTGGCCTGCTCCGCGTACGTCTTGCGGTGCAGGTTCAAGATGCCTCGGGTGTTCTCCTCCACCTTGTCGAACACCACGACGGAGTCGTACAGCGAGAATCCCAGAATGGTCAGCAGACCGATCACCGTGGCCGGGGTCACCTCGAAGCCGACGAGTGAATAGACGCCCGCGGTGACGACGAGGTCGAAGCCCAATGCGGCCAGGGCCGCCAGCGCCATGTCCCGTTCGTATCGGATGGCGATGTAGATGCTGACGATCACCAGGAACACCGCGAGGGCTATCAGAGCCTTCTGGGTGATCTGACTCCCCCATGTCTCACTCACGTCGGAGACGCTGATGGCATTGGGCGTTGCGGTGCCCGAGTTGTCCTGCGGCTGGAAGGACTGGAACAGCGCCTGTCGAAGAGTGTCGACTTCGGCTGGATCGAGCGCCTCGGAACGGATCTGCACCGTGGCCGCGGCACCCGAGCCGACCGTCTGGACCGACACCGGGGGCATACCCAGCGAGTCGTTGTAGACGGTTTCGACCTGCTCGGTGGAGATGTTGTCCGCGGCGGGCAATGCGATGCGGGTGCCGCCCTCGAAGTCGATACCGAGCGTGAACCCACGCACGAGGAAGCTGAGCAGGCAGATCAGCACGATGACGCCGGTCAGCACGTAGTAGAACCTGCGGCGTCCGACGATCTCGAATGCACCGGTGCCGGTGTAGAGACGAGATAACCAACTGTGCCTGGGCTGCGTGGACTGGTCGACGCTCGAATCGTCGAGAGGCGATGGGGTCGAGGTGGCCGTATCGGACATGTCATGCCTCCTTCGACGGCGACGCGGCGCCGGTCTTGACGGCGACTGCCTTGTTGGCGGCGCGCTTTCGTTCGAGCGCGATCTGCTGGACCGCGCCGAGACCGTTGACGGACGGCTTGGACCAGAATTTCGACTTCGACGCCAGATTCACCAGCGGCCACGTCACCAGCACCACGACGATGACGTCGAGGATGGTCGTCAGTCCCAGGGTGAACGCGAAGCCGCGCACCTGACCCACTGCCAGTACGTACAGAACGGCAGCGGCGATGAAGCTGACCGCGTTCCCGGACAGGATGGTCTTGCGTGCGCGGGCCCAACCGCGGGGCACTGCTGATCGGAAGCTGCGGCCCTCGCGAATCTCATCCTTGATGCGTTCGAAGAACACCACGAAAGAGTCCGCGGTCATACCGATACCGATGATCAGGCCGGCGATGCCGGCGAGGTCGAGGGTGAAGCTGATCCACCTGCCGAGCAGGATCAGAATGCCGTAGACGACGAGCCCGGCCAGCGCCAACGACAGAGCCGTGAGCAGGCCGAGGGCTCGGTAGTACAGCAGGCAGTAGACCAGCACGAGTGCCAAGCCGATGGCACCGGCGATCAGGCCTGCTTCGAGTGACGCCAATCCCAATGTGGCCGAGACCGTTTCGGCCTCGGAGGACACGAACGACAGTGGCAGCGAACCGTACTTGAGCGTGTTGGCCAGTTCGGAAGCGCTCTGCGCGTTGAAGTTGCCGGTGATCGACGTGGCACTACCGGCGGGAGTGGCACCCTGAATGACCGGCGCGCTGATCACCTTCGAGTCCAGTACGAATGCGGCCTGCTTCTGCAGGTTCGCAGCCGTGAACTGCGCCCAGGTGTTCGACCCCTCGGAATCGAACGTCAGGCTCACCTGGAACTGAGCCTGCTGGTTGTCGAATCCCGACGTCGCGTCGGCGATCTGCTGACCGTCGATGATCGTCGGACCGAGAAGGTAGACAGCTGTTCCGTCGGTGGAGCAGGCCACGAGCGGGAGTGCAGGATCGTCGTTGCCGGCAAGCGGGTCCGCGGCGTTGCAATCGAGCGACTGCATGGCGAGCTGCTGTATCTGCTGATCCTCGCTCTGACGAAGCGCCTTCGCGTCGGCGATCTCCTGGGCTGCGCGATCGGCGTCGGACAGCGACGCGTCTTCGGCGGGATCACTCGAGGTCGGGGCGTCCGTCGCGGGTGCGTCCGAGGCCGGAGCACCGGTTGTCGGAGCGGGGGTCGGGTCTACCGTCGTCGGATCCTGCGCCGGAAACACCCGACTCTGCGGAGCAGCTGGAGCAGCAGGATCGACGGCTGTCGCCGGATCTGCCGGCGCAGCCGGGTCCGTCGGGGTCTGCGGAGAACCCGGCGTCGCCTGGCCTGCGGATGGTGCAACCGACCCCACCACCGGACGAATGAACAGTCGAGCGGTCTGCCCCAGAGTTCTCGCCTGAGAGCTGTCGTCACCGGGCACCGTGATGACGAGATTGTCGCCGTCGATGACCACCTCGGAACCGGACACGCCGAGACCGTTGACGCGGGTCTCGATGATCTGCTGCGCCTGCTTGAGGCTGTCCTGCGACGGCGCATTCCCGTCGGGCGTGCGTGCAGTCAGCGTCACTCGCGTGCCGCCCTGCAGGTCGATTCCCAACTTCGGCGAGGGGTCTTTGTCTCCGGTGAAGAAGACCAGGGCATACACCGCCGCCATCAGCACCGCGAAGACGGCGAGATAGCGGGCGGGATGCACCGATCCGCTGGAAGGTGCCACGGTGTGTGATTCTCCTCTGGGCGGTGGAAAAGTGTCTGTTCCTGTTGGCTCGTGCCTCGTTGTGTCAGCGGCGGGCGGTGCGATTGTGCACCACGACGCTCACCGCAGACGAAACCGCTGCCGGATTGTGTCTCCGACAGCGGTTCGGATCTTCGTTACGTCACTCTTTTTCGAGGCGCTTCGTCGTCTGCTCGACGGTTTCGTCGGCGGGGTTCCCGACGTCCTTGTGCAGCGACGGAGCTGCCGGCTCGGTGGGGCCGACCGCGGCGGTGCCGGCGCCGGGCACCGAATCGAAGGTGTTCTCGTCCGACTCGCCGTCGTCGAACTCGGTGTCGTCGGGCAGAACCTCACGCACGACGGCGCGTGACCACGTCGTGATGACGCCGTCGGCGATCTCGAGGTCGATCGTGTCGTCCTCGACCAGGACCACTCGTGCATACAGGCCTGCGGTGGTGACGACCTCGTCGCCGACCTTCAGCGAGTCCTGCATTTCCGTGGTCTTGGCCAGCACCTTCTTCTGTCGGCGCGCGTTGAGAAACAGCGGTACCAGAAGGGCCACGATCAGCAGCGGAAACAGCAAATCCATCGGAAGGTCAGTCCTCGAAGTTCGGTTCGATAATCGTCATTGTCTCGTGCGAGAACATCGCTGGTGCGGGCCTCGCAGCTACCCAGTGTGCCATCACCTGTGGCCCGCTCGGTCCGTTCGTCTCGTGTTGCGGCCGTTTCACTCGAATAATCCCTGCTGGACCTCGGCCGATCGCACCGAAATTCCCCCGACTGCGAGGTCCGGCGGTGGGGTGAGACCGAGGTGGTGCCAGGCGGCGGCGGTGGCGACGCGACCGCGCGGCGTGCGGGCGATCATCCCGGCCCGTACCAGGAACGGCTCACACACTTCCTCGACCGTCGAGGGCTCCTCGCCGACGGCGACAGCGAGAGTGGACACTCCCACCGGTCCCCCGCCGAAACTTCGGATCAGCGCGCTGAGGACGGCACGGTCGAGGCGATCCAGTCCGAGCTTGTCCACGTCGTAGACCACCAGCGCGGCTTTGGCGGTGTCCTGGGTGACGGTGCCGTCGCCGCGCACGTCGGCGTAGTCGCGAACTCGGCGCAGCAGTCGGTTCGCGATTCGGGGTGTGCCACGCGAGCGTCCTGCGATCTCGGCGCAGCCGTCACGGTCGATGGGGACACCCAGAATCCCGGCGGACCGCATCAGAATTCGTTCGAGTTCACTGGGCTCGTAGAAATCCATGTGAGCCACGAACCCGAAGCGGTCGCGCAGCGGTCCGGTGAGCGCGCCGGACCGGGTGGTCGCACCGACGAGAGTGAACGGGGCGACCTCCAAGGGAATGGATGTCGCTCCCGGCCCCTTGCCGACGATCACGTCGACACGGAAGTCCTCCATGGCCAAGTACAACATTTCCTCGGCCGGCCGGGCGATCCGATGAATCTCGTCGATGAACAGCACGTCCCCTTCGACGAGGTTGCTGAGCATCGCGGCCAGATCGCCCGCACGCTCGAGGGCGGGCCCGGAGGTCAACCGCAGTGACGTGCCGAGTTCCGCGGCGATGATCATCGCCATGCTGGTCTTTCCCAGGCCGGGCGGACCCGACATCAGGATGTGATCGGGGGTGCCGCCGCGCATCTTCGCCCCCGAGAGCACCAGCTGCAGTTGCTCACGCACCCGAGGCTGACCGATGAAATCGGTGAGGTTCTTCGGACGCAGACTGGTCTCGATATCGAGGTCGTCGGACATGGCCTCAGCACCGACCTGAGATTCCCCGAACTCGTCGTCCTCGGTCACGTCGACCTACCTGGACTTACCGAGGTACGCCAACGCGGCCCGCAGTGCGGTGGACGTCGTGGCCTCGGGCTGCTGTGCGAGTACCGCGTCGGTGGCCTCCTCGGCCTGCTTCGCCGGGAATCCGAGACCGATCAGGGCTTCGACGATCTGATCGCGCATCGAGTTGCCGACCCCGGAACCGGGCACCACGGAACTGCCGGCGCGGCCGACAACGGCGTCGACCTTGTCGCGCAGCTCGACCACCATCCTCTCGGCCCCCCGCTTGCCGATACCGGGAACTCTGGTCAGGGCCCCGATATCGCTGTCTGCCAATGCTGTTCGCAGGGAATCGGGTTCGTGCACCGCAAGCGTGGCCATCGCAATTCGTGGCCCGACTCCGGACACCGTGAGCAGCAGCTCGAACAGCTCTCGCGATTCCTTGTCGGGAAACCCGTACAGCGTTTGCGAGTCCTCGCGGACGATCATGGTGGTGAGCAGAGTGGACTCGCTCCCCCGATGCAGCGTCGCAAGCGTCGCCGGAGTGGCATTGACGCGATATCCGACACCGGCGGCCTCGAGGACCGCATGATCGAGAGCGATGTCGACCACCGAACCACGAATGGATGCGATCACCGTGCGCCCGCCTCCTTCTTGGCCAGTTTCTCGATCTTGCGCGCCACCGCGGCGCGAGCTTTGCGTTCTTCGGCCAGACGCGCGTCGTACTTGCGCTTCTGTTCGGCGGCCATCGCCTCGGCTTTGGCCATCCGGGCGATCATCGGTGCGCGCCAGCAGTGACAGATGCCCAGCGCCAACGCGTCTGCGGCATCAGCGGGAGTCGGCGCGGTCTGCAACCCGAGAATGCGCATGACCATGGCGGTGACCTGGGCCTTGTCGGCCGAACCGTTGCCGGTGACGGCTGCCTTCACCTCGCTGGGAGTGTGGAAGCAGACGTCGATACCGCGCCGGGCCGCAGCCAGTGCGATGACACCGCCGGCCTGCGCGGTGCCCATCGCCGTCCGTACATTGTGCTGAGCGAACACCCGCTCGATCGCCACCACCGACGGCTTGTGGGTATCGAGCCAATATTCCGCTGCCTCGGATATTCGCAGCAGACGCTGCGCGAGATCCATGTCGGCGGGAGTCCGGACCACATCCACGTCGAGAGCGACGACTGTGCGACCGACGCCTCCCTCGATCAAACTGAGCCCACACCTGGTGAGACCGGGGTCGACACCCATCACCCGCACGTCACCACACCTTCCGCTTACGAACTGTTGTTCGATAGCGTAGCGGAGCGCACCGACGGATCAGAGCTACGACACCCGGTCGATCACCGTGAGCAAACGGACCGGGTCAGTCCTCGTCGTCCAGTTCGGCCATGACCTCGTCCGACAGGTCGACGTTGGACCAGACGTTCTGCACGTCGTCGCTGTCTTCGAGGGCGTCGATCAGCTTGAAGACCTTGCGCGCTCCGTCTGCGTCCACCGGGACGTTGACTGAAGCCTGGAAGCTCGCCTCCGCGGAGTCGTAGTCGATGCCCGCGTCCTGCAGTGCGGTACGCACTGCGATCAGATCGGTCGGCTCACTGACGATCTCGAACGTGTCGCCGTTGTCGTTCACTTCCTCGGCACCGGCCTCGAGAACGGCCATCAGCACGTCGTCCTCGCTCTGACCGTTCTTCTCGAGGGTCACCACACCCTTGCGCGAGAACAGGTACGACACCGAACCCGGATCGGCCATGTTTCCGCCGTTGCGCGTCATCGCGACGCGAACCTCGCCTGCGGCGCGATTGCGGTTGTCGGTGAGGCACTCGATGAGGATGGCGACACCGTTGGGTCCGTAGCCCTCGTACATGATGGTCTGCCAATCGGCACCACCGGTCTCTTCGCCTGCACCTCGCTTGCGCGCCCGCTCGATGTTGTCGATGGGCACCGAGGTCTTCTTCGCCTTCTGAATGGCGTCGAAGAGCGTCGGGTTCCCGGTGGGGTCACCGCCACCCGTGCGGGCCGCCACCTCGATGTTCTTGATGAGCTTGGCGAAAGACTTGCCACGTCGGGCGTCGATCACCGCCTTCTTGTGCTTGGTGGTGGCCCATTTTGAGTGGCCGCTCATGCGATAGGGCCCCTTCCTGCTCGAAATCAGTGTTGTCGACTTTACTCGCCCGTGTCCTTGCTCCGCCCCAACCGGCGATTACGGGTTTCTACGCGCTGCGCACCATGTCCACGAAGAGTCGGTGCACTCGATCGTCTCCGGTGACCTCGGGATGGAAGCTGGTGGCGAGCACTCGGTTCTGCCGCACGGCAACCACGCGGCCCGCAGCAGGCCCGTTCGGGACGGTGGCCAGTACCTCGACGTCCGCACCGACACGTTCGACCCAGGGCGCGCGAATGAACACTGCGCGCATCGGTCCGCCCTCGATGTCGGTGAATTCCAGATCGGTTTCGAACGAGTCGACCTGTCGGCCGAAAGCGTTGCGGCGCACGGTGATATCGAGACCGTCGAGGTGTTGAGCGTCGGGCCGGGTATCGAGAATGTCCGACGCCAGCAGGATCATCCCCGCGCACGATCCGTACGCGGGCATACCCTCGGCCAGACGAGCTCGCAGCGGCCCGAGCAGATCGAATACACCGAGCAGGGTGCTCATCGTCGTGGATTCGCCACCGGGAATGATCAACCCGTCGATTCGGGCGAGTTCATCCGGCCGCCGCACGGTGATTCCGTGCGCACCGCTCGACTCCAGCGCCGCCAAGTGCTCGCGAACATCGCCCTGCAGTGCGAGTACGCCGATCGTCGGCGGCGTCACTTCAATCCGAAGGGATCGACGTGTGGCTTCGAGGTGTCCCGCTCGAAGCGCATCAGTCCCTCTTGGACGACGGCGGCGACCATACGACCGGAGATGTCGAAGATTCGCCCCTGGGCCAGCGCTCGTCCGAAATCAGCGGACGGCGACGTCTGGTCGTAGAGCAGCCATTCGTCCGCTCGGAACGGCCTGAGGAACCACAGCGCGTGATCGAGGGAGGCCGTCTGCGTGACGGCGTCCGGGTGCGGCACCTTGGCCGATCCGATGAGCGTCATGTCGCTCATGTAGGCGAGCGCGCAGACGTGGAACACCTGATCGTCGGGCAGCGTGTCGCGGTACCTGAACCAGACCCGTTGCTGCGCAGCGAAACTGGGATGCTTGACGGTCTGATCGTCGGGAATGAGACGGATGTCCCATTCGGACCACTCCTTGTAGTAGGAGGTGTCGTACTCCGCCAGAGTGGTGGGGTCGGGCAACGATTCCGGTCCGACTACCTCGGGCATGAGGTCCTGATGGGAGATCCCGTCGTCGTCGCCGTGGAACGAGGCGGACATCGTGAAGATGGCCTTGCCGTGCTGAATTCCGGTCACTCGACGAGTGCAGAACGACCGGCCGTCCCGAATGCGATCGACCATGAACACGGCCGGCTCGTTCGGGTTACCCGGCCGAAGAAAGTAGCCGTGCAGCGAATGCACGCGGAACTCGGGTGCCACGGTGCGCACGGCCGCGACGAGCGCCTGGCCGGCAACCTGGCCGCCGAACGTCCGCGGCAGCCGGCTCGGGAACGTGCGTCCCCGATAGATGTCGTTCTCGATTCGTTCCAATTCGAGAATGTCCTCGATGCTGGCCATGGCTGTGTCCACCTTTCTGTGACAACGGCTCAGGCTAACAATGAGTGGACCAGGCAAGATGGTCGGTGTGGGTCAACCGATACCGATATTTCCCGATCTTCTGACCAGGTCGATCGTCGATGCGTGCCCCGCCGAGTCGCGAACGATCGTTGTCGTCGACGGTGCCGACGCCGCGAAGCCGGTCGACTTCGCCTCTCGCACAGCCGAACACGCCCGCGCACAGGGCAGGCGTGCCGACGTCGTCGACCTGCACGATTACGTCCGGCCGGCGTCCATTCGATTCGAGTATTCGCGAACGGACGAATTGAGCTACCGCACTGTGTGGTTCGACTACGATGCCGTGATCCGCGAGGTCATCGCGCCGCTGCGTGCCGGTGGCCGAGGTCACTATCTGCCGCGTCTGTGGGATGAGGCAACCGATCGATCCGCCCGCGCTCGTACCGTCGAGGCCGCGCCGAATCACCTAGTCCTGATTGCCGGCCCGATGCTGCTGGGCCGAGGACTGGACGTCGATCTTCGAGTGCAGTTGCGGTTGTCCGAGGGTGCGCTGCGTCGGAGAACCGACACGGCCGACCAATGGACCTGCACGGCACTGCTCGAGTACTACGACTCGATCGACGAGTACGCCGAGCGGCCGGACTTCGCGGTCCGGTGGGACCATCCGGACCGCCCGGCACTGGAACGCAGTCAGTAGCTACGCAACCGGAAGAGGACGGTCACCAACCGCGCTCGGCGAGCCGGTGTGCGACGGGCAGGTCGTCGACGTTGATGCCGACCATCGCCTCGCCGAGTCCACGGGAGACCTTGGCGAGGACATCCGGGTCGTCGAAGAAGGTAGTGGCCTTGACGATTGCCTCGGCACGTTCTTTCGGGTTGCCGGACTTGAAGATTCCCGATCCGACGAACACTCCCTCGGCACCGAGTTGCATCATCATCGCTGCGTCGGCCGGGGTGGCGATGCCGCCGGCGGTGAACAACGTGACGGGCAGCTTTCCGGCACGGGCGATCTCGACGACGAGATCGTACGGAGCCTGCAATTCCTTCGCCGCGACGTAGAGCTCGTCTTCGGGAAGTGATGTGAGACGACGAATCTCGTCGCGAATCTTGCGCATGTGGGTCGTCGCGTTCGAGACGTCGCCGGTGCCGGCCTCGCCCTTGGAGCGAATCATGGCTGCGCCCTCGGTGATTCGACGCAGTGCTTCACCCAGGTTGGTGGCACCACACACGAACGGAACGGTGAAATTCCACTTGTCGATGTGATTGGCGTAGTCGGCCGGGGTGAGGACCTCGGACTCGTCGATGTAGTCGACACCCAGGCTCTGCAGGATCTGCGCCTCGACGAAGTGCCCGATGCGGGCCTTGGCCATCACCGGAATGCTGACCGAGGAGATGATGCTGTCGATCATGTCCGGATCGCTCATCCGCGACACCCCGCCCTGCGCGCGGATGTCGGCGGGAACGCGCTCGAGCGCCATGACGGCAACGGCACCGGCATCCTCGGCGATCTTCGCCTGGTCTGCGGTGACCACGTCCATGATGACGCCGCCCTTGAGCATCTCGGCCATACCGCGCTTGACGCGAGCGGTGCCGATTCCGTTCTCGTTGGACCCGCCGTCAGCGGATCCAGTGGAAGCAGCGGGCGAATTGGGGGCGTGTGGGGTACTCAAGCCAACTCCTGTGTTCTCGGCAGTCCGGATCTTCGCGCAGAGCCGCGGCCCTGCCCGCGAAGGGGCGGGCCGGCGCGGCGACGCGCCCAGAACTGTAGGCCGCTACCGCGTCGTTTCCCATAACCACTTGAAGATTGCTGGACTGGTCGGAAAGGTCCAGATTGTCAGCGGATGGCCCTGACGTCCGGGTCGCCGCGTCGCGCGAGCGCTACGTTGACCTCGTCGAGAAGTTCGGCCAGATCCTGTGGGTACACGTTTTCGCCTACCGCACTCAGCGCCCGGATGTCTGCCTCGGTACACCAGCGATGCCCGGTGACGGTTCGTCGCTCGAAGTCCGTGAACCCGGCACTCTCGGGTTCGAACTCCTGCGTCCGATGCGCGAAGAACAGTTCCTCGGACCGAATCAACGTTCCGTTGAACGGGAAGGTCGCAACTCGACGCCACAGCGGTCCGCGCAGGTCGGACGCGTCGACGGTCAGGCCGGTCTCCTCGTGCACTTCGCGTACCGCTGCCTCGCGAAGGGACTCCCCCTTTTCGACCGCACCTCCGATGGTGAACCAGAAGAACGTCTCGGGCACCGTGGGGTCGTGTCCACGCAGGAGCAGGACACGGCCACGCTCGTCGAGCAACACCACCCGCGCAGAGGTACGCGGCGTCGCCCGGGTCTCACTACCGAACGTTGCCGCGGCCGAGCGCTCCGCGATCTCGAAGTACGACGGCAGGGCGGCGGTGCCGCCGAGATGCAGCCACCGGACCGGACGGCGTACCCGTAGAGCGAGGGTGTCTCGGACGGCGTCGTTGTGGAAGCGTCGTGCGATCAATACGCGTGCTTCGGCGTCGGCGAGTTCGGCGACCAGCTGCGGTGGCAGTGCGGCCGGTTCGACAACGGCGAGTGCCATGGACACCGCGTTCTCCGCTTCCTCCCGCTGCGACCGGTCGGCGCGTTCGGCTCGATCTGCCAGTGCAGCAAGCTCTTTGCTCGACGACACCGAGCCCCGGGTGGCGGCCGACACGGCTCGCGCGACGACGGCTCGGCGCGCGAGTGCAGCATCGAGGGCCTGCCAGGCGAGGTCTGTGCGAACGTGGAGCCGATCGAGTCGGTTGGCGGTTCCGTAGGCCCACAGCCCGACGACGAGGATCAGAACCGCGATCAGTCCGAGGACCAGGATGGTGACGGCAGACAGTGTCATCAGCTCGCGGCTCGCACTTTCTGTCCGCCGAGGGTGACCGTCTCGTACACGCGCAGGATCTGTTCGGCGACGACAGGCCAGTCGTACGTGGACACGGCCGCCGAGGCGGCGTCGACGAGACGCTCGCGGACGGCGTCGTCGGACAGAATGGAGGTGACCGCTGCCGCGAGTGCCGCAGAATCGTCGATCGGAACCAGCAGGCCACATGCGCCGTCGCGTAGGACCCGACGGAACGCGTCCAGTTCGCTTGCCACCACGGGGGTTCCGGCTGCCATCGCCTCCACCAGAACGATGCCGAAGCTTTCGCCGCCGAGGTTGGGGGCGCAATACACTTCGGCGCTACGCATCGCGGAAGCCTTCGTCGCGTCGTCCACCTGGCCGAGGAAGGTCAGATGCGAGGCCAGCGCGCCTGCTTCCTTGCGGAGCTTGTCCTCGTCGCCCCTGCCGACGATGAGAATTTCGATGTCGGGGTGAGATTCGACGAGGGCCGGTAGCGCGCCCAGCAGCACGGCCATTCCCTTGCGCGGTTCGTCGAAGCGGCCCAGGAACAGCACCGTCCGGCCCGGACGTGGATAGCCGTCGAGCACGTCCGCGTCGGCGAACGCCGGCACGTCGACTCCGTTCGGAATTTCGACCGCATCGGACCCGAGCGCCTCGACCTGCCATCGCCGCGCCAACTCGGACACGGCGATCCGGCCGCTGATCTTCTCGTGATAGGGCCGCAGCACGCCCTGGAACGTGCTGAGCACGAGAGACTTGGTGGTGGATGTGTGGAACGTGGCCACGATCGGGCCGTCCGCGGCCTTGAGTGCGAGCATCGACAGACTCGGCGCATTGGGCTCGTGAATGTGCAGCACGTCGAAGTCGTTCTCCGAGATCCACTTTCGGATCCGTGAGTACGTCACCGGGCCGAATCGCAGCCGGGCGACCGAACCGTTGTACGGAATGGCCAAGGCTTCTCCGGCCGACACCACGAATTCGGGGAGCTCGACGCCGTCCGAGGCGGGGGCCAGAACGCTGACCCGGTGACCGCGTTCGATGAAGACCTCGGCCAGCTGCTGGACGTGGGCCTGTACTCCGCCCGGCACGTCGAACGAGTACGGGCACACCATACCGATTCTCATGTGCCCTCGATTCGGGCTCGTCGCTCTGCCGACCAGTCGCTCATCCACAGCGGCTGCAGCATGTGCCAATCGGCGGGATGAGCGCGGATTCCGGCGGCGAAATGATCCGCAACCGTCTGGGTCGCAGCGGCTACTCCCTGCGAGACGTCCACCGCGGGCGAGATGTCGAATCCCCAACCGTCGCCGTCGAAATAGCCGTGTACCGGGAGCAGCGTGGCACCGGTGTCGATGGCGAGCTTGGCCGCACCTGCCGGCATTCGTGTCGGTTCCCCGAAGAAGGTCACCGGTACTCCGTGCTTGGCCAGGTCTCGTTCGCCGAGCAGGCAGACCACCTTGTTCTGGCGCAGTCTGTCGGACAACGCGAGCAGGGGCGGTTGCTCGCCGCCGCTGAGCGGAAAGATCTCGAATCCCAGGCTCTCGCGATACGCCACGAAGCGTTGGTACAGCGACTCCGGCTTCAGCCTCTCGGCCACGGTCGAGAGGCCACCGTGCGTCCGTACCAACCACATTCCGGCCATGTCCCAGTTGCCGCTGTGCGGTAGTGCGAGCACCACTCCCTTGCCGGCACCGAGCGCCGCTTCGAGATGTTCCTTGCCGTACACGCACCGATCGATGACGGCCGCCTGAGCAGCCAGGTCCATCGACGGCAGCCGGAATGCCTCACGCCAGTACCGGGCGTAGGAGCGAACACTGTCTCGGATCAGGTCATCCGGGACCTGCTCCGCCGTGGTCCCCAGCACACGAGCGAGATTGCGGCGCAGCTGATCCGGGCCGCCGTTACGGGACGAGGCGAAGTCCGCGCCGCGGTCGAACAACCGACGGGCGACACCCTCGGGTAACGACCGGACGAGACGCCACCCCGCGGCGTACCCGGCGTCGGACGCGCGTTCCGACAGATTCATGTCGGCTCCACACCGCCGTCGTCGGAGACCGACGGAGCCGGCGGCACGATGATGTCGCGGGCACCCTCGGATCCGCGGACGGCGAGCACTCGTTGGAACACGGTCACGATGCTCAGCGCGGCAAGAATCCACATTGCGGGATAGATGAGACTGTCCAGCCACGGTATGTCGAAATGTCTTCCGACACCGGTGAGCCCGGCCCCGACCAGAACGATGACGAGGCGGTCGGGTCGTTCGATCCAACCACCGTCCGCGGACAGGCCGCTGGCCTCGGCGCGCGCTTTGGCGTACGAGATGACCTGCGAGGTGACCAGGCAGACGAGAGTGGCAACGAGCAGTAGCTTGTCGTTCTCGGAATACACGGCCCACCAGGCCAAGCCGCCGAAGATCGCACCGTCCGCAACGCGGTCGCACGTTGCGTCGAGAACGGCACCGTACTTGGTGCCGCCTCCTCGTGCGCGAGCCATCGCACCGTCGAGCATGTCGAACAGAACGAACAGGGTGATGACGATCGAGCCCCACCACAGGTAGCCGGCAGGGAACATCGTCACCGCAGCGGTCACGGTGACGACCGTGCCGATGATTGTCACCGAGTCCGGAGTCAGGCCGGTGCTGTTGAGCGCTCGGCCCAACGGGGCCGTCAACTTCGAGACCGGCGCACGGCCGAAGATGCTCAGCACGCCGCACGCTCCCGTTGCCGGTGGTTCATTCGTTCCAGGCCGAGGCAAGCAGGGCCCGAGTGTCGCGGAGCAGTTGCGGCATCACCTTGGCACCGCCGATCACCGTGATGAAGTTCGCGTCACCACCCCACCGCGGCACGATGTGCTGGTGCAGGTGCTCGGCCAGCGAACCGCCTGCAGCCGCCCCGAGGTTGAGGCCGACATTGAAACCGTGCGGGCTCGACACTCGCTTGATCACGCGAATCATCTTCTGCGTGAACGCCATCAGCTCCGAGCTCTCGGCGGGCGTGAGATCCTCGAGCGCCGCGACACGTCGGTACGGCACGATCATCGTGTGGCCGGGGTTGTACGGGTACAGGTTGAGTACGGCATACACCGATTCGCCGCGCGCGACGACCAGTCCGTCCTCGTCCGTCATCTTCGGGATGTCGGAGAACGGCTCGGTCGACTTCGCCGAACCCTCCGCCGAACCCTGTGGGGCCTCGGCGATATACGACATCCGATGGGGAGTCCACAATCGCTGCAGCCGATCCGGTTCACCGGCACCGGTGGCGACGATCGACTCGTCGTGTTCTTCCATGTCAGCTCACTCCGGCGGTACTGGTCTGCACGAGTTCGGCGGTCGGTGATGCGTTGTTTCGCGCGGCGATCCACTCGGTGATCACGGTCACGGCCTCCGCCACCGGAACCCCGTTGACCTGAGTGCCGTCCCGGAATCGGAAGCTGACGGCACCTGCTTCGACGTCGCGCTCGCCGGCCAGCAGCATGAACGGGACCTTCTGCGCTGTCTGATTGAAGATCTTCTTCTGCATTCGGTCGTCGCTCGCGTCGACCTCGGCCCTGACTCCGCGCTTCTTCAGTTCCTTCACCACCGCGAAGAGGTGGTCCTGATGCACCTCGGCCACCGGAATTCCGACGACCTGCACGGGCGCCAGCCAGGCCGGGAAAGCACCGGCGTAGTGCTCGGTCAGCACACCGAAGAACCGCTCGATGGATCCGAACAGGGCACGGTGAATCATCACCGGGCGCTCCTTGGTACCACCGGAACCGGTGTACTCGAGCTCAAAACGCTCGGGCAGGTTGAAGTCGAGCTGAATGGTCGACATCTGCCAGGTGCGGCCGAGCGCATCCTTCGCCTGCACCGAGATCTTCGGACCGTAGAACGCGGCACCGCCCGGGTCGGGCACCAGATCCAGACCCGACGCCTCGGCCACCTCGGCGAGGGTGGTGGTCGCCTCCTCCCAAACTTCGTCGCTGCCGACGGACTTCGCCGGATTGCGAGTCGACAGTTCGAGGTAGAAGTCGTCGAGTCCGTAGTCCTTGAGCAGTCCGAGAACGAATTCCAGAGCACGAGTCAGCTCGTCGCGCATCTGGTCGCGAGTGCAGAAGATGTGCGCGTCGTCCTGAGTCATGCCGCGTACTCGGGTCAGACCGTGGATGACGCCGGACTTCTCGTAGCGGTACACCGTTCCGAACTCGAACAGACGCAGCGGCAGTTCGCGGTACGAGCGCCCTCGGGAGCGGAAGATCAGATTGTGCATCGGGCAGTTCATCGGCTTGAGGTAGTAGTCCTGGCCGGGCTTGCGCACGTCGCCGTTCTCGTCGAGTTCGGCGTCCAGGTGCATCGCCGGGAACATGCCGTCCCGGTACCAATCGAGGTGACCGGACACCTCGTACAGATGGCCCTTGGTGATGTGCGGGGTGTTGACGAACTCGTAGCCCTCTTCGATGTGGCGCTGACGTGAGTAGTTCTCGAGTTCGTTGCGGATCACGCCGCCCTTGGGGTGGAACACCGGAAGACCGGACCCCAGTTCGTCGGGAAAGCTGAACAGGTCCAACTCGGAACCGAGCTTGCGGTGATCACGACGTTCGGCTTCGGCGAGCAACTCGAGATGCGCATCGAGCGCCTCGGTGGACTCCCAGGCGGTGCCGTAGATGCGTTGCAGATCGGCGTTGTCCTGGTTGCCGCGCCAGTACGCAGCCGAGCTGCGGGTGAGCTTGAACGCCGGCACGTACTTGGTGGTGGGGATGTGCGGGCCGCGGCACAGATCGCCCCAGATGCGTTCACCGGTACGAGGATTGAGGTTGTCGTACGCGGTGAGCTCTCCCCCGCCGACTTCCATGACCTCGGGATCGTCGATCCCGGACTTGTCGTCGATCAGTTCGAGTTTGTAGGGCTCGTTCGCCAACTCTTCCCGGGCCTGATCGACCGATTCGTACACCCGACGCGAGAACCGCTGCCCGGCCTTGACGATCTGCTTCATCTTCTTCTCGAGCGCAGTCAGATCCTCTGGGGTGAACGGCTGCTTCACGTCGAAGTCGTAGTAGAAGCCGTCCTTGATGAACGGTCCGATGCCCAGCTTGGCATCGGGGAAGAGCTCCTGAACGGCCTGAGCAAGAACGTGCGCAGCCGAATGCCTGATGACGCTTCGCCCGTCCTCAGTGTTCGCCGGGACCGGCTCGACCTCGGTATCGGAGTCGGGAGCCCACGACAGATCACGGAGCTTGCCCTCCGGATCTCGCACGACGACGATCGCGTCCGGACCCTTGTTCGGCAGACCGGTGTCGCGTAGCGCCGTACCTGCGGTCGTTCCTGCCTGCACCGAGATGCGGGCGGGCGAGACGGCGGCGACAACGGGCATGCTCACAGCGATGTACTCCTCGATCGGTTCATCTGGCCAGGAAGGCCTCCGACAGCCTATCGGCAACGGGCCACCGCGCGGCCCTCAGCGCGGCGCGTGCGTCACAAGGGACTCTCGAGCCAGGTCCAGTCGAGGCCGAACCAACCTCCGACCAGCGCGAAAGTGCTCAGAAGCCACAGTGTTGCGAGCACGACGACCGTCGTGAACAACACGCCGAGTCCCTTGACGACGATCGACTGCTTCGAGAACCAGGCCATGAACGCGTCGTACCTCTTGCGGACGAAGCGCAGCGCGCCCTTGGCCCACTCGAACTCCGAGGCCAGGATGCCCAGTCCTGCGAACACGATCAGCCAGCCGGGGCCGGGGTACGGAATGGCCAGCACACCCAACGCCAACACCAGAGCTCCGACGACACCGACAGTGATCCGGTAGGCGAGATCGAGCGACTTGTTCTCGGCGATGCGAGACCGAAACCGTCGATGCTTCTTCGCCAGCTGTTCTGCCGGACCACTCGAGTCCGCTGTGCTGGTCTTGCCGTCCGCCTCGCGGGACGTGGATCCGTCGGTGCTCACCGGGTCAGATTACCGGGACGGAACACGAAAAAGCCCGCACCGACAAGCGGTGCGGGCTTTCTTCGTCTGTGGTCCCGGCTGGGATCGAACCAGCGACCTTCCGCGTGTGAAGCGGACGCTCTTCCACTGAGCCACGGGACCGAACGAGGCAAAACATTAACACGAGGTGTCGCAGTGGATCGAATCGCCTGCTCCGGCTCGTCGATGTCGCATTCGACGCCTGCATCGAGCGCAGACCTCGCTCCCCCGGACCCGGCCCGACCCCATCTTTCACACGGTTCACAGCCGCCAGAGACCCGAATTCTGAGGCTGACCACGAGATTTGTGAGTTTCACTCCCGTTGGGTTAATGTTTTCCCCGCACCACGGAGACAGCAACTGCCCAGCAGTGATTGCCTCCGGGGTATGCGGATGTGGCGCAGTGGTAGCGCATCACCTTGCCAAGGTGAGGGTCGCGGGTTCGAATCCCGTCATCCGCTCGAGGGTCTCGACCCATGGTGGAGTGGCCGAGTGGTGAGGCAACGGCCTGCAAAGCCGTGCACACGGGTTCGATTCCCGTCTCCACCTCGCTAGTGCATCGGTTGTGAAGGCCGATGCGAGGACATGCGCGATTAGCTCAGCGGGAGAGCGCTTCCCTGACACGGAAGAGGTCACTGGTTCAATCCCAGTATCGCGCACCACAGTCAGAACAAAGGACCCCCTTTCGAGGGGGTCCTTTTTTGTGGCTTACCCAGTCTCGGTGGTGATTCACGCCATAGAAGTGCACAGTGGAGACGACGCACACACTTCGATGGAAGGACACTCACGTGTCGGACGATGCTCGCAGTGCACCCACGGACGAAACACCCACCGACACGGCCGGCCCCGGTAACGCGACCGACAGCGAAGAGCCTCAGGTCGACGACGCCACACTCGAAGAAGCGAAGAAATCGGTCGAGGGACTCGACGACCGATACCGACCCGGCGCTCGGCCCACTGTGGCTCTCCCCGGAACCAACGGCACCGTCGCGGGTACAGCCTTTGCCGACATGGTCGACGACAACGGTGAGATGGTGGATGCCGACGATCAGGATGCATCCGACAGCTCCGAAACAGACAGCACGGACACCGATCACGCCGGCAGCGACGAAAAGGTAACGTCCTCGACCGATGGCTGAACACGACGTTCCCGACGCCCCCGCCGACATCGAACTCGGCGGGGGCGTCGCGTTTCTTCACACGCCGCCGATCCCGTCGCGCGGAGGGCTCGCTCTCACTCACGGTGCGGGCGGCAACTGCGGGTCGGTGCTCCTACAGAACATTGCGTCGATGTGGGCGGCGGCCGGCTTCACGGTCTTGCGGTTCGACCTCCCGTTCCGAGTCCGCAAGGCCAAGGGTCCTCCGCATCCCTCCCGTTCCGAGGAGGACCGGATGGGGATCGCCGCGGCCGTCGATCGACTGCGTGCGGAAACCGACGGGTTCGTCGTGTTCGGCGGGCATTCGTACGGCGGCAGGCAGGGATCGATGATCGCGTCGGAGCAGCCGGGTCTCGTGGACGGTCTGGTGCTGACGTCCTATCCCCTGCACCCACCGGGAAAGCCCGACAAGCTTCGGACCCACCATCTGCCCGACCTACGTACCCCCACTGTTGTGCTGCACGGCACCAAGGATCCGTTCGCTACCACCGAAGAACTCGGGGCGGCGTTCGCGCTGGTTCCCGCGCCCACACTGCTGATCGACATCGACGGTGCAGGCCACGATCTCGCACCGGCGAAGTACGACGCAGCGCAGCGGACTCTCGATGCTGCTGTCTCACTGTTCGAGTCGCTGCCCGCCGATCGGCCGGGCGTCGTCCCGCTCTTCGACCCGTCACGCTGAAGTGGTGTACTGACGTTATGCCGACCTGGGGATGGTTCATCGTTGCGCTGGTCCTCGTCGATACCGCGGTGCTCGCGGCCTGGTTCCTCGCGCGTCGAAAGCCGGACAGATCGCGTGCCACGTCCCAGAGCTCGAAACTGGTAGGACTGGACGACGGTGCGCGAGCCGAAATTCACCAATTGTTGGCCGCCGACAAGAAGATTCAGGCCATCAAGGTCTTCCGTGATCGAACCGGTGCCGGATTGCTCGATGCCAAGAACGCAATCGAGACGATGCAACGCGGAGCACCGTTTCCTCCCCCGTCGACCATTCTCGATGCAGCGAGTTCGGGTCCCGTGCGATGGGACGACCTCCTCCCCCGATTGACGGCACTCAAATCGGAAGGCAAAGCGATTGCGGCGATCAAGCTGCTGCGCGATCGAACAGGGCTGTCGTTGCGGGACGCGAAGAATGCCGTCGATCAGCTGTGAGCGTTCGTGAGGCGGGCCCGGCGGATGCGCACCGAGTCGCCGACCTGGCCGCACTGACCTTCCCGTTGGCCTGCCCACCGGGAACGCAACCCGGTGATATCGAGACTTTCATCTCGAACGTGTTGTCTGCCAAGCACTTCGAGACGTACATCGTCGACCCGAACCGGACCGTACTGCTCGACGAGTCGGCTGAGGCACAGGTACTCGGATACGCGATGCTGGTGTTCGGCACTCCCACCGACTCCGGCATCCGCTCGGCGCTGTCCCACGAGCCGACGGTAGAGATCAGCAAGCTGTACGTCCGACCCACCGAACACGGCGGCGGAGTCGCAGCGCGCCTGATGACGTCGGCGCTGGACAGTGCTCGTCGGCACGGCTGCCGAGGGGCGTGGCTGGGCGTCAACCAACAGAACGTCCGCGCCCAGAAGTTCTATGCCAAACACGGATTCGAGATAGCCGGCACCAAGACGTTCGTCGTCGGCGACCGGACGCACGACGACTACGTCATGCAGGTGCAGCTCTGAGCCTGCCGCGACCGAAGCAGATCAGCCGACGGCAGCAAAACGAGACAGCGCGAGCAGACGGGACGTCGCACGGAGGTACTTCTTCCGATAACCACCCGCGAGCATCTCCTCGGTGAAGATCTCGTCGAGCTTGCCACCCGAGGCCGTCACCGGAATACCCGCGTCGTACAGGCGGTCGGCGAGGACGACCAGTCGCAACGCAATTGCCTGATCGGAAGCCGGGTGCACGTTCTTCAGGAACACCGCGGGAATACCGTCCAGCAATTTGCCGTAGCGCGACGGGTGCAGCGTGCTCAGGTGCGCCAGCAGGTCGTCGAAGTCGTCCAGGGTCGCGCCCTCGATACCGTCGGCACGCTCGATGAGCTCGGCCTCCGACGTCGGCTCCGGGGCCGGCGGCAGATCGCGGTGCCGGTAATCGGGACCGTCGACGCGGACGGACTCGAAGATCGAACCGAGCTTCTTGATCTCCCGCAGGAAGTCCTCGGCTGCGAAGCGGCCTTCGCCGAGCTGGCCGGGCAGGGTGTTCGACGTCGCCACGATGGACACGCCGCGCTGCGAGAGCTCCGACAGCAGTCGCGAGACCAACATCGTGTCGCCCGGATCGTCGAGCTCGAACTCGTCGATGCACAGAACACTGTGGTTCGAGAGCTCTTCGAGAGCCTTGTTGAAGCCCAATGCACCGACGACGTGCGTCAACTCCACGAACGTGCCGAACGCCTTCGGTTCGGGGACGCTGTGATAGATCGAGGCCAGCAAGTGGGTCTTACCGACGCCGAAGCCGCCGTCGAGGTAGAGCCCCGCACCGGTGGCCGGGGTCTTCTTACCGAACAGTCCGCGCTTGCCCTTGCCGCGAATCTTCTGCACCTTGTTCGCGAATTCCTCGGCTTTCGCGACTGCAGCGGCCTGCGTCGGCTCCTTGGGATCGGGAATGTACGAGGAGAAGCTGACGTCGTCGAACATCGCCGGCGGAACCATCTGCGCGATCAGCTGATCGGAGGGGACCACGGGATTTCGGTCGACAAGGCGTGCGGGCATTGATCGAGCGTAACGACGTGGTCTCATGTGACTCATGCAGCTTCTCGATATTGGGACCTACTTCACATCGGAGCAGGCCGCCGCAGCGCTCCCCGCCGTCGGAACCGAAGTGGACGACGACGGTCTGCGATCCCTGTATGCCTACCCGACCGATGTGGGCCGACCGTGGATCCGTACCAACTTCGTCTCCAGTATCGACGGGTCCGTCACCTCCGACGGTGCCTCGGCCGGGCTGGGCACCCCGGCAGACACACGGTTGTTCGGCATCCTGCGAGAGCTGTGCGATGCGGTGCTCGTCGGCGCCGGCACCGTGCGCGGAGAGAACTACGGCGGGGTCGCCCTGTCTCCCGATGTCATCTCTCGCCGGCAGGCGAAAGGTCAGGAATCGGTGCCGACCATCGTGGTCGTCACCGCCTCCGGCTCCATCGATGCGCGGTCTCGCCTACTGACGGACACAGCGGTGATGCCGGTGGTGCTCACGTCCGCCGCGGCGGACCGCTCTGCGGTAGGCGAACTCCGGACGGCCGGGGCGACGGTGCTCGAGGTGTCCGGCGAATCGGTGTCGACCACCGACATTGTCGAGTCTCTGTCCCAGCTCGGGTTCGGTCGCGTGCTGTGCGAGGGCGGACCAGGACTGTTCGGTCAGCTGGTGTCCGACGGGGCGGCGGACGACGTGTGCCTGACGATCTCACCGAAGGTGATCAGTGGGCCTGCCGGCCGCATCGCCCATGCCGCACACGCCGCCGATACCTCCATGCAGCGCGCACTCGTGCTCGGCGACACCGACGGCACGCTGTTGACCCGCTGGGTGCGGCCGTGACGAGAGACGCGGGCGCGGCAGCGAAGCAAAAGTAGATAGCCTCGCACCGTGACGCAGAAACGTTCGTTGCTCGCCGCAGTACTCCTCGTCGCCACGGTCTGCGCGGCCTGTGGAGGCGGCCCGTCGATCCGTCCCGAAGTGGCGGTGGAGCAGCGCTCGCCCGGTCAGCCCGCCGAGTCGTCGCCAGAAACCCCGCCCGAACCGGCTGCACTCGCTGTTCCGACCACCGACCTCGATTGGTCCGAGTGCACCTCGGCCACCCTCGGAATGTTCGGGCTCACCGCCACCACGCCGGGCCTGACACTCGAATGCGGTGAGTACGAGGCCGATGTCGACGCCAGCGGTCAGATGTTCGGCACCTTCGCCGTCGGGGCGCTTCGGGCCACGCTCGACCGGACACCCGTCGATGCCGGGCCCCTGGTGTTCACGTCCGGTTCGGATCGTTCGTCCATCGCAACCTTGGCCACGATGGCCGCCGGCCCACTCGCCACGCTGCTCGAGGCACATCCGATCGTTGCCGTGGATCGCCGCGGCATCGGACGCTCGACGGCCGTGGACTGCATCGACGACACACCCCAGGCGCCTACCAAGGCTGCCGTCGATGCCCTGGGACAGTTCTCCAGATCCGACTCGGACTCCGTCGACCGCGCGGTCGACGCCGGACGAGACGCCACCATCGAATGCACCGACACCCTGCAGCCGCAGGAGCTCGCCTTCGGCACCGGGTACGCCGCGGACGATCTCGATCGGCTTCGACAGTTGTGGGGCGTGGACCGGATCGGCCTGATCGGAGCGGGAAACGGTTCTCTCACCGCCATGGCCTACGCCGCGAAGTTTCCCGACAACGTCGCGCGCCTGATCCTCGATTCGCCGACGGGCGTCAACGCCGACCAGGCAACGCTCGCCGAGCAGCGAACTCAGGGCAAGGAAGCGGCGTTCGCTGCCTTCGCACAGCGTTGCGTCGCGCTGAACTGCTCGCTCGGAAGTGACCCGACGGCCGCAGTGGCACAGTTGATCAAGCGCGCCGCCGGCGGCGAGTTCGCACCGCTGTCCACACACGAAGTTCTCGACGCGATCACCTTTGCCCTGGCTTCGACCGCGGGAGACGCGTCGACGCGGGCGAGAGATCTGTCCTCGACGCTTTCCGCTGCCGCCGCCTCCGACACGACTGCGCTCGCAGCGCTCGCCGAACGAGGCCGGGCGGCGTACGGCACCGACGGTCAGTTCGTCGCCCGCTGCACGGACGGGCAGCAGTGGCCTTCTCCGCAGGGCGTCCGCGACCTGGCAACGGGGTGGACCGACCGCTACCCGATCTACGGAACCGACGCTGCCCTGACGGCATTGCTGTGCTCGTCCTGGCCGACGGCTCCCTCCGTCCCACTACCCACCTCGCTGGACGTTCCGGTCCTGGTTCTGTCCAACGCCGGCGACCCGATCGTCGGCAACGGCGGCCTGTCCTCGGTCACCGGCCTGATCGGTGCGACGGGTGCCGCCGTCGCGTCGGCCGCCTGGCAGGGCAGCGGGCATCCGAGCATCGGCGGGTCGCAGTGCCTGCAGAGTGCTGCTGTCACTTACGCGCGAGACACGACGCTTCCGACCGACGGCACCGTCTGTCCGGCCTGACTCGACTCCTCGGAGGGCCGCGAAAGACACGGGCCCCGCGGGGTGTCCTGAACGGGCGCACCGACCGTCTCGGGTACCGTTCGCGGGTGTCACTTAGCTTTCTGGAGCCGCGTACCGGGCGGACCACCGCCGAAGTAATCAAGTACGCGCTCTGGCCGATCGCCATCATGACCGTCGTGCATCGGGTGGTGATCAGGGCGGTCAACGGCGATGTCACCAACGACTTCAACCCGGTGTACAACGCAGCTCTCGCGTTCCTCAACCGGCAGCCGGTGTACACCGCGAACTTCGATTCGGTCGATCCTCATTACCTGTACCAGCCGAGCGCGACGATGCTGCTCTCCCCCATCGCCATCATCGACCCGGAGCGCTCTCGCTGGCTGTTCATCCTTGCCAGCACCGTGGCCATCCTCGTCGCGCTGTACATCCTGCTGCGCATCTTCGGCTTCCGGTTGGACTCGGTGGCTGCACCCGCCCTGCTCCTGGCTGCCTTCGTCAGCGAGACGGTGACGAACACACTGGTGTTCACCAACTTCAACGGTTTCGTACTCCTCGGCGAAGTGGCGTTTCTCGGATTCCTGTTGCAGCGCAAGGATTTGTCCGCCGGTGTCGCGATGGGCTTGACCCTGGCGATCAAGCCGATGCTCGCACCACTGCTGCTGCTCCCCCTGATGACGAGACAGTGGAAGGTGTTCATCACCTCGATCGCCATCCCGGTGGTGATGATGGCCATTGCCTGGCCGTTGTCCGTCGATCCCATGAATTTCATCGATCGGACGCTGCCGTACCTGCTGCAGACGCGTGACTACTTCAACAGCGCTGTCGTTGGCAACGGCCGTTACTACGGAGTGCCCGAGTTCCTGACCCTCGGCATCCGCGCCGTCCTGGGCATCATGGTGTTGGTCTCGCTGTGGTTGCTCTACCGGTACTGCCGAGAAGATCGACTGTTCTTCTTCGCCACCACCTCCGGCCTGATCCTCACCGCGCACTGGCTGCTGGGCTCACTGGGCCAGATGTACTACTCGATGATGCTGTTCCCCTTGCTCATGACGGTCGTGCTCAGGAACTCGCTACTCCGGAACTGGCCGGCCTGGCTCGCGATCTACGGGTTCATGAACGCCGATCGTTGGTTGTCCGGACGGTGGATCGAAACCGGACGGGCCCTCGACTATCTCCGCACCACCTTCGGTTGGGCGCTGCTGATCGTCGTGATCTTCGGAGTGCTCGTCGGACGCTGGTTCGCCGCGAGAACAGAGGGACGGCTCGACGAGGGAATCGAGCCCAACTACCTGTTACCGACCGCGTCACCAGCGAAAACGGCATAACCCGGCAAATCGTATTAGCGTGTCAGCATGAGTTCAGCAACAGACAACAATGCCGCTCCGGCCGTCCAGCTCACCGACGCGCAGTGGCGGGAGAAGCTGACACCCGAGGAGTACGCGGTTCTGCGTCAGGCCGGTACCGAGCGCCCGGGCGTCGGCGAATACACCGACACCACCACCGAAGGCATCTACGAGTGCCGCGCCTGCGGAGCCGAACTGTTCCGCAGCACCGAGAAGTTCGAATCGCATTGCGGATGGCCGTCTTTCTTCGACCCGGCCGACAGCGACGCCGTCATCCTGAAAGAGGACACCACCCTCGGTATGCGCCGCGTCGAAGTCGTCTGCCGCAACTGCCACAGCCACCTCGGCCACGTCTTCGAGGGCGAGGGCTACCCCACCCCGACCGACCAGCGGTACTGCATCAACTCGATTTCTCTGGTGCTCAAGCCTGCATCCTGATCGGTCCGGACATCCCGGGGATCGCCGCGCACTCGGCGAACCTGCGCTGAGGATGCGTCGAAACCGAGCCGCGAACTCCGGAGATTACCGCTGCTTGACCCGATCGTTAGGGTAGCTTTGGGGTTGTGGCCACGTCGATCAAGACCTTCTGGTGGCGCCAGGTGAAAATCACCGGCGTCACACCCAATTTCGGTGACGAATTGACGCCGGGACTGGTCGGAACATTGTTCGGGCAGAAGTGTTCCTGGCGTCGCGCGAAGCGCTGCGACATGATCGGGGCAGGTTCCACCCTGGAAATGGACCAGCTCATGCAGGCCCGGAAGGGTCTCAAGGTCTGGGGCTCGGGTTTCATGCTCAGTGACGCCGCCCACGAACGAGACTTCAGCTACCCCGATTTCGACTTCTACGCGGTTCGCGGACATCTGTCGCTGGGACGCATCAAGTCCGAGCGCGAGGTCGCGGTCGGGGACCCCGGGCTGCTGGCGAACAGAGTCTATGCACGCTCCCCACGTGTACCCGGCCGGATCGGCCTCGTCTACCACTGGGTGCACAAGAAGGATCCCGTAGTGCGCTCGCTTGCGCGAGACAAGAGCGTCACGTTGATCGACCCGTCCAGAAAGCCGGCCAAGGTCATCGCCGACATCACTGCATGTGACTTCGTGATGTCCACGAGTCTGCACGGGTTGATCGTCGCAGACTCGTACGGCATCCCCAACGCATGGATAAAGCTGCCGCAAGACATAGGCGGCAACGGATACAAATTCGCCGATTACTACTCTGCTTTCGACCGACAAGCTGTCCAGCATTCGTCGGACCTTGCGCGAGATCACGATCGAATCGCGCAGCTACAGCACGAATATCGGCCGGTCCCGAATCTGAAAGAAATTCAGAACAAACTGATCGGAGCCTTTCCTTTCGCTCCGCCCTACACAGCCTGAATTCGACAGGCCGACACTCGAGCCGGTCATCATTCGCTCCCACATGATCGCTTTCGAGCGCCCTATTGCGACGGTGCATACTGTGAGCATGCGCACTTTCACCTCACCAGAGCAGATCAAGGCGGCCGTCGGCGAAGAACTGGGAACCAGCGACTGGCTCCAGATCACCCAGGAACGGGTGAACACCTTTGCCGACGCCACCGGCGACCACCAGTGGATCCACGTCGACGTCGAACGAGCGAAAAAAGAGAGCCCGTTCGGCGCGCCGATCGCCCACGGATTCCTGAGTCTGTCGCTCGTGTCGATGCTGAACTGGCAGATCTACACCATCGAGAACACCAAACTCGGAATCAACTACGGCTCCAACAAAGTTCGCTTCATCAACCCGGTCGAGGTCGGATCCCATGTCCGGTTGCGGACCACCCTCACCTCTGTCGAGGACGCGTCGGGCGGAGCGTTGCAGATCGTGACGACCGCAACGCTCGAGATCGAAGGCGAGGACAAGCCGGCCTTGGTTGCCGAGATCATCTCGCGGGTGGTGTTCTGACCGATCGTGTCACCGGTGGATCGAACGCAGTGATCGGCGGCAGCGGCGCGTCGTAGCGTTCGATCTCCACCAGCACGTGCTGCCCGGTGCACCCTCGCGAGAGCGACGACGACCCGACGTCGGCGGTGAGAACGTTCACGCTGCCGTGCTTGCACATCGAATCGGGATCAGCCGGATCGAGCGGGTCGTACCAGGCCCCGGTCGACAACTGAACTACCGCTTCGAGCATCGCGTCGTCGACGACCACACCGGCCAGGCACGAACCGCGGTCGTTGAACACTCGCACCACATCGCCGTCCGACACTCCCCTGGCCTCCGCCGCACACGGATGCATTCGAATCGGCTCTCGGCCCTGAACCTTCGAATTCCGGCTCACCGCACCGTGATCGAGCTGACTGTGCAGCCTGGTGCGCGGCTGGTTGGCGATCAAGTGCAGAGGAAACTGCTCGGCCCGCGCCCCGCCGAGCCACTCCTGCGGCTCGAACCACATCGGATGCCCTCGGCAGTCGTCGTAATCGAACCCCGCGACCGTCGCCGAGAAGATCTCGATCTTGCCGCTCGGTGTCCGCAGCGCGTTGCCGATCGGGTCCTGGCGAAAATCCTCCAGAAACGTCAACTCGTCCTCGGTCTTCATCCGGAACGAACCCTCACGCGTGAAGTCGTCGAATTCCGGGGTCTGCACGCCGTCGGCCCGCAGATACTCGCGCCACTGCCCGTACATGTGCTCGAGCCATTGCTGTGACGTGCGCCCCTCGGTGAACTGCTGCCCCACACCGAGTTTCATAGCGAGTTCCGCGAAAGTGTCGTAATCGTCGCGCGAATCGGCGAATCGCTCGGCAGCCGGCGCCATGGCCACGAGCAGTGGATCGTTGCGTGTGCAGCTCAGATCCGACCGTTCCAGCGATGTGGTCGACGGGACTACGACGTCTGCGTGCTTGGCCATCGGCGTCCAGTAGGGATCGTGGACGACGACGGTATCGGGCCTGCCGAGTGCCCGGCGCAATCGTCCCAGATCCTGGTGGTGATGAAACGGGTTGCCGCCCGCCCAATAGACCACTTTGATGTCGGGATAGACCAAACGTCGGCCGTCGTAGTCGAATTCGTGCCCTGGGTTGAGCAGCATGTCCGAGACAGCTGCGACCGGGATCAGATCGGCCACCGGATTGATTCCCTGCGGCAGTGTCGGCAACGGATAGGGCACAGGAGCGAGGCCGGGCTCGTTCATCGAGCCGTATCCGTGTCCGAATCCCCCACCGGGCACGCCGATTTCGCCCAACATCGCTGCCAACGTGATGCCCATCCACGGAGCCTGTTCACCGTGCTGCGTACGTTGCAGGGACCACGTGACGGTCACCATCGTGCGTTTCGACGCCATGTCCCGTGCCAGCTCTGCGATTACGGACGGCTCGATACCGCAGATCTCCGACGCCCACTGCGGGGTCTTGGGAGTGTCGTCCGAGACACCGAGAAGGTAGCGCTCGAACTCGGGGTAACCCTCGCAGTATTTCTCCAGAAACGCTGTGTCGTGCAGTTTTTCGTCGGCCAGGACGTATGCCAGAGCCAGCATCATCGCCACGTCGGTTCCGGGCCGTGGGGCAATCCACCGCGCCTCGCCCGACATGTCGTTGCGCAATGGACCGACGGTGACGATCTGCCCGCCGCGGGCGCGCATCGCGTCGAGCGAACCGACGGTCGGATGATCCGACGTACCACCGTGATTGATGCCGGTGTTCTTCACCGGAACTCCGCCGAACGCCACCAGCAGTTCGGTGTGTTCGGCGATCACGGACCAGGATGTGGAGCGGGAGAACATCTTCCAGTGCGCGCCGAGCACGTGCGGCATGATGACGCCGGTCGCACCGAGCGAATAGCTGTGCACGGATCGCGTGTAGCCGCCGATGCAGTTCAGGAAGCGGTGTACCTGACTCTGCGCATGATGAAAGCGGCCGGCACTGGCCCAACCGTACGACCCGCCGTAGATGGCGTTGTTGCCGAATGTGTCCACCACGCGGCGCAACTCGCGCGACAACAGGTCGGTGAGCTCGTCCCACGAGACGTCGACGAACTCCTCGCTACCGCGCCTGTCGGTGGGGCCGGGACCGTTCTCGAGCCAGCCCCTGCGTACCGCAGGCGAGGTGACGCGGGATCGATGGGTCACCGAGCCGACGAGGTTGCCCAGCACCGGGGAAGGATTGCTGTCCGTCACCTGAGGATGAATCGCGGTGACGTCACGTCCGTCCGAGTCGGCGCGGAACATCCCCCAGTGGCCCATGTGCTGGACGCCGGTCACTCCGGTCATCGAATCCCGAACGCGCTCAACGCTGCCAGCAGTGCGTCGGGACGCTCGGCCGTCGGCGCCGGATCGACGAGTGCGAAACTGCACCCGATCTCCTGTGCCGCGCCGTCGGCCTCGGCGCTGTCGCCCACCATCAGCGTCCGCGCGGGCTCGACGCCGAGAGCGGCCACCGCATGTCGGAAGATCTCCGGTTGCGGTTTGACGTGCCCGACCTCGAACGAGAGCACGAATTCGTCGACGTACCGGTCCAGGCCCCGGGCAGTGAACGCCGGACGGATGTCGAAGGCAATGTTGCTCAGCACCCCGACGCGAATCGACCGTCCCGCCAATGTCGACAGTGCCGCTTCCGTGTCGGGATAGGGCGTCCAGGAGTCGGCGTCGATGACTCGTCCGTACACCGATTCGGCCTGTGCCTCGGCGGTGATGCCGGACTGCGCCAGAACGTGCAGATACGCCTGCCGATGCAGGGCCGGATCCAGATCGCGATGACGCCATGCGTGCCGAGTGGCGTCGTCGAACTCGACGGTCTCGCCGACCGGAGCGGTCATGCGTCGCATGAGCTCGGCGGCTCCGGCTCCGTCGACCGGAACGCCGTCGGCATCGTGCACACCGTCGAACCACGACGGCTCCTCTTCCAGTCGGAAGAGTGTGCCGGAGAAGTCGAAGAGAACGGCGTCGACGATGGGTGTGTCCGTCCCCGTCACGGTAGTGATTCGACGAGCGCGTCCACCTCGACCCGAGGGCCGGTGAAGAACGGCGTCTCCTCGCGCACGTGTCGGCGTGCCTCGGTGGCCCGGAGATCGCGCATCAGGTCCACGATGCGGTCGAGCTCCGGGGCTTCGAAAGCCAGGATCCACTCGTAGTCACCGAGCGCGAACGAGGGGACGGTGTTGGCGCGCACGTCCTTGTAGTCGCGTGCTGCCTTCCCGTGATCGGCGAGCATCGTCCGACGTTCCTCGTCGGGCAGCAGGTACCAGTCGATCGAGCGGACGAACGGGTACACGCAGATGTACGCGCCCGGATCCTCGCCCGCGATGAACGCAGGCACGTGGCTCTTGTTGAACTCGGCGGGGCGGTGCAGAGCAGTGTTGCTCCATACCGGCGTGCTCGCCTTGCCCAGCGCGGTGGTGCGCCGGAAGTCGGAGTACGTCGCCTGCAGGTCCTCGACGCGCTCGGCGTGCGTCCACACCATGAAGTCGGCATCGGCCCGCATGCCGGCGATGTCGTAGACCCCGCGCACGACGACACCCTTGTCCTCACGGCCCTCGAAGAATGCCCGGGCTTCCTTCGCAGCGGCCGCGCGGTCGTCGCCCAGAACCCCGGGTGTGACCTTGTAGACCGAGAACATCAAGTACCGAAGAGTCGAATTGAGCGCTGAGTAATCGAGGCGTGCCATGGCCCCTATCGTGCCACCTCGACCAGACGGGCGGCAGCGGTGGTGGCGGACGCAATACAGGCCGGTACCCCGACGCCGCGCTGCCACGCTCCGGTCACGGCGAGCCCGGCGAGTTCGGACACTCCGGATTCGATGGCGGCGACGCGGTCGAGGTGTCCGGGAGCGTACTGCGGCAATCCGCCCGGCCACCGCTGGACGGTCACTGCCAGCGGCCTGGTGTCGATACCCGCGACCGTGGCCAGGTCGGCGAGCGCAACGTCGATCGTGTCCTCGTCGGATCGCTGCGCGGCAGTGTCGTCGCCGAAACGCCCGAGCGAGGCTCGCAGCAGTACCGCGTCACGCTGGGCCAGGTGCGGCCACTTTCGACTGGACAGCGTGAACGCCTTCACGTCCAGCCCCGCGTCCGTCGCCACCAGAATTCCCGAATTCTGCGGCAGCTCGGTCGACGTCGGAAACGCCATGGCCACGACCGTCGACGACGCGAGTTCGATCTCACGGGCCGCGCGCGACGCGTCCGGTGCGAGGTCTGCGATGAGATCGGCCAGTATCGGTGCCGGTACCGCCAGCACGACCCCGTCGACCACACCCACCCGATCGACGAACCAGCCGCCCGACTCACGGCGGATCTCGCCGACGCTCGTCTCGCGCAGAACGCGAGCGTCGGTGGCTGTAACCAAAGCGTCGAGCAGCACCGCGTAGCCGTCCCGGAGTCCACCGAACACCGGCCCCGGGGACGGAGTCGGGAGTGCCGTCAGCACAGCCTCGGTCAGGTTCGCCGCGCCGTTGTCCAACGCAGCGGCCAGCGTCGGCAGCGCAGCACGGACACCGATGGAGCTCGCCGAACCGGAGTAGACCCCGCCGAGCAGTGGATCGACCGAACGGCTCACGACCTGGTTCCCGAAACGTGTGCCCACGAGATCGGCCACGCTGGCATCGGAGCCCCGGACCCATCGAAACGGCCGCTCGGTCTCGGTGTCGATGATGTGCAGCTCGGACGGATCGACCAGCTCTCGGACGGACTCCGCCGACGACGGGATACCCATGAGGGTGCCCACCGGAAGTGGATGAGTGCGTCCACCGGAGAAGACGAGCGGTCGCACCGTCGACGGGTGCACCAGCTGATCGGTGAGCCCCAGTTCCGCAAGCAGGGCGGGCACCTCCGGACGGCGCCCGATGAACGCCTCGGCACCGACATCGAGCGACTGATCGCCGACCGAGTTGGTGCGCAGGGTGCCGCCCACCCGGGACGATGCCTCGACCACGGTGATCTCAGCGTCGGGCCCGCACGCCTGCCGCAGGCGATACGCCGCGATGAGGCCGGAAATTCCGCCGCCGACGACGGCGTATCGCCGGACGGTCACAACGAATGCACCAACGCGACGACGCGAGTCAGGATGTCGGGATCGGTATCGGGAAGCACGCCGTGGCCGAGATTGAACACGTGGCCGCGGGCACCGGCCGCGATCGCACGATCCGCCTCGGCGGCAATGCGTCGGACCTCGGCCTCGACTGCGTCCCAGCCCGCGAACAGCACTGCGGGATCGAGATTGCCTTGCAGGGCCTTGCCGTGGCCCACCCGGTGCACCGCGTCGTCGAGCGGAATCCGCCAGTCGACCCCGACCACGTCGGCACCGGCCTCGCCCATGGCACCGAGGAGTTCTCCGGTGCCGACCCCGAAGTGGATCTTCGGGACGCCGGCCGAGGACACGGCGTCGAACACTCGTGTCGAGTGCGGCAATACGTACTCGCGGTAATCGGCGAGCGAGAGTGCACCCGCCCAGGAGTCGAACACCTGAACGGCGTCGACGCCCGCAGCCAGCTGGGCCTGCAGAAAGGTGATCGTGGTGGAGGCCAATGCGTCGAGCAAGGCGTGCCACGTGGCCGGATCGGACCGCATCAGAGCTTTGGTCTTTTCGTGATTGCGGCTCGGACCACCCTCGACCAGGTACGACGCAAGGGTGAAGGGTGCGCCGGCAAATCCGATCAGCGGGGTGGTTCCCAGTTCGCGAGTGAGAATGCGGACGGCGTCGGCCACCGGCTGCACCTGGTCGGAGGTGAGGACGGGCAGAGCCGCGACGTCCGCAGCCGAACGCACCGGATGCGCAACCACCGGTCCGGTACCGGCGACGATGTCGAGATCGATGCCCGCGGCTTTGAGCGGAACCACGATGTCGGAGAAGAGGATCGCTGCGTCGACGTCGTGACGACGTACGGGCTGCAGGGTGATCTCGGCGACCAGATCGGGCCGGAAGCACGAGTCCAACATCCCGATGCCTGCACGGATCTTGCGGTATTCCGGAAGGGACCTGCCGGCCTGACGCATGAACCACACCGGCCGCCTCGACGTCGGTCGACCGTCGATCGCGGCCAGAAACGGCGCCTCCGGAAGTTCTCGTCGGGCGGGGGCTGCGGTGTGCGATTCGGCGTTCATCACCGTCCATGCTGCCACGTGCGACAACCGCCGCTACCCTCGAGGGCGAGACACTCATCGCAGTTCAGGACACTCGGATCGTTCGACGGACGCTCGGCGCAGTTCGATCACGGCTCGGCGCGCCTCCATCGCAGGACAACGTGACGCGTCTAACGTCCGGTGACGTGACCGAGCACCGATCTGACGCCGAACCTGCGCCTTTCCGCGCCGCCATCGACGCGATGCATCGGGCGCAGGTACACCCGGCGATCGAAATCGGTCCGATTCGGCCGCCGCAGAGACTCGCTCCCTACAGCTATGCGATCGGCGCCGAGGTCAAGCACGCCGACTCCGAGCAGATCGACGAACAGAGCGACGGCGACGCGTTCGGCCGTCTGATCCTGTTGTACGACCCCGACGGTGCCGAGGCCTGGAACGGCACTCACCGCCTGGTCGCGTACATCCAGGCCGACGTGGACGAGTCCCTCGCCGACGATCCGCTGCTCCCCGAGGTCGGCTGGAGTTGGCTGGTCGACGCCCTCGAATCGCGATCGGAACCGTTGAACGCGCTCGGCGGTACGGTCACCTCGACCAGCTCGGTACGGTACGGCGACATCGCCGGCCCGCCGAAGGCTCACCAACTCGAACTTCGTGCGTCCTGGACGGCGACGTCGGAGGATCTCTCGACCCATGTCGAGGCGTTCTGCGAGGTGCTCGCCTACGCCGCGGGCCTGCCGCCCGCGGGCATCACCACTCTCGGGCAGCGCAGTTCCAGTCGGACATAGCAGTTCCAGTCGTACATAGTTGCCGGTCCGTTCGGCCCCAGGGCCTAGAGTCACATCTCATGTCAGCCGAGAGTTCCCCGGACGCCGCGTCGGATGCAGAAGCGAACGAGCCTGTCGCCGTTCCGTTGTTGGCCCCCGCTGACGGGGTTCCCGACGTCGTCGACACCGCCGATGCCGTTCGCGCAGCCGCAGAGGCACTTGCCGCAGGCCACGGGCCCCTCGCCGTCGACGCCGAGCGCGCGTCCGGCTTCCGCTACTCCCAACGTGCGTACCTCGTGCAGTTCCGCCGCCGCGGCGCAGGCACCGTGTTGCTCGACCCCATACCCGTCACCGGCGACCTCGCACCCCTGGCCGAGGTCATCAACCCGCTCGAATGGGTATTGCACTCCGCGGACCAGGACCTGCCCGGTCTCGCCGAACTGGGGCTCGTCCCCGCCACGCTCTACGACACCGAACTCGCCGGCCGCCTGGCCGGATTCGACCGCGTCGGCCTCGGTGCGATAGTCGAGCGAACCCTCGGCCTGGCCCTGCAGAAGGGGCACGGCGCGGCCGACTGGTCCACCCGACCCCTCCCCGACACCTGGCTCAACTACGCCGCCCTCGACGTCGAAGTTCTGCTCGAGCTGCGAGACGCGATGGCCACCGAACTCGAGGCACAGGGCAAAACCGAGTGGGCAGCACAGGAGTTCGCCCACATCCTCGCCCTGGGCCCGCCCAAACCGAAAACCGACAGATGGCGTCGGACATCGGGGATCCATGCGATCAAGTCACCACGAACGTTGGCTGCCGTCCGCGAATTGTGGACCACGCGAGACGAATTGGCGGCCAAGCGTGACGTAGCACCGAGCCGGGTCCTGCCCGACTCGGCGATCGTCGCCGCGGCGACGGCCGATCCGAAGTCCTCACGCGAACTCGAACAGCTACCCGTCTTCGGCGGCCCCCGTCAGCGTCGGTCCTCTCGGTTGTGGGCCTCGGCCTTGACCCGAGCACGGGCGCTGCCCAGCGCCGAATTGCCGTCGATGGCGGCATCGTTCGACGGGCCGCCACCGGTCAACCGATGGGCCCGCCGCGACCCGGACGCAGCGGCCCGACTCGCCGATGTGCGAGCGGCGATGACCGAGCTGAGCGAATCGGTGTCGGTACCGGTCGAGAACCTACTCATGCCGGATCTACTTCGGCGACTCGTATGGGATTGGCAGACTCCCGACGACGACGGCGTCGACCCAGGCGAGATGATCGACGCTCGGTTGACCGAGGGTGGGGCTCGGCCGTGGCAACGCTCGCTGGTGGTGCCGGTTCTGACGAAGGCACTGCACCCTTCCCAAGTTACCGACGGGTAATACCCGCTACAGTGGGTGGCGCGTCCGGGCACCCGGACGAGTCGTCCGCATCTGTCGGGAGGATCGAAAAGCGTGTCTGTACCCCCGTCCACCAGCTCACAGAGGAATGTTGTCTTCGTCGACGGCATCCGTACCCCGTTCGGCAAAGCAGGCCCCAAGGGCATGTACGCCGACACTCGCGCAGACGACCTCGTCGTCAAAGCAATACGCGAGCTTCTCCGCAAGAACCCCAATCTTCCTCCCGAGCGCATCGACGAGGTCGCGATCGCTGCGACCACACAGACCGGCGATCAGGGCCTGACCATCGGCCGGACCTCCGCTCTCCTGGCCGGGCTCCCCCGCAGCGTCCCGGGATTTGCGATCGACCGCATGTGCGCGGGTGCGATGACTTCGGTGACCACCACCGGATCGGGAATCGGCTTCGGCCAGTACGACGTCGTCATCGCAGGCGGAGTCGAGCACATGGGCCGCCACCCGATGGGTGAGGGTGTCGACCCCAACCCGCGCTTCCTCGCCGACAAGCTCGTCGATCCCAGTGCACTGGTGATGGGCAACACCGCCGAGAACCTGCACGACCGGTTCCCGAGCATCACCAAGGACCGCACCGACGCCTACGCCGTCGCCAGCCAGAACAAATACGACGCGGCCAAGAAAGCCGGCTACATCGCCGACACTCTCGTTCCGGTCGCCACCAAATCCGCCGCAGGATGGGGCCTGGCCACCGAGGACGAGCCACCTCGCCCCGGCACCACCGTCGACGATCTCGCCAAGCTCAAGACGCCGTTCCGGCCCGCGGGTCGCGTCACCGCAGGCAATGCCGCGGGACTCAACGACGGCGCCACCGCGGCGATCCTCGCCGGTGAGGACACCGCGCACGAGCTCGGCCTGAACATCGGGATGCGGATGGTCGGCTTCAGCTTCGCCGGCGTCGATCCCGCCGTCATGGGCATCGGCCCGGTTCCCGCAACCGAAAAGTTGCTCGGCCGAACCGGATTGAGCATCGACGACATCGGCCTGTTCGAGATCAACGAGGCCTTCGCCATCCAGGTTCTCGCCTTCCTCGAGCACTACGGCATCGCCGACGACGACCCCCGCGTCAACCAGTGGGGCGGCGCCATCGCGTGTGGCCACCCGCTCGCTTCCTCGGGCGTCCGCCTGATGACGCAGCTCAGTCGTCAGTTCGCCCAGCAACCCGACGTCCGCTACGGCCTGACGACCATGTGCATCGGTCTCGGCATGGGCGGCACCGTCATCTGGGAGAACCCCAACCACGCTGACTACTCAGGAGCCAAGGCATGAGTGACATCACGACGGCGTTCGAGGACGAGGTAGTCACGAACGCGTTCACCAAGATCGTGTCCGTACCGGGGCTCGACGGCTCCATCGCACTGGTGACCCTGGACAACGGCTTCGATCACACCAAGCCGTCGACCTTGGGTCCCGGCGGACTCGCCAAGTTCGACGCCGCACTGGACGAAGCGTTCGCAGCGAACCCGGTGGCCATCGCCGTCACCGGCAAGCCGTTCATCTTCGCCGTCGGTGCCGACCTCAACGGTGTGCCGAACATCAAGACCAAGGATGAGGCGCTGCAAATCGGGCAGCTCGGCCACAAGGTGTTCCGTCGCCTGCGCGAAAGCACGATTCCGACGTTTGCCTTCATCAACGGTGCCGCACTCGGCGGTGGACTCGAAGTAGGACTGCACTCGCACTACCGGACCGTCGCGGAGAACGCCGCCGCGCTCGGCCTACCCGAGGCCTTCCTCGGCCTGGTACCGGGATGGGGCGGAACTCAGTTGCTGCCCAACATCATCGGGGCCTCGAACGCGGTCACCGTCGTCATCGAGAACGCGCTGAACCAGAACCGCGTCCTCAAGCCGCAGCAGGCACTCGACCTCGGGATCGCCGACGCCCTCTTCGGCGGTGCCGACTTCCTCGAGCAGTCGCTGGCATGGGCAGCTCAAGTCATCAAGGGTGAGATCACCCCGGCCCGTCCCGAGATCGATCGCGGGCAGGCCTGGGACGACGCCATCGCGCGTGCCCGGGGCATCGTGGCCGGCAAGACCGGCAATTTCGCGCCGGGCCCTGTCGCCGCTGTCGATCTGCTCGAGTTGGCGAAGAACACCGATATCACCGATTCAGCTTCTCTCGACACGGCTTTCGCAGCCGAGGACGACGCGCTGTCGACACTGTTGGTCAAGGACGAATTGCGGGCCGGCCTGTACGCCTTCGATCTGGTGCAGAAGCGTGCGAAGCGTCCCGCCGGTGCGCCGGACAAGTCCCTCGCCCGCAAGATCTCCGGCGTCGGCATCGTCGGTGCCGGCCTGATGGCCAGCCAACTGGCGCTGCTGTTCGTCCGCCAGCTGAAGGTGCCGGTGATTCTCACCGACATCGATCAGGAGCGCATCGACAAGGGCGTCGGCTACGTACACGGTGAAATCGACAAGCTGCTCGGCAAGAAGCGTCTGTCCCCCGATGCCGCGAATCGGCTGAAGGCGTTGGTGTCCGGCTCGATCGACAAGTCCGCCTTCGCGAACACCGACTTCGTCATCGAGGCCGTGTTCGAGAACCTGGACGTCAAGAAGAAGGTGTTCGCCGAGGTCGAGGAATTCGTCTCCGCCGACACCATTCTCGCGACCAACACCTCGTCGTTGTCGATCACGAAGATGGCTGCGGACCTGAAGCACCCCGAGCGGGTCGTCGGCTTCCACTTCTTCAACCCCGTCGCGGTTCTTCCGCTGCTCGAGGTCGTCAAGGGCGAGAAGACCGACGACGCCACTCTCGCAACGGCATTTGCTACCGCGAAGACGCTGAAGAAGTCGGCCGTCCTGTCGGCCGATCTTCCCGGATTCGTCTTCAACCGGCTGGTCACTCGCGCGTCCAACGAGATCATCAGCGCAATCGACGAGGGCACTCCGTTCGATGTGGCGGACGGCGCAGTGGGCGAACTCGGCATGCCGATGAGCCCGCTGACCTTGCTTGCCCTCGTCGGACCGGCGGTTGCTCTGCACACGGCCGAAACCCTCGCCGAGGCGTACCCGGAGCGGTTCAAGGACTCCGCCGGGTTCCGTGCACTCGTCGAGGCGAAGAAGCCCGGCGTGTGGACCTACGGACCCGAGGGCCAGGTCGTCGATCCCGAGGTGGCCGCACTGTGGCCGCAGGGTGATTCGCCATCGACGGCCGAGCAGGTTCTCGAGCGGACCCGCAACGCCTTTGCCGACGAGATCAAGATCATGCTCGACGAAGGCGTCGTCGCGGCGGTCCAGGACATCGATCTCTGCTTGCTCCTCGGCGGCGGCTTCGGATTCTGGAACGGTGGTATCACTCCGTACCTGGATCGCAGCGGCGCGTCCGAGGCCGCAACCGGTCAGCGTTTCCTCGCGCCGGGTGTGGCCAGCGTCTAGCTCTGCCCGCCGAGTTCGAGGTTATGGACAAATTTCATCGCATTTTCGTCCATAACCTCGAACTCGACAGCGACTGGTCCCACTGTCGCAGGGTCGTCTAGTTTCGAACCCGATGACCACCCGTACAGAACATGACGCAGCCGCCGACCGGGATCACCTGATTCGAGTCGGCTATCGCATGTTGGGCTCGTACAGCGAGGCCGAGGACGCAGTCCAGGAAGCATTCGTACGGTGGTATCGGCTCAGCGAGACCGAGCGCGCCGTGATCGACATCCCCCTGGCGTGGATGACCCGTGTCGTCAGTCGCATCTGCCTGGATGTGCTCGGTTCTGCGCGCGTACGTCGTGAACAGTATGTCGGTCAATGGCTGCCCGAACCTGTGCCCGACCGAGACACATCGCTGACGTCTGCCGACCCCGCCGATCGAGTTGCTCGAAACGATTCCGTGAGCTTGGCTCTGCTGATAGTGATGGACTCCCTCGGTCCGGCCCAACGAGTGGCATTCGTGTTGCACGATGTGTTCGGGTTGCCGTTCGACGACATCGCAGTCACCCTGGATCGCTCTTCCGCCGCTTGTCGGCAACTTGCATCCGCCGCGCGCAAGCGCGTTCGGGATCCGCGCGCTCACGACAGCGACCCGGCGGAACACGACCGACTCGTGCGTGCGTTCGCGGCGGTGTCGAGCAGCGGGACTCTCGCGGAACTGACAGCCGTTCTCGCGCCGGAGGTTTCGCTGATCAGCGACGGCGGCGGAAAGATCACCGCCGCACGCAATCCGATTCTCGGCTCCGACCGGGTGGCACGATTCATCCGCGGAATCACCGCGAAGTCGACCGAACTCGACGGGTCGATAGAGCCGGTGAACGGATCGTCCGGGATCGTCTTTCGGCGCGCCGGTACCGTCTTCGCCGTTGTCGGTTTCCGTGTCGCGGGCGGCGTCGTGGCGAACGTATGGATCGTGTTGAACCCGGACAAGCTACGGCACTGGGACTGAACACACAGACATTTACGCGGGCTGCGTCGTCAATAGATCATGAAGCCGAAATCCAAGAGCGTGATCGTGTGCGTATCCGGTCCGCACCACAACACCTGGAGAATTGCCGAGGCCATCGCCGATGGTCTCGGTGCCGAGGTAAGAACACCGGACCAGATAGACCCCGCCCGCATCGCGGAATACGACCTGGTCGGATTCGGATCGGGCATCTACTTGGGCAAGCACCACCCCCAGTTACTGTCGTTCGTGGCGTCCTTGCCGAACGTGGACCACCACAGGGCATTCGTTCTGGCAACCAGCGGATTCGCCGAATCTTCGCTGCATCGATTCTCCCGTTCCCTCACAGACTCGTTGCACAGCAAGGGCTTCGACATTTCGGATGCATTCTCGTGCCGAGCCAAAGACACCTTCTTTCCCTTCGCTCTCTTCGGCGGAATCCGACAAAGCCGTCCGAACGATGCCGATGTGCGACGCGCTCGACTGTTCGCCGAGAATTTGAGAACGACGCAGGCGAGCCCGACTTCGATCGGGGATATCCAATGAAGCTGGCCGTAGCAGGTGGAACAGGAACCGTCGGAACGCATGTCGTCGAAGTAGCACGTATGCGTGGGCACGAGGTCGTCGTGCTCTCGCGATCGGCGGGCGTGGATCTCGTGAGCGGCAACGGACTGGCCGACGCCATCGCCGGGGTCGACGCCGTCGTCGATGTCTCGTCGACGCAGACCGTCTCGGCGAAGGAGTCGACAGCGTTCTTCTCCGCCGTCACCCACAACTTGTTGGCGGCCGAGATCGAGGCTGGAATCGGCCATCATCTGGCCCTGTCGATTGTGGGAATAGACAAGGCCCCGCATGCATATTACGCCGGAAAGGTGAAGCAGGAAGGCATCATTCGAGCCGGGACAGTGCCGTGGACGATTCTTCGAGCCACGCAATTCCACGAATTCGCCGGCCAGATTCGCGCTCAGATGTCGTTCGGTCCGGTCAGCGTGATCCCGAAGATGGTCTCGCAACCGATCGCTGCCCGCGAGGTCGCCGATCGATTGATCGATCTGGCCGAGCACTCCCCCGCGGGCCGCGTTGCCGACCTCGGCGGGCCGAGACAAGAACGGATGGCCGAGATGGTGCGGCGCTATGCACGTGCCATCGGTGCCCGTGGTCTGGTGCTCGAAGTTCCCGTCCCGGGGGCGTACGGCCGGGCGATGCGCGACGGAACGTTGGTCACCACGACCGGTTCGGATCACGGTTTCCAGACCTTCGATCAGTGGTCGGCCACCCAGGCGCGATAGCCACCTGCCGCCGAACTCGAAGCTATGGACGACTTACGGCAGTTTTCCGTCCGCAACTTCGAGTTCGACAGCGCGATATCGGACAATTCACCTATTTCGGCAATTGGATTGCTGCACGCCACGAATATCGAGGCGATTTCGCTCCCATTCCGTGTGTGCGAGGACGAAGATGGCGATGACCACCATGGACGCTGTTCACCCGAAAGCTGGTTCATGCCATGACGCAATCGACCGATCGGCACACCGCAAAGGTCATCGGAGTCACCATCGCCGCCGCTGTCGGCGGGTTTCTGTTCGGATTCGATTCGTCCGTCGTCAACGGTGCAGTCGACTCGATCCAGGAAAATTTCGCTCTGTCGTCGTTCGTCACGGGGTTCGCGGTCGCAATCGCGCTACTCGGGTGTGCGGTCGGAGCCTGGTTCGCCGGTCGCCTGGCCGACAGTTGGGGCCGCAAGAAGGTGATGCTGCTGGGCTCTGCGCTGTTCACCATTTCCTCGGTGGGGTCCGGGTTCGCCTTCAGCGTCCCCGATCTGATGTTGTGGAGGGTCCTCGGCGGGCTGGGTATCGGAATTGCGTCGGTGATCGCGCCCGCGTACATCTCGGAGATAGCACCGGCTCGCTATCGCGGTGGATTGGCATCGCTGCAGCAATTGGCAATCACCGTCGGAATCTTTGCCGCGCTGCTCTCGGATGCGGTTCTTCAGAACGCGGCAGGCGGACCGTCGAACGATCTGTGGTTCGGCCTCGAAGCGTGGCGGTGGATGTTCCTGGTCGGCGTCGCGCCCGCACTGGTCTACGGATTTCTCGCGACACTCATTCCAGAATCACCTCGGTACCTGGTGGGTAAACACCTCGACGAGGAAGCTGCGCGCATTCTGGGCGACATCACCGGCGAAGTGAACCCCGACGAACGCATCCGGGAAATTCGCCTGACTCTCCGGCGAGAATCCAAATCCTCGTTCGCCGATATCCGAGGACCCAAATTCGGTCTGCAGCCGATCGTGTGGGTCGGTATCACGATGGCGATTCTGCAGCAATTCGTCGGGATCAACGCGATCTTCTACTACTCGACGACGCTGTGGAAATCGGTGGGCTTCAGCGAGAATCAATCGTTCGTCACGTCGGTGATCACGTCCGTCATCAATGTATCGATGACATTCGTCGCAATCTTGTTCGTCGATCGATTCGGTCGCCGAAATCTGTTGATGATCGGCTCGATCGGCATGTTCGTCGGTTTGGTCCTGGCCGCAGTCTCGTTCACGCAAGCCGTCGGAAGCGGCGACCAACTCGAATTGCCGTCGCCGTGGGGCCCGGTCGCGCTCGTCGGCGCAAATCTGTTCGTGGTCTTCTTCGCAGCAACATGGGGACCGATCATGTGGGTGATGCTCGGAGAGATGTTCCCCAATCGAATGCGTGCCGTGGCGTTGGGCATCAGTACCGCCGCGAACTGGATAGCGAATTTCGCCATCACATTGGCATTCCCGCCGTTGTCCGACACCATCGGACTCGGCTTCATCTACTCGTTCTTCGCACTGTTCGCTCTCCTTTCCTTCTTCTTCGTCAAATACAAGATCACCGAGACCAAAGGGATGGAACTCGAAGAGATGGGCGTCTGAATCGAGGTTGCCCGAACGACGGCGGGTCCGCGGTTCTCTCGACCGATAAGGCAGGGTGGGGGTGCACTCTGTCGGTCGATCTGCCGTCGAAAGTAGGACATGAAGCTTCGTATCGCATGCGCCGTGGGCACCGTCGTGGTGTTCGGACTGAGCCTGCGCCTGCTGTTCGGCAGTACGTCGGCACTCACCTCCGACATCGCCGAGTTCTACTCCGCGAACTCGACATCCATGGCGTTGCTGACCACGGGTCCGGTGATCTGCCTCGGTGTATTCGCCGCCACCGCACGCTATTTCGTGCGCCGCGCCCAGGTCACGCACGTTCTCGTGGTGTGCCTGTTCCTGGTGGCCGTCGGCACAGCTGTACGCGCGGTGCCGTCGTGGCCGATCCTCGTGGTCGGCACTCTCGTCGCGGCGGCGGGTATCGCGGTGGCGAATGTGTTGGGTCCGGTTTTCGTCCGTCTGGTGGTGCGGGAGTGGAGCCTGTCGGAACGACCCAGGGGCAGGGAGTGGAGCCTGTCGGAACGACCCAGGGGCAGGGAGTGGAGCCTGTCGGAACGACCCAGGGGCAGAGAGTGGAGTTCGATAGGTGAACCCGATGCGGCGGCGGGGCGACGACTGGGGTTGTTGACCGGGGTGTTGACCGCTGTGATCAGTGCCAGTGCGGGAGTGGCGTCGGGAGTGTCCGTTCCCTTGGCCGAGGCCTTCGACGGTGGTTGGCGGATTGTTCTGGGGCTGTGGTCGATTCCGGTCGTGTTGGCCGCCGGATGTATGGCGATCTTCGGGCGAACGCTGTCGCGCGGGCGGTCGGTTGCCGGGTCGGCGACACTCCCCGACGACGCTCCTGGGAGTCGCACGGGGGTTCTGACATCGCCCGTGGCGTGGTCGTTGACGGCATTCATGGGTTTGCAGTCGCTGATGGCGTATTCGATGATCGCGTGGTTACCTACAATCTTTCGTGATCGCGGGGTGGACGCGCGTGATGCCGGTCTGCTGTTGACGGCATTGTCGGTCAGCAGCGTGCTGACTGCATTGACGGTTCCGAGCCTCGCGACAAGGTTGGGGAATCAGAGCGCGTTGGCGGTCGCCGTGACGCTACCGACGTGCGTGGGCCTGCTCGGGATAGTGTCGTCGGCCGATTCTTGGGCCCTGGTGTGGGCGGTACTGCTCGGTTTGGGCCAGGGCGGGCAGTTGTCGCTCGCGATGACGTTGATGAATCTGCGGGCCTCGAACGCCCGTGATGCTGCGTCGCTCAGTTCCATGGCGCAGACGGTCGGATACGTGCTGGCTGCTGCCGGTCCGCTGGTGTGCGGGGCCGTTCATTCGGCGACGCAGCGGTGGGAACCGTCGATTGTGTTTCTTCTGTTGGTCACGATTCCCATGGCTGCAGCAGGTGCGGTGGCCGGCCGCCGCGCCGTGGTCGGAAGCGAGGCGGAGCCGGCCGACGCCGTCAGAGGCTCTTGACCCAATGCGAAACTTGCTGCACCACGGTTTCGCAGGTGAGTCCGAACTCGTGGTGCAGTTGCTCCCGAGATGCGTGGTCCAGGAATCGTTGCGGCACACCGAGATCGCGGCAGGGCACGTCGACACCGGCACCGCGCAGCGCGGCCGAGAGCGTCGAACCTATCCCGCCGTGCAGGCCGCTGTCCTCGACGGTGACGACCAACCGGTAATCCTCGGCCATCTTGAGCAGCGACTGCGGGACCGGGAGCACCCAGCGTGGATCCACGACGGCAACCGAAATACCCTCTGCTTCGAGCTTTTTCGCGGCGTCGAGGGCGAGCGACCCGAACACCCCGACGGCAACGATCAGCACGTCGCCGGTGGCCTCGGACGGCTCGGTCAGCACATCGAGTATTCCGTCCAACCTGCGCACCGCAGGCACCGTTTCGGTGACCGCGCCCTTCGGGAAGCGAAGTGCCGTAGGGCCGTCCGAGGTGGCGATCGCCTCGGCCAGCTCCTCTCGAAGAGTGGCGGCGTCTCGTGGCGCTGCCACCTTCATGCCCGGAACGATGCCGAGCAGAGACATGTCCCACATGCCGTTGTGGGACGCGCCGTCGGCACCGGTGACTCCCGCGCGATCCAACACGATGGTGACGGGAAGACCCAACAGGGCGACGTCCATCAGCAGTTGATCGAACGCGCGGTTGAGGAACGTGGAGTAGATGGCGACCACGGGATGCATGCCGCCGAGCGCAAGCCCGGCGGCCGACGTCATCGCATGCTGCTCGGCGATACCCACGTCGAACATTCGGTCCGGAAACCGCACCCCGAACGCCGCGAGCCCGGTGGGCGCGGCCATTGCGGCGGTGATGGCCACGACGTCCTCGTTCTGCTCGCCCTGCTCGATGAGCGCCGCCGAGAACACCGACGTCCAATCCGGAGCCGATTTGGATCGGGCCAGGCCGGTCGCAGGATCGATGACGCCGGTGGCGTGCATCTGGTCGGCTACGTCGTTCTCGGCATGGATGTAGCCCATGCCCTTGCGCGTCACCGCGTGCACGATGACCGGGCCGCCGTACGCCTTGGCTCTGCGCAGTGCCGATTCCATGGCGTGCTGGTCGTGACCGTCCACCGGGCCGAGGTACTTGATGCCGAGATCGGTAAACATGACCTGCGGGCTGATGGCGTCCTTCACTCCGGCTTTCATGCCGTGCAGCATCGTGTAGGCGGCGCGGCCGACGACGGGGATCCGTCGTACGATCCGGCGGCCGTTGTCGAGAATCTTCTCGTATCCCGGCTGCAGTCGCAGAGCTGCCAGGTGATCGGCCAGCCCGCCGATGGTCGGGGCGTACGAACGGCCGTTGTCGTTGACGACGATCACCAGCGACCGGTCTCGGCCGGCGGCGATGTTGTTCAGCGCCTCCCAGCACATACCGCCCGTCAGCGCGCCGTCACCGACAACAGCCACGACATGCCGGTCGGTCTCTCCCTTGAGGGCGAACGCTTTGGCCAACCCGTCGGCATACGACAAGGATGCCGATGCGTGGGAGGACTCGACCCAGTCGTGTTCGCTCTCGACCCGAGACGGATAGCCGGACAGCCCGCCCTGCTTGCGGAGTGTGTCGAACATTCCTGCGCGTCCGGTGAGCATCTTGTGCACGTAGGCCTGGTGGCCCGTGTCGAAGATGACCGGATCACGCGGTGAGTCGAAGGTGCGGTGGATCGCCAGAGTCAGCTCCACCACTCCCAGATTGGGACCGAGGTGGCCCCCTGTTGCCGATACCTTCTCGACCAGGAAGGCGCGGATCTCGCGAGCCAGTTCGGCCAGCTCCGCACTATCGAGGTCGCGCAAGTCCTCGGGCGTCTGAATTCGCGCTAGGACACCCAACGAGATCGCTCCCTCCGGCCGGAAAACATATTCGAAAAACCAGTCTACGGAGTGGCTGCGCCCAGCCGCCCCGTCCAGCATTGTCTCGCCGACACTACCGTCGAGTAGGCAGGTGCCCGGGGTCAGTCGCCCCTAACCTCGAATACGCTCGAAACGGACACCCGACATACAGTGTCGCCCATGAGCAACGTCGTCGATGCCATCCTGACCCGGGTTCACGAACTGTGCCGGGACGACGCGTCGGGACAGGTCGCCGACTACATCCCCGAACTCGCAGCCGTGACGCCGGACGGCTTCGGTATCGCCCTGACGACCACCGACGGCTACGTGTACGAAGTCGGCGACACGAGGATGCCGTTCACCATCCAATCCATCTCCAAGCCCTTCACCTATGCACTCGCGCTGGCCGACCGCGGCCTCGACGTCGTCGCGGGCAAGATCGACGTCGAACCCTCGGGTGAGCCGTTCAACGAGATCAGCCTGGACCCCATCACGGAGCGGCCCCGAAACCCGATGATCAACGCGGGTGCGATCACGTCCGCGTCGCTCATCGGCGGCCGCACCGCAGAGGAACGATTCGAGCGCATCCGAGCGTCGTATTCCCGGTATGCAGGAAGGTCTCTGAGCTTCAACGACGCGGTGTATCGATCCGAAGCGCGCACCGGACACCGCAATCGCGCCATCGGCTACATGCTGCGGTCCTTCGGCATCATCGACCACGATCCGGAGGCCGCCGTCGACCTGTACTTCCGCCAGTGCTCGATCGACGTCACGGCGGCGGATCTGGCAATGATGGCCGCCACGATGGCCAACAACGGAGTCAATCCCCACACCAAGGAGCGCGCCCTGGCACCCGCACTGGTCGAACGCGTGCTGTCGGTGATGACGACCTGTGGGATGTACGACGGCGCAGGCGACTGGGTGGCGCGGGTGGGTATGCCGGCCAAGAGTGGGGTCGGCGGCGGCATCCTGGCGGTGCTTCCCGGGCAGATGGGCATCGCCGTCTACTCCCCCCGCCTCGATTCGCACGGCAACAGCGTGCGCGGCGTTGCTGCCTGCCGAGAACTCTCCACCAGACTCGAATTGCACTTTCTGCACGTCACTCGGGCCGCGAAATCGTCGATTCGACGTCGGTACGTTCTCACCGAGGCACCGTCGCGAAAACGACGATCCGAGATCGAACAGGCCACACTCGCTGCAGTCGGCGACCGCGCGCGGGTCTACGAGTTGCACGGGGACCTGCTGTTCTCGGGTGCCGAGACAGCGGTCCGCGAGATCGGCAACCTCGACCGGAACCTCGATGCACTCGTCATCGACGTTCGTGGCGTCGACGAGGTCAGCGACATCGCCCGTTCGATGTTCGAGGACCTACGCCGCGATCTCGCCGACCACGGCTGTGTGGTGTGCCTGGTGGATCCCCGAGCCATCATGGGCCACACGACGTCGAGCCTGGACCCGAACGATCCAGCGGGCCGGGTGTACTCGAGTCTGAGCTCGGCCATCCGGTGGGCCGAGAACCTGCTGCTCGATCGGCACTGCTCCGGCGCGCGGCAACCGGCAGAGATCACTCCGGCCGAGCACCCGTTGCTCGCCGGTCTGTCCGCCGAGCAATTCGACTCGGTGACTCCCTATCTCGAGAAACGTCACTACGCACGGGGCGATGTCATCGTTCACCGTGGTGCGCCGGCAGCGGGTCTGTTCTTGATCCTGCGCGGAGAAGTGACATCGACGGCCGTGTCCGCAGACGGGGGCACACACCGCATCACGACGCTCTCCCCCGGGATGAGCTTCGGCGAGATGCCGCTGCTGATGTCGGTGCCGTTCCTGCTGGACATGGTGGCCGACACCCCGGTCGATCTGGTGGTCGTGTCGGTATCGCATTTCGAGGCACTGACTCGGGACGCCCCGGAAGTGAAGCTGGCGCTACTGGAAAATCTGGCCAGCGGCGCGTACGGCCAGATGGCGGCCGTCGTCAAGACGCTCGGGCGGTTCGACATCGGCATCTGATCCGACTGTCGAACCGCCCGAGTGGACGTGCTTGGCCCCTGATCAGGCGTCGAGCGTGATCATAGTGAGGACCTCGGTGGGCTGCGCCGAGCCGCCGGCAGGCTCGAGCGAGAACGCGAAGTTGGTCGACGCTCCCATGCCGTCCACCACGGTGCCGTCGCTCGACGTGAGCTGATCCTCGGTGACAACGCCGGCGGAGCGCGGCGCACCGTCGACGAACCACATCTGGTAGACCCGGCCCGAGGGCGGCTCCGGGACACCGTCCAGAGTCACCACGACCGCATCTCGGCTCAGCGAGTACGACACCTTTGCAGTGCCGCCACCCGGGAACTCCGCAGACGCCTCACGAGCGTCGGGCGCTGCGACGATCTGCTCGGCCTGGGAAGGCTGCGGGTCCGAGCCCATGGTCTGCGTGACGACGACTACACCACCGACTGCGACGACGATCGCGGCAGCCGCGGACACCATCGAGTATCGCCACGTCTTGGAGCGCTCACGTCGGTGCCGGTGCAGCGGAGTGACGTTCGGCGGAAGTTCTCGGACCGTCGGCTCCTGATCGCTCGCGGCGACACGCGCTAGCACGGCCTCCCGCACGCGTTCGGGTGCGGGAGTCGCGTCTGCCGCCGCAGCCAACGCCAGCGTTTCGTGAATCTCACCCACGAGGATGTCGAATTGTGCCCGGGTCGTCTCGTCGACGCGGATTCGCTCGGATTCGATGGCGCGCCGCTCGGACTCGCTCATCGCGTGGAGGGCATAGACCTCCGCTTCGTCCAGCAGTCGTTGCCGTGACGCTTCACTCATTGCGGGATCACCCCCAGGCATGTCTTCAACTTGATCAATCCATCTCGTATGCGCGATTTGATCGTCGGCACGGCCACCCCGAGCCGTTCGGCAACCTCGCGATAGGTGTACCCGCTGTAATAAGCCATTCGTACCGACTCGCTCTGCGTATCGGTCAGAGTGTCGAGACAGGCCACGACCGCCTCCGATTCGAGCCGCTGGGTCACCGTCTCGAGTACCTCGTCGTGCTCGGGTGTGTGACTCACGGCACCGTACGCCGCCTCGCGGTCGGTACCCGACTGTTCGCTACGTACCCGATCGACCGCCCGGCGATGTGCCAGCGTCATGATCCACGCCAGCGGACTCCCCTGGCTCGGATCGTAATTCGGTGCCGCACGCCAGATCTGGAGGAACACCTCCTGCGCGGTCTCCTCGCTGTACCCCGGATCGCGAAGCACGCGCACCACCATCCCGTACACACGGGAGGACGTGGCGTCGTACAGTTCGGCGAAGGCCGACCGGTCGCCCTGGGCAACGGCGGCCATCAGGCGACGGAGACGGTCCGTCTCCTCGGCACGCAGATTCTTCAGCTGCGGGCTCGGTACTGCGCACACCGCATCCTCGACCGAGGTGCTGTCCTCGGACTCGGGCGGCGTTCGGTCACGGCCGGTGCCCGCAGATCCGGAAGCGTCGGAGAACGGCACGCTCATCGGACTGTCGTCCCAGCAGACGGGTTCATGATCGAGTTCATCGATCATGACACTAGTGGTCATGTAGCCCTCATATCGAAACCTCCGCGTTTTCCCGCCGCAGTACATATTCGGAACAAACACCCCGAGGGATGGTCCGCGACCGAAATTCGTTTGCGCAGAATTGGACCGGGCTTCATCCTGGGTGCGAGAATCGGACAAACGCGGGCAATCGGGCGGACAGCTCGATGGAGGGACGGACACGCATGACGGCCATCGAAACCCACGGGCTCGTCAAACATTTCGGCACCACAGCCGCAGTCGACGGCGTGGATCTCTCGATCCCGTCCGGCGGGGTGTACGGCGTACTCGGACCCAACGGGGCCGGGAAAACCACGACCATCCGGATGCTGGCGACACTGCTTCCGATAGACGGCGGCAGCGCACGAGTCCTGGGACACGACGTGGCAACCGAGCCGGAGGCCGTTCGCCGAAAAGTCTCTCTCACGGGTCAATTCGCCTCGCTCGACGAGGATCTGACCGGCACCGAGAATCTCGTACTGCTGGCGCGGCTGCTCGGCTACTCACGTCCGGCCGCCCGAGCGCGCGCTGATCAACTGCTGACAGCATTCGACATCGCCGACGCCGGACCGCGACAGGTCAAGACCTACTCCGGTGGCATGCGCAGGCGCATCGACATCGCCGCGAGCATCATCGTCACCCCCGAGCTGATCTTTCTCGACGAACCCACCACCGGCCTGGACCCGCGCAGTCGCAATCACGTCTGGGAGATCGTCCGAGCACTGGTGGCAGGCGGCACGACGGTACTGCTGACGACGCAGTATCTCGACGAGGCCGACCACCTGGCCGGGCGCGTGGCGGTGATCGACCACGGCAAAGTCATCGCCGAGGGCACGACGGGCGAGCTGAAGGCATCGGTGGGATCGAACTCACTGCACCTGCGCGTGCTCGATGCCGGGCACCGGAATGCCGCGGCGAGAATCGTTCGAGATCTGGTCGGCAGCACCGTGACCGAGGACGCCGACCCGTTCACCGTGTCCGCACGACTGGACAATCCGGCGCAGGCGGCACCGATCCTTCCTGCTCTCGAATCCGCCGGAATCCACATCGCATCCTTCACCCTCGGTCAGCCGAGTCTGGACGAGGTGTTCCTGGCGCTGACCGGGCACGACGCGGGAGCGGGAGTGGAGCCGGTGGGTGCGAAAAAAGCTGAAATCGACAACGGGGAGATCGCGTCATGACCACCGAGGCCCAACGATCCGCCCCACAGGCGTCGACGATCATCGATGTTCTCTCAGCCGCAGGTCCGAGGCCGGAGCGTCCGTCGTCGCTGTCGACCTCGCTGAGTTTCGGCTGGCGGGCGTTGCTGAAGATCAAGCACGTACCGGAGCAGTTGTTCGACGTGACGGCGTTTCCGATCATGTTCACGCTGTTGTTCACGTACCTGTTCGGTGGCGCTCTGGCCGGTTCGACCGACGCGTACATCCAGTTTCTGCTGCCGGGCATCCTGGTGCAGACCGTGGTGATGATCACGATGTACACCGGCGTGACGATGAACAAGGACATCGAGAAGGGTGTGTTCGACCGGTTCCGATCGTTGCCGATCTGGCGCCCGTCGCCGCTGCTCGGTGCGTTGCTGGGTGACGTCGTGCGCTACACGTTGGCGTCGGTGATCGTACTGATTTTGGGGCTGATTCTCGGTTTCCGGCCGCAAGGCGGGCTACTCGGTGTGATCGCATCGATCGTGCTGTTGCTCGTGTTTTCGTTCTGTCTGTCCTGGATCTGGACGATGATCGCCATGATCGTGCGCACCGAGGCAGCCGTGATGGGGATGTCGATGTTCATCCTGTTTCCGCTGACGTTCGCGAGCAACATCTTCGTCGACCCCAACACGATGCCGGGGTGGCTTCGTGCGTTCGTCGACGTCAACCCGGTCAGCTTTCTGGTGACGTCACTTCGAGGCCTGATGCAGGGCGATGTCGACACCGGCCAACTCGGAGTGACTCTGGTGCTGTCGGCGGCGATGCTGGCGATCTTCGGACCGATCACGATGCGGCTGTACAACCGCAAGTCCTGATCCGCGCCTCCCGGTGCAAGCGTCAGGATGCGGCGCGGGCTCGGTGTCGGCGGACTGCGTCCCGATTCGAGCACACGGTTCCGCAGTACCGCTGCCGTCCGGTACGTGAGGTGTCGGCGAAGGCGGTCGTGCAGTCGGCTGCGGCGCACCGATGGAGTCTGTCCATTCCGCGACCGGTCAAGTGCAGCGCGGTACCGACACCGACCAGTGCCCTGATGACGCCGCCCAACGCGATGTTGGGGTCGCGATAGTGCATGTGCCAGCCGTCGTCGGCATGGTTGGTCAACCGTGGGTACGCGGATGCCTGTGCAAGGAGGGCGTTCAGGGCCTCGGCCCGCTCCTCGGCTGTCTCTGCATCCACCACGCGAGCCCACTCGCGGAGAAACTCGAGTGTGTCCGCGAGATCGGCGTCGGTGGCAGTCCAGTCGGGAACGAGGCCGGCGTCGATGCAGCGGGCACCCAATTCGCTCGGCGACGTGGGTGGCCGGTTGAGGAGGTCGATGCCCAGTTTCACGGCATATTCTCCGTAAGGGTTGATGTGCACAAGACCATTACATCACAGTGGATGCATGGACATCGAACACAGCAGACACTCCTGGACCACCCGCTCGCTCCACGACACCAGCGAAGGCCTCGTCGGCTACCAGGGCTGCCACTGCGGAGCTCAACGCATCGTCTCGGTACCCGCGCAGACGTTCGCCCCGGTTGCCGAAGTGGATCACCCCAGCACGTTCGCCACCGCAGGCACCACCGTGTCGAGTGCATAGCCGATGGACAGCGCCGAGTTGGTGGCGTAGGACTTCGCGACTTCCGGGTCGTCGAACACGACGTAGCGGCCGTCCGCGACAGCCGGAATCCGTTGGAACAGCGGATTGTCGGTCACCTCGGACGGCGCCTTCTGGATGGGGAAGACGATCAGTACGTCGGCGTCGAGCAGGTCGAGCTCCTCCCCGGAAATCGGAACCGAGAAGCCGCGCGGCGGAAGAGAATCGATGATCGGGCTGGTGACGAAGCCGAGCTTCTTCATGAACTCGAGTCGACTGTTCGACGAGATGTATGCGCCGTATCCGGTGCCGCTGTAGGCCCCGACCACCGCTGTCTTGCCGGCGAATTCCGGATGGGCAGCGGCCGCTGCATCGAAACGGTCGGCGATTCCTGCGAGCAGCGCGTCCCCTTCGGATTGCTTGCCGAGTGCCGTGGCCACCATCGTGACCTGCTGCTCCAGCGTTGTCAGGTAGTTGTCCGCCCCCGCCGGCATACCCACCGTCGGAGCAATGGCTGACAGCGTGGCGTACCGATCGGCATCACCGGAGCTCTTGGTGTCGAGGATCAGATCCGGCTCGAGCGCCGCGACCTGCTCGAACGACGGCTCCTGCGTCCCGATGATCTGCGGTGGTGCGTCGTAGAGCCCGGCCGCCCACGGACCGACGCCGTCGCCGCCGAAGGCGAGCCAGTCGCTCGCACCGACCGGTGAGACACCGAGCGCCAGTGCGGTTTCCGCGTCGCCCCAGCCGAGCGCGACGACGCGCTGCGGGGCACTGTCGACGGTCACGCCGCCGAACTCGGTATCGATCGTGACAGGGAACGCAGCCGCCGATCCGTCGGACGGCGCCTCCGATCCGGGTCCGTCGTCCCCGCCCGACCCACACGAGACGACGGCGGTCAGGAACAGCAGGGCGACCGACACAGCACCGACGGTGCGACGAATTCTCACCCGAGAAACGGTACGTCAGACTCGCCAAGATTGGTGAGGCAACCCTATTTACGGACGAAGCGGCCGATACATTCGACGTGGCTGGTCAGAGGAAACGCGTCGAACGCGCGCACGTCCGTCAGCTCGTAACCGGCTGCCCGGTAGAGGCTCGCGTCCCGCGCGAACGATGCCGGATCGCAGCCGATGTGGACGATCGTGCGGGGAGACCGCGTCGCGAGACCTTCGATGACGTCGCGTCCGGCACCGGCTCGCGGCGGATCGAGTACCGCCACCGCCACCGATTCCGGCAACGAATCCATCGATCGCTCGACCCGGCCCGGCGCGAACGAGACCTGAGCAAGGTCGTGCAGCGCCGAACGCCCGTCCTCGGCGGCCCGGCGCGAGAACTCGACGCTGGTGACTCGTCCGCTCGATCCCACCCGCTCGGCGAGAGCCGCCGCGAACACGCCGACACCGCCGTAGAGATCCCATGCGCCGTCACCCGGCTCGGCGTCCGCCCAGTCGCGCACGACGTCGGTGTACACCTGGGCCGCTCCCTTGTGCGCCTGCCAGAAGCCGGTGGCATCGAGTGTCCACGGCCGCGCCGAGACGAATTCGGTGACGCGACCCGACCCGATGACAGCCTTTTCCGGCCTGGCCCGGGACGACGCCGCTCGACGCGCCGACGCACCGCGGCGGCCCGGAGACCGGCGTCCGGTTCGCGTCAACTGGGCCGGTGCCACCTCCACCACATGGCGTTCACCCGTACCGTCGAGGACCACCTGCAATTCGGCACCTGCGCGCCACTCACGGCCCGACAATCCGTCGAACGCAACCGGATCCATTTGCGGGCACGACAACTCCGTGACGATCGAACTGCTTCGATAGCGGTGGTAGCCGGGCCGTCCACCCGAATCCACTGCCAGCCGAACACGGGTCCGCCATCCGATGCCGTCGCCGGTGCCCGGCAACTCCTCGACCGGAACGTCCCGCTCGATGCCCGCGACGCGGCGCAGCTGTTCGGCGACGACGGAGGACTTGAGTCGACGACCGGCTTCGGGGGTCGCGTGAGAATAGTCGCAGCATCCCGAACCACCGGGCCCGGAGATGGGGCAGCGAGCGTCGATGCGGTCCGGAGACGCGGTGAGGATCTCGATCGCGTCGGCGCGGCAGAACGACCCACCGCGATCCTCGGTCACCTTGGCCATGACGCGTTCCCCCGGTAGCCCGTGGCGAACGAACACCACTCGACCTTCGTGACGGGCCACGCAGAACCCACCGTGTCCGGGAGCGCCCAGTTCGACGTCGAGCACCAGCCCGAACCAGTTCTCGGTCATTTGCCCGCCGGCGGTTCGTAGCCGCGACGCGATGCACCCGGCGCATTTCCGAGCACCTCGCGCCTGGCCTTCTCCGACGAGCGCAGCTGCCACGGAACGCTGGTGACCATCACGCCGGGTTGAAACAGCAGTCGGGACTTCAATCTCAGCGCACTCTGGTTGTGCAGGACCTGCTCCCACCAGTGACCGACGACGTACTCGGGGATGAAGACGGTCACCACATCACGTGGTGAGTCGCGTCGAACTCGTTTGACGTAGTCCAGAACCGGCTTGGTGACTTCGCGGTAGGGCGATTCGACGACCTTGAGGGGTACCGAGACGTCACTGGCCTCCCATTCACGCACCAATGCTCGGGTGTCCACCTCGTCGACGTTGACGGTGACGGCTTCGAGAGTGTCGGGCCTGGTCGCGCGTGCGTAGGCGAGAGCCCGCAGGGTCGGCATGTGCAGCTTGGACACCAGCACGATCGAGTGCGTGCGGCTGGGTAGTACGCCGTCCCACACCTCGTTCTCGAGCTCGCGCGCCACGGTGTCGTAGTGCTTTCTGATCATCCGCATCAGGATGAAGATGGCCACCATCGCCACGATCGCGATCCAGGCTCCGGCAGCGAACTTGGTGATCAACACGATCACGAGAACGGTCGCCGTCATGGCCAGACCGACGCTGTTGACCACCCGCGAGCGCTGCATCCTGCCGCGCTGCTCGCCATCGGTCTCGGTTCGGAGCAGGCGGGTCCAGTGCCGGATCATGCCGGTCTGGCTCAGGGTGAACGAGACGAACACACCCACGATGTAGAGCTGGATGAGCTTGGTGACCTCTGCTCCGAACACCACGACGAACACGATGGCTGCACCGGACAGGAACAGGATGCCGTTACTGAAGGCAAGGCGATCGCCGCGCGTGTGCAACTGTCGGGGTAGATACCGGTCCTGAGCGAGCACCGAGCCCAGCACGGGGAAGCCGTTGAATGCCGTGTTCGCGGCGAGTACCAGGATCAACGCCGTCACGGCGGTGATGAAGAAGAACCCAACGGGGAACCCGCTGAACACTGCCTCCGCCAACTGCGCGATCAACGTCTTCTGGTGGTAGCCATCCGGTGCCCCGATCAGCTGCGTCTCCGGGTCCATCGCGTACTTGATGCCGATCTTCTGCGCCAGCACGATGATGCCCATCAACAACGTGATGCCGATACCGCCGAGCAGCAACAGCGTGGTTGCCGCGTTGCGGGACTTGGGTTTCTCGAATGCAGGCACCCCGTTACTGATGGCCTCGACTCCGGTCAGCGCCGCGCAACCCGACGAGAACGCCCGCGCGACGAGGAACGCGAACGCAATCCCGTACAGATGCGAGTCCTCCGCTTTCAGATCGAACGTCGCCGACTCGGCGTGAATGTCGTCTCCGAGCACGTAGACCCGGAACAACCCGTAGCCCAACATCAGGAACATGCCGCCCATGAAGGCGTATGTGGGAATGGCGAACGCGGCACCCGACTCGCGGATACCGCGCAGGTTGATCGACGTGATGAACACGATGGCCACCACCGCGAACAGCACCTTGTGCTGCGCGACGAAGGGTACGGCCGAACCGATGTTCGACGCGGCCGCCGAAATGGAGACCGCCACGGTCAGCACGTAGTCCACCAACAACGCACTACCCACGGTCAGACCCGCCGCAGGACCGAGGTTGGTGGTCGCGACCTCGTAATCACCACCGCCGGACGGGTAGGCGTGCACGTTCTGCCGGTAGCTGGCGACCACCACCGCCATCACGACACAGACCGCGAGACCGATCCACGGAGTGAACGTGAGCGCCGATATCCCGGCCACGGACAACACCAGGAAGATCTCTTCGGGTGCGTACGCAACCGAGGACATGGCGTCCGAGGCGAACACCGGTAGCGCGATTCGCTTGGGTAGCAAGGTATGACCGAGCTTGTCGCTGCGGAACGGCTTACCGAGAACCAGCCGCTTTGCGGCAGTCGAGACCTTGGACACGATCAGAAGCGTAGGCCGTCGGGTCGCCGGCGGCGCAACCACGCGCCCTTTGACTTCCATCCGATGCCCACCCACGGTCGAGCCGGTGACGAATCCCCGATACGTTGGTGCTCGCATGCACACGGTGGCAATGTCGTCGGCAGTGTTGGTCGGCAATCGAGATCGGGACGGAGCTGGGCGTTGTACGTAGTTGTGATGGGGTGTGGCCGTGTCGGCGCATCGCTGGCCGGAGCGCTCGAGCGCATCGGGCACGAGGTGGCGATCATCGACCGCGACGAAACCGCGTTTCTGCGCCTCGACCCCGACTTCGGCGGGCATCGAGTAGTCGGTATGGGATTCGACCGAGATGTGTTGGTGCGCGCCGGAATCGAGAAGGCGGAGGCATTCGCAGCCGTATCCTCCGGTGACAATTCCAACATCATCTCCGCGCGCGTCGCGCGCGAGACGTTCGGCGTCGAGAAGGTCGTCGCCAGGATCTACGACGCCAAACGCGCCGCCGTGTACGAGCGCCTCGGTATTCCGACCGTGGCCACCGTGCCGTGGGCGACCGACCGGTTTCTGCACAATCTTCTGCGGGATGACCCCACCACCAAGTGGCGAGATCCGTCCGGGAGCGTCGCGGTGGTGCTGCTCGACTTCCACGATGCGTGGATCGGCAAGAAATTATCGGTACTCGAGGATGCGACCCGGTCGCGGGCCGCGTTCGTCATCCGTTTCGGCACCGGACTGCTGCCCGACAAGCGCACCGTGATCCAGGCAGGCGACGAGGTGTACGTCGCTGCCGTCTCGGGGACCGTCGCCGAGGCCATCGCATTGGCCGGCAATCCGCCGCCGTCGGACGACTGATGCTCGCCCGTACGTTGTTCTCCTCCCCCATCGACCCGAACGGGAAGCCATGAAAGTCGCCATCGCCGGTGCCGGCGCAGTCGGCAGATCCATTGCACGCGAATTGATCCGAAGTGAGCACGAGGTGATGCTCCTCGAACGCAAACTCGACCACGTCGATCAGACCGCAGTACCCGAGGCCGAATGGGTGCTCGCGGACGCCTGCGAGTTGAGTCTGCTCGAGGCCGCCCATCTCGAGAACTACGACGTGGTGATCGCCGCTACCGGCGACGACAAAGCGAACCTGGTGCTCAGCTTGCTGGCCAAAACCGAGTTCGGCGTGAACCGCGTGGTGGCCCGGGTCAACGACCCCAGAAACGAATGGCTCTTCGATGCGGCCTGGGGTGTCGATGTCGCAGTCTCGACCCCGCGCATGCTGGCGTCACTGGTGGAGGAGGCCGTCTCGGTAGGCGATCTGGTCCACCTGATGACATTCCGCAAGGGACAGGCAAATCTCGTGGAGATCACTCTGCCCGAGAACACGCCCCTGGCGGGCAAGCCGGTACGCAAGCTCCAGCTACCGCGGGACGCAGCACTGGTGACGATTCTTCGCGGTGGCCGTGTCATCGTTCCGCAGCACGACGATCCGCTCGAAGGCGGTGACGAGTTGCTCTTCGTCGCGGCGAAAGAGGTGGAGGACGAACTACGTGCTGCGGTCGGTCTGACCTGACGGCAGCTCGTCGGCCTGTTCGTCGTTCGATGCGAGGTCGAGCGCTCGATCCGCTTGACGCACCGCCCACAGAGTCACCAGTAGGGCTACGCCGGTCAGGGGCCACCCCATCCCGATCCGTGCCACCGCGAGCCAGCCGGTCTGGTCCGAGTCGTAGAGCTGGGACTGAACGATGTAGCGCGCAGCGAACACCGACGCCCAGGCGATGGTGGCCACGTCGTAGTAACGAACCGCAGACCGCTCCCGACGCCACGACGTTCCCTTGCCGTTGAGGTAACCCCAGATGACGCCGACGAGCGGCCACCGGGCGAGTACCGACAGCACGAACGCCCCGCCGTAGACGAGTGATGTATAGATGCCGAACAGGAAGTAGCCCTTGGCGTCCCCGGTGCGGTACGCGATGAAAGCGCAGATGCCGACGCCGAAGAATCCGGAGATGGCCGGTTGTATCGGGCTGCGGCGTACCAGCCGCCACACCAGAACGGCCGCGGCGACACCCAACGCAGCCCACAGAGCGACCGACAGGCCGAAGTAGCTGTTGAACGGGACGAAGACGACCACGGGCAGTGTGGAATATACCAATCCGCTCACACCGCCGAGCTGCTCGAGCACGGTGGGGGCGGCGGTCTTCACGGCGTCCGGCGTCGACGTGTCGGGTACCGGTTCCGGCATGTTCGACGTTCTCGGGTGCGGCACTGCATCGTCGCTGTTCGTCACGAGAACGAGAGTGCCATACCGGGGACGATCAGTTGTCGTCGCGCAGTTCGTAGTACGGGTTGTAGACGATCTTGCGTCCATCGCGTTCGCCGACCCGGCCACGCACCAGGACCGTCTTGCCCGGCTCGATTCCGGCAATCTTGCGCCGGCCGATCCACAGGAGAGTCACTGTGTCGGTGCCGTCGAAGAACTCCGCTTCGATGTTGGCGTTCGCGGCCTTGGAACACGCTTCGACGCTGCGTAGACGACCCAACATCGTGACCTCTTCGCCACGCGAGCAATCGCAGGCGCGTCGGGCTCCGGACGCTTCGGAGGATTCGGCCATCTCCTCGGCGTCGAGCTGATCGATGTCCTCGGTCAACTTTCGCGTCAAACGGCGAAAGTATCCTGCGGCAGCGGGTGCCATTGTGCGCTCCTGCGGGTGGGGGTCGTCTCGCAGCTCCACTCCTGGGAGCAGTTGCGGCGACCTGGGAGTTTCCCTCGTCATAGCTGGTACTTCGCCACTGTAGACCCGATCCGGCGCGCTGACCAACCACCGCCACGCCGTCGAACGGGGGCGTGCACAATCGTCTCGTGCACACCCGATTCAAGACCTCCACCGCGATCGTTCTACCGGGGACGGGATCGGACGCGCAGTTCGCACAGGAGGCATTCGGGCAGGCGTTCGACGTTGTGGGATTGGCCACTGTCGCCGTGGAACCCGACCCGACCGGCGTGGTGGGGAGCTATCTCGGTGCACTCGACGAGGCTGTACGCGCGCACGGTCCCGTCGTGGTCGCCGGAATCTCACTGGGTGCAGCCGTCGCGGCGCACTGGGCCGAACGCAACCGCTCGAGTGTCGTCGCGTTGGCGCTGGCGCTGCCGGCGTGGACGGGCGATCCCACCGGCTCACCGGCTGCACTGAGTGCACGGTTCACGGCTGGGTCGCTTCGCGAACACGGGCTCGACAGCGTCACGGGGACCATGGCCGAGTCGAGCCCAGAATGGCTCGCGCGCACCCTGGCGCGATCCTGGGCGTCGCAGTGGCCGGCGCTCCCCCGCGCGTTGGACGAGGCGGCCTCGTACCGAGGCCCGGAGTTGGACCGTCTCGCGCGGATCGACGCGCCGACCGTCGTGGTCGGCGCGGTGGACGACCCGGTGCATCCGATCGCGGTTGCGGAGCAGTGGGCTCGCGCCCTGCCGAGAGGCGTACTGCGGACCGTGACTTTGACGGACATCGGACTCGACCCGGGGGTCCTGGGCCGAGAAGCCGTCGACGCTCTGACCGCGGCGCACGACGTCTGACGCCGATCAGCCCCCCAGTTGCTGAATCGCCGATCCGGACGCTCCGCGGCGCGGAGCGCGCTCGGCACCGGGTTGTTCGGCGTTCGGTTGCGGAGTCGACTGCTGCTGCGCCGCATCGGTGTTCGCATCAGGGGCGGTGGGCTGCGCCGGCGCGGCCTGCTGCGCTGCTTGCTGCTGCGCGGCAGCCGCCAGTTGCTCGGCCAATACCTGCGGCAGAACCACCGGCAACGGAGTACGCACCGGGTGTGGATCGGTGCCGCGGTCGACGACGGTCTGTCGAAGAATCGAGTGCGCGAGCTGGACCAGGGGCTGGCCCTCCGCCACCGCGCCCGACGGCCCGGCGAGGACGCATCGAACCATCCAGCGATACCCGTCGACACCGATGAAGCGCAGATCGGCGTTGGCGGTGACACCGACCAACTCGCGGCCCCACGGTCCGGTCTCCACGGTCGTCTCGGCCTTGTCGTTGCGGAGCGATGTCGCCAGATCGGCCGCCACCTCGCGCCACTGCCCCGGAGACTTCGGGGCAGCGTAGGCGGCGATGGTGATGCGCCCGAACTGGGTGACGATGTGTACTGCCTGCGGGCTGCCCGCCTGAGACATCTCGACCTGCAGTTGCCCGCCCTCGGGGAGAGGGATCAACACAGAGCCGAGATCCAGCCGGTTCGCCGCGACGCTCTCGCGATCCTCGTCCAGATCACCGAGATCGTGGGGCCCCTCGACGGTGGTGTCCGCGGTCGCATCGTCGTTGTCGTCGTCGCGGCCGTCGACGAATGGCTCCGCGCTGGACGCGGAGGCACTGCCGGCGTCGTTCTTCTTACGCCGTCCGAACATGTTCAGCTCTCTTCTTCTCGGTTGCATTCAGTTCGCTGTACACCGACGACCGTCGCGACAGACGCACTACGTAGGACGTCACTGCACCAGACTCGCATGTCCGCCGGTCGAGCCGTGACCGCCGTCCCCTCGAACGGTGTCGTCGAGTCGATCCACTTCGACGAACTCGACCAATTCGACGCGCTGCACCACCAACTGAGCGATTCGATCGCCGCGATCGAGCACGATGGGCGTCCGGAGATCGTGGTTGATCAAGCAGACCTTGATCTCCCCGCGGTATCCAGCGTCGATGGTGCCAGGGGTGTTGACGACCGACAGTCCCGATTTGGCCGCCAGGCCCGAGCGCGGGTGGATCAGCCCCACCATCCCGAGGGGCAAGGCCACCGCAATCCCCGTGCCCACGAGAACCCGTTCGCCGGGAGCGATCGTCACTGGGGCGGTGATCCGCAGATCCACACCCGCGTCACCCTCGTGCGCACGCGTGGGAACCGGTAGATCTGGGTCCAACCGGCGAAGTCGAACCTCCCCGGGGCGGTCCCGGGGCACCTCGAGCTGGTCGCCGGAAAGCGTGTTGCGGGACTCGATGACTTCGTCACTCACGTCGAACGAGACTACGCTGATCTGCTTCGCCGTCGGCGCGGCGACTACCCTGGGTGGGGTGACTGCAGATCGACAGGCCGATCGGGCGAACCCCGAGTCCGACGACCCCACCTCGCGTGCCGGTTCCCCCGGCTCGGAGTCGGTGCTCTACGCCGAACGACTGTGGGTACCCCTCTGGTGGTGGGTGGCCGGCGCAGCGCTGGCGGTACTACTGGCAGCGGAGGTACACATGGGTGCCCCCGGTGTTCGCGCCTGGCTGCCCTACGTGTTGCTCCTGCCCCTGGTCGCCTGGGCTCTGGTGGCGTTCAGCAGGTTACGTGTGCAGGTGGTGGCCACCGATCCGAGCTCTGACTCGACCGGGTCGTCGTCCGCCGGCCTCGAACTACGGGTCGGCAAAGCGCATCTGCCTCTCGATGTCGCGTCCAAGGCAGCCGTGGTGCCCGCGACAGCAAAAAGTGCGGCGCTGGGAAGGCAGCTGGACCCGCTTGCCTTCGTACAGCACCGCACCTGGGTGAAACAGATGGTGATCGTCGTACTGGACGACCCGGACGACCCGACGCCCTACTGGTTGATCAGCACCAAGCGGCCGGAGGATCTACTCGCCGTGCTCAGTGCCCACGGCGTGGAAGCCCGCTGACCCAGCCGTCGGACTCTCGCTGCGAAACCTCACTGCCCGGCCGCTCGGCCGGGCATCGGCTGCCCTCGATCAGGGTCTGCCGTCGATCAGGCAGCGCAGTCCCGGCACATGAGGACACCGTTGGCATCGCTGGCCAGTCGACTGCGGTGGTGCACCAGGAAGCAGCTCGAACAGGTGAATTCGTCCGCCTGCTTGGGAACCACCCGGACCGAAAGCTCTTCGCCGGACAGGTCGGCACCCGGGAGCTCGAAGGACTCGGCGGTGTCTGACTCGTCCACATCGACGACTGCGGACTGCGCCTCGTTGCGGCGAGCCTTCAGTTCTTCGAGAGAGTCCTCCGAGACGTCGTCGGATTCTGTTCTTCTCGGAGCGTCGTAATCGGTTGCCATTGTTCTCGTAACCCCTCATCTTCGTGCGTGTGTGTGGTGGAAGCTGCCGGTGTGGTCGGCTTGTGGCCGTCGGCTGTGAAGAGGGCGCTTGCTCGCTCCCACCGATTTGATTCTCGATCGAACAGGTTCATCACGCGGTGCCGGAAACTACACCGGGTAGTTCCCGAATTCCGCCGGTTGAAACTCGATCGAGATTTCGCTCACCTGATCGACGATTCACCGGCAGCTTTCTGTTTCTTAAGCACTGCGGCCGCCAGACAATAGCCGACGCCGACCCCAAAGCCGAAACCGAATCGCCGATCACTTCATTGCCTCCGTGCACGCCGCATCAACACCGAGATCACCGGCTTCATTCCGCAGTCCGCAGAAGCAGTTCTGCTGCTGGTTTTCGCGGTGCAAACGGGTCGCGTGCACTGCTTTCGGCAACCTCGCGGCCGAGTGTGCCGTCGCCGAGGACCGCGGGCATCTACAGTAGGCACGCGTCGGTGTGAACCGACTCCGTGTACCGGTCTCGGCGACTGCCGACGGAAAGGCGAAGAATCACTGTGGTTTCTCTGATCACCGAAGGCCAGCCGGTCGACGACCGCGGCCGTCCGTTCCGTCGACGCCGCGCACTTCCGATCATCGCCGTGTTCGCAGTACTCGCTCTGCTCGCTGTGGTCGTGTGGGTCAAGGTGTTCACCACCACCGAGACGACATCGGCCACTGCCGAATGCAACACCCCGACCACGACCGCTGCCACCGACGGAACGCAGCCGGTTGCCCTCGGCGAGGAAGTCGACCCGACGACACTTCTCGACGTCGAGCCTGCCGCCCTGTCGGCATCGAAGGTACGAGTGTTCAACGCCAACGGCGAACGCGGCCAAGCTGCACACGTGGCGGCTCAGCTCAGTGACTACGGCTTCGCGAGCGCTCCGGACGTGCAGGTGGGCAACGATCCCGTCTACGTCGACCAGAACATGCAGTGCCAAGGCCAGATCCGATTCGGATCCGCGGGCATCGGTGCCGCGAGCGCAGTGTGGCTCCTCGCACCGTGTGCAGAACTCATCGAGGACTCGAGGACCGACGACTCGGTGGATCTGGCACTCGGCACCTACTTCAGCGAGATTCAGCCGAACGACGACGCAGAGGAAGTGCTACGCACGCTGGCGGGCGCAGCCCCCGGTGCCGCGCCGCAGCCCCTCGACCCCGATCTGCTCGCCGCCGCGCGTCAGTCTCGTTGCTGAGTCGATCGCGCTGCTGAGACGGTTGCACTGCTGAGACGGACCAGTCCGTCAGCTCGGAATCGGATCGAGTGCGCCGACGAGTCGTAGGGCGGCAGTCAGGGGTTCGGCGATTCCCGGGGCCATCGCCACGGTGACGACGCCGTCCGCACTCGTCGACGTCGCTGCGGGCACATCGACGAGGGCTCCGGCCTCGGCAGCGATCAGCGACCCCGCCGCCCAGTCCCACGGGCTGAGCCCGTGCTCGAAGTGTGCGTCGACGGCACCGGACGCGACCATGCACAGATCCAGTGCTGCAGAACCGATTCGGCGAATATCTCGCACCTTCGGCAGCAGTTCGGCGATGATCGCGCCCTGCGCCGCGCGGCGTCGTGATCCGTACCCGAATCCGGTGGCCAACAACGTCATCGACAATTCGTTCACACCCGAACACTGCAGCCGTTCGATACGACCGTCTGCGTACCGAGCCGTCGAACCGTGCCCCTGCGCGGCGGAATAGACCACGTCGCGGGCCACGTCGACGACGGCCCCTGCCACGCTCACTCCGTCGATCTGCACCGCAACAGAGACCGCGTACGCAGGAATTCCGTACATGAAGTTGACGGTTCCGTCGATCGGATCCAGCACCCATCGAACTCCGGCGACGGATTCGTCCCCGCCACCTTCCTCCTCGCCGAGGACGGCATCGCCGGGACGCAGCTGCGCCAGCAATTCGCGAAGAACACGTTCGGTTTCGGTGTCCACGACGGTGACCGGATCGGTCGGTGTGCTTTTCGTCTGCACGGCCTCTGCCTCCGCGTCGGCACTGTCACCGAACACCTGCGGACGACGCGTTCGCACGTGTTCGGCTGCCTCCGTGGCAACCCGAACGGCGACCCCGCGCAGTGCCTCCACATCACGTGTCGTCGGTTCGGTATCCGACCGTTCTACGGTTGCCGGCGTCTGCGGCAATTGCTCAGTGGCGGTGTGGGTCTGCGTTCCGTCATGTTTCGGCACGCGTACATCGCAACACACTTCGCCGGCGCGGCACCACCGCGGCACTCGGCGGGCCGTCCGCTACAGCGTCGGCGTCACGCCGACGAACGGACGGCACTATTGTTCCGAAGCGACGGCACACACGAATTCGATCAGGCCAGGAGCGGCATCGACATGACACAGCCAGGTTCGGACAACAGCACCGCGGCGACGGCCGAGCGTCACGGGTTCGGCGTCGACGTCGGTGGCAGCGGCATCAAGGGCGGCATCGTCGACCTGAACACCGGTGAGCTCGTGGGCGATCGCTACAAGATCGAGACGCCTCAGCCCTCGACCCCCGACGCCGTCGCGCGGACCGTGGCCGAGATCGTCGCTCATTTCGAGTGGACCGGACCGATCGGCGTCACTCTGCCCGCGGTGGTCACCAACGGTGTGGCTCGTTCGGCCGCCAACATCGACAAGAGCTGGATCGACACCGATGCGCGCGCACTGTTCGCGAAGGCCATCGGAAACGAGAACATCACCGTCCTCAACGACGCGGATGCCGCCGGGGTCGCCGAGGACAAGTACGGCGGCGGCAAGGGCAAGGACGGGGTCGTCGTTCTGCTCACGTTCGGCACCGGGATCGGTTCCGCCGTTCTGCACAACGGGGTTCTGCTGCCGAACACCGAGTTCGGACACATGGAGATCGGTGGCAAGGAAGCCGAGCATCGCGCGGCGTCCTCGGTGAAGGAGAACAAGGGGCTGTCCTACAAGGAATGGGCAAAAGAGGTCTCCACCGTGCTCGCGACGTTCGAGGCGCTGCTGTGGCCCGACCTGTTCATTGCCGGTGGCGGAATCAGTCGCAAGAGCGAGAAGTGGATTCCCCACCTGACCAACCGAACTCCGGTGGTCCCCGCGACCCTGCTGAACACGGCGGGCATCGTCGGAGCGGCCCTCGCTGCGGACAGTGCCGTCGCGTCTGCCGAGACCGGTACATCGGCTGGATCTCCGCACTGACACGCGGTGTCGCCACCTGCGAAGGACGAGGGTAGGTAACAAACTCCTGAGAGGTCGTTACAATGGTGTGTGCCGGTACGCAGCCGGCCGAATCCGAAGACCTCTCCGCCGGAAACAACTCTGGCGTGACGCCGCACGACTTCGTCACGAAAGGGCGTACGTGGCAGCCACCGATATCCGTCAGACCGTAGATTCCGAACCTGGAACTGCGACACCTGAACCTGCTGTCAAGGCACCCGCCGCGAAGGCACCGGCTAAGAAGGCACCGGCCAAACGCGCCGCCGCCAAGAAGGCACCGGCCAAGAAGGCCGCAGCGAAGAAGACAGCAGCTCCCGCCACCGGCGATGACGTCGACGAGAGCACCCCGGGAATCGAAGACATCGACATCTCCGAAGGTGATCTCGCCGCCGCAGCGAACGACGTCGTCGAGGTCGTCGCCGCAGGCGACGACACCGAAGAAGACGCAACGAGCGAGCCGACCGCCGAGGACAAGGCGTCGGGAGACTTCGTCTGGGACGAAGAGGAATCCGAAGCGCTGCGTCAGGCCCGCAAGGACGCCGAGCTCACCGCATCGGCGGACTCGGTCCGCGCGTACCTCAAGCAGATCGGCAAGGTCGCCCTTCTCAACGCCGAGGAAGAGGTCGAGCTCGCCAAGCGGATCGAGGCAGGACTGTTCGCCGTCGAGAAGATGCGCGAGTCCGCGGAGAAGGGCGAGAAGCTCCCCGTCGCCCAGCGGCGTGACATGACCTGGATCTGCCGTGACGGCAACCGCGCCAAGAACCACCTGCTCGAGGCAAACCTCCGCCTCGTCGTATCGCTGGCCAAGCGCTACACGGGCCGCGGCATGGCGTTCCTGGATCTCATCCAGGAGGGCAACCTGGGTCTGATTCGCGCAGTCGAGAAGTTCGACTACACCAAGGGCTACAAGTTCTCGACGTATGCCACCTGGTGGATCCGCCAGGCCATCACTCGTGCCATGGCAGACCAGGCCCGCACCATTCGTATCCCGGTGCACATGGTCGAGGTCATCAACAAGCTCGGACGCATCCAGCGTGAGCTCCTGCAGGATCTGGGCCGCGAGCCCACTCCCGAAGAACTCGCCAAGGAGATGGACATCACGCCCGAGAAGGTGCTGGAGATCCAGCAGTACGCTCGCGAGCCGATTTCCCTCGACCAGACCATCGGTGACGAGGGTGACAGCCAGCTCGGGGACTTCATCGAGGACTCCGAAGCTGTCGTCGCGGTCGACGCGGTGTCGTTCACGCTTCTGCAGGATCAGCTTCAGTCGGTGCTCGAGACGCTCTCCGAGCGAGAAGCAGGCGTGGTCCGCCTGCGCTTCGGCCTCACCGATGGACAGCCCCGCACCCTCGACGAGATCGGGCAGGTGTACGGAGTCACCCGCGAGCGAATTCGTCAGATCGAGTCCAAGACGATGTCGAAGCTGCGGCACCCGTCGCGGTCCCAGGTTCTGCGCGACTACCTGGACTGACAATCTTCGAACGACAAGCGACCGTCGATCTTCGGATCGGCGGTCGCTTCTCGTTGCTGGCGACTGCCAGGCTTTCGGTCAGAGCACGGGCGTCCCGAAATCCCCGGCTGGCCCCGGTCGGTACTCGACGGCGGCAGTGACGGCCACGAGCGGTAGCGGTCCGTACAGGTGCGGAAACAGCATCGACTGCGGGTCGGACGGCACACCCGGCTCCCACTGCACCGGCGCACTCAACCGCGCTGGGTCCAGCGCCAGCAGCACCAGATCGGTGCGTCCTGGGAAGAGCCGGTTCGCGGGCAGATGCACCTGCTCGGGCGTGGAGAGGTGAACGAAACCCAGTTCGGCGAACGACTCCGGCGTGTACTCGGTACCGCCCCGGATTCTCGACCACTCCTCCGTGGTGCACAGATGTACGAGGACGTCGGTTCGTTCGGTCACACCGCCATTGTGCCGGGTTCTCGGGGCCTCGTGTCCCCTACCCCGCGCGTCCCCGAGCCGTGTCCTGGAAGTCAGGGCGGGGGCAGCGTGGGTGCCCCACCGCGCGTTCGGCCCGGCAGGCCGCCGAGCACCACTGCGGCGATGACGGCAAGGATTCCCAGGGACTCGAGCAGCGTCGGCACCTGGGTCAGCACCACGGCACCGACGACAGTCGCGGTCGCGGGCAGCAACGCCAACAGCAACGCGAAGCGAGCCCGACCCACTCGGACCAGGACGTACTGGTCGAGAACGTACGGAACGACGCTCGACAGCAATCCGACGCCCAGGCCCAGAACCCAGATGCGCCAGTCGCTCAGAACGTCGGTGTGCGCGAATGCGAACGGTGCGAACAGCGGCACGGCGAGAACCACCGATGCGATTCCGAAACCGGCGGCCATGTCGTCGAGCCCCTGCCCGGCGTCGGCCACGGACTTGCCCAGCACGATGTACGCCGCCCACAGAGCCGCCGAACCGAGCGCGAACGCGATTCCGATCAATCCCACCTCGCCGCCCTCGAACTGAGCCGACGCGATGGCAGCAACGCCGGCGACCACCAGAACGACCGCGAGTGCATCGGTGAGCTTCCGAGATCCTGCTGCGGCGACGACGATCGGGCCCAGAAACTCGATGGCGACCGCCGCACCCAGGGGCAGCCGAGCGATGGCCTCGTAGAACATCACGTTCATGCCGATGGTGGCCGCTCCGAACGCGGCGGCGGTCACCGCGCGTCGTACCGTCCATACGGACCCGGCACCGCCGCGCCGACGCCACGGCCTACGCCAGGCGATCAGGACGACAGCAGCACCGAAGCCCCGCAGCCAGGCCACCGCAGCCGGGTTCACCGTGTCGAACAGGAACACTCCGATGGCCGCACCGACGTACATGCATACGGCACCGATCACGAACAGCGACGGGATACCCAGCCTCGAAGCGCCGGACAGCGAGGAAGAAGTCGAAGCCACACCGGGACCCTACTGCCGCCACCCGTCCGATTCCGGATCAGCTGTCAGCGAACAGGATCCACGGCGTTCCTGCTCGTAGGACATGTTTCGTGTTAGTGACAACACAAAGAAACGCGCTCGGGAACAACGCGTGACCGCCATACGTCTGACAGAGTGAACGAACCGCGCCATACCGACGCGGCGGACCGGCCCCAGGCGAACGGGACATACCCGCAAGCCAGTACGGAGGAGTCATGCCCGGAACATTGACCAGCCCACAATTGACAGCAGCGGACCGGTGCGACCGGTGCGGTGCAGGGGCTCGCGCGCGTGTCGTGCTCTCGACCGGTGGAGAGCTTCTCTTCTGCGGTCACCACGCCACCGAGCACGAAGCCCGCTTGCGTGAAGTGAACGCAACGGTGATGACCGAATCGGACTCCACGGTGTAACCCACCGACTCGTCGGGGGACGCCAGTTCGCCACAGCTGTACCGATACAACTGCATCAACGCACGATCACAACGACGGACGGTCTCTGGACCGTCCGTCGTTGTCGTGTCACCGGCACAGTCCGCCGGCAGCACTCGTCCGTCGGGTGCTACATCTTGCGCAACTGTGCGATTCGCTCACCCAGCTGCTCCGCCGATGCCATCGCCGTCGGCGGGCCACCGCAGATTCGACGCAGATCGCCGTGAATGACGCCGTGCGGCTTCCCCGTCCGGTGGTGGTACACCGCAACCAAACTGTTCAATTCCCGCCTCAGGCCGGCCAACTGGCCGGCACTGGTGGCCCTGTCGTTGACGACGGCAGGCGCGGGGACCGCCGGGCCCGCAGCGGGTTTGTCGATCTGCTCCTGCTGACGCTGGCGAAGCAGGTCGCGCATCTGCGTCGCGTCGAGCAGGCCGGGGAGCCCGAGATAGTCGGCTTCTTCGTCGCTGCCCGAGAACGTCGCGGTCCCGAACGAGGACCCGTCGTAGATCACCTGATCGAGCTCGGCATCCGCGCCGAGGGAGGTGTACGCCTTCTCTTCCTCGCCCAGCTCGTCCTTCTGCTTGTTGGCGTCGGCCAGCAGCTCGTCGTCGAAGCCGTCCTTCTCGCGGTGGGGCTTGCCGAGAATATGGTCGCGCTGAGCCTCGAGCTGTGAGGCGAGGTCGAGCAGGACCGGTACCGACGGCAGGAAGACGCTCGCCGTCTCGCCCTTACGGCGTGATCGCACGAAACGACCGATTGCCTGCGCGAAGTACAGCGGAGTGGATGCACTGGTGGCGTAGACGCCGACGGCGAGACGCGGAACGTCGACACCCTCGGACACCATGCGAACGGCAACCATCCACCGCTGATCACTCTTGCCGAACTCGGCGATACGAGCCGAGGATGTGGGGTCGTCGGAGAGGACGAGGGTCGGCGTCTCCCCCGTGATCACCTCGATCAGCTTGGCGTAGGCCCGCGCCACCGTCTGGTCGGTCGCGATCACGAGACCACCTGCGTCGGGCATACCGCCCGACCGCAACTGTGCCAATCGTGTGTTCGCAGCCAACAGCACCGCAGGCATCCAGTCGCCCTGCGGGTCGAGGGCGGTACGCCAGGCCCGTGCGGTCTGCTCCGCATTCAGCGGCTCGCCCAACCGAGCGGTGTACTCCTCGCCTGCGCTGTCCCGCCACCGTGCCTCCCCGGAATACGCGAGGAAGACGACCGGGCGAACGACTCCGTCGGCGAGGGCGTCGGAGTAGCCGTACGCGTGATCGGCCTTCGACCGCATCAGGCCGTCCTGATCCGGTTCGTAATTGACGAACGGAATGGGACTGTCGTCGCTGCGGAACGGAGTACCCGTCAACGCAAGGCGTCGGGTGGCGTCGCCGAACGCTTCGCGGATGCCCTCGCCCCAGCTCTTCGCGTCACCACCGTGGTGGATCTCGTCGAGGATCACCAGAGTCTTGCGGGCCTCCGTGCGCACTCGGTGCTTGAACGGATGCGAGGCGATCTGGGCGTAGGTCACCACCACACCGTGGTAGTCACTCGAGGTCTGCCCGGTCGAGTTGGAGAAGCGTGAGTCCAACGCGATGCCCACCCGCGCCGCCGACTCGGCCCACTGATGCTTGAGGTGCTCGGTGGGTGCCACCACCGTCACCTGATCGACGGTGCGGTGCGCGAGCAGTTCGGCGGCGACGCGCAGGGCGAACGTGGTCTTACCTGCACCCGGGGTCGCCACCGCCAGGAAGTCCTTGGGCGAGGCGACGAGATACTTCGTCAGCGCGCGTCGCTGCCAGGCACGTAGAGGTGCCCCGCCGGCGACGGGCGCAGCCGTCTGATCGGTGGATGGTGGTGTGGGATCGAACATGTCAGCGCTCACTGGCCGCCGGTTCCTGGCATCGATGTAAATTCCTCGCGCTCTCGGTAGCCCTGCAGTGTCCGCCGAGGAGCCTATCGCTCCGTACCGACGGATCCCGCATCGCTGGGGTGATGTCGGACGCGACACGGCGCGTCGGTCGTTAGGCGAAGTCGGCATCGGTCAGGAATGCTGGAGGCACCATGAGCGAGTCTGCAGGCCCAACTCCCACGCCGCCGCGATTGTCGGCGAGAAACCCGCTACGTGCGGTGTGGAAAGTGACTCTGCGCACGCTCGGCAAGGCCTGGGACGATTCGATCTTCAGCAAGGCCGCGACCGCCGCCTTCTGGCAGACGCTGTCGCTACCGCCCCTTCTGCTCGGGGTGCTGGGCAGTCTCGGTTTCGTCGGAGGATGGTTCGGCCCCAACACCGTCGACATCATCGAGTCGAAGATCATCACCTTCAGCAACACGCTCTTCAGCAGCAGTGTCGTCGATCAGATCATCGCGCCGACCGTCCGAGACGTACTCGCACAGGGCAGTGGCGAAATCGTCTCGGTCGGCTTTCTGCTCTCGCTGTGGGCGGGCTCGTCGGCGATCTCGACGTTCGTTGACTCCATCGTCGAAGCACACGGACAGGCCGACGCTCGAAATCCCGTCTGGCAGCGGTTCTTCGCGCTGCTCCTGTACGTCGGCTTCCTGATCATCGCGGTGTTCGTGCTTCCGCTCGTCGCACTCGGACCGGTGTACGTCCAGCAGATACTGCCCGATTCGTGGCTGACCGTCGGCAGCGAACTCGTCGACTTCCTGTACTACCCGGCCGTCGGCTTGCTGCTGATCATCGGCCTGACCACGTTGTACAAGCTGGCGTTGCACACGTCACTGCCCTGGCATCGTCTGCTCGGCGGAGCACTGCTGGCCGGGGTGTTCTTCATGATTGCCAGCGCCGTACTCCGCCGGTACCTGACCTGGGTCACCAGCACCGGCTACACCTACGGTGCGCTGGCAACTCCGATCGCGTTTCTGCTCTTCACGTTCTTTCTCGGCTTCGCCGTGGTCCTCGGAGCCGAGTTCAACGCGACGATCCAGGAGTTCTGGCCGGCCAGAGCAACCCGAATGGATCAAATGCGTGAGTGGCTCGCAGCGCAGGCAGCGGCGGACGACAAGCCGTCGGGACCGGTGACCGCGGTAGCACGGCGTTTGGCTACAGGCCCGATCAAAGTCACAGGGCCGATCAAACCCGCAGGGCCGATCGGAGTCGTCGGCGATCGGCAGCGATCCGACCGGCCCGAACCGTCTCAGTGACGGTCGGGCCCGGCGGAGTCACCGTCGAACGTGAGCCGTCACTCGCCCTTCTTGAGGCCCTCGTAGACCTTTTTGCAGTCCGGGCACACCGGTGAGCCCGGTTTTGCAGACTTGGTGACCGGAAACACCTCGCCGCACAGCGCTACCACATGGGTACCCATGACGGCGCTTTCGGCGATCTTGTTCTTCTTGACGTAATGGAAGAATTTCGGCCGGTCATCGTCGGTGGTTTCGTCCGGAGCGATGTCGGGACGGTCCTTCGTCTGAGTGCTCATGAACACAGATTAATCCGTCGCCACACTGTGTTCGAACCGGTCGCACAGCTCGTCGTATGCAATCTGTGAGCGGTAGTGCCACAGTGGAGGTATGACGAGAACCCCAGGGTTCGACGGAAGCGCGTACAGCGACTCGCCGGATGGGCCCGTCCTGATCACCGAGGCGCAACAGTCGGTGGAAGAGCAGCACAAAGCGCGTGTCCGCAAGTACATGTTCATCATGTCCTTCCGCATACCGGCCTTGGTGCTCGCTGCACTGGCATACGGAATGTGGATGAACCCATGGATATCCATGGCGATCGTCGGTCTGTCCATTCCGCTCCCATGGATGGCGGTGTTGATCGCGAACGATCGGCCGCCGCGTACCAAGGACGAAATGAGCCGGTACGACTACCGGACCATCGACAGTCCGGCCATCGAATCGAGCAATCACCGCGTGATCGAAGCCGGCGAGGACTGACAGGAAGCCGACAGGCGGTGCGACACTTGCTCGGTGAACGCACAGATTTCTCCGTCCCCACTGGTCGCTGCCGCCGCTGCCCTCCGTGAAGCCTTCGATCGCGCGGGTTACGACGCCGACGGCGTCCTGAGGTTGCTGGGCTCTGACGCCCACGCCGCACTGGGACGCAGCGAACCGGTACCGGTCCGCAATGCGAGCCTCGGCGGGGGCGGAGATCTGGGTGTCTTGGTGCGATTGTTCCTGCTGGTCGACGACTGTCCCGAGGACGAGGTCGCGGCCGCTCTCGCACCGCTGACCGTCTCCGAAGCCATCTCGGCCGGCATTCTCGCTCGTACCGGATCCACGGTGCGCACCCTGCTCGACATCCGGCCCCTCGACGCCGGGCACGGAACCCGGTGGATCGTCTCCGATCCCGACGGCAGCATGCGCGTCGCCGACACGGCCACCGATCATGTGCTTGGCGTCGGCCAGGCGTCGCTGTCGTTGTTGCGCGGTACACCGACCTCGCCAGTGGACACCGTCCTCGACGTCGGAACCGGATGCGGCGTCCAAGCCGTCCACGCGTGCGACTACGCAACGACGGTCACCGCGACCGACATCAGCCCGCGTTCGATGGATCTGGCGGCAGCGACGACGGCCCTCAACGGTCTCGACGTCGAATTGCTGCACGGTTCGTGGTTCGAGCCGGTGGCCGGACGTACGTTCGATCGGATCGTCGCCAATCCCCCGTTCGTCGTGGGACGAGCCGAAGTACTGCACTCGTACCGAGATTCCGGCCTCGACCTCGACGGTGCGAGCGCATTGATGATCGCCCAGGCACCCGAGCACCTCACCCTCGGTGGGACTGCTGCCATCCTCGCGTCGTGGGTGCACATCGAGGGCGAGGACTGGCGTACGAGAGTGGCGTCCTGGCTTCCCGCCCACGGCGTCGACGCCTGGGTGGTCGAGCGTGACGTGGCAGACCCCGCTCTGTATGTGGGCACCTGGATGCGCGACGGCGGTTTGGACCCGCGCGACCCCGATGCGGCCGCGGTGGCCCAGTCCTGGCTCGATCATTTCGCCGCCGCGGGTGTCGAGGGCGTCGGTTTCGGGTTCGTCTATCTACGCAAGACGGACTCTCCGACGGATCTGCTCGCCGAGGAGTTGACGCACGGGTTCTCCGACCCGCTCGGGAACGAGTCGCTCGAGTATTTCTCTCGGCTCGAGTGGCTCCGTGACAACGACATTCTCGACTCGGTATTGACTCTCGACCCCAACACCGCGCTCGAACGGGTGTTTCTTCCCGGCGACGAGGGCTGGGCTCCGGTGGCGATCCGTGTCCACCGCGGAAACGGACCACAGTGGCAGCACGACGTCGACGAGCTCGGTGCCGCGCTTCTGGCAGGCCTGCGTCCGGGTGGGCTCGCGGTGGGCGAACTGGTCGAGCTGCTCGCCGCCGCGCACGGTGAGGATGCCGACGAACTGGCGGGGAATGCGGTGACGCTGATGCAGGGTCTGGTGCGGCACGGACTCGTGTTGCCGGCTCGCTGAACGGACCTGGGGCTGCGCTGCCGTTCCCGCTGCGAACGTTCTCAGCAACTTCTCAGGACGGACCCGCCGTATTCCCTGGTCAGGCGGGTATCACAAGGATCGGCGTGGGAACTTATCGGAGCGTCCCGAGCGTTGAACCTGTGAGACACCACCGACCAGGAGGCAAGTCATGACCAGCCCCAGCACCACGATTCGTCCGCGGCCCACCGATGCCGATCTGGACGCCCAGAGCCCAGCAGCCGATCTCGTTCGCGTGTACCTCAACGGCATCGGCCGCACCGCGTTGCTGACGGCTGAAGAAGAGGTCGACCTGGCCAAGAGGATCGAGGCGGGTCTGTACGCCAAGCAGGTTCTCGAGAACACGAAGCGGTTGAGCGCAGTCAAGAAGCGCAACCTGGCCATCATCGTCCGAGACGGAAGTGCGGCGCGCAGCCATCTGCTCGAAGCAAACCTCCGGTTGGTCGTCTCGCTCGCCAAGCGCTACACCGGTCGCGGAATGCCGTTGCTCGACCTGATCCAGGAGGGCAACCTGGGTCTGATTCGCGCCATGGAGAAGTTCGACTACGCGAAGGGCTTCAAGTTCTCGACCTACGCAACGTGGTGGATCCGTCAGGCCATCACTCGCGGCATGGCAGATCAGAGCCGAACGATTCGGCTCCCCGTCCACCTCGTCGAGCAGGTCAACAAACTCGCCCGGATCAAGCGGGAGCTGCATCAGCAGCTCGGACGCGAGGCAACCGACGAGGAGCTGTCGAGTGAATCGGGCATCGCAGTCGAGAAGATTGCGGATCTGCTCGACCACAGCCGGGATCCGGTCAGCCTCGACATGCCGGTGGGTAGCGACGAGGAAGCGCCGCTGGGTGACTTCATCGAGGACTCGGAAGCCACGTCCGCCGAGAACGCCGTCATCGCCGGGCTGCTGCACAGCGACGTTCGCGTCGTGCTCGGCACTCTCGACGAACGTGAGCAGCAGGTCATTCGTCTGCGCTACGGCTTGGACGACGGCCAGCCGCGCACCCTCGATCAGATCGGCAAGCTCTTCGGACTGTCTCGCGAGCGCGTGCGTCAGATCGAGCGCGAGGTGATGGTCAAGCTTCGCCAGGGTGACCGCGCCGAGAAGTTGCGTTCGTACGCCAGCTGATTCCGGTTCTCCGACCGGTGGAGCGACGGTGACCACTCCTGTTCGCGCCATCCGACGCGGTGGCCGAACCGACGTTCTTTCCCCTCGGGACGTCGGCTCGGTCGCCGCTTCTCTCGTTTTCGGCGACACAGTCCTCGTCAACGCAATCGTCGGGGACCCAGGTCTGCCTTCGTCGGTTCGGGCCCGATTCGTACTCGCGCATCGGTGATGTATGCGCCGTCGGCGGATGCCAGCACCGGTTCGCATGAAATCTCACGGATGTCGGGAATGTCCTCGGCCAGCGCAGATATGCGCTGGACGAGGTCGATCAGCGCACTCTTGTTGACCGGCACGGCGTTTCGATAGCCCGACAACAGCGGAGCAGCCTTCGGCGCGTCGATCAACTGTGCCGCTTCGTCCTCGGTCAACGGCAGCACACGGTAGGCACGGTCGCCCAACAGATCCGAGATCACTCCGGCCAGACCGAACGAGATGAGCGATCCGAACGACGGGTCGTCCTGAACCCGCACCACGCAGCCGATTCCCTTGACTGCCATGCGCTGGACATGCAGTAGCGGCTCTCCGGATTCGGCGGCCAGGTTGCGGTATGCCACCCGTACTGCCGAGGCGTCGGCGACGTCCAAGCGGACACCGCCCAGATCGGGCCGGTGCCGCCACCGCTTCCCTGTCGCCTTCACGGCAACCGGGTACCCCAGTTCGTCGGCCGCCGCGACGGCCTCGTTCTCGTCGGTGACGGCGCGGAACGCCACGACGTCGAGGCCGTAACAGGCCAACAGTTCGGCAGTCTCGAAATCCGACAGCCAGCGCCCTTGGCCACCTGCCGAACGCCAATCCCGGACCAGCTGCTTGGCGCGATCGCCGTCGATGCTCTTGGGTCGAACCAGATTCGACACCGGCCGCGAGCGCCAGGACGAATACCGCCACGCGGCGGCGAGTGCCGCCACGGCTCGTTCGGGGCTCGAATACGACGGAACTGAGCCCCGAACCGGGTGCCCGCCGGGCCCGCGTACAGCCAGCACATCCGGGATACCTTCGGTGGCAAGGAATGTCGACAGCACCGGCTTGTCGGATCCCCGGACCGCATTGCCCAGCGCAGTCGCGAACGGTTCGACCTCGACCGCGACCGGGGGCACGAACACGACGATCACTGCATCGATGTCGGAGGCGGCCAGTGCCGACGAGACGGCCGCGGCAAAATCCTCGGGACCGGCCTGCGGTCCGACGTCGGTCGGGATATCGGCATGCAAGCCTTTGGCGCGAGCGGCGTCCACGGCCAGGACTCCCAGGGCCGTGGAGTTGCCCACGACGGCCACGCGTGGGCCGGCCGGCAAGGGTTGGTTGCCGAACAGTACTGCACAGTCGAACAATTCGGAGATGGTGTCGACCTGGATCACTCCGGCTTGGGCGAACAACGCTCGGACGATGGAATCGTCGATGTCGGCACCGATGGCGTGTGCGGGTGGTACGGCTCCGCGGCCGCTCTTGACCGCGATGATCGGCTTGCTGCGCGCGACCCGTCGAGCGATTCGGGTGAATTTGCGGGGATTTCCGAAGCTCTCCAGGTACAGCAGAATCACCTCGGTCGCCGGGTCGGAGTCCCAGTACTGCAACAGGTCGTTGCCCGAGACGTCCGCTCGGTTGCCGGCAGAGACGAATGTCGACAGACCCAGTCGGCGATTGGCTGCCTCGTCGAGAATTGCGATGCCGAGCGCGCCGGACTGGCAGAAGAAGCCGACGTTGCCCGGGGTCGGCAGATGCGGCGCCAATGTGGCGTTCAACCCGAACTCCGGGTCGGTGTTCGCGACGCCGAGCGCGTTGGGCCCGATCAATCGCATCCCGTGGGCACGGGCGGCGAGCACCAGCCTGCGCTCGCTCTCCTGCCCCGCAGGCCCGGTCTCGCCGAATCCACCCGACACCACCAGCAGTGCTTTGACACCTTTGTCCAGGCAGTCGTCGAGCACCGCGTCGATGGCATCGGCCGGAACCGCCGCGATAGCAAGGTCGACCGGGTCCGGGATGTCGTGCACCGTGGCGTACGCGCGGACACCGCGCACCGAGCGGTGGTCGGCGTTGACGGGGTACACCGGGCCCGTGAAGTTACCGGCGAGCAAGTTCGCCAGCACCGCGTTGCCCACCTTGGAGCTGTCGGTCGATGCGCCGATGACGGCGACCGATCGAGGGCTGAGTACGTTTCGAACGCTACGGGCCTCGGCTGCGCGCTCGCGAGAGTTCCGCACCGACAGCAACGCCTCGCTCGGATCGATCGCGAATTCCAGCCGTAGGACGCCGCCCTCGAAGGAACGGCTCACCTGATATCCGGCCTCCCGGAACACGGTGACCATGTTGCGGTTCTCGGCCAGCACCTCGGCGACGAACATGTTGACGCCGTTCTCGGCGGCCGCGCCCGCGAGGTGCTCGAGCAGGATGGGTCCGAGTCCGCGGCCCTGGTGGGCGTCGGCGACGACGAATGCAACCTCGGCCGAGTTGCCGTCGCCCTCGGGTAGCCGCTCGTACCGGCCGACCGCGATGATGTCGTCGCCCAGTACTGCGACGAAGGCCACACGGTCGTGATGGTCGACAGTGGTGAAGTTCAGAACGTCCCGCTGCGGCATCGTCGGATAGGGGCCGAAGTACCGAAGGTATCTGGTGCGCTCCGACAGTCGTCCGTGAAAAGCCACGATGGCCTCGGAGTCCGAGGGCACGATGGGCCGCAGGTGCACGACGCCGCCGTCCGACGTGAGAACGTCGGCGACCCAGTGCCGCGGAAACTCTGTTTCCGCGCGCTCTCGCGCCAGTTCCTTGCTGCTCTTCTCGTCTGTCGCGGCGGCCTGTTCGGCGGCCGGGTCGGTACCGGTGGAATCAGTCACGCGGGTCCTCCGGATCGAGTCCGAGCAGCGGAAACACTGCTCGACGAGTGGCGATGATGGCCGAGTCGACGCGTTCGAGTGCCCGGTCGGTGCCGTCCGTTCCGGCCAACGATCCGCCGGGACCGTCCCAGGCGGGATAGTCGACATCCCCACCGTCGCCCATGGTCTGGGGCAGATCCACGCTCGGTGCCATGGTTCTCACTCGCTCGCGCCAGGTGTCGGGTAGGGGTGCCATCGGATCGATGTCGCGGCCGAGGGCAGCGGCGATCAGATGAGTCCAGGCCCGTGGAACCACCCGAACGAGGCCGTACCCGCCTCCCCCGACGGCCAACCACCGTCCCTCCGAGTATCGGTCCGCAAGGTCGCGCATCGCCAGGAAGGCCGCGTTCTGCCCGTCGACGGTGAGCGCGAGGTCTGCGAGCGGATCCTCGCGGTGACTGTCGACGCCGCATTGACTGACGATGATCTGCGGCCGGAACGCTCCGATCGCGCCCGGAACGATCGCATGGAATGCACGGAGCCAGAGTCGATCTGCGGTACCGGGCAGCAGCGGGACGTTGATCGAGGAACCCTCGCCGCGTTCGGTTCCTACCTCCGTCGACCATCCGGTGTTCGGCCACAGTGTTGCCGGGTGCTGATGCAACGAAACCGTCAGAACCCGAGGATCACCGAGAAACGCTGCTTGGACGCCGTCGCCGTGGTGTGCGTCGACGTCGATGTAGGCGATGCGATCGAACCCGTTGTCCAGCAACCACGAAATGGCAATGGCGGCGTCGTTGTAGACGCAGAAGCCCGAGGCCCAATCGGCCATCGCGTGGTGCATTCCACCGCCGATACTCACTGCTCTCCTGGCCCGCCCCGACGCGATCTCACGCGCGGCCGCCAAGGAGCCGCCGGTCAGCATCGCGCTGGCTTCGTGCATGTGCTCGAACACCGGGTTGTCGTCGGAACCGAGACCGTGGACGACGTCGTCGGGGTCTCGCAGGGCCGGACCCTGCGACGGCGCGCGCTTGACGGCCTCGATGTACGCGCTGGTATGGAAACGCAGCAGCTCCGAGTCCGGTGCCGCCGACGGTTCGACGAGCTCCACGCCCGCCAACACACCGAGATCGGTGGCGAGGGCCATCGTCAGATCGAGCCGCGTCGGGTTCATCGGATGGTCGTCGCTCCACCGGTAACCGAGATAGTCCGCGCTCCACACGACGATGTCCTCGGGACGGTTCGGAATGGATACGGCGGCGCGTGTCGCCTGATCAGACATACGGACAAAACTACGTTGCCGCGCGGGATGGTGTTGCCGGGTTCCGGTGTTGTGTTCGGTACCCGGTTGTGACGCGCCACGGCGAGCGGCTTCCGGGGTTGTGATGCGCCGCGCCCGCCGCCATCGGGTGCAGCGCCGATTCAGAGCCGCTGACGGTAGGATCGAACCCGACGAAGGGGTTGAGTGTGAAGGATCTGGTCGACACCACGGAGATGTACCTCCGGACGATCTACGATTTGGAAGAAGAAGGCGTCATCCCGCTCCGCGCGCGGATCGCCGAGCGGCTGGAGCAGAGTGGTCCCACCGTCAGTCAGACCGTCGCCCGAATGGAGCGCGACGGTCTTCTGTCCGTCGCCGGCGACCGGCATCTGGAGCTGACCGAGAAGGGCCGCAGCCTGGCCGTCGCGGTCATGCGCAAGCACCGTCTCGCGGAGCGTCTGCTCGTCGACATCATCGGACTGCGCTGGGAAGATGTGCACGCCGAGGCGTGCCGTTGGGAACACGTGATGAGCGAGGAGGTCGAGCGCCGGTTGGTCACCGTGCTGAACAACCCGACGACCTCGCCCTACGGTAATCCGATCCCTGGTCTGGCGGAGTTGGGTCTGGGTCAGACGACACTGGCACCGGAGGCTCTCATTCGTCTCACCGACGTACCGCTCGGCGAGCCTACGGCGGTCGTCGTTCGCCGCTTGGCCGAGCACGTTCAGTCCGACCCCGAGGTCATCGCTCAGCTACGCGAGGCGGGCGTGGTTCCCGATGCCCGGGTTACAGTCGAAGCCAAGCCCGGGTCGGTGACGATCACGGTGCCAGGACACAGTGGTGTCGACATATCCGACGAAATGGCGCATGCCGTTCAGGTGAAGAAGGTCTGATCTCTTCCCACGGACGGCCTCTGCCGCGTGTGAGGGAGATCGAACAGTGAAGCTTCTCGTTACCGGTGGTGCAGGGTACGTCGGCAGTGTGTGCGCGGCGGTACTCGACGAACGCGGCCATGAGGTCGTCGTCGTGGACAACCTGTCCACCGGTAATCGGGATGCCGTTCCCGCCGGGGTCACTTTCGTCGAGGGTGACATCAAAGACGTCGCGGCGGAAGTATTGACGGGCGGCGACTTCGATGCAGTTCTGCATTTCGCAGCGCAGTCGTTGGTGGGCGAGTCGGTTGTGTCGCCGGACAAGTACTGGAGTGGGAACGTAGTGACGTCCCTGGCTCTTCTGGACGCGATCCGGTCCTCCGGCACCCCCAAGTTGGTGTTCTCCTCCACCGCGGCCACCTACGGCGAGCCCGAGAAGACTCCCATCACCGAGGACGACCCCACACGTCCCACCAACCCGTACGGTGCGACGAAACTCGCGATCGACCACGCCATCACCTCGTACGCAGCGGCCTACGGTCTCGCCGCTACCAGTCTGAGGTACTTCAACGTGGCCGGCGCGTACAAGGGTTTCGGTGAGAACCGCGTCGTCGAGACCCATCTCATCCCCCTCGTATTACAGGTCGCCCTCGGTCAGCGAGAGAAGATCTCGGTGTTCGGCACGGACTGGCCCACTCCCGACGGCACAGCCGTCCGCGATTACATCCACGTCGCCGATCTCGCCGAAGCGCACATCCTCGCCGTCGATGCCGCCCAACCCGGTCGGCACTCCATCTACAACCTCGGCAGCGGAACGGGATTCTCCGTCGACGAGGTCATCTCGTCGTGCAAGCGCGTCACCGGACTGCCCATTGCCGTCGAACATGCGCCTCGCAGGCTCGGTGATCCGGCCGTGCTGATCGCATCGAGCGCCCGTGCCGTCGAGGAACTGCATTGGACGCCGGAGTTGACCGATCTCGATCGCATCGTGTCCGATGCGTGGGACTTTCTGCAGCAGCTCGGCGACCGTTCTCACGCGGCTCGCTGAGCAGACTCCAGATCAGCGCCGACCGAACGGGTCGCCCGGTAGCCGAATGCCACAGGCTCGCGCACAGGCGAACCCACTCTCGGCGACTTCGCGAACCAGGGCAGGACTGGCACCGACACTGAGCGACCGGTCCAACAGCGACGCCAAACTGTGGGAGCTGTCTGCCTTCAGGGCCGCATCGATCGCGATTCGGGCCATCGGCCCGTCTCCTCGCACGTAGGCGCTGAACGCGAGAAGTGTTGCTGCTATTGCTCTTTCGCGGTTCGGAACCACACGGACGAGGTGCGCCCAGAATTCCTCGACGATATCTGCATCCTCACCGAGAGTCAGTGCCAGCACCGCGTCCCGGACCTGCACATGCCCGATCGCGACGGCGACCCGCGCGAAGTCGGTGGTCTCGAGCTCGGAGTCGTAGGGAGACCGCGCGAGGTAGGACAACACCGCTGTCAGGTGGTCGGTCAGCGACAGTGCACCGCTGCGCCGAAACTTTGCCATCTCGGCGGCGACTGCCTGCACCGTCTCGACCGGGCCGGGTGCGATGAATTCGGCGAGCTCGTCTCTCGAGCGTCGCACCGGATAGCCGTCCAGCACTCTGGCCACCGTCAGCGGCGATGCCGTCGGATCGGCTATACGACCGTGCTGCCGTGGTCCCTGTAGCGACCACCAGTGCGCGGCATCGGCAATGGCCGAGGTTGCGAAGGCGGCTTCGAGCCGCACACCGAACGTCGGGAGGGTGACCTCGAGCTCGTTCACCAGATCCTGAACGTCGAGTGTGTAGTGCGTTCGCTCGTTGCGGCCGAGTCTGTCGTCGACGAACACAGCGATCACCGAGACGATGTTCTCGAATGCGCAGTAGCCCGCCAGGTAGTCGATGACGTCGAGCATGTCCGGCGTGGCGCGAGTGTCGCTACCCGCACGTCGATCGGTGTGTTCGCCGGCCAGCACGAGGTCGTGCCGCATCGTCGGGCCGATGCTGGTGCCGCCGTCCTCGAGCGCGATCAGCACCATCGATCGATGGGGATCGAAGCCGAGCATCGCCGGGATCGCGGCCAACAGTTCGCTCGCGTCACCGATCCGTACGCGGTGTCGACCGGAGAAGGGGTCGTGGGAGTTCGTCGGTGTGTACATGCCACGAAGTCTTGCGAGGCTCCGTGACGCCTTCGCGGCTCGACCAGGGGCCGAGCAGCACCCTGTGCATGCCGGACTAACTGTGGATGAAACGGCGTCCACCCGCCTCCGCCGAGCGGATCGTGTCGGTCCGCTCTGCTAGAGATGCCGCCACTCCGGCGGGAGAACGTCAGCTCTGGTTCACCTTCTGCACCGCGGCCGTGAACAGCTCGTCCAGCGTCATCGCATCGGGTGTGGCGGACCCGAAGGACATGAATGTCGCCGAGATCCGCACGCCGTCGACCTGCGCCATCAGGGTCAACATCGACTGGGTGACGGCATCCCCGCCGGTGCCCGACGAGACGGTCTGTCGCACGGCGAGTGTGTCGTCAGCGTCTATCGGCGGCGCGGGTGTCAGTGTGGACGTGACCGTGGAGGTGGCACCGGACTTGGTTGCGGTCACTTCGCCGCACTGTTCGAGCTGCTCTTTGCGCGCCGAGAGCGGCTGGTCGACAGCGGTCAGTTCGATGGAGATCGTGGATCGACTGTCGTTGTCGGTGCCGACGATCATCGCCGTACCGGTCGGGCCGAAGTCCTGGTCCGCTGGTTTGCACCCCGCCGGGCTGACCTCGGCGCCGGCCGGTATTCCGCTGAGATCGGGAGCGGCCTGCGAGATGGCCTGCTGGGGCAACACCAACGCGTCGTACGGGGCCGGGAAGCTTGCCGGGTCGATGAGCAGTGTGTTCAGGTCCGTGCCGGGCTGCGATGCGGTGGTGCCACCGGCAGTGGGCTCGGCCGTTCCGGTGACGGTGGAGCTGCACCCCACCAGCACGAATGCTCCGATCGCCGCCGACGTGGCAGCGATGGTCAGGCGGGTCTGTGCGGCGCGGCTCACGTGAAGTCCTCTTCGAGTTCGTGGGGACGCCGCAGCGAGCGCTTCGGCGTCCCCACCACTGTCTCATTCCACCCACCTCGAACGCGGCAGGCGAGCTACGGCAGTGTCGCAAATGTCAGTTCCCGCGGGCGATCCATTCTTCGAGGTGCGGGGACTCGTCCCCGATGCTCGTTCCGTCTCCGTGACCGGTGTTGACTCGGGTCTCGGCGGGCAACGCGAACAATCGATCCCGGATCGAGCCGATGATCGTCGGGAAATCCGAATACGACCGACCCGTCGCACCGGGCCCACCGGAGAACAACGTGTCCCCCGAGAACAACTGACCGGCCTCGGGCAGATACAGACAACTCGACCCCGGCGAATGACCGGGAGTATGCAACGCCACGATCTGCGTCCCCGCGACGGTGATCCGCTGACCGTCCTCGAGCACCGAATGCCCGATTCCCGGATGCGTCTGCTCCCACAACACATCATCGGCCGGATGCAACAGAATCGGCGCATCCAACTCCCCCGACAACTGCGGAGCGACCGTCACATGATCGTTGTGACCATGCGTACACACGATCGCCCGCACGTGCCGACCGGCGACCGCATCGACGATCGGACCGGCCGTATGCGCAGCATCGACGATCACCACCTCGTCGTCGTCACCGACCAACCAGATGTTGTTGTCGACCTCCCACTCGCCACCATCGAGCGCGAACGTCCCCGACGTGACCACCTTCTCGACCCGCAACTGCCCGCTCACAGGACCACCACCGAACGCAGCACCGTGCCCTGATGCATCTTCTCGAACGCCGCCTCGATATCACCGAGACCGATCCGTTCGGTCACGAACTTCTCGAGCGGCAACCGACCCTGCTCGTACAGATCGACCAACATCGGAAAATCCCGCTCCGGCAGGCAATCGCCGTACCACGACGACTTCAACGACCCACCCCGGGAAAAGAAATCGATCAACGGCATCTCGACGGTCATCTCCGGGGTCGGCACCCCGACGAGGACGACGGTCCCGGCGAGATCGCGGGCGTAGAACGCCTGCTTCCAGGTTTCCGGGCGGCCGACGGCATCGATGACCACATCCGCCCCGAACCCACCGGTGAGCTCTTGGATGGCCTCGACCGCATCGACCTGCGAGGCATCGACAGTGTGCGTGGCCCCGAGTTCGAGAGCCCAGTCGAGTTTTTTCTTGTCGCGGTCGACGGCGATGATCGTCGACGCCCCCGCCAGGCGGGCACCGGCGATCGCGGCATCACCGACACCGCCGCACCCGATCACCGCCACCGAATCCCCGCGGGAGACGTGGCCGGTGTTCATCGCCGCACCGAGTCCGGCCATCACCCCGCAGCCGAGCAACCCGACCACCGCCGGATCGGAGTCCGGGTCGACCTTGGTGCATTGTCCTTCGTGGACGAGGGTCTTGTCGGCGAACGCCCCGATCCCCAACGCCGGGGAGAGTTCGGTGCCGTCGGCGAGAGTCATCTTCTGCGACGCATTGTGGGTGTCGAAGCAATACCAGGGGGTGCCTTTCTTGCAGGCTCGGCATTCCCCGCACACCGCCCGCCAGTTCAGCACCACGAAGTCGCCGACCTCGACATGAGTGACCGCGTCGCCGATGGTTTCGACGGTGCCTGCGGCTTCGTGGCCGAGCAGGAACGGGAACTCGTCGTTGATGCCGCCCTCGCGGTAATGCAGATCGGTATGACACACCCCGCACGCGGCGATGGTGACCACGACATCGTTCGGGCCGGGATCGGGAATGGTGATCGTCTCGATCGAGACGGGCTCGCCTTTGCTCTTGGCGACGACGGCGCGGACCTGCTGCGGCATGTATTCCTCCACTGAAAATCGTGTGTTGCGTGCTCGGTTCAGCCTCGCACAACGCATCGTCACGTGGCGACATCTGCATTCGTTCGGTGGGACGAGCCGCGGAATTCACACGCTCGTGACCGAGCGGGCACACAGTCTTCTCGTGCGAGCGGTACCTATGAACGATGTCTGCACCCATGGAATACGACCTGGTGGTCATCGGCTCGGGCCCCGGCGGCCAGAAGGCCGCGATCGCGGCCGCGAAGCTCGGAAAGCGAGTGGCGATCGTGGAGAAGGGCCACATGCTCGGCGGCGTGTGCGTCAACACCGGAACCATTCCGTCCAAGACACTCCGAGAAGCCGTTCTCTATCTGACGGGGATGAATCAGCGAGAGCTGTACGGCGCGAGCTACCGCGTCAAGGCCGACATCACTCCCGCCGACCTGCTGGCCCGAACCCAGCATGTCATCGGTAAGGAAATCGAGGTGGTGCGCTCGCAACTGCTCCGTAACCGCATCGAGCTGATCACCGGGGTCGGCAAGTTTCTGGATGCACACACCATCGTCGTCGAGGACGAGGCCCGGGGCGAGCGCATCACGGTCTCGGCTGCCAACGTGGTGATCGCCACCGGCACCGCCCCCGCGCGACCCGCCGACGTCGCATTCGACGACTACCGGGTGTTGGACTCCGACGGCATTCTGAACTTGGAGTTCATCCCGGCGTCGATGGTCGTCGTGGGTGCCGGCGTGATCGGCATCGAGTACGCCTCGATGTTCGCCGCCCTGGGCACCAAGGTGACCGTCGTCGAGAAACGCGATTCGATGCTCGACTTCTGCGATCGCGAGATCATCGAATCCCTGCAGTTCCACCTCCGCGATCTCGCGGTGACGTTCCGCTTCGGTGAAGCAGTCACCGCGGTGGATGTCGGGCCGAACGGCACGGTGACGACCCTTGCCAGCGGCAAACGCATCCCGGCGGAGACGGTGATGTACTCGGCGGGTCGCCAGGGGTTGACCACGGCCCTCGAACTCGAGAACGCGGGCCTCGAAGCCGACGCCCGTGGGCGCATCTTCGTCGACGAGCATTTTCAGACCAAGGTGGACCACATCTATGCCGTCGGCGACGTCATCGGGTTTCCGGCGTTGGCGGCGACGTCGATGGATCAGGGCAGGTTGGCGGCGTATCACGCGTTCGGGGAACCGAGCGCGCAGCTCACCGACGTCCAACCGATCGGCATCTACTCCATCCCCGAGGTCTCGTACGTCGGCGCGACGGAGGTCGATCTGACGAAGGGATCCATTCCTTACGAGGTCGGTGTGTCGCGATACCGCGAACTCGCCCGTGGCCAGATCGCCGGGGACTCGTACGGGATGCTCAAGTTGCTCGTCTCCACCGAGGACCGTTCGATTCTCGGCGTGCACATCTTCGGTTCGGGAGCCACGGATCTGGTGCACATCGGTCAGGCCGTCATGGGGTGCGGCGGCACCGTCGACTACCTGGTCGATGCGGTCTTCAACTACCCGACGTTGTCCGAGGCGTACAAGGTCGCCGCACTGGACGTCACGAACAAGATCCGAGCCCTGGCAAATTTCGACCGCTGATGCGTCGACGCGGGGACCGAATCGCCGACCGGGAATGAACGACGGTTCCGCGGTTGTTCTGTCGGGTAGTGATTCACCACGATCGACGTCGGCGTGTATGCGGCTCGAGCAGACGGTCCGCGTATTCTGACCCGATGCTCGCGTCGAGGCATCGACGAGTCGATCCGAAAGGGGCCCGGCCATGACCGAACAGTCGAAGATGTACGAGCTGGAATTTCCGGCACCTCAGATTTTCTCCAACGACGGAGTCGGGCCCGTGCTGGTGCACGGGCTGGAAGGATTCTCCGACGCCGGCCATGCCGTGAAGCTTGCGACGACCCATCTGCGGGAGAGTCTCGAAACCGAGCTGGTGGCCTCCTTCGATGTCGACGAGTTGATCGATTACCGGTCCCGTCGGCCGACCATGACGTTCAAGTCCGATCATTTCTCGGATTACGACGCTCCCGAGCTCAACCTGTATGCCGTAAAGGACAACGTGGGGACCCCCTTCCTTCTTCTGGCAGGCATGGAGCCCGATCTGCGATGGGAGAAGTTCACGACGGCAGTGCGACTGCTTGCCGAGCAGCTCGGAGTGCGGCGCACGATCGGTCTCGGCTCCATTCCGATGGCCATTCCGCACACCCGCCCGCTGGGCGTCACCGCGCACGCGAGCGACAGGGCGTTGGTCAAGGAAGGTAACAGCTGGGCGGGCGAGCTGCAGGTGCCCGGTAGTGCGTCGTCCTTGCTCGAACTACGGATGGCACAGCACGGCCACGAGTCGATGGGCTTCTCGGTACACGTCCCGCATTATCTCGCGCAGACGGACTACCCGGGGGCTGCGGAAACGCTGCTCGAGAACGTCGGTGAGGCCGCCGAGCTCGATCTACCGTTGGCAGCGTTGGGCGAGGCCGCGGCTCGCGTCCGGGAGCAGGTCAACGAGCACATCACCGGAAACGAGGAAGTGCAGTCGGTCGTACAGGCACTCGAGCGCCAGTACGACACGTATGTCGCCGCGCAGGAACAACAGTCCACGCTGTTGGCCAGTGACGAGCCGCTCCCCAGCGGCGACGAGCTGGGTGCCGAGTTCGAGCGGTTCCTGGCCGAGCAGGCCGGCCTCGACGACGGAGACGGGCAAGCACCCCGGTAGTTGTGGAGCTGGTCACAGCGAAAGCAGTGGGATCCAGTCATATGCGACAGCCCCGGCGGATCGCAACATACCTGTAACCCGCAATACGCCCGATGCTCTGCCCCGAGCGCGATCTCGTGCGAGAGTCGTAGCAACACACAACCGTCGTCTGTGTTGCTGCGCTCTCGTGAGCAGCGACGCCGTACTGCGCCGTACGTCGGCGCACCAGGGAATCAGGAGGCGCGAATGTCCACTACTCCGCGCAGTCGTAAGCTCCGGCCGGTTCCCGACGAGGAACCGCGGCTGATCTTTCGGACCATTCACGGCTATCGGCGGGCCTTTCGCATGGCCGGTGAGGGCCCTGTGCTGCTGCTGATCCACGGGATCGGTGACAATTCCGAGACGTGGAACGAGGTCATCCCGCACCTCGCCAAGAGCTACACGGTGATCGCACCCGATCTCCTGGGCCACGGCCGCTCCGACAAACCTCGGGCCGACTATTCCGTTGCCGCGTATGCCAACGGTATGCGCGATCTGTTGTCCGTCCTGGGCATCGAGCACGTCACCGTGGTGGGCCACTCGCTCGGCGGCGGGGTGGCGATGCAGTTCGCCTATCAGTTCCCGCACATGGTCGATCGCCTCGCGTTGGTGTCCTCGGGCGGAGTGACCAAGGACGTGCACCCCCTTCTGCGACTGGCGTCGATGCCGTTCCTCTCCGAGGCGGTGAAGCTGCTGCGCTTGCCGGGCGCGATACCGGCGGTCAAGCTGGCCGGCGGCCTGTTGAGCAAACTGCACAGCTCCCCACTGCGACCGGGGTCGATGCTGCACGACACCCCCGATCTGATCCGAGTGCTGAGCGAACTGCCTGCGCCGACGACGTACGAGGCCTACCTACGGACGTTGCGTGCCGTGGTGGACTGGCGTGGCCAGGTGGTCACGATGCTGGACCGCTGTTATCTCACCGAGAATCTGCCGGTGCTGCTGGTGTGGGGTGAGCAGGACTCGGTGATCCCGGTGGCGCACGCCCGGCTGGCTCATTCCGCCATGCCCGGTTCGAAGCTGGAAGTGTTCGACAATTCCGGACACTTCCCGTTTCGCGACGATCCGATGCGCTTCCTTCAGGTCCTCGAGGACTTCATCGACTCGACTCCCTCGCTCAGTTTCGACGAGGTGCGCTGGCGCAACCTGCTCATCACCGGCGTCGGCGAGGACATGATCAGCGGCAGCTCGAGCACCAGGATGGCCGTGCTCGGGGCCATGGGGTCCGACGAGCGAAGCGCGACCTGACGCTCCCGTCGCAGGCGTTCGGTGTCGATTCGGGAACCGCCGTCACCGACACATAGCCTGTAGAGGTGCTCCTCACCGAACTGATACCCGACGTTTCCGCCGCCACCTCCGACGGCGTGGACCCGGACGTCCTGTTCGACACGTTCACCACCTGGGCTTCGGACCGGGGCCTGACGCTGTATCCCGCGCAGGAAGAGGCGCTGATCGAGCTGGTGTCGGGATCCAACGTCATCCTGGCCACGCCGACCGGTTCCGGAAAGTCCATGGTCGCCATCGGTGCCCACTTCGCGGCCATGGCCGCAGGCATTCGCAGTTTCTACACCGCGCCGATCAAGGCGCTCGTCAGCGAGAAGTTCTTCGCCCTGTGCGAGATCTTCGGAGCGCAGAACGTCGGCATGATGACCGGCGACGCGTCGGTCAATTCCGGTGCGCCGATCATCTGCGCCACTGCCGAGATCGTCGCGAACCTGGCACTGCGGCAGGGCGCCGACTCCGACATCGGCCAAGTGATCATGGACGAGTTCCACTACTACTCCGAGCCGGACCGGGGGTGGGCCTGGCAGGTACCTCTGATCGAACTGCCGAACGCCCAGTTCCTGCTCATGTCGGCGACGTTGGGCGACGTCTCGTTCTTCCGCGACGATCTGACCCGACGTACCGGCCGCACGACCACCGTCGTCTCCGGTACCGAGCGGCCTGTCCCGTTGATGTTCTCGTATGTCACCACCCCGATCAGCGAAACGATCGAGGAGCTGGTGCAGACGCACCTGGCTCCTGTGTACGTCGTGCACTTCACCCAGGCGGCGGCACTCGAACGCGCTCAGGCCCTGACGAGCATCAATGTCGCGTCCAAGCAAGAGAAGGCCGCGATAGCCGAGGCCATCGGCAATTTCCGCTTCACCACCGGCTTCGGGTCGACGCTGTCCAGACTGGTTCGTCACGGTATCGGGGTGCATCACGCCGGCATGCTTCCCAAGTACCGCAGGCTGGTGGAGAAACTGGCGCAGGACGGTCTGTTGAAGGTGATCTGCGGTACCGACACGTTGGGCGTGGGCATCAACGTTCCCATCCGGACCGTGCTGTTCACCGGACTCACCAAATACGACGGCATCAGAACACGCAAGCTTCGGGCGCGTGAGTTCCATCAGATCGCGGGACGCGCGGGCCGCGCGGGGTACGACACCCTCGGCACCGTCGTGGTCGAGGCACCCGAGCACGACATCGAGAATGCGCGGCTCGTGGCCAAAGCCGGTGACGACCCGAAGAAGCTCAAGCGGGTACAGCGCAAGAAGGCACCCGACGGCTTCGTCTCGTGGGGCGAGCCGACGTTCGAGCGCATCATCGCGGCGAGCCCGGAGCCGTTGACGTCCCGGTTCTCGGTCAGCAATGCGATGTTGCTCAATGTCATTGCGCGGCCGGGCAATTGCTTCCACGCGATGCGTCATCTGCTCGAGGACAACCACGAGACCCGGCCGGCTCAGCGCAAGCACATCCTGCGTGCGCTGTCGCTGTACCGCGGCCTGGTGGAGGCCGGAATCGTCGAACAGTTGGCCGAGCCGGACGCGGACGGGCGCCATGCCAGGCTGACGGTGGACCTGCAGCCGGACTTCGCGCTCAATCAGCCGTTGTCGACGTTCGCGGTGGCCTCGTTCGAGTTGCTCGACGTCGACTCCCCCACCCACGCGCTCGACGTGGTGTCGATCATCGAGTCGACGCTCGACGATCCTCGGCAGGTGTTGATGGCGCAGCAACATGCCGCACGCGGCGAAGCGGTGGCACAGATGAAGGCCGACGGCATCGAGTACGACGAGCGGATGGAACTCCTCGAAGAGGTCACCTGGCCGAAACCCCTTGCCGAGCTGCTCGTTCCGGCCTTCGAGATCTACCGCGGGTCTCACCCGTGGCTCTCCGAGGTGGGTCTGTCGCCCAAGTCCGTCGTCCGTGACATGGTCGAGCGCGCGATGACCTTCGCGGAGCTGATCAGTCACTACGGCCTCATGCGCTCGGAGGGCCTGGTACTGCGCTATCTTGCCGACGCGTACCGAACTCTGCGCCAGACGGTTCCGCCGGAATCGCGGACCGAGGAAGTGCAGGACATCACCGAGTGGCTGGGCGAGCTGGTTCGGCAAGTCGATTCCAGCCTGCTCGACGAGTGGGAGAACCTGACCGATCCCGGTGCCGAACCGGAAGCCCTGGTCGAGGCGTACGGGTCCGATGCGCCGCGTCCGATCTCGGCGAATCCACGGGCTTTCCGAATCCTGGCCCGTAACGCGATCTTTCGAAGGGTCGATCTGGCGGCGCGTCGTCAGTGGAACGCGCTCGACGACCTGGACGACGGGCCGGACTGGGAGGAGGAATTGGAGCCGTTCTTCGCCGAGTACGGGTTCATCGGCACCGGCCCCTCGGCTCGCGGACCGGCGCTGTTCACCCTGAACGTCGGTGCGGAATCCACCACGGTCCGCCAGGTACTCGAAGATCCGGACGGCGACCACGGCTGGTCCCTCGATGCTGTCATCGACCTCGCCGAATCCGACGCGGCCGGAGAAATCGTGTTCGACGAGATCGTCGTCACGCCCGGCTGATGCGTGCGCCTCGCACGCGAGAAAGCCTGCGAGCGTGGCGAAGTCGGTTATGGCCGACCCGTTCCACGCACTTCGGATCCGAATTGCGTTGCGCGGCAACGGTCAGGGTGCGTCCGCCGAGTACACGACCGGACGGTACGACGGGGACGAAATGCTCCGTGTACACGGTTGGTTGGGCAGGTACCTAGTTTTCGACGGCCCGATACGGTGCCGAGACCAATTGCGTTGCTGCCGTTACGAAGTGGCGGTACTGTGCGGATCGCGGACAAGACTGCGTCGGCCGACAGGGTCGATCGGGCACGCCTGTCGGTCCAGTGCCACTCATCACGTTTACCTTTCGGCCCATTTTTGGCACACTCGTCCAGGTCGGTCGAGCTCGTGCGGCTGCACAATCGCCACCGAGCCGAACCGCTTCCCGACGGAACCGACGCGATCATTTCGACACGAGGAGACCACATGGCACTGTTGACAATCGGCGACCAGTTCCCCGCATACAATCTCACCGCCGTCATCGGCGGCGACCTGTCCAAGGTGAACGCGCAGCAGCCCGACGACTACTTCACCACCGTCACCAGCGACGACCACGCCGGAAAGTGGCGCATCGTCTTCTTCTGGCCCAAGGACTTCACGTTCGTGTGCCCCACCGAGATCGCAGCATTCGGCAAGCTCAACGACGAGTTCGAAGATCGTGACGCGCAGGTCCTCGGTGCCTCCGTCGACAACGAATTCGTGCACTTCCAGTGGCGCGCGCAGCACGACGAGCTCAAGACGCTCCCCTTCCCTATTCTCTCGGATCTCAAGCGCGAATTGGCCGCTGCCACCGGTGTTCTCAATGCCGACGGCGTCGCCGACCGGGCCACCTTCATCGTGGACCCGCACAACGAGATCCAGTTCGTCTCGGTCACCGCCGGATCGGTCGGTCGCAATGTGGACGAGGTTCTTCGAGTACTGGACGCACTGCAGTCTGATGAGCTGTGCGCCTGCAACTGGAAGAAGGGCGATCCCACCATCGACGCCGGCGAACTACTGACTGCGAGCGTCTGACATGTCGATCGACAATTTGAAGAACGCCGTCCCCGAATACGCGAAGGACCTCAAGCTCAACCTCGGTTCGATCGTGCGGTCCACCGTGCTCAGCGAGCAACAGCTCTGGGGCACATTGCTTTCGGTGGCCGCCGCGTCGAAGTCCGCGACCACGTTGAAGGAGATCGCCGAGGACGCCGCCGACTCGTTGTCGGCCGAGGCGTACAACGCCGCTCTGGGTGCCGCGTCGGTCATGGGTATGAACAACGTCTTCTACCGCACCAAGGGCTACCTGGACGGAAAGTACGACGATCTACGCGCCGGCTTGCGTATGAACATCATCGGCAACCCTGGCGTCGAGAAAGCCGATTTCGAGCTGTGGTCGCTCGCGGTCTCGGCCGTCAACGGATGCAACCACTGCCTCGAGGCGCACGAGAAGACTCTGCGCGCCGAGGGCGTCGACCGCGAGAAGATCTTCGAGGCGATTCGCGCCGCATCGATCGTCGCGGGTGTCGCGCAGGCCGTCGAGACCGGCCGCGTACTCGACGGTGCCTCCGTCTGAGGTTCCGCTGAACAGGTCGACACGGGGATCCGCTGCGGCGGGTCCCCGTTCGTCGTCGATCGAGACGCCTCGACGACGTATTGGTAACGTCCCCGGCATGGCTATCGAAGTGTCCGTCGTCCGAGTGTTCACCGATGCCGACGGCAGGTTCGGTAATCCACTGGGCATCGTTGACGCACAGGTTGTAGGCGAGAGCGACAGGCAGGATGTTGCTAGGCAGTTGGGTTTCAGCGAGACGGTGTTCGTCGATCGCTCGTCACCCGGTACCGCGTCGGCGACGATCTACACCCCGGCGACTCAGCTCCCGTTCGCCGGACATCCGACGGTCGGATCGTCCTGGTGGCTTCGCAACAACGGACACTCGGTGCAGACGCTCACCGTCCCCGCTGCCACGCTCGACGTCCGCTACGACGGCGAGCTCACCTGGGTGCGTGCACGCGCCGAGTGGACTCCGCAGTTCACGTTTCATCAGGTCCACGACGCAGCCGAGGTGGCAGCGGCAGATCCGAACACCTACGACAGTGGCCACCACTACATCTGGGCCTGGACCGACGAGCAGCGCGCCGAACTGCGCTCGCGCATGTTCGCGCCGATGATGGGAATCGCCGAGGACGAGGCAACAGGTGCTGCCGCCGTCCGGCTCACTGCCGAGCTCGGTCGGGGCCTGAACATCGTCCAGGGTGCGGGGTCTGCGCTGTGGACCACCGTCGACGAGGACGGGTGGGTGGAGCTCGGGGGCCGAAGCGTCGACGACGACTCGATCACGGTGTGACGGGCACGTCCACTTCGATTTCCTCACCCAGACGCACCCCTTCCGCCAGTGGCAGACGGTCGCCGCTCCAGAACTTTCCTGGATCGAACCAGTTGGCTTTCTTGTTTCCCGTCAACAGACCCATCGAGTCGTAGGTCATCGCAACAACTTCGGCGCAGTACGCGGTTTCGAGCGCAGCGCTCTCCTGCGCGTTCTTCCGGAGCGCCGGCACGCGTCCACGGAACCACCGACCGGCGAGCGCCGCGGTGGTCGGAAAAGCCGTTCCGTCCATCCGCGCGATGGTGCGAAGCAGCGCGTCTTCCTGCTCCTTCGTCACGGCCGGAGTGGAGCCTGGGGAACGACCGGCGTATCCGTCCAATTGCCGCAGCCAACAACGCTGTTGATACCGCTGGGCCCAGTGCGTGACGGCAGCGCGTAGGTCGTGCAGCTGCACTCCACGCTGGAAGTTTCCGGTCCACATGTCCTGCAACGACTTTCCGAGCTCTGCATGCCACATCAGCGGCGGCAGGTCGTCCAGAACGACGGCCATACCGACGTGATTGACCGGGCTGTTCGTCAGAGCCTGAATTGCGCGGTCCGCCGAAGAATGGCCACGGAAGATCCAGATATCGCCGGTTCTGGTGGCATCCACAGCGGTATCGAGGCTGACTCGCGACGGATTCATGGACCAACCCTAGATCTCGTGGCGGTACGGTTGCCGCATGAACGTCTGGAAAGCTCTCGGTCTCGCCGGGATGGCCGGGGTTGCGGCCACCGGGGCGTTGGTGGTGCGGTCCGAGCGCAAGCGGCGCGCGTATGCGCCCGACGAAGTGCGCGATCAGCTGCAACGGCGGTTCGCGGCAATCTCCGCTGAGCCGGAACCCGAACCTGCTCCCCCGCTCTCGCGGGGGAAGCAGCTGTTGAGCAGACTCCGGTTCAGCCGAGCGCACTGAGGATGCGCGAGGCCATATCCTCGATCTCGGCGTCGGTCATGACGAACGCCGGCGAGATCTGCATTGCACCCTGTCCGGCCGCGCGGCCCGAAACACCATGAGCTCTCAACGTTTTCACGAACGGTAATGCCTCCGCCGGGTCGGCGAGCTGAACGGCAGCGACAGCGCCGATGCCACTGCGGACTTCCGCGACCCGATCGTGGTCGGCCAGGGGCGCGAGGTGGGTGTGCAGTGCGGCTTCGATGCGCTTGGAGTGACTCAGCAGGTCCTCGCGCTCGATGATGTCGAGATTGGCCATCGCTGCGGCGGCTGCACCTGCGTGGCCACCGTAGGTGTAGCCGTGACGCCACCAGACTCCGCCTGCGAAGAACGGTTCGGCGATCTTCGGAGCGATGAACACTGCGCCCATCGGGACGTAGCCCGACGTCAACCCCTTGGCGGTCGTCATCAGGTCGGGTTCGAGCTCGAAGCGGGTGGAGGCGAACCAACTACCGCCGATCCGGCCGAATCCGGTCACCACTTCGTCGGCGACGAACAGCACGTCGTTGTCGCGGCAGATCTGCCGTACCTCACGTAGGTAGCCCTCGGGAGGCAAGTAAATTCCACCCGCTCCGATCACCGGTTCGCAGAAGAAGGCGGCGACGTTCTCGGCTCCGACCTCTTCGATCAGCGCGAGAAGCGATTTCGCGTCGTCCCACGCCACTGTTCTGGCGTCGGGCATCAGCTCGCCGTAGTTCTCCTTGTTGACCGGAATGCCGGCGAGCGCGGTGCCGGCGACGTGCATGCCGTGGTAGGCCTTCTGCCGTCCGACGATGATCTTCTTGGACGGCTGTCCCATTTCGACCCAGTAGCGGCGCGCAAGCTTCGCCGCGGTGTCGATGGAGTCCGATCCACCCGAGGTGAAGAAGATCTTGCTGCCCGGCACCGGTGCGATGGCGGCGAGACGATCGGCCAGGGCCAACGTGGTCTCGGGCACGAAGTCGCCGAAGTTCGAGTAGTGGGCGATCGAGCTCAGCTGCGCGGCAACGGCGTCGGCGATCTCGCGGCGGCCGTGACCGACGTTGGTGAACCACAGACCGGCGGTGGCGTCGAGGTATCGGTTGCCCTCGTTGTCGAAGATGTACGCACCCTCGCCTCGCGAGACGACGAACGGCCCATTGGCGGTGACGTTGCCCATGTCGGCGAAGCCGTGCCACAGCGCGGAGGTGTGTGTGGAGGCGGCTGGATCCAGGTCGGAAGACATGCGGTACACAGTAGTCACGTCGAATTCGGCGAGTGCATCGGTTCGTTCCCGGACGGAGTTCGGGTGAGTACCGCGTAACGGATATCCTGGTACGAGTATGTCTACCTCGAATTCGTCCGGTGATCGACGAGCACTCGCCGCACGTGTTGCACAGCTCACCATCCGCGACGAGAACCGGCTCCGACGACGTCTCGACAAGGCCCGCACCGAGGACGCCGTCGCCGCGCTCGAACGCGATGTAGCTCGCGCGGAAGCCGTCATCTCCACACGCCAGGCGGCAGTGCCCACACTCGAATATCCGCAGGCGTTGCCCGTCAGCGCGCGCAAGGACGACATCGCCGCAGCGATCGCTGCCCACCAGGTCGTCATCGTCGCCGGTGAAACCGGGTCCGGCAAAACCACCCAGATTCCCAAGATCTGCCTCGAACTGGGGCGCGGAATCCGCGGCTCGATCGGTCACACGCAGCCCCGAAGGTTGGCGGCGCGCACCGTTGCCGAGCGCATCGCCGAGGAGGTGGGTCAACCACTGGGCGAATCGATCGGCTACAAGGTTCGATTCACCGACCAGTCCTCGGATTCGACCCTCGTCAAGCTGATGACAGACGGCATTCTGCTGGCCGAGATCCAACGCGACCGACTGCTCCGCCAGTACGACACCCTCATCATCGACGAGGCGCACGAGCGCAGCCTGAACATCGACTTCATCCTGGGATACCTCGCGCAACTGCTCCCCCGGCGACCCGATCTCAAGATCGTCATCACGTCGGCGACCATCGATCCGGAGCGATTCGCGCAACACTTCGCACGCGACGGGGTCGCAGCACCGATCATCGAGGTATCCGGCCGTACGTTCCCGGTCGAGATGCGGTATCGACCTCTGACGGTCGACGCGGGAGAAACGACGATCGACCTCGATCCCGTCGAGGCCACCTGCCAGGCCGTCGACGAGCTGATGTCCGAGGGTGACGGCGACATCTTGGTGTTCCTGTCCGGTGAACGCGAAATTCGCGATACCGCGGACGCGCTGGCCGATCGCAATCTCCGCAACACCGAGATCGTGCCGCTGTATGCCAGACTCTCTGCCGCCGAACAGCATCGGGTGTTCTCACCGCACTCGGGACGCCGGGTCGTGCTGTCGACGAACGTGGCAGAAACGTCGCTGACGGTCCCCGGCATCCGCTACGTCGTGGACCCGGGCACCGCGCGCATCTCGCGATACTCGTTGCGCACCAAGGTGCAGCGGCTGCCCATCGAACCGATTTCACAGGCGTCTGCGCGCCAGCGGGCGGGTCGCTGCGGACGCGTCGCCGACGGGATCTGTATCCGGTTGTACTCGGAGGAAGACTTCGAGCGCCGTCCGCAGTTCACCGAGCCGGAGATTCTGCGCACCAATCTGGCCTCGGTCATTCTGCAGATGACCGCGCTCGGATTGGGCAAGATCGACGCGTTTCCCTTCGTCGAGCCGCCGGATCCACGCAGCATCCGCGACGGTATCGGCTTGCTGGAAGAACTCGGAGCACTGAAGCCGGCCACGAAGGACGGCACTGCCGAGCTCACCCCGATCGGCCGCGAACTGTCCGCCCTTCCTGTCGATCCTCGAATGGCACGAATGTTGGTCGAGGCCAACGGCAACGGATCGCTCCGTGACGCGCTGGTGGTGGTGGCGGCGTTGTCGATTCAGGACGTGCGCGAGCGTCCCGCCGAGCACCAACAGGCTGCAGACGAGAAGCATGCCCGTTTCGCCGTCGAGAATTCGGACTTCCTGGCGTACGTGCAGCTGTGGAAGTATCTGCGGCAGCAGCGAGACGAGCTGTCTTCCAACCAGTTCCGACGCATGTGCCGCACCGAGTTCCTGCACTACCTGCGGATCCGCGAATGGCAGGACCTGCACGGACAACTCCGCCAGATCACTCGCGGCCTCGGATGGACAGTGCCCGACGCAGAGTCGAGCGAGAACGCACTGCATCAGTCCCTGCTGTCCGGCCTGCTCTCGCACGTCGGCCTCAGAGAGGGCGACAAGCGTGAATTTCTGGGTGCCCGCGGAGCACATTTCGCGATCTTCCCCGGGTCAGGTCTGTTCAAGAAGCCACCGCGCTGGGTCATGGCTGCAGAACTGGTCGAGACCGGACGACTGTGGGGCCGGATGGCCGCCCGCATCGAACCGGAATGGGCCGAACGGTTGGCACCGCATCTGGTGAAGCGCACGTATTCCGAACCACACTGGTCGATCAAACGGGAATCGGCGCTGGCCTACGAACGGGTGACGTTGTACGGCATCCCGTTGGTGACGCAGCGCCCGGTCAACTATCACCGCATCGATCCCGAGGCGTCTCGCGAGCTCTTCATCAGGCATGCACTGGTTCAGGGCGAATGGAAGACCCAGCACGGGTTCTTTCACAAGAACAGGGCTCTGCTCGACGACGTCGGCGAGCTCGAACATCGTGCTCGCCGACGGGACATCGTCGTCGACGACGACGCACTGTTCGATTTCTACGACGCCCGCATCGCCCCGGAAGCCGTGTCTGCGCGACACTTCGACACCTGGTGGAAGAAGGCCCGCCGGCAAGATCCGTCCCTGCTCGATTTCACTACGGACACCGTCGTCAACTCGGACGCCGCGTCGGTACTGACGGGTGCGTATCCGGACGCGTGGCGACAGGGTGACATTCAATTCCCACTGACGTATCAATTCGAGCCCGGCACGGCCGCTGATGGCGTCACCGCGCGGATTCCCATCGCACTGCTCGCTCAGGTACAGCCGGTCGGCTTCGACTGGCTGGTGCCTGGGATGCGCGCCGAGCTCGTCACCGCCTTGATCAAGACTCTACCGAAGGCATTGCGACGCAACGTGGTCCCGGCTCCGGACTTCGCTGCGGCAGCGTTGGCAGTGATGAAACCGCGGGCCGAAACACTCGTGACGGCTCTGGCCCGAGAACTCTCACGGGCCGCACAGTGCCACATCACCGCGAAGGACTTCGACACTGCGGCGCTACCCGATCACCTGCGAATGACGTTCGCCGCGGTCGACCCGTCCGGGACCGTGCTCGGCAGCAACAAGGATCTGACTGCGCTGCGCGCCGGTCTGGCCGGTGACGTCGGCCGACAGGTTGCACGTGCGGTCGGCGACGCGGAGCGCGCCCCGACGCTGGCGTGGACCTCGGGCACGTTGGGCCGCTTGGAACCCACGGTCACCCGAGACGTGGGCGGGCAGAAGGTCACCGGGTACCCGGCGTTGGTACCCGAGGGTTCGGGCGTGGCGGTGCGAGTGCTCAGTACCCCCGCCCAGCAACGAGCAGCCATGCGCGCGGGCACCCGCACTCTGCTGCTCGCCACGGCACCGAAGGGAACGAAGGCGCTGTTGGCCGGGCTGCCGACCGCCGAACGTCTTGCGCTCGGCCAGAACCCGTACGGCGGCGTCGATGCGCTGCTCGAGGAATGCCGTGCGCTCGCTGTGGAAGAAGCGATGGACGCGCACGGCGGACCGGTTCGCGATCCGGCCGAGTTCGACAAGCTCAGGGCACTGGTGGACGCGGAGGTCCCGCGGCGTACTGCTGCTGTTCTCGCACTGGTTCGACCGGTCCTGACGGCCGCGTTGGCTCTGTCGGCCCAGTTGCAGAGCGCATCGGGTGAGCCGGCCGACGATGTCCGAGAACAGCTCGACGGCTTGATCTTTCGCGGTTTCGTCACCGAATTCGGTTCCCGACGGTTGGCCGATCTGCCACGCTATCTCGCTGCGGCGACGAAGCGGCTGTCCACTCTGCCGAGCAGCGCGGGCCGCGACGCTGCGGCGATGGACGTTCTCGACCGGGTGTACAGCTCGTACGGGCGGCTGTTGGATTCGCTTCCGGAGAGCAGGAAGAACAGCCCGGGTGTGCAGGAGCTGTTCTGGATGATCGAGGAGCTGAGGGTGGGGTTGTTCGCGCAGGGAATTCGTACCGCGTATCCGGTATCGGAGAAGCGCATCGAGAAGGCGATCGCCGATCAGTCTCGCTGATCGGCCCGCGGGTCACTCGACGTCGGCGGACTCTCGATGTTTGCGGAGTTCGTGAATTTCCTTCTCGAAGTCCTCTGCCGAACTGAACGAGCGGTAGACCGATGCGAAACGAAGGTAGGCCACTTCGTCGAGATCGCGTAGCGGTCCGAGAATGGCCAGGCCCACTTCGTTGCTGGGAATCTCGGCCGAACCGGCCGCGCGAATATTGTCTTCGACTTGCTGAGCCAGCAGGTTCAGCGCGTCGTTGTCGACGTCTCTGCCCTGGCAGGCGCGACGAACTCCTTTGACGACCTTCTCGCGACTGAACGGCTCGGTCACACCACTGCGTTTCACGACGGCGAGCACGGCAGCCTCCACGGTGGTGAAGCGTCGACCGCACTCGGGGCAGGACCGGCGTCGCCGTATTGCCTGACCCTCGTCCATTTCACGCGAATCCACCACGCGTGAGTCGGGGTGCCTGCAGAACGGGCAATGCATGAGGGAGCCTCCGTCGTAGCCGATACTCCGACGACGAACGTGCGCGTCGGGGCAGTCTTCGAGGATACTCAGCCACGCTGGGCACCATGGTGCCGGTGGTCATCTGCTGGGTGCGTACTCGACGAGCGCTCCGTCGTGAACCATGACCGCGCCCGCGGGCTGAGTGGCCGCGTCGGGTGTGGTCGCGCTCAGATTCGCGATGCCGATCAGACCGCCGGCCACGACGACCACAGCCAACATCCACAGAACGAGAGAGCGTGGGCGCACGGTCTGGCTCGCGAAATGGGCCGAGGTGTCGTCGAAGTCTCGATCCGCCATCTCGCGATCGGTGACGTCGGTCCAGGACTCGTCCACGACAGGCAAGCACGGGCCGTTCTGCGTCCGACGCGCGTGGTTCTGCAGCACGGGCCGTGAGCGCCGACGACGCTCGACGACACCGGATCGCGAACGCATACCGGCAGTGGTGGGACGATCGGTGGTGATGGTCATCGGAACCTCGTCTTCGCTCGTTGGATCGATTGTTCGATCAGGCGTTCGATGGACGCTTGTTCGAAGTTCTATCACGCACCTCCGACAAAGTCTGTAGAAAACGCGACACGAGTCGAACAGATGTTTGATTCAACAGCTGATACACGCTAGATTCGTGTCAGAAACCACACGCCACACGAGTCGACATCATCAACTCCAGTCCGCGTGGATCGATACCGCGTAGACCGAATCCAGCCGCATCAGCAGGAGGCCGACAGCATGAAGGACGAGACCTCGACGAGGTCCATCACCGGTTCCAGTACGACGGGTTCCACGAAAGCTGGTTCCACGCGAGCCGGATCCTCGACGGTCGGCAAGGCTGCAGCCGGAAAGCCGGCTGCCGAGCCGACCCCGAAGGCCATGGAGGTGGGCACCGACATCAGTGCAGGGCTCACCGAGCGCCAACGGAAGGTGTTGGAGGTCATCCGGGCCTCGGTCACCGAGCGCGGATACCCACCCAGCATTCGAGAGATCGGCGATGCCGTGGGCCTGACGTCGACGTCGTCCGTCGCACATCAGCTTCGCACCCTCGAACGCAAGGGGTTCCTGCGGCGCGACGCCAACCGCCCTCGCGCTGTGGACGTCCGCGGACTGGACGAGGTGCAGGCTGACCAGGCCGCGGCGGCGGTGGACGGTTCGGCAGCGTCCGACGAGCAGGATCGGTTGCCGACGCCGACGTTCGTGCCGGTTCTCGGACGGATCGCCGCGGGTGGACCGATTCTGGCGGAAGAAGCCGTCGAGGACGTGTTCCCACTCCCCCGCGAGTTGGTCGGTCAGGGATCGTTGTTCTTGCTCAAGGTCGTCGGCGAGTCCATGATCGACGCGGCGATCTGCGACGGTGACTGGGTGGTGGTGCGTCAACAGTCCGTGGCCGACAACGGCGACATCGTCGCGGCGATGATCGAGGGTGAGGCCACGGTCAAGACGTTCAAGCGTTCCAAGGGTGAGGTGTGGCTCATGCCGCACAACCCACTGTTCGAGCCGATCCCGGGCAACAATGCCGCCATTCTCGGCAAGGTCGTCACCGTGATGCGCAAGCTCTGAACTCTGTTCGGACACAACGAAGAAGGGCCGCAGCACAGATGCTGCGGCCCTTCTCTTCGGTCCTGAACGATGGAAAGAATCAGAGATTCAGTCCGCGACCGATGATCTCCTTCATGATTTCCGTGGTGCCGCCGTAGATGGTCTGTACCCGAGAATCCATGTACGCCTTGGCAATCGGGTACTCCTTCATGTAGCCGTACCCACCGTGCAGCTGAAGGCACCGGTCGATGAGCTTGACCTGGTTCTCGGTGGTCCACCACTTGGCCATGGCAGCTTCCTGCACGGTCAACTTGCCGTCGTTGAGCAGTTCGATGAATTTGTCGACCATGATGCGGGTGGCGGTGGTTTCGGTAGCGAGTTCCGCCAACACGAATCGCGTGTTCTGGAACTTTCCGATCGATTTACCGAATGCCTTGCGGTCACGGCAGTACTGAATGGTCATCTCCAGTGCCGATTCCATGGCCGCAGCGGCGACGACGGCAATCGAGAGCCGCTCCTGAGGCAAGTTCTGCATCAGGTAGATGAAGCCCATGCCTTCTTCGCCGAGCAGGTTGGCGGCAGGAACCCGAACGTCGGTGAAGCTGAGTTCCGCGGTGTCCTGGGCCTTCATGCCGATCTTGTCGAGGTTGCGACCACGCTCGAATCCGGGCATGTCGCGCTCTACGACCAACAGGCTGAAGCCCTGGGCACCTTTCTCGGGGTCGGTGCACGCTACGACGATGATCAGATCGGCATTGATGCCGTTGGTGATGAACGTCTTCGAGCCGTTCAGTACCCAGTCGTCGCCGTCCCGAACGGCCTTGGTCTTGATGCCCTGCAGGTCGCTACCGGTACCCGGCTCGGTCATGGCGATCGCGGTGATCAGCTCACCGGAGCAGAATCCGGGCAGCCACCGCTGCTTCTGCTCGTCGTTGGCCAACTCGATGAAGTACGGCGCGACGACGTCGTTGTGCAGGGTGAAGCCGATGCCGCTGTAGCCGCCGCGGGTGGTTTCCTCGGTGACGATGGCGTTGTAGCGGAAGTCCTTGACGCCGCCGCCGCCGAACTCCTCCGGTGCGGCAGTCCCGAGGAAGCCCTGCTTGCCGGCCTCTACCCAGACGCCGCGGTCGACGATGTTCTGCTCTTCCCACTTCGCGTGATTGGGGGCTACGTGCTGTTCGAGAAACTTCCGGTACGACTCCCGGAACAGCTCGTGCTCGGGCTCGAAAAGTGTGCGTTCCACGCGGGTCTCCTTGTTCGGTGCGCACCGTCGTCGACCGCGAGAAAGGGGTGTCACAGCGCGGTCGTCGGTGCGACTGACGTCACGGTTCAACAGTACGTTCGCGGTGCACCGAGGGTCGATGACCAAAACGTGCGCGATCCGTGACCGCCCCTGCTAGCGTCGTCGAGTCGTTCTCCCTCGGGCCAACGCCGAGACGATCGGGTATCCCACGAGGATGCCCAGCGATCCCCACGCGATACCACCGAGTTCGACCGATCCGACGGAGAGCGTCAGGTCGCCGATTCCGGCGACGAGTGCGGCGGCGACGACGGTGAGGTTCACGGGATCGGTGAAATCCACCTTGGCGTCGGTCCAGATTCGAACGCCGAGCAGTCCGATGAGTCCGTAGAGCACGAGTGTCGCTCCACCGATGACACCGTCCGGGACGGTGAAGATCAGCGCACCGAACTTGGGCGAGAACGCCAACACGATCGCGGTGATCGCGGCAACCCAGTACGCGGCGGTCGAGTACACGCGGGTAGCGGCCATGACGCCGATGTTCTCCGCGTACGTGGTGGTTCCCGATCCACCGGCGGCCCCGGCGAGGGTGGTCGCCAACCCATCGGCGATCAGAGCGTCACCGGCAACGTCGTCGAGGTTCTTTCCGGTCATCGCCGCGACGGCTTTGACGTGTCCGACGTTCTCGGCGACGAGGACGATCACCACCGGCAGCGCCACCAGAATCACCGACAGCTGGAAGGACGGGCCACGGAACTCGGGTAACCCGATCCAGCTCGCGGCGCTCAGAGCATCGAGTCGTGGTTGCGCGATACCGCCGGTGACGGCAGCGAATACCCAGCCCACGACGACGCCGAGCAGGATTCCGAGCCGACCCACCAGACCGGGACCGACGGCCGTCGCGAGGAGAATCGCCACCAGGGTGACGGCCGCGACGAGCGGTTGCGCCTCGAACGAAGTCGTCGCGGCAGGGGCCAGATTGAGCCCGATCAATACGACCACCGCACCGGTGACGACGGGCGGCATCGCTGCGTCGAGTACCCGCGCTCCGGCGAACTTCACGACGAAGCCGATCGCAGCCAGCACGACGCCGACACAGAGAACGGCACCGAGTTGCGCAGCCGGACCATCGGCTGCGGTCGCACCGAGTGGAGCCAGGAAGGCGAACGACGACCCGAGGTAGCTCGGTACCCGCCCGCGCGTGATGATCAGGAACAGCGCGGTACCGATGCCCGAGAACAGCAGCGTCGTCGAGACCGGGAACCCGGTGATGGTCGGAACCAACAGTGTCGCCCCGAACATCGCGACGACGTGCTGCATCCCGATGCCGACAGTGCGTGGCCACGACAACCGTTCGTCCGGCGCGACCACCGCCCCAGCGTCGACGGTTCGTCCGTTTCCGTGCAGCGTCCAACCCATAGTTCTCATGATGGGAAGAGACTATTGCGTCACCCGAGGATCGCGCTCACTGCCTCACGGGCTGCGGCGGTGCTGTCGGTCTTCAGTGCAGCGGCAGCGGCGGCCTTGCACTGATCGAGGGTCACGGTCGCCAACTTGGACCCGACGTGGGCGACGGCGGCGGAGGCCGCGGACAACGACGTGATGCCCATTCCTACCAGCACACAGGCCAGCAGGGGGTCGGCGGCAGCCTCGCCGCAGACACCGACGGGCTTGCCCACCTTCGCGCCGGCCGCGGCCGTGTGCGCCACCAGTGCGAGCACGGCCGGTTGCCACGGATCGGTCAGACCGGCCAGCTGCGCCGACATCCTGTCGGCGGCCATCGTGTACTGAGCCAGGTCGTTGGTACCGATGGACAGAAAGTCCACGTGCTCGAGGATGTGCTCGGCGAGCAGAGCGGCAGCGGGAATCTCGATCATGACGCCCGGGGTCAGTCCGCGTTCGCGTACATCCGCGGCGAAGTCCTGTGCTTCCTGCGCGGTGGCGATCATCGGTGCCATCACCCACGGCGAGGACTCGGTCGCCTTGGCTGCCGCGGCGATGCCGTCGAGCTGGCGGTACAGGATGCCGCGGTCGGCTTCGGCGATACGGATACCGCGGATGCCGAGCGCCGGATTGGCCTCGTCGGGGTGGTTGGCGAATCGAAGTGGTTTGTCCGAGCCGGCGTCGAGGGTGCGGACGACGACCTTCTTACCTGCGAACGCGTCGAGGACCTGGCCGTAGATCTCGGCTTGCTCGTCGACGGTCGGTTCGGAATCGCGGTCCAGGAAGCACAGTTCGGTGCGGAACAATCCCACCCCGTCGGCTGCGCTGGAGCGCGCTGCGCGGGCACCGGCTCCGTCCTGGACGTTGGCGAGGATATCGACGGAATGTCCGTCGGAGGTCGCGCCCGGCCCGGTCCACCGAGACACTCGGTCCAATTCGTCCCTGGCCGAGACGACTGCTGCGCGGGCGGTGTCGGCATCCGGTTCCAGTTCGATGCGTCCGCTGGTTCCGTCCACGGATGCATGCGTGCCGGCGGCGATGTCGTCGAGGCCTGCGACGGCCACGATGCAGGGAATCCCCAGCTGCCGCGCGATGATCGCGGTGTGACTGGTCGGGCCGCCCAGTGAGGTGGCGAGGCCGACGATGAGGGTGGGGTCGAGGCCCGCGGTGTCGGCGGGTGCCAGGTCGTCGGCGAACAGTACCGACGGTTCGGCCGGCACGGGAACACCCGGCTCGGGCACACCGAGAATTTCGGCGATGACGCGATCGCGAATGTCGCGCAGATCGGTCACTCGTTCGGCCATCAATCCGCCGAGCTGGGTGAACATGGCGGCGAACTTCTCGGTCGCGGCAGCAGTGGCGGTGACGGCGGTGTTGCCCTTGGCGATCGAGGCGCGAGCGGCACCGAGCCATCCGCGGTCGGTTGCCATCGCGGCGTTGGCCGACAGCACCTCCGAAGCGGCTCCCGTCGCCAGCTCCGCGCGTCCGCGCAATCGAGTGGCGACGGCGTTCGCCGCTGCATCGAACACAGCCTTCTCGGACTCCCGATCGGCTTCGGCCACCTCACCGGTGTCGGCCGGGATGGCCGGACGTGCCCCGGGACGGATGACGGGTCCGTAGCCGACTCCGGGCACGACGGGTGTGCCGCGCAGTGTCGTGGACTCCGCTCCGATCGACGACGTCCCATCTGCAGCAGGTGCTGCATCGGTGTGTCCGGTCGATGCGGTGCTGACCGATCCCGTCATGTGGTCCTCCTCGGATCCTGCGTGTACGTCTGTCGTCCCGGATGTCAGATGAGTGTGCCGCACCTGGCTTCCCGATGATGTTGTGACCGAGATTACTCCAAACCCTTGACATGTCAACACACACGGGCGTAAAACAACATAAAGCAACATCAACCGGGAAGGAGACGCAGGTGTACGCAGAAGAAAGACAGCACGCCATCGCTGAGCTGATCAGCACGCAAGGACGCGTCTCCGTCAACGACCTGGCCGCCAACTACGGCGTCACCACCGAGACCGTGCGACGCGATCTGGCCACCCTCGATCGACTGGGAGTGGTACGCCGCGTGCACGGTGGAGCGGTACCCGCCTCGGCGTTGACCACACTCGAGCCGGGCGTCTCGGAACGAGAGTTCACCCGCGCGGACCAGAAGGACGCGATCGCAGCGGCTGCGTTGTCGTTCCTCCCACCCGTCGGCGGCAGTGCGGTCTTCGATGCGGGCACCACCACCGGCCGCCTGGCGGGACTGCTACCGCACGATCGCGAACTCACCATGGTCACCAATTCCGTACCGATCGCAGCCCGGGCCGCAACCATGCCGAGCATCAGTCTTCGATTGCTCGGCGGGCGTGTTCGAGGAACGACACAGGCCGCTGTGGGCGACGAGGCACTGCGCGCCCTCGAATGGCTACGGGTGGACGTTGCGTTCATCGGAACCAACGCCATCAGCGTCGGACACGGACTGTCCACCCCCGACAGCGACGAAGCCGCGGTCAAGCGCGCCATGGTCGACGCCGCGAACCATGTTGTCGTGCTGGCAGATTCGTCGAAGATCGGCCGCGAGCACCTGGTGAGTTTCGCCCGAGTAGACACCATCGACGTCATCGTCACCGACAGCGACATCTCGAACGAAGACCGTAAACAACTCAGCAACAAAGGAATCGAGGTGGTGATCGCATGATGGTCACGCTCACGGCCAATCCGAGCATGGACCGCACGGTCACGCTCGAGACGCCACTGACCCGCGGCGGAGTGCACCGGGCGTCGTCCTCGGCCGTCGACCCGGGTGGCAAGGGCGTCAACGTCGCTCGCGTCATCGGCGGATCGGGAGTAGAGGCGCTGGCCGTCCTGCCGGCCAACGTCGGCGATCCATTACTCGACGCGATGTCCGCCAAAGGCGTTCGATACTCGGCAGTTCCGACGTCCGGACCGGCGCGCACCAACATCACCGTCAGCGAAATCGGTGGCACGACCACCAAGATCAACGAGCCGGGTGCAACGGTGTCGGAGCAGACACGCGCCGAGCTGCGAGACCGGATTCTCACGCTCGCTGTCGATGCCGAGTGGGTGGTGCTGTCGGGTTCGCTTCCTCCCGGCCTGCCCGTCGAGTGGTACGCGGAACTGGTTGTCGCCCTTCGCGCTACCACGGCCAAAGTTGCGGTGGACACCTCCGACGAGCCGCTGCTCGCTCTCGCGGATCGGTTTCCGGAATCGGCACCCGACCTGATCAAGCCCAATTCGGAGGAACTCGCCCAGCTCACCGGGTACGATTCCGAGGAGTTGGAAAGCGCTGCGGCACAGGGTGATCCGTCGGCCGCTGTTTCCGCCGCGACGATCCTTCTCGGCCGAGGAGTAGGTGCCGTACTGGCGACGCTCGGCAGCGCCGGAGCAGTCCTGGTCACCCAGGGCGGTGCCTGGTACGCCAGCCCACCTCCGATCACGGCCGTCAGCACCGTCGGCGCAGGAGACTCCTCGCTGGCCGGCTACATTCTGGCCGACGTCGAGAACTGTTCCGACGCAGACAAACTTCGCCGCGCCGTCGCCTACGGAACGGCAGCCACCGCACTTCCAGGCACCACGCTTCCCCTGCCCGAGCAGACCCATCCGACTTCGGTGACGGTTCGCGCGCTCGACATCTCCACGTCCGTCACCCCGTCCACGCTCTCCCCTTCTTCGAACCGTCTCTAGGAGTCCCCATGTCCACCCCCACCGAAGATCAGCCGATCATCGCCGAGGATCTGATCCTCCTCGACGCCGATCTGGGCGAATCCAAAGCTGCCGTCATCGAACGCCTCGCAGGCGTGCTGGCCCACGCGGGTCGCGCAACCGACACCGACGCCCTGCGCGACGCAGCCCTTGCGCGCGAAGCCCAGTCGGCCACCGGCCTGCCCGGCGGCATCGCAATTCCGCACTGCCGTTCCGAGGCGGTCACGAGCGCCTCGCTCGGCTTCGCCCGCCTGAACCCCAAGGTCGACTTCGGCGCCCCCGACGGCCCCGCCGACCTCGTCTTCCTCATCGCTGCACCGGCCGGAGCCGGTTCGGCGCACATGAAGCTGCTCTCCAGCCTGGCTCGGGCACTGGTCAAGCCCGAATTCGTCACCTCACTGCGCAACGCGTCCTCGCCCGCCGAGATCGTCTCGCTGGTCGACGGAGTCATCAACCCGGCCGCCAAGCCGGTTGCCGCAACCGCTGCAGCTGCGCCGGTCGACACCGCGAAGCACAGTGCGCCTGCAGCCACCCCCGAGACGGCAACATCCGCCTCGCCCAAGCACATCGTGGCAGTCACCGCCTGCCCCACCGGAATTGCGCACACCTACATGGCTGCCGATTCACTCGTCGCCGCAGGCGAGCGCGCGGGTGTCACGGTGCACGTGGAGACTCAGGGCTCGAGCGGCAGCACGCCCCTCGACCCCGCACTCATCGCCGGTGCCGAGGCCGTCATCTTCGCCACCGACGTGGGCGTCAAGGGCCGTGAGCGATTCGCCGGTAAGCCCGTCATCTCTTCCGGCGTCAAGCGCGCCATCAACGAGCCCGACGTCATGGTCACCGAAGCGCTCCGCGCAGCTCTCAATCCGGATGCTGCTCGCGTCGGCGGCACCGCTGTCGCGGCCGGCTCCACCGACTCTGCCGGTGAGCTCGGATGGGGCACCCGCCTGCGTCAGATCCTGCTGACCGGTGTCAGCTACATGATTCCGTTCGTCGCCGCCGGTGGACTCCTGATCGCCCTCGGATTCCTGCTCGGTGGGTACGAAATCAAGGATGTCGCCGAGGACATCGTCGTCAACAACTCCATCACTTCGCTGCCCGACGGCGGAATCGCCGCCTACCTCGGTGCCGTGCTGTTCCAGATCGGCGCGCTGTCCTTCAGCTTCCTGGTGCCCGCGCTGGCCGGTTACATTTCCTATGCCATAGCCGACAGACCAGGTCTGGCACCAGGTTTCACCGCCGGCGCAGTGGCCGTGTTGGTGGGCGCAGGCTTCATCGGCGGTCTCGTCGGTGGCCTGATCGCCGGCTTCGTCGCACTGTGGATCAGCAAGTGGAAGATCCCCGCGGTTCTGCGTGGCCTGATGCCGGTTGTCATCATCCCGCTGTTCGCCACCCTCATCGTCGGCGCGATCATGTTCCTGCTGCTCGGCAAGCCGCTCGCCGCGATCACCAGTGGACTGACCGACTGGCTCAACGGACTCAGCGGTTCCTCGGTCATCATCCTCGGCATCATTCTCGGCCTGATGATGTGCTTCGACCTCGGCGGACCGGTCAACAAGGCGGCCTACGCCTTCGCCACTGCAGGCCTGTCGGTCACCGACACCGCCTCACTGCGCATCATGGCAGCGGTCATGGCGGCCGGAATGGTGCCGCCCCTGGCCATGGCACTGGCCTCGACCGTTCGTTCGCGTCTGTTCACCGAGGCCGAGCGCGAGAACGGTAAGGCTGCATGGTTCCTCGGAGCAGCATTCATCTCCGAGGGCGCCATCCCGTTCGCCGCGGCCGATCCGTTCCGCGTCATCCCGTCGATGATGGCCGGCGGCGCAGTCACCGGTGCCATGATCATGGCCTTCAACGTCACCCTCAGCGCGCCCCACGGCGGGATCTTCGTGTTCTTCGCCATCGGAAACATCCTGTGGTTCATCGTCTCGCTGGCCGTGGGCACCATCGTCTCCGCATTCCTGGTGGTCTCCGCCAAGCAGTTCATCAAGGGCAAGAACGCACCGACCGACGCCGAACTCGACCCGGCACTCGCCACCGTCTGACGCTCGATACGATCCAACGAACCCACTACGCAAGGAGCAGCACATGCCCAGCACCACAGTCGCAGTCGGATCCTCGATCGGCCTGCACGCCCGCCCCGCAGCACTGATCGCCGATGCCGTAGCCGAAGCCGGAGTCGACGTCACGCTGGCAACAGCGGACTCCGAGCCGGTGGACGCCGGTTCGGCCCTGATGATCATGACGCTCGGCGCCACCAAGGGCACCGAAGTCACCGTCACCAGCGACGACCAAGCAGCACTCGACAAGGTTGCAGCACTCGTCGAAGCAGACCTGGACGCCTAACCAGAGCGCATCGATCGCCGGACGGTGAATCCCACCGCTCCGGCGATCAGCACCACCCCGGCAGCGACGGCAGCTCGGAATTCCCATTCCGAGTCCGTCGCTGTCGTCGTCTGTGCGGGTGCCGCAGGAGCAGCAGGATCGCGGGTCGGCGACGCCGGCGTAGCCGAAGGTGTCGACAGCTCCACCGACGTCAGGTTCGGAATCTTCAAAATGGGCGGCAGCGTTCCGTCGGTCGGTGCGAACCCGGCTTCCGACGCGAGCAGAAGGGAACCGTCGTCCAGGAACGTCGCCGCCTCGCCCTGTGGCTGAGCCGGTAGCGCGTAAACGGCTCGGGGTGAGGTGGGGTCGACCAGCGCCGACGCGACGTCCCCGTCGGGCGGACGGAACACATACGCATCGGTGTACGTGCGCACCACGGCGGTCGATCCGTCTGCACTCACCGCTCCCCCGGTAGCCAGGATCGAGCCGACCACGAACGGCGGCCCACCGGCCGTACCGGTGGCCGTGAAAGCCATCTCACCGACCTTGCGCAGCGGCGTCGGGCCCGGACTGCTCAGATCGGTGACGGATTCGTCTCCGGTCGGTACGTATACCCCGCTGACACCCGAGAGTTCCTTGGTGACGATCACCGGCCGACCGCCGGGTTCGATGAGCAGTGTCTCGGCGTCGTGCGCGCCGTCGGGGTAGGCCAGTCGATACAGCTCGCCCGCGCCTGTTTCCGGGTCCATTCGCGTCAGTGCCACAGTGTCGCGGCGCAACTGATTGTCGCCGATGTCGGCCAACCACAGTGAGCCGTCGTACGACGCCATGTCCTCCACGTCGTACGGGTCGACGGGAACGTCGATCCAGCGCTGCACCGCACAATTCGCGTCGAGCACCGCCACCCGATCATCGGCACCGCTGTCGCCGATCCCGTACACGGTGCCGTCGAGCACCGTCGCACCGGACAGCTCGTCGAGTCCGGGATCGGTTGGTAGACAGTAGGTTGCAACGTCGACCGGCGCGGCCAGGGCGGTCGATGCACAGGTCAGCACGATCGCCGTGCCGACCACGGCCGCGGCACCACCACGCACCACTGCGCGCGGATTCACCGAACTCAGGCGCTGGGTACGGTCGCGGTGAACTCGACGAGGGCGGCCGCAAGTGATTGCGGCACACGAGCTTCGACGCGCGTGCCGTCCGCCTCGTGCGTCGATTGCACTATTCGGCCGTCGGTGTGGATCCGGGCGACCAGGTCGCCGCGGGTGTACGGGACGAGGACGTCGACCAACACATCGGGCTCGGACAGAATGTCGCCGAGGTGATCCCGCAGTGCATCGATGCCTTCACCGGTCTTGGCCGAGACGAATCGTGCGCCGTCGAGCAGGCCACGCAACTGCGTCAGCTGGACCGGATCTGCGGCGTCGATCTTGTTGACCACCAACAACTCCGGTGGCATCTTCGCGTCCTGCTCGCGGACCACCTCGGTGATCACTTCGCGTACTGCTTTGATTTGATCGATCGGTAGCGGATCGGAACCGTCGACCACGTGCAGCAACAGGTCGGCGTCGGTCACTTCCTCCAGCGTGGAGCGGAAGGCCTCGACCAGCTGGGTCGGCAAGTGCCGGACGAATCCGACGGTATCGGTCAGCACGATGGCGCGGCCGTCTTCGAGCGTCGACTTCCGGGTCGTCGGATCGAGGGTTGCGAACAGCGCATTCTGAACCAGCACACCGGAACCGGTCAGCGCGTTCAACAGACTCGACTTGCCCGCATTGGTGTATCCGACGATCGCGATCGACGGCACCGTGCCACTGAGCCGCTGCTCGCGTTTGGTGTCGCGAGCCTGCTTCATGCCTTTGATCTCACGGCGGAGCTTGGCCATGCGCTCACGGATGCGTCGGCGATCGGTCTCGATCTTCGTCTCACCCGGTCCACGAAGACCCACGCCGCCGTTGCTACCGGCGCGTCCACCCGCCTGACGCGACATGGATTCACCCCAGCCGCGGAGCCTGGGCAACATGTATTCCATCTGGGCGAAGGCGACCTGTGCCTTGCCTTCTCGTGACGTCGCGTGCTGCGCGAAGATGTCGAGGATCAGTGCGGTTCGATCGATGACCTTGACCTTGACGACCTTTTCCAGCGCATTGAGCTGGGCGGGCGTCAGTTCGCCGTCGCAGATCACGGTATCGGCCCCGGTCGCGAGCACGATGTCGCGCAGTTCCTTGGCTTTACCCGAGCCGATGTAGGTTGCAGCGTCGGGTTTGTCCCGGCGCTGCATCAGCGCCTCGAGTACTTCGGAGCCTGCAGTCTCGGCGAGCGCGGCCAGTTCGGTCATGCTGGATTCGGCCTGTGCCGCAGTACCGGTGGTCCATACTCCGACCAGTACGACGCGTTCGAGGCGCAACTGCCGGTACTCGACCTCGGTGACGTCGGCGAGCTCGGTCGACAGTCCGGCGACTCGTCGCAGCGCAGTCCGCTCCTCGAGTTGCATATCGCCCGAGGACGGGGAGTCATCGTCGAGGGGTGAGCGCGCCATCCGCCTCGACCATGCGTCGGACTCCTCGCGGGTCCATGCAGATGCGGTATCGGGTGAACCGTCGGCATCATGGTCGACCGGTTCGCCCGCAGGTGATGTTTCATGTGAGTTCGTCATACAACTCCCATGATCCACGAAAAGCCCAGCGTGTGCACGCGGGTTTCGCTCGGAGCCGGCGCGACGGTCAGGACTGACCGGCGAACCAACGGTCGTCGACCTCTCCCCGGGCGAGCAGTACCGACGGTCCGCGCAGGGTTGCACCGACGTGGTCGATGGCCACTCGGACCCGACCGCCGAGCACACCGACACTCACGTCTCCGGTCTCGAGCCCCTCGTAACTGAGCGCGGCAGCGGCGGCAGCGACGGTTCCGGTGCCACACGAGCGTGTCTCTCCGACGCCGCGTTCGAAGACGCGCATCTCGACTGCACCGTCGTCGAGCCGGGTCAGAATCTCGACGTTCGCACCGTGGGGAAAGAACTCGGAATCGAGAGTCGGCGGAGCGGTGAAGTCCAGCGCCCGCAACGCGGTGCGGTTCAGCGTGGGATCGACGCAGGCCAGATGCGGGTTGCCGACATCGACGCCGATCCCCTCGTACGCTGCACCGGCAAGGGTCGTCGCGCTCGAACCCAGCAGGGTGACGTCGCCCATGGCCACGGTCACGTCGGCATCGGTCTCGTCGTACGAGTGCACCGTCACCGCACGTGCGCCTGCGCGAGAGCCGACCACGAATTGATCGCGCTGCTCGAGATCGTGGACTCGCAGGTAGTGCGCGAAGACTCGGACCCCGTTTCCGCACATCTCGGCGATGGTGCCGTCACCGTTGCGGTAGTCCATGAACCAGTCGTCGGCCTCGACACCGGCCGGGATGCGATCGAGCACACCCGCGTCCCGCAGCACCCCGGCGCGCGCGACACGCAGTATCCCGTCGGCGCCGATCCCCTGCCGTCGATCACACAGCACCGCGACCGCCGACCTGGTGAGTTCGAGCTCGGCACCGGGATCCGGCAGCACGACGAAATCGTTCTGCGTTCCGTGGCCCTTGGCGAATTCCATGTCGGCGAGTCTACGGGGACCGACCTAGCCGAGTTCGATCGCGGACAGCGCATCCGACCGCAGGGTGGGCGATGCGCCGTCGAGCCACCGCACTCGTTCGTCGCGGCGGAACCACGACCGCTGGCGACGCACATAGCGCCTGGTGCCGATGAACGTCCGCTCCCGCGCATGGTCGACGTCGTATTCCCCGGCCAGCACATCGAGCGCCTGGGCGTAGCCGATCGCCCGTGACGCCGTCACCCCGTCGCGCAGGCCGAGCTCCAGCAACCCTTCGACCTCGTCGAGCAACCCGGAATCGAACATGCGCCGAGTACGCAGATCGATCCTCTCGTCCAACTCTGCGGTGTCGCGGTCGACGCCGAGCACCACCGTGCCCCAGCGCGGTTCACCGATGACGGGGGCCGAGGCCGCGAAAGGCCGACCGGTCAATTCGACCACTTCCAAGGCCCGCACCATCCGCCGTCCGTCCGTGGGCAGGATCGACGCGGCAGCGTCCGGATCGACCTCCGTCAGAGCGCGGTGGATCGCGTCGACTCCGTCGCGTTCGAGCACCGCCTCCCACTTGGCCCGGACGACCGGGTCCGTGGCGGGAAAGGCCCATTCGTCGAGCAGTGATTGGACGTACATCATCGAACCGCCCACGATGATCGGCCGACGGCCACGGGATCGAATGTTCTCGACGTCGGCGACGGCAGCAGATTGGTAACGCGCCACCGTCGCGATATCGGTGACCTCGAGCACATCGAGCTGATGGTGCACGATGCCGCGGCGCTCCGGCACGGTCACTTTCGCGGTACCGATGTCCATCCCCCGGTATTGCTGCATCGCGTCGATGTTGACGATCTCCCCGCCCAGCTCCTCGGCCAGGTCCAGCGCCAGGTCCGATTTGCCCGCTGCGGTCGGTCCGATCACTGCCACCGGTGTCGTGGCCGAATCCTCGGCGGTCGCCCCGGTTTCGTCAGCCACGGGACCAGACTCCGACGAAGTATCCGACACCGAACGGTGCGCCCCGATACAGCTCGGTCGTCGAGACGGGGTCGGTTCCCACGAGTGCGGCGAGCATCTGCACGGCCGGTCGGCCCCGCACGCCGATCGCTGCGCAGAGGCCCTCGTCGAGCTCCGCGAGGGCGTCGACGTCGGCGGTGGCAAGAGCATCGTCGATGCGACGCTGCACGTCCGCGGCGCGCGAATCGAACGACCCCGGTGCCTTCGGGGTGAGGGTGTTCGCGCCGTCTGCCAGCACCAACACTCCCCACCTGTCGTCGGACGCGTCGAGTTCGCGGCGCAGTTGCATCCCAGCGTGCGAGCACCATCGTGCGCTCGCGTCCGCGGGTACCGTGCGGACCTCGATTGCCCTGTCGGCCGCCGCCGCACCGCGCAGCCAGCCGGCGAGGAGAACCGCCAGCGGCAACTCGGGGTCCGGCCCGGACCGTGCCGGCGAACCGGACAGCCGCACCTCCACATCGACGCCGTACCCACGCATGGTACCGACCGTCGTCTCGTCGTAACGCCCCTCGCCGTCGTCGACGCCGACCGCGAGCCACCGGTCGGCCACCGCGGACAGCTGCTCGACAGCAGACACAGCAGCGGCCCGAAGCTCGGTTGCCTCGGCTGCTGCCCGGCCCATCAGTTCGGGGACCAGTAACGGCGGAGAGGGCACCAGGGCCGCGGCACAGAACACACGTATCACGCTAGTCGGTGACGCGACTTGGCCGGACGAGTCCACCTCGAACCGTCTGAGCTGTTTCAATGGTCCGATCGGTCGTCACCGAGTTCAATGGTGTCCAGATCGCGATCGTAGGCAGCCGTGACGCGCGGCAGAGATGAGGAACAATGACCGACCCGAACGCCGGTACCCCCACCACCCCCGACGCCCCGTCGTCGGTTGCACCCGCCGATCATTCCGGCGGTGACGCGACCGGTACACCTCCGACCGGAGGACCCAAGCCAGGTGGCGGCCCCAAGCCCGGCGGCGGACCGAAGCCCGGCGGACCGAGTTCTGCTTCTCCTCGTCCCGGGGCACCCCGCCCCGGTGGCTCCTCGGCAGCCAAGCCGCACCCGACGGCCGCGCATGTGCCCACCGTGGTCGCGCCGGCGAGCGATCCGAGCAAGTACGGCCGGGTCGACGACGACGGCACCGCGTGGGTGAGCACCTCGGACGGCGAGCGTCAGGTCGGCTCCTGGCAAGCGGGCGACGCAGCGGAAGGCCTCGCGCATTTCGGGCGGCGCTACGACGATCTGGCCACCGAGGTCGGACTGCTCGAAGCCCGATTGACGTCGGGTACCGGTGATGCCAAGAAAACCAAGGCTGCGGCCTCGGCGCTGCTGGAGAGCCTGCCGACGGCTGCGGTGATCGGCGACCTCGATCTGCTGGCTCGCCGACTCCACGCCGTCGTCGAGCACTCCGACGCAGCAGCGGCGGTCGCCAAGCAGGAGAAGGAGCTCGAACGCGCCGAGCACACTGCCCGTAAGGAAGCCCTCGCCGCCGAGGCCGAGCAGATCGGCAGTGAATCGACGCAGTGGAAGCATGCCGGGGACCGGCTGCGCGAGATTCTGGATGAATGGAAGACGATCCGCGGGGTGGATCGAAAGATCGACGATGCGCTGTGGAAGCGGTACTCGAAGGCCAGGGAGAACTTCAACCGGCGTCGTGGAGCGCATTTCGCTGATCTCGATCGGGAGCGAGGAGCAGCCAAGACCCGCAAGGAAGAGCTGGTCGAGCGCGCAAAAGCGTTGTCCTCGTCCACCGATTGGGGTCCCACTGCAGCAGCATTCCGAGACCTGTTGGTGGAGTGGAAAGCGTCGGGCCGGGCTCCGCGGGACGCCGACGACGCATTGTGGAAGAACTTCAAGGCCGCCCAGGACGTATTCTTCGCGGCACGCAACGCCGCGGCGTCGGAGCGGGACGCGGAATTCGAGGCCAACGCCGAGGCCAAGGAAGCGTTGTTGGCAAAGACACATATCGATCCGAGCAAGGACCTGGACGCTGCTCGTGCGGCGCTGCGTGATCTGCAGGACAAGTGGGACGCCATCGGCAAGGTTCCGCGCGAGAAGATGCAGGAACTCGAAGGCAAGCTCCGGGCGATCGAGAAGTCCGTCCACGACGCCGTGGAGTCTCAGTGGCGTCGTTCCGACCCCGAGGCGGTTGCCCGCGCGGCCCAGTTCCGTGAGCGAGTGGCCCAGTTCGAGGATCAAGCGGCCAAGGCGACGGCGGCAGGCAAGACCAAGGACGCCGAGCGGGCGCGTGCGCAGGCCCAGCAGTGGCGTGAATGGGCCGATGCCGCGGAAAGTGCCGTCGACGAGTTGTGACCTGCAGTGCGGTGCGGGCGGCCACACGAACTCAGGGGTTCGAGTGGCCGTCCCACAGGCGTAGCTTCTGCTCGCCCGACGCCGCCGCGATACGGCGCTGTTCCTGAGCGGCGAGCTGAGAGTTGGTCTTGTTCCATACGGCTTTGAGCCAATGGAACGTCAGCACCATCACCGCGATCCACGCAATGACGAGACCGATGCCCGGTCCGCCGCCCTGCAGGTTGTCCGGCACGGTCTGCCGCGTCCAGATCGAAAGCATCCCGTACACCGACGACACCGCACACCCGGCGAGAGCGGCCCAGGCCAGCGCCCAGACGCGGGTGACCAGCGCCAGCACCGACATCACCACACCGAACGTCAGCACCAGCACGACGAAAACGCGCGACGGCAGGGCAATCGATTCCGCGGCTGCTGCGTCGCTGCCCGTCAGCACGTCGAATCCGGTGGCCGATCCGGTGTGCGGCAACGCGAACGTGACCAACAGGACCAGCACCAGCCCGGCCACCACCATGGCTCGCGCTCCCGGATCCAGCTCGGTCATCACCGCCCGCTCGGTTCGTCCGAGTTCCTCGGCGGTTCGCGAGGGTACGACGCGATCGGGTCCATCTGTGTCTGTCATACGGTGCATCCTGTCTGAACCGGAAGCGGTGCCGGGGCACCGATCGAGGGAAGTCCGAGACCGACCCCGATCGGGGCCGTCTTCGGCATGATGCCGCGTTCGTGGGCGTCGCCTGCCGCGGTCCGTCGGTGCGTCAGCACTCCGGCGTCGGCGATCAGGTGGTACGGGGCCGCGGCGGTCAGGGTCGTCGTGACGACGTCGCCCGGGCGAATGTCGCCCGCTCGCTCGGCGTCGACGGCGAAGTGCACCAGTCGGCCGTCCCTGGCGCGTCCGCTCATCCGATGAGTTGCGTTGTTCTTGCGCCCCTCACCGGTGGCGACGAGCAATTCGACCTCGGTGCCGATCAGGGCCTGGTTCGCGGCCAGGACGATCTCCTCCTGCAGCGCGATCAACCGCAGATACCGTTCCTGTACAACCTCTTTCGGTACCTGATCGGGCATGTCGGCCGCCGGGGTACCCGGGCGCTTTGAGTACTGGAAGGTGTACGCGTTGGCGAACTTCGCACGCCGCACCACCTCGAGCGTCTGCTCGAAATCCTCTTCGGTCTCGCCGGGGAAACCGACGATGATGTCGGTGGTGATCGCCGCGTGCGGCATGGCCGCGCGAACCTTGTCGATGATGCCCATGAACTTCGTCTGTCGATAGGACCTGCGCATCGCCTTGAGGATTCGGTCCGAGCCGGACTGCAGCGGCATGTGCAGAGTGGGACAGATGTTCGGGGTCGATGCCATCGCCTCGATGACGTCGTCGGTGAACTCGGCCGGATGCGGAGACGTGAACCGCACTCGCTCGAGTCCGTCGATGGATCCGCACGCGGTCAGCAGCGCGGCGAACGCCCCGCGGTCGCGAGGCAGATCGGGGTCGGCGAACGAGGCACCGTAGGCGTTGACGTTCTGTCCCAGCAGCGTCACCTCCAGCACGCCCTGGTCCACCAAAGCCTGTACCTCGGCAAGGATGTCGCCCGGCCTGCGGTCGATCTCCTTGCCGCGCAGCGCCGGAACGATGCAGAACGTGCAGGTGTTGTTGCAGCCCACCGATATCGATACCCAGCCGGCGTACGCGGACTCCCGCTTGGCCGGCAGGGTCGACGGGAAGGCGTCGAGCGACTCGAGTATCTCGACCTGAGCCTGCTCGTTGTGCCGGGCGCGCTCGAGCAGTACCGGCAGCGACCCGATGTTGTGCGTACCGAAGACCACGTCCACCCACGGAGCCCTGTCCACGACGGTGTTGCGGTCCTTCTGCGCCAGGCAACCGCCGACGGCAATCTGCATGTTGGGGTTTCGCGTCTTCGCGGGCCGGAGCATGCCGAGGTTTCCGTACAGCTTGTTGTCCGCGTTCTCGCGTACAGCGCACGTGTTGAACACGACGAGATCTGCGTCGGTACCGGCGTCGGCGGGCACGTAACCGGCCTCTTCGAGCAGCCCGGACAGGCGTTCGGAGTCATGAACGTTCATCTGGCAGCCGTGTGTGCGCACCTCGTAGCTGCGGGCACCTGCCGCCGATGGGGCACTGGCCGTCTCGGGGTCGACGCTCCCGCGATCGGTCACGTCCACGGTCGAAAAAACACTCGTTTGCACCTCTTCAGGGTACGTCCATCGCACGGGCGGACACGCCGGGGTCACGGGGCCCTCCGCGGACTGTGCAGGCGCTATGCGTGCCGACAGTAAAGTTTCCATTACATAATCGAAGACTGCGGGCGAAAACGCCGGTCGGCGAGGAAACTACGCATAGGGTTTCCACCTATGACGCACGCCACCGACGCCCCGGCAGCGACACCACCGCCGGGCGCCCCTTCGATGATCTCGCTCAAATCCGTCGACAAGCACTTCGGTGATCTGCACGTACTCAAGGACATCAATCTCGAAGTGCCGGCCGGCCAGGTCGTCATCGTCGTGGGTCCGTCCGGATCCGGCAAGTCGACGCTGTGCCGGACGATCAACCGGTTGGAGCCGATCGATTCCGGTGCCATCGAGGTCGACGGGGATCTACTCCCCGCCGAGGGCAAGGCCCTCGCTGCACTGCGTGCGGATGTCGGCATGGTGTTCCAGTCGTTCAACCTCTTCGCACACAAGACCATTCTGCAGAACGTCATGCTGGCACCGATGAAGGTGAGAAAGCTCAAGAAGGACGAGGCCGAGAAGAGCGCACTGGCTCTGCTCGAACGCGTCGGCATCGCCAACCAGGCAGACAAGTACCCGGCTCAGCTGTCGGGTGGTCAGCAACAGCGCGTGGCCATCGCCCGCTCACTCGCCATGAACCCCAAAGTGATGCTCTTCGACGAGCCCACCTCGGCCCTGGATCCGGAGATGGTCAACGAGGTACTCGACGTCATGACCTCGCTGGCCAAGGAGGGCATGACAATGCTCGTCGTCACCCACGAGATGGGCTTCGCCCGCAAGGCAGGCGACCGAGTCATCTTCATGGCCGACGGTGCCGTCGTCGAGGACACCGATCCCGAAACCTTCTTCAAGTCCCCGAAGTCCGAACGCGCCAAGGACTTCCTCGGCAAGATCCTCGGTCACTGATCAGATTCACCGCTCGTCCCCGTACGTACGACCTATCCGAAGGACATTCACTGTGAGAATCACCCGACCGCTTCGCCTCGGTGTCGCCATCGCCGCTCTGTCCATCGTCGCCACCGCCTGCGGCGGCGGCGAAGAAGCGCGCACCATCTCGAGCAGCGCCGAGAACGGCAGCCTCATCGTCGGCATCAAGTTCGATCAGCCGGGCCTCGGCCTCCGCAATCCGGACGGCTCGTTCAGCGGCTTCGACGTCGAGGTGGCCAAGTACGTCGCAGGCAAGCTCGGTGTCGACGAGGCGAACATCGAATTCAAGGAATCCCCGTCCGCGCAGCGCGAGACGCTGATCCAGAACGGTGAGGTCGACTACATCGTCGCCACCTACTCCATCACCGACACCCGCAAGGAGAAGGTCGGCTTCGCCGGACCGTACTTCGTGGCAGGTCAGTCGCTCCTGGTGAAGCAGGACAACACCGACATCACCGGTCCCGATTCGCTCGAGGGCAAGAAGCTGTGCTCGGTCACCGGTTCCACCCCGGCACAGAACATCGCCGACGAGTACCCGGGAGTCCAGCTTCAGCCGTTCGACACCTACTCCGCCTGCGTCGAAGCACTGCGCAACGGCACCGTGGACGCCGTCACCACCGACGACATCATCCTTGCCGGTTACGCCGCTCAGTCCCCCGGTCAGTTCAAGGTGGTCGGTGAGCCCTTCACCACGGAGAACTACGGCATCGGCCTGAACAAGGACGACACCGACGGACGCAACAAGATCAACGACGCCATCGAAGAGATGGTGACCAGCGGTGCCTGGGAGCAGGCGTTCAACGACACCGTCGGCGCGTCGGGCTACCCGCTGCCGAGCCCGCCCACCGTCGACCGCTACTGATCGACTGCTACTGATCGACCACGCCGTCGTGTCCCGCTCGTCGCGGGCGGGACACGACGGCTCGATCTCGCCGAGCCGTGAGGATCAACAAGCACCGTGAACCTATTGAGCAAGTACGGCGATCAACTGATCGACGCGTTCCTCTCGACCATCTACCTGACGTTGGCATCCCTCGTCGGTGCGTTGGTCATCGGAACGATCATCGCCGCGATGCGCGTATCACCCATTCCGATTGCGCGCGGAATTGCGGCGACGTACGTCACCATCTTTCGTAACACCCCCTTGACCCTGATCATTCTGTTCACCTCGTTCGGGCTGTATCAGACAATGGGCGTTTCTCTGGCGTCGGAGTCCTCACCGACGTCACTCGACGACAACAACTTTCGATTGGCAATCCTCGGGCTGAGCATCTACACCGCGTCGTTCGTGGCCGAGTCACTGCGATCGGGCATCAACACCGTCCCGGTGGGGCAGGCCGAAGCGGGCCGCTCGCTGGGAATGACGTTCACCCAGAACATCTCGATCGTCGTTCTTCCTCAGGCGTTCCGCGCGGTGGTCGGCCCGCTGGGAAGCGTCGTGATCGCGTTGACGAAGAACACGACCATCGCATCGGTCATCGGCGTCGCCGAGGCGTCGTTCCTGATGAAGAACATGATCGAGAACGAGGCCGCGATCTTCGTCGTCGGCGGAATCTTCGCGCTCGGCTTCATGATCTTGACGCTCCCGACCGGGTTGCTGTTCGGCTACATCAGCAAGCGATTGGCGGTGTCATGATGAGTGATGCAGTAGCAGTTCTGTACGACGTTCCCGGACCCAAAGCGGTACTGCGATACCGCATTCTGACTGTCGTCGTCGCGGTGATCTCGCTCGGAATCGCATTTCTGATCTACCGCGCCCTCGACTCGAAGGGGCAGCTCACTGCCGAGAAGTGGGACCCGTTCCTCGAATCGACAACGTGGACCACGTATCTGTTGCCCGGTATTCAGGGAACTCTGGTCGCGGCGGCATTGTCGATCGTGTTCGCCCTGATTCTCGGTGCCGTCCTCGGCATCGGCCGCCTCTCGGATCACCGCGCTGTACGGATCGTCAGCGGTGCGATCGTCGAATTGTTCCGTGCAGTTCCCGTGCTGATCCTGATGATCTTCCTGTACGCGGTGTACGCCGATTACGAGGTCTTCAAGGTCAAGTACCTGGCGTTGGCCGCGGTGGTCACCGGCCTCACTCTGTACAACGGATCGGTGATCGCCGAGATCGTACGTGCCGGAGTCAATTCACTGCCGAAGGGTCAGCGCGAAGCCGCCTCGGCGCTGGGCATGCGCAAGAGCCAGGTCATGACCCTGGTACTGCTCCCCCAGGCCGTGACCGCGATGCTGCCCGCCATCATCTCGCAGATGGTGGTGGCACTGAAGGACTCGGCGCTGGGATACATCATCGGGTACGTCGAAGTAGTCCGTTCCGGTCAGCAGGTCGGCGCGTTCTACAGCAACTACCTCCCGTCGCTGATCATCGTCGCCGTCATCATGATCATCATCAACTCGGCGTTGACGAAACTGGCGACCGTGGTCGAGCGGCGTCTGCGATCGCGAAAGCGTAAGGGCGGCAACGCCGCTGTCGTGCCTGCGCTCGACGGCGGTCAAGCGGCCTGAGCTCCGCACCGTTCGGCTGCACAGCAGTATGGCCCGCAACACCGATGGTGTTGCGGGCCATACTGTTTCTCGACTTCCTGGACTCGATGTGGACGATCACATCGAGTCTGGGCCGTCGAAGTCTTCGGTGTCGGCTCCCACGCGATCGAGTTGTTCCTTGACCACGGCGAATGCCATTCCCTGCGAGTAGCCGCGGCGGGCCAGCATCCCGACCAACTTGCGCACCACTTTGTCGCGTTCGACTCGTGCGTCGGGCCCGTTCGGATCCGGCAGATGCAGCGTTCGGAATCGTTTGCGCACCAACTCCGCAGCACGCTGACGCTCGTCTTCGGCATCGATCAGATCCAGGGCGTTCACGGCCAACTCGTTGCTGACGCCTTTGTTCCGCAGCTCCATGCTCAGAGCGCGTTTGCCCTTGCCGGAGTACTTGTGCCGAGATTGAACCCACTGCTCCGCAAACGACTCGTCGTCGACGAGTTTCGCCTTCTCGAGTCGGTCGAGCACTGCGGTGGAGACCTCGTCGGTGAAACCCTTCTTGGCCAAGCTGGCTTCGAGTTCGTGTCTGCTGCGGGCCCGGTCGGTCAGCAGCCGAAGGCAGACGTCTTTCGCCTGCGCTTCGGTGCCGCCGCCGTTGTCTCGCTGCTGCACAGCGAACCCAGGTTAGAAGTCGACCGGAGCAGCTGCGGGCTCCTCTGCGGTGACGTCCGCACCGATCTGCAGCTTCTCCATGATCTTCTTCTCGATTTCGTCACGCACATCGGGATTCTCGAGCATGAACTTACGGGCGTTCTCCTTGCCCTGTCCGAGCTGATCGCCTTCGTAGGTGAACCACGAGCCCGACTTGCGGATGAACCCGTGCTCGACACCCATGTCGATCAACGAGCCTTCACGGCTGATGCCCTTGCCGTAGATGATGTCGAATTCGGCCTGCTTGAACGGCGGCGCGACCTTGTTCTTGACGACCTTGACACGGGTGCGGTTACCGATGGCCTCGGTTCCGTCCTTCAGCGTCTCGATCCGACGGATGTCCAGACGTACCGAGGCATAGAACTTCAATGCCTTACCACCGGTGGTGGTTTCGGGGGAACCGAACATGACGCCGATCTTTTCGCGCAACTGGTTGATGAAGATCACGGTGGTACCGGAGTTGCTCATGGCACCGGTGATCTTGCGCAGCGCCTGGCTCATCAGACGGGCCTGCAGACCCACGTGACTGTCACCCATCTCGCCTTCGATCTCGGCGCGCGGTACCAGTGCGGCCACCGAGTCGACGACGAGGATGTCGAGGGCACCGGAGCGAATCAACATGTCGGCGATTTCCAGGGCCTGCTCACCGGTGTCGGGCTGCGAGACCAACAGTGCGTCGGTGTCGACACCGAGCTTCTTCGCGTAGTCGGGATCGAGCGCGTGCTCGGCATCGATGAACGCGGCGATTCCGCCGGCACGCTGAGCGCTGGCCACCGCGTGCAATGCGACGGTGGTCTTACCCGAGGACTCAGGACCGTAGACCTCGATGACTCGGCCGCGGGGCAGACCTCCGATGCCGAGTGCCACGTCGAGCGCGATCGATCCCGTGGGGATGACGGCGATGGGCTGACGGACCTCGTCGCCGAGGCGCATCACCGAGCCCTTACCGAAATTCTTGTCGATCTGCGCGAGTGCGAGATCGAGCGCTTTGTCGCGGTCGTATGCAGCCATCGTGAGCTCCCTGTGTCGTTTCGTTCAGCTGTGTCTGTCGATCAGCTTGTTGGCGGTAACGCTAGAACGGGGTACCGACAAGAAGTTCTTCGAGACCGGCCAGCAACCGTTGACATCAGCATAGGCGAACACGTGTTCGAGTCAACTACCACGGCTTTCGACACGCCGAGCGACTCGAGCCGATGCAGTGGAGCTACCAACGTTCCTTGGGCACATCGAACTCGTAACAGATCGACCGCCATACTTCCCGCGGGTCGACACCGTCTTCGATGGCCTGCGCGCCCGTCCGTCCGATACCGGACAGCACATGATCGGCGAGCAGGGAATTGCCTCGAACGGAGCCGAACTCCTCGGTGAGCAGTTCACGAAATTCGGTCAGACGCACATCGATCAGCCTAACGCCCGCCCTCGGCGTCGCTACCGGCGAGCACCTCGCGGCAGACCGAGACAGGATCCTCGACGTGATGCGCGCCTGCAGCCGCCGAGGTCGCTGCCGCCGCATGACGAGGGTCGGACAGCACGGCGGACACGGCGTCGGCAATTGCACCCGCGGTGGCGGGACGCACCAGTACGGCACTCCCCTGCCGAGCGGCCCGGTTCGCCAGCTCCCATTGATCGCCGCCGCCCGGCACGGTGACCACTGGAACTCCGTGGATGAGCGCCTTGGCCAACATGCCGTGACCACCTCCGCACACCACGACATCGGCGCGGCGCAGCAATTCGTCCTGGCGACCGAGTCCGGCATTCGCCCATTCCGGCACGTCGTCGGGCCCCCCGTCGAGCACCGAGGCCACTACCCGGACGCCTGTGCCGTCCAATCCCTTCAGAGCCATCTCCAACATTCCCTCGGCCCCGGTGAACGCCGTCGACGGGGCCACCATCACCAGCGGCGTATCGCCGGCGGGGACGTCGAGCAATTCGTCGGTGGGCTCCCACAGCAGTGGGCCCACCACATGGGCATCCCCCGGCCAGTCGGGCCGCGGCACTTCGAGTGCGGGAATGGTGGCGATGAGCCGAGCAGCCGGCCCGGGATCGCGTGCGGGTAGTCCGATGCTCACTCGGGCGTCGGCGCGCTGTTGCTGCCCGCGGGCGATAGAGCGCGCCGTCAACGCGCGCATCACCGTATCGCGAAGACGACCCCGAACACCGCGTCCGGGCGCGAGCCCACTTCCGATGGGCGGCAACCCCTTCGATGGCGAATACAGCGGGTGGGGCGAGAGCTCGACCCAGGGAATTCCCAATCGCTCGGCAGCCATTCCGCCTCCGGCCGTGAGAATATCGGAGACCACCAGATCGACGTTCTCGCGCTCGAGGTCCGGCAACAGTTCTGTCGCGACAAAGGCTGCGCGCGAATGAATTCGCTGCCCGGCATCGAGATCGTCGTCCTCCGGTCGCGGCAGCAGGCCACCCAGTGGGAGCGTGCGAAGACCGGCCGCTCTGGCGTCGCCGACCCACCGGCTTCCGGTGAACAGGACCGGATCGTCACCCGCCCGCTCGAACAACAGCGACAAGGCGATAGCGGGAAACGCATGTCCTGGGTCCGGGCCGGCCACCACTGCTACTCGCACGCGCTCAGCGTGCCACATCGCCGCGCTGGACGATCACCGATCGTGCCGGGCAGCGGCACCGACGGTCAGGCTTTGTCGGGACGAAGGTAGGCGTCGACGGCGTCCGCCATCTGGCGTACCACCTCGCCACCCGGAACCCGTTCGGACACCATCTCGGCGGACTGGACGGCGGACTGGACCATGAGCAGGACGAGCGTCGCCAGGGTATTCGGATCCCCGTCGCGGATCGACGAATCACGTTGTCCCGCTTCGACAAGACGCGCAACTGCATCGATGATCAACGATTGGCTGGTACCGAGGCGGTGCAGAATGTAGGTCGCGAGCACGTCCGAGTCCGACCGCAGAATCTTGACGAACAGCGGATGCTGCCTTATTCGATCTCCCGCCTGAACCACAGCAACGACGATCTGCTCGCGTCCGGACGCGGTGGCGTCGAAGTCGGGAATCAGGGCAGCGATCTCACGGGTGAGCAGGCTCGACACCACTGCTCGGGTATCGGCCCACCGCCGGTACACCGTGGGCCTGCTGACTTTGGCGCGTCGTGCGATCTCGGCGAGGGTCGTACGCTTGACTCCTCGTTCGAGGATGCACGATCGTGCGGCGTCGAGAACGGTGTCCTCCACCGACTTCTCGGGTGCTGCCTCCGGGGAGGACTCGACCGAGGCGGGAGTCGACACCTGCTGCTCGATCACAGATCACCCTTCGCACAACGGTCGGAAGTAAAGTACTTCACTCGGAAACATTTCGTGTCGTTACTATACCTCACAGTAACAGCGACACCGTGTTGCACAGTGACCGTCGGCCCGTCCGTCCGTATTCTTCGGTGCCATTGTCGGGTGCCGATCACGCCGCCGACCTGCGCAGGAAACCTCGACCCTGGCAAGCTGATCGAGTGACCGACGAATTCGAGCCTGCATGACGCGATCGGTGACCGTTCTGACCAATCCCACGGCCGGCGGTGGTCGAGCAGTCCACGCAGCACGGCGCGCCGTGACGCGTCTGCGCGAGCGTGAACTCGACGTCTCGACCGTCGAGGGCCGAACGGCGGGTGATGCGCTGGAGTTGTTGAAGCGAGCCGTCGGGTGCGGGACGGATGCCGTCGTTGCCGTGGGCGGCGACGGGGTCGTCAATCTCGCGTTACAGGTGATCGCGGGAACCGACACTCCGCTCGGACTGATTCCTGCGGGCACAGGCAACGATTTGGCCCGGACGCTCGGGGTCCCCCTCGACGATCCCACCCGCGCAGCGGATCTCGTGGTCGACGGAGTCGTGACGTCGATAGATCTCGGTAGGGTCGGGACGCGCTGGTTCGGTACGGTCCTGTCGAGCGGCTTCGATTCACTGGTCACCGAGCGCGCCGGCCGCCTGCAGTGGCTTGCCGGCCCGCTGCGGTACAACGCGGCCATGATATTGCAGTTGGCTGCTCTCCGAACACTTTCGTACACAATAGAATTGGATGACGCCGAGCTGCACCTGGATGCCGTTCTCGTCGCCGTCGGAAATGGCAGCAGCTACGGCGGCGGCATGGCCATCTGCCCGACCGCACGAGTGGACGACGGGCTGTTCGCCATCACTGTCGTCCGGGATGTGAGTCGAACGCGATTGCTTGCGCTGTCGCCGACGTTGTATCGGGGTGCCCACGTCGACCTTCCGGAGGTCGAGGTCTACAGCGCCCGGAACGTGACCGTGCACTGCGACGACATGGTGGCGTACGCAGACGGCGAACGCATCGCAGAATTACCCGTCACGATCGAATGCGTGCCGCGTGCGTTGCGAGTGTTCGTCGGAGCGGATTCCCCACTGCGCACGTAACGCGGTCGGCAGTCAGTATTTCAGCGACGAACGGTCGTGACCGGAGGAGATGGCCTTGTACAGCCACACCAGCCCGAAGACGATGGCCCCGGCCACGACCAACCAGAACAAGCCCTTGATGATGCTGCCCAGCAAGGCAAGTGCGATCCAGACGAGAACGATGAATCCGAGAATCTTCCAGAACATGAACGGCTCCTACCGTGTGACGCGCACCGGGTCGTATCGCGTTATGTCGATACTGGCAGCCGATCACGGCGAACACATCGGGGTGAACCCTGATCTTCTCACCGGTGTCGTGACCGGATTTCGTCGAGTTCGGTGAGCGCTTCGGCCCACCCTTGCAGTCGATCGGTGGCAGACAACAATTCTCGGCGATGAGATTCCACCACGTTCTTCGACGTGGACCCGGCCGGTCCGGTCATCCGTGCTGCAGCGGCGACGAGATCCTCGTACTGATCCACTCCGGCAGCGAGATCGCTTGCCGCAGCCTCGATTCCGGGCCGCAGATGCGTGCGTGTCGACGAGCTTGCCGCTCCCGCACGTTCGAGGGCCGCAATATCGACGGCAACACCTTCCAAGCCCCTCACCGCATCCGAGGCAACGCCGATCATCTCTTCGACGTCCTCGGCGGCGATGGTGCCCGATCGCGCCAGAATTCCGAGCAGCTCGAACAGACTCTGCTCTGCGCCTGCCAAACGTGACATCGGCTCGAAGGCGGCAGATCCACGCTGCGGTAACGAACGCCTGCCGGGCAGTCCCACCGGAACCGGTTGACCTCGCAGTCGCCGCAAACGACCGAAGGCGAACACAGCAGGAACGGCCAACAGCGCGGCAGAACCACCACCGACGAACAGAGTCCATTCCGGAGCCGACAAGGCTGCGATCCCCGCAGTACTCACCGCAGTGGTCGTCGACGCGGCCCCGAACCTGATACTTCGCCGGCGAGCCCGTCGAATCTTCTTCAGGTGCTTGGCACGTGGATCCTTACGACGGCCGGCGGCATCGAGCAGTGAGGTTCCTGCGGCCCGCGCTGTCTCGGCCAGAGACCGGACCACCGCTCCGGATTCGGCAACGGCGGCTGTCACCGTCTCCCTGTCCAGCGAAACGGCCGGCCGCTTACGCGACCGGCCGGGTTCGTGATTCTTGTTGCTCATGCGTCGGAACTACTGTCTACTCGAACGAACTTCGCGTTCGGTCGATCACGCCTGTGCCGGCGGCTCGGGCGTTGCGTCCGGGGCCTTGGCGATCGACGGCTTGGCGGCGGAATTACCCGTGGGCAGGGAGTCACCGGCCATGGAGGCACGGATCTGCTCGAGCCGACTGTGACCGGCCATCTGCACAGATGCCTGCTGAACCTCGAGCATGCGTCCGGACACGGAGTTCTGAGCGAGCTCGGCGGAACCGAGCGCGTCTGCGTAGCGACGCTCGATCTTGTCGCGTACCGCATCGAGACTCGGGGTGTTTCCCGGTGCCGACAACGTGCTGTCCATCGAGCGCAGCGATTCGCTGACCTTCTCCTGCATCTTCGCCTGCTCGAGCTGGCTGAGCAGTTTGGTGCGCTCGGCGACCTTCGACTGCAGGGCCATCGCGTTCTGCTCGACGGCTTTCTTGGCCTGTGTGGCAGCCTGCAGAGACTGGTCGTGCAGAACCTTGAGGTCCTCGACGCTCTGCTCGGCAGTCACGAGCTGAGCCGCGAACGCCTCGGCCGCGTTGGTGTACTGCGTGGCCTTCTCGACGTCACCTGCAGTGGCGGCCTGATCGGCCAGCGTCACGGCCTGACGAGCGTTGGCGTTGAGCTTCTCGACCTCGTCCAGCTGCCTGCTGAGCTTCATTTCGAGCTGACGCTGATTGCCGATGACGGACGCCGCCTGCTGCGACAGCGCCTGGTGCTGCCGCTGCGCGTCTTCGATCGCCTGCTGAATCTGAACCTTGGGGTCGGCCTTCTCGTCGATCTTGGAATTGAAGAGCGCCATCATGTATTTCCAGGCCTTGACGAAAGGATTAGCCATGGGGTGGTCCTGCCTCCATCTGTTGCGCCGCGGTGGCCGCGTACGGGTCGGCTGCTGTCGCAGTGACCGAAATGAACCTGTCAGTGCAGTGATGTTCGGGTGATTCGGTGGGGCCGGCAGCCGACTTCGGCTACTCGTTCGATCTTAGGCGGCGGCGAGAGCTCTGGCAGCAGGTGCCGGAATCACGACTCGTGTATCTCCGTCGATGCGGGTGGCCACAGCCGATTCCTCGGCACGGACAGCAGCGGTGGATGCATCCGACAGCGTGATACTCACGTCGCTCATCACGTCGGAGAGAGGAACGGCGAGAGCATCGCAGATCGCTGCGAGCAGTTCGCTCGACGCTTCCTTGCGACCACGCTCCACCTCGGAGAGGTAGCCGAGGCTCACGCGCGCGGTGTTCGAGACTTCACGCAGGGTGCGGCTCTGTGCGACGCGAGTACGCCGCAAACTGTCGCCGAGTGCTTCACGCAATAGCAGCGCCATCTCGCTCCTCCTCGTTGGTGCTGTTGCCGACGACTGTGCCGTCGAGACGACCACGTTCGTATCGTTCGTTCGGAGCCGTCGTAGGGTCAACGTCCCAGCCGGCCCGATTGGTTCCCGACCCTATATGCCCGTCGCCTCCGACACGTGCCGAAGGGGCTCCGACACGGCTGTCAGAACTGTAACTTCCCGCATCGCCTCGTGGACGCCCGTCGAATGCACTCACACCGAGGACACACCCCGGCGCAACCGAATCGCCTGAACCACGTAGTCCAGGCCGGTGTACACGGTCAGCAGAACCGCCAGAGCCATCAGCGCCACCGCCACTGGATCGACTGCGCTGGGCAGCGGACACAGATACACGCCGATCGCGAATGTCTGGACCAGTGTCTTGACCTTGCCGCCACGACCGGCCGGAATGACTCCGTGACGAATGACGGCGAACCGGACAGCGGTGATGCCTATTTCGCGTACCCCGATGATCGCCGTCACCCACCAGGACAGATCGCCCAACATCGACAGTCCGACGAGGGCAGCGCCGATCAGCGCCTTGTCGGCGATGGGGTCGGCCATCTTCCCGAAATCGGTGACGAGTCCGTACTTGCGGGCGAGTTGGCCGTCGATCCGGTCGGTGATGGCCGCTGCGGCGAAGATCGCCGTCGCCGCCAACCGCCACGAGGTGTCGTGACCGTCTCCGACGAAGAGTGCCGCAAGAAAGACCGGAACCAGAGCGATGCGCAGCACGGTCAACACATTGGCGATGTTGAGCAGCGGGACGGCGTCCGATCCGCCCGGAGCAGCGTTGCCGTGCGGCAGCCCCGCACTGGGCGAGGCACCGCCGGGCGGAACACCGTGGCCCGGCGCTGTCGGGCCGGTCACGAAGCCGCTTCTCGGCCGCGGACCGGGCCTTCGATGGTGTGTCGGCGTTCGGGCAGCACCGACCCGTCGAGACGGGGACACTGCTCGCTGAACGACACACGGAAAGTTTATCGGTTGCATCGGTGACTACTGTTCACCACATGACTTCTGGGCCGAATCGGGCGAGTCGCGACACTGCCGATCCCGAATCCGACGAGTATTCCGACACCGTGGACGGCACGTCCATCGGCGACGCCACCCTGGTCGTGCGTCGAGCCCGAACCTCCGACATTCCCGAGATCAAGCGGCTGATCGACATCTACGCGGGCCGAATCCTGCTCGAGAAGAACCTGGTGACGCTGTACGAGGCAGTGCAGGAGTTCTGGATTGCCGAGCGCGCAGGCGAAGTCATCGGATGCGGAGCTCTGCACGTGCTCTGGGCAGACCTGGGTGAGGTACGCACGGTGGCAGTCGACCCCGCAGCCAAGGGGCACGGAGCCGGCCACCTGATCGTCGCCAAACTCATCGAGGTGGCACGCGAGCTGGCGCTGCAGAAGGTGTTCGTGCTGACCTTCGAAGTGGATTTCTTCGCCCGGCACGGCTTCTCCGAAATCGAGGGAACGCCCGTCACTGCCGAGGTGTACGCGGAGATGTGCCGGTCCTACGACACCGGCGTCGCAGAGTTTCTCGACCTGAGCTACGTCAAGCCGAACACATTGGGCAACACGCGCATGCTGCTCTCGCTCTGACAGAATTCTCCGGACACCCCTCGAATCCGGAAGTGAGCTCCATGCCCCTGATCGCCGTCACCTACACGTACTCCCCCACGACCACCGAGGGCCGCGACACCCATCGCGCCGCACACCGGGCGTGGCTGGCCGACTTGTTGGAGAAGAAGACGCTCGTCTCCAGTGGCCCGTTCGCCGACGACAGCGGCGCTCTGCTGCTCGTGGACGGCCCGGACGCCGCATCCGTGGAATCACTGTTCGCCCAGGATCCCTTCGCGGTCGAGAACCTCATCGAGTCGGCAGACTTCCACGAATGGACACCGGTGATGGGCGCGTTCACGGCCTGAGTCTGCTCGCCCACCCGTTCTGCGTGAATGGACCATTGCACCGCCCAGACGGCTGCAATGGTCCATTCACGCAGGTGTAGAGCCCGTCAGAACTCCTCGGACGCCGGCTGCTCGTCCGGGTCCCCGCCCTTGATGGACCACAGCAATCCGTCGAGTTCGTCGGGCTTGACGAGTACTTCGCGGGCTTTCGAGCCCTCGCTCGGACCCACGACGCCGCGGTTCTCCATGAGGTCCATCAGTCGTCCTGCCTTGGCGAATCCGACCCGTAGCTTGCGCTGCAGCATCGACGTGGAACCGAACTGGCTGGTGACGACGAGTTCGACGGCCTGCAGCAGCACGTCGAGGTCGTCACCGATGTCGGGGTCGACGTCCTTCTTGTCCGAGACCTTCGCGGCGGTGACGGTGTCGTTGTACTCGGGCTCGGCCTGATTCTTTGCGAAGTCGACGACGGCCGAGATTTCCTCGTCCGTGATGAACGCACCCTGCAGACGCGTCGGCTTGCCCGCACCCATCGGCAGGAACAGCGCGTCGCCCATGCCGATCAATTTTTCGGCTCCGGGCTGATCGAGGATGACTCGCGAGTCGGTCAACGACGACGTGGCGAACGCCAGACGTGAGGGCACGTTCGTCTTGATCAGACCGGTGACGACGTCGACGGACGGACGCTGCGTGGCGAGCACCAGGTGGATACCTGCGGCGCGCGCCTTCTGGGTGATGCGCACGATCGCTTCCTCGACGTCGCGAGGAGCAGTCATCATCAGGTCGGCAAGCTCGTCGACGATGGCCAGGATGTAGGGGTACGGCCGGTAGACGCGCTCGCTGCCCAACGGTGCGGTGATCTCGCCGGACCGCACCTTCTTGTTGAAGTCGTCGATGTGCCGGACCTTGTTGATCTGCATGTCCTGGTAGCGCTGCTCCATCTCCTCGACGAGCCAGGCCAGGGCCGCGGCAGCCTTCTTCGGCTGCGTGATGATCGGCGTGATGAGGTGCGGGATGCCCTCGTACGGCGTCAACTCGACCATCTTCGGGTCGATCAGAATCATCCGGACCTCGTCGGGTGTCGCCCGTGCCAGCAGCGACACGAGCATCGAGTTCACGAAGCTCGATTTACCCGAACCGGTGGATCCCGCCACCAGCAGGTGCGGCATCTTCGCCAGGTTGGCACTGACGAAATCGCCTTCGATGTCCTTGCCGAGGCCGATCACCAGAGGGTGGTGATCCTTGCGGGTCGACGGGGCGGTCAGCACATCGGCGAGGCGGACCATCTCGCGATCCGAGTTCGGCACCTCGATACCGACGGCGGACTTGCCGGGGATCGGGGCGAGCAATCGCACGTTGTCGGTCGCGACCGCGTAGGCGATGTTGCGAGCCAGCGCAGTGATCTTCTCGACCTTGACGCCCGGTCCGAGCTCCACCTCGTAGCGGGTGACCGTCGGTCCGCGGGTGAATCCGGTGACCGCAGCGTCGATCTTGAACTGCTCGAGTACCTCGGAGATGGCCTCGATCATCGCGTCGTTCGCCTGGCTGCGCGTCTTGGGCGGATCACCGTCGATGAGCAGCGACAACGACGGCAGCGTGTAGTCGCCGTCGACGACGCGATCGACGACGCGATCGACGACGATCTTGTCGTCGTCGGCAGCCGGCTTGGGTTCGGCGGCCTTGACGATCGGCTTGGGCTTCGGCCGCGGGGGCGCGGCAGGCTCGGGCACCGGGACCGGTGCGGCCGCGGCAGGCGTCATGACCTCGGTGGGGGCCTCCGGTGCCGGTGCAGGGGTCTTGCGAGCGCGTGATGGCTTGACGACCGGGATGTACTCCTCGGTCGGGTAGTTGTCGTACGGGTCGGTGGTGCCGTGCACCGGGTATCCGTCGGCGTCGAAGTTCGAGTCGTAGTCGCCGTAGCCCTCGTCGCCGAATTCCGAACCGAAATCGGCCGGGTCGTACTCGTCGTATTCGTCGCCTCGACTGTCGGTACCGAACAGTGCCCGCATCCGGTCCGGTACGTCTCGTACCGTGGTGCCGGTGAGCAGCAGCACGCCGAACAGGCCGGCGAGCAGCAGCAACGGTACGGCGAGCCACACCGTCAGGCCGTCGGCGATGGGTCCTCCCGCAACGTAGCCGACGAAGCCCGCTCCTTCGGACCGGCCGGTGGCGTCGGTCGGTGACCCCGCCGCCATGTGCCACAGCCCGAGAACGGGCAAGCCCAGCAGTATCGAGCCCAGGACAAGGCGTGGTCTGACCTCGGGGCGAGGCTCGGAACGCATCAGCACGACGGCGATCGCGACCCCCAGCACGGGTGCGACGTAGCCGGCGTCGCCGATGACGGCACGGATCCCTACCTCGATCCACTCACCGACCGGGCCGCCGGCACTGAACCAGACGCTTGCGGCGACGACGACGCTGACGGCGATGAGCCCGAGGGCGATTCCGTCACGTCGGTGACCGTGCTCGATGTCCGCGGCCTTACTGACGGTGCGTGTGGTGGCACCGACACCTCGTGCCGCCATCGACCACGTGGACGCGATTCCGCGACCGATCGCGTCGAGCGCACCGCGGGACTTCTTCTTCGTGGGGGGCCGCCGCGACGCAGCACCTCTCGCAGGTGCCTTACCGCGAGACGATGCGCTTGCCCGCGTGGTCGCCGGGTTGCGGGGCGCGGTGGGCTTCTTCGGTGTCGTGACGGTTCGAGCCGTGCGTCCGGTACCGGACTTACGAGAGGTACCGGACGCGCGCGAGGAGCCGGATCCGCTGGATCCGGCCCTGGCGGTGGAGGTGCTGGTCTTTCCTGCCATGCCCCCAGGCTAGTCGCAACAGCCCCGTCGAAACCATCCGCAACACCAGTAACAACGACGGATGTGCGTCAGAAACTCAGGTCGAGCGCCTTCACGGCGGCGACATCGTTCGCAGAACCTTCGTACACGACCTCTACCTGGTCCCGACCGAACGCATAGAGAAGGAGTTCGGAGGGTTCCCCCACCACCGTCACACCCGGGCCCGAGCCACCCTTGAAGGTGGCCTGTCGGCCGTCCGGGGTGCGGACATGCACCGGAACCGGTGCCGAGCGGTGCCCTGCTCGTCCGATCAACCGTACCTGGGGCCACAGTCGGGATTCGACCGCGCTGGGCAGAACCCGTCGGGTCCACTTCCCTTCCGCGCGGCGCAGATCCTCGTGATGCACGAACATCTCACCGAGGTTGATCAGCGGATCCAGCAGGGCGAACGGCGACCACATCGGCGGCCCGGTGCGAACGTCCTCGACCACCGCCGCGAATGGTCGCTTCGCGACGGAACGCTGCACCCGCTCCGTGTATCCGGACAACGGACCGAGAAAGATACCCGGCGACGCATCGAGCCGCCGTTCGCGAACGACGAGGTGCGCGGCCAGATCGGCAGCAGTCCACTCACCACACAGTGTCGGCGCATCGGGACCGACGTCGAGAAGGGTCCGAACAAGTTGGGAACGTTCATCCTGGGCAAGGCTCACGTACTCCAGGCTACGGCTACACCGAAGGAGCGGCATCCTGCCGGGAGCCCTACTCCTTCGTCTGGGTAACCTCCCAACAGTGCCGGTATCGGAAATTCTCGTCATCCTGCTCGCCGGCCTCGGGGCCGGCGCAATTAACGCCGTCGTCGGTTCGGGCACGTTGATCACGTTCCCCACCCTGGTCGCGTTCGGCTATCCCCCGGTGGTCGCCACGATGTCCAACGCCATCGGACTGGTGGCGGGAAGCGTCTCGGGCACCTGGGGGTATCGCCGGGAACTTCGCGGGCAATGGCACCGACTGCGTTGGCAGCTTCCCGCCTCTTTCTTCGGCGCACTCGGTGGCGCATGGCTGCTGTTGCATCTGCCCGAAAAAGTATTCGCCTCTGTCGTTCCGGTGTTGCTCATCGGTGCGTTGATTCTCGTTGTCGCACAACCGAAGATCCAGGCCTGGGCCAAACGTCGATCCGAGGCGGCCGGCAAGGCGGCCGGCCACATCGGCCGCGGCCGCATGGCGCTGGTCACCGTCGGCACTCTGCTGGTCGGAATCTACGGCGGCTATTTCACTGCAGCACAAGGAATCCTGCTCATCGGAGTGATGGGCGCACTGCTCCCCGAATCCATGCAGCGCATGAACGCTGCCAAGAACTTGCTCTCGCTGGTGGTGAATGTCGTTGCAGCAGTTGCTTTCACGATTTTTCGATTCGACGACATCAGCTGGCAGGCCGCCGGTCTGATCGCGGTCGGCTCCCTCATCGGCGGAGCGGTGGGAGCACGCTACGGCCGCCGGCTGTCGCCGGCGGCCCTGCGCGGTGCCATCGTCGTCCTCGGCCTCATCGGCCTGTGGCGACTGCTCGTCTGAACTCTAGGACTGCGGTTGCGGCTTGACCGCGATGATCGTCGGAACGATCATCGGTTTACGCCGATACTTGTCCGCTACCCATCGGCCCACGACGCGGCGGACGGCCTGAGCGATCCGGTGGGTATCGGACACTCCGTCCGAGGCCAGCCGCTGCAGCTCGGCCTCCACGAGCTGGCCGGCCTCTTTCAGGGCCGCCGGGTCGTCGGAGAAGCCGCGACCGGACACCTCGGGTGCGGTCACTGCACGGCCGGTGGCCGAATCGACGGCAACGCTGATCGCGATGAAGCCGCCCTCGCCGAGCACCAGACGATCCGACAGCGTCGAATCTCCGACATCGCCGACCGACAAGCCGTCGACGTAGACGTGACCGACCGGGACCTGCCCGACGATCTCGGCGAGCCCGTCGACCATGTCGACAACGACGCCGTCCTCGGCGAGCACGATCCGGTCCTCGGATACACCGGTCGCCTTTGCCAGAGCAGCATTGGCCCGCAGGTGACGCCACTCGCCGTGTACCGGCATGGCGTTGGTCGGCCGCACTGCGTTGTAGAGGTACAGCAATTCGCCTGCCGATGCGTGACCCGAGACGTGCACCTTCGCGTTCTGCTGCGTCACGACGGTCGCGCCACGCTTGGCGAGGCCGTTGACCACCGCGAACACGGAGTTCTCGTTGCCCGGGATCAGCGACGACGCCAGCACCACGAGATCGTTGGCCTTGACGTTGATCTGACGGTGCTCGCCGCGAGCCATCCTGGACAGCGCCGACAACGGCTCGCCCTGCGAACCGGTGGAGATGAGTACCAACCGGTCGTCGGGAAGCGTTGCGGCGGTATCGACATTGACCTCGAGGCCGTCGGGCACCCGCAGGTAGCCGAGATCCTGGGCAATCTGCATGTTGCGCACCATGGAACGACCGACGAATGCCACTCGGCGGTTGTACCGCTCGGCCACGTCGATGACCTGCTGGATGCGGTGCACGTGACTGGCGAACGACGCGACGATGACCCGCTGCTTCGCCTTGCCGATGACGGTGTCGAGCACTCCGCCGATCTCCCGTTCCGGCGTGACGAATCCGGGCACCTCGGCATTGGTGGAGTCGACCAGGAAGAGGTCCACGCCCTCGTCACCGAGCCGTGAGAAACCGGCCAGGTCGGTCAGACGACCGTCGAGCGGCAGCTGATCGAGCTTGATGTCTCCGGTGTGCAGCACCAGACCGGCGTCGGTTCTGATGGCGATCGCGAGGGCGTCGGGAATGGAGTGGTTGACGGCGAAGTATTCGCAGTCGAACGGTCCGTGCTGTGTGTGTTGACCCTCGATCACCTCGACGAGATTCGGCCGCAGCCGGTGCTCACGACACTTGGCCGCGACCAGCGCGAGGGTGAACTTCGATCCGACGACGGGCAGGTCGGGACGCAGTCGAAGCAAGAACGGGACTGCGCCGATGTGGTCCTCGTGACCGTGCGTCAGTACCACCGCCTCGACGTCGGCCATGCGGTTCTCGATGTGCCTGAAGTCGGGCAGGATGAGGTCGACGCCCGGCTGCTGGTCCTCGGGGAACAGGACGCCACAGTCGATGATCAGCATCTTGCCCTGATGCTCGAAGACGGTCATGTTGCGACCGATTTCGCCGATTCCGCCGAGCGCGACCACTCGTAGGCCCTTGAACGGAGCCTTCGGCGGTGTGCCGAGACGCTCGGTCGGGTCGAACTCACGACGCTTGTCGGGACGCTGCGTCCGAGCGGAATTCTGCACCATCGGCTTGCCCTGGCGGGCACCCGAAGGTTGGCCCTGCTTGGCAGCGGGACGCTCGGACGGCGGTCCGGCGTTTCGGGTTGCGCGTCCGCGCGATCTGTTAGGTCGTGTCATACAAGAACTCCTGCCGCCCGCAGCTCGGCTGCGAGCAATTCGATGTGATCGATGCTCGGTGGCACCTGGGGAAGTCGTGGTTCGCCGACATCGAGTCCGATGAGGCGCAGTCCTGCCTTCGATGCGCTGACGCCGCCGAGGCGCGCCACCGAACGGATGACCGGGATGAGGCTGACGTTGATCGCTTGGGCTCGGGCGATGTCGCCCATCATGAATGCGGTGTGGAGTTCGCGCAGACGGGCCGGAACGAGGTGCCCGATGACGCTGACGAACCCGGTGGCACCGACCGAGAGCCAGGGCAGGTTCAGCGGGTCGTCTCCCGAGTAGAACTGCAGACCGGTCGACGCGATCAGCTCGGCACCGGCGTTGAGATCGCCCTTCGCATCCTTGACGGCAAGAATGCGGGGGTGCTCGGCGAGCCGACGCAGCGTTTCGGTCTCGATGGGGACGACCGATCGAGGCGGAATGTCGTAGAGCATCACTGGCAGATCGGTGGCGTTGGCGACCGCAGTGAAGTGGGCGTAGAGGCCCGCCTGCGGTGGCCTGGAGTAGTACGGGGTGACCACGAGCAGGCCGTGCGCACCGGCGCGAGCGGCATCACGGGCCAGTTCGACGCTGTGTGCGGTGTCGTTGCTCCCGGCCCCGGCGATGATCCGAGCCCGATGTCCGACAGCCGCGATCACGGCGCGCAACAGCTCGAGCTTCTCGTTCTCGGTGGTGGTGGGCGACTCACCCGTCGTCCCGGCCAGCACCAGCCCGTCGTTTCCCTGTTCGACGAGATGATGCGCGAGCCGAACGCCTGCGTCGATATCCAACTTCCCGTCGGCCGTGAACGGGGTCACCATTGCGGTGAGCACCGTACCGAACACAGGCGCAACGGAAGGAGCGGCGTCACCGTAGGTCATGGCAGCAGATTACCCGGTGCTTTACCCACTCCTACGCAGCGGGACTCCCCGCTGACACCGGTGGTCCGCGCCGGTCCGTTCGAGCCTCGAACGCGATTCCTAGACCTCGGTGACGAAGGGGCTGCGTGCGACTTCCGTTCCGTCCGGCTGGGTCGTGATCTCGAAGTCGCCGAACACGTCGGGTGCCACGTCCACGAGCTTACGCAGACATTCGACGGCGACGCGGCGAATTTCGACGTCCGCGTGCTCCGAGGCCCGCATCGACACGAAATGCCGCCAAGCGCGATAGTTCCCGCTCACCACCACGCGTGTCTCGGTCGCGTTCGGCAGAACCGATCTCGCGGCCTGCCGCGCCTGCTTGCCCCGCAACGCAGCATTGGTGACCGACTCCAGTTTGCCGTCCAGGGCAGCGAGCAACTCGCTGTACGCGGCCCGACTCGCCTCCGTCGCCGATGCGAACAGGGCCTCGAGCTCGGGATCGCCCTCCACGGCCGGCGGAAGCACCACGTTGGCATCGTGTTCGGGTACGAAGCGCTGCGACAGCTGCGAGTACGAGAAATGTCGATGCCGAATCAACTCGTGTGTGCACGACCGGGAGATACCGGTGATGTAGAAGCTCACGCTCGCGTGCTCGAGCACCGACAGGTGTCCGACGTCGAGCAGATGACGCAGATACGACGCATTGGTCGCAGTGCGAGGGTTCGGTTTCGACCAACTCTGGTAACACGCTCTGCCTGCGAATTCCACCAACGCCTGCCCACCGTCCGCGTCGGTCTCCCACGGGATGTCGGCGGGTGGAACGAACTCGGTTCGGGCCACCAACTGCACGTTCAGCGCGACTGTTCGAGGCGCAGCTCGACCTCTGATTTCTGACGACACCGCCCAACCCTAAACGGCGACGACCGCACCCTGCCGCGCACGACGCCACCGCTGATGCCTTCGTGACGTCGACCTGACATCACCCGACGCCTTGACTGACGCCATCCACGACGTCACACTGGCGTCATGGAACTGAGCCAGTACACCGACACGCTGCGCACCGATTTGATGGCCGCGGCGGCGTTGGGCGATGAACACACCCGGCAGACAGCCGAGGCCCTCGGCAAGACCGCGGAAGCGTCGGCGCGGTTGATGCTGCTGACCGCCCTGTCGGACTTCGCGGCCGAGGTGTCGAACGCACTGGGCGATCGAACCGTGGTCGTCCGCCTGGACGGTGGACAGGCACACGCAGACGTTCGACGGAACGATTCGACATCGGACCACGACGGCGAGCCCAAAGAGCCTGTTGCCGAGGAGTATCCGACCATGGACGACGTCTCGGGCGAGGTACGACGCGTCACGCTCCGACTCGTCGAGCAGATCAAGGAACGAGCCGAGGACGCAGCGAACAACAGCGGGGTGTCCCTGAACTCGTGGCTCTCCCAAGCAGTTCAGGGCGCGCTACGAGATCAGATGCGCAAGGACCGCGGTTGGAACAACTGAGGGCTCACTCCCCTGTTTGTTTTCGCGCCTCTACTTCTTCTCTCTCCACTGTCGCTCGAACGGCAGCCGCCAGGCATGCGGCGCGATGAGTTGATGAATTGCGTTGGGGCCCCACGACCCCGGTGAGTACAGGCGCACCGGCGGTGGATCGGCAAGCAACGGCTCCGATACCTGCCACAGTCGTTCGATACCCTCCGCCGTCGTGAACAGCGTGTGGTCGCCGTACATGGCGTCGAGAATCAACCGCTCGTAGGCCTCGAGCACGTCGCCGGCGCGTTCGGTTTCGTGTGTGGCGAACTGCATGCTCAGTTTGTCCAGCCGCATCCCGGGCCCGGGCCGCTTGCCGTAGAACGACAGCGACACCTTGGATGCGTCCGCCAGGTCGAAGGTGAGGTGGTCGGGACCTTGCGCTCCGACGCCCGAGCCGGCAGGGAACATGCTCTTGGGTGGCTCTCGGAACGCTATCGAAATGATGCGGTGGCCTTCGGCGAGACGTTTCCCGCTACGGAGGTAGAACGGCACACCGGCCCAGCGCCAGTTGTCTATTTCGCATTTCAGTGCCACGAATGTATCGGTGTCGGAATCGGGGGCGACACCTTCCTCCGAGCGGTAGCCCGTATATTGTCCGCGCACAACATTTTTCGGGTCCAGCGGGACCATCGATCGAAACACCTTGTTCTTCTCTTCACCGATCGCACGCGGTTCGAGTGCCGTCGGCGGTTCCATCGCCATGAACGCGAGCACCTGGAACAGGTGAGTGACGACCATGTCCTTGTACGCACCGGTGGACTCGTAGAACCCGGCCCGACCGTCGAGGGCGAGCTCCTCCGGGATGTCGATCTGAACGTGATCGATGAAGTTGCGGTTCCAGATCGGCTCGAACAGCCCGTTGGCGAAACGGAACGCCAGGATGTTCTGCGCCGGTTCCTTGCCGAGGAAGTGATCGATTCGATAGATCTGTTCTTCGTCGAAGGTCTCGTGCAGGCGAGCGTTCAGGTCGATTGCGCTCTGCAGATCGGTTCCGAACGGCTTCTCCATGATGATGCGCGATCGCTTGACCAGGTCTGCGGAGGCGAGCGTATCCACAACGGCCAGTGCAGCTCTCGGCGGAACCGACAGGTAGTGCAACCGCCTGGCGTTGCCTCCGAGTTCGATCTCGGCCTCGGCTACCGCGGCACCCAGCGCCGCCGGCCCGGCTTTCTGCGAGACGTACGTCAGCCGCGACGCGAACTGCCGCCACTGTTCGTCGCCGACTTTGCGGCTGGAGTACGCATTGATCGATTCGCGAGCGAGGGCGCGAAATTCGTCGGTGGACATCTCCTCGAGCGAGGTACCCACCACGCGGATGTTCGGTGCCAGCTCGGACAGCGCCAAGTGCATCATCCCGGAGAGCAATTTCCGTTTGGCGAGATCTCCGGTCGCCCCGAACAGGACGACGACCTGGGGTGGGAGTTCGGTGTCGATGCCTGTCGGAAAAGTGGTCATGCTCGAAAATACTGGCATCGATCCGTACCGAGCGCACGCCGGATCATGTCATCGCAGCGCAGCGACGAGATCACCTCGGGTACCCACCACCACGCGTTCGAGTTCGAGCCACTCCGCCATCTCGTGCAGGACGTCGCGCAACCGGGGTGCGATGTCGCGTGGATCGCGGTCGCCTTCGACGTACGCCGCTATGACGTGTAGTTCCGAGTTCGCCCGTACGGCCTTGAGATCGACGCGTGCCACGAGATGGCCGTCCAGCAGGAAGGGAAATACGTAGTACCCGTGAATTCGCTTGTGCTGCGGGGTGTATATCTCGATGCGATAGTGGAAATCGAAGATTCTCTCCACACGCGGCCGATAGAAGATCATCGGATCGAACGGGCACAACAGGGTTGCGACGGTGGCAGTCCTCGGTGTTCTGGCGTCGCGGTGCACATAGGCCGGCGCGTTCCACCCTCGGACGGACACCTGCTCCAGGACGCCGTCTTCCACGAGGTCGGCAATTGCGGCCTTGGACTGCTTCTGGGAGAGCCGATAGTAGTCTCGCAGATCCGGCTCGGTGCCGATTCCCAGTGCACGAGAGGACTTTTCGATCAGGGCCCGCACTGCATCCGCTTCGTCGACCTGCCTGCGGAGAACAGCGTCGGGGAGCACCCGTTCGCTGAGCTCGTACTGCCGAACGAACCCGGACCGTGCCGGCACGCTGACCACTCCAGCAGCGAAGAGTTGCTCGCAGACCACCTTGACGTCGCTTCGATCCCACCAGGGACCCTTGCGCCCAGGCTTCTCGACGTCGAGATGCTTCTCGATCTCACCCGCACTGGCCGCGCCGTGCTCTGCGATCACAGCGAGAACATCGTCCACCAGTGTGGGTTCACGATCGAGAATGCGGGCGGCTCCACCCCATCGACCGTGTCGGTACAACTCCATGCGCCACCGCATCAGCGGCCAGTCCTCCACCGGGAGCAACGCTGCCTCGTGCGCCCAGTATTCGACCAACCGCCTCGGGCGTCGAGTGGTGTCGGTCCATGCGGCGTCGTCGAGGATTTTTCTGTCGTAGGCACCGACGCGACTGAACACCGGCGCGTAGTGCGCGCGCACCACCACCGACACCGAATCGATCTGCAACAACCCGGTGGTGTCGATGGCTCCGTGCACCGCGCTCTTGCTCGCCGGCCGCGTGCGCGATCGGGTCGACGCCAGTCCTTGGGCGGCCAAGGCGGTGCGGCGCGCCATGGCAGCGCTCATGTCTCGCATCTGGCCACCCTGTCACGCTCCACCGACACGGTGGTTCAGGTGCTGAAGAGATTCTTGGCCTTGAGGATCAGCTCGTACAGTCCGTAGGCGAACGGCACGGACACCCAGAGCCATGCGATCACCATCGTTCCTTGCATTCGCGCGGTGGTCATGCCTTGGCTCCTGTCGAGGTCGTCGAATCGGCGGCGTCGGCCGAATCGGATTCATGGAATTTCGACGCCACCGGTTTGATGGCTTCGTTGGCCAGGAACCCGACGACCAACAATCCGATCATCACGTAGAAGGCCGGGAGGTACCGGCCGGTGGTTCCCGCCTCGCCGGCGTCGGCGATGGCGTTGACGATCAGTGGTCCCAGAACACCTGCCACCGACCATGCGGTGAGCAGTCGCCCGTGGATTGCGCCCACCTGGTACGTACCGAAGAGGTCCTTGAGATAGGCCGGAACGGTTGCGAATCCCGCGCCGTAGAACGACAGGATCAACAGCGCCGACACCATGAAGAGGATCTTGTTCGTGTTCGTGAACAGGGCGATGTACAGGTACAGGAGCGCGCCGACACCGAGGTACAGACGATAGATGTTCTTGCGACCCACCACGTCCGAGACCGAGGACCAGACGAAGCGACCGATCATGTTGGTCAGAGACAGGAACGCGACGAAACCAGCGGCCGCCGCGGCCAACGATTCTGGGGAGGTGGCGTCCGGAAAGAAGTCTTGGTAGATCCCGGAGCCGCGTTCGAGGATGCCGATGCCGGCAGTGACGTTGAAGCACAACACCACCCACAGGAGCCAGAACTGCGGAGTCTTGACGGCGTTGGCCGCGGAGACGTTGTGGGTCGAGATCATCGCCGACGCCGCGGGAGGCGTCCAGCCTTTCGGTGTCCACCCCTCGGCCGGGACTCTGATCAGCACGACTCCCAGCGCCATGAACACCGCGTACCCGACGCCGAGGGTGAGGAACGTCTTGGCGATCGAACCATCGGTGAAGCCGCCGAAGTTCACCATCAGTTGGCTGGTGAGAGGTGACGCGATCAGGGCGCCGCCGCCGAAGCCCATGATGGCGATACCGGTCGCCATTCCCGGCCGGTCCGGGAACCACTTCATCAGCGTCGACACGGGCGAGATATATCCGATTCCGAGGCCGATACCGCCGATGAAGCCGTATCCGAAGATCACCAGCCAGAACTGGCCGAGTGCCATGCCGAGTGCGGAAATGAGCAGTCCCGATACGAAGAAGACAAGTGAGACGGCCATCGCCCACCGCGGGCCGTTCTTCTCCACTCTGGTGCCGAAGATCGCGGCCGACAGGCCGAGCATGACGATGGCGAGCTGAAACGGTATGGCGGTGACCGTTCCGCTGAGCCCCAGGGCGTCGGGCTGTGAGATGGCGTTCTTGAAGACGCTCCAGGCGTACGCAGATCCGATCGCCAGGTGTATCGAGAGGGCTGCCGGGGGTATCAGCCAGCGACTCCACTCGGGCGTAGCAACGATTCTGGAGCGGTCGAGAATGGGGAGGGTCATCGAAATCCCTTGATATGGAGAGCGGTACAAATGCCGACTGTCCCCTGCAGTCAAACACGAGCACGACCCTGCCTGCTCACAATCGGACATAGTTTCTTCACCGAACTCACTACATCGAGCCGCGTATCCTCGCGTGAGTGGATGTCGAGCGGTGGCGTAGCAGATTGCCGGTGAAACGAGCCTCGGACGGCGAGGTGATCGGATGGACCGTCGCACACAGCGCGGGTGAATCGGCCCCGTACGACGAACACGACGAGGGATACCTGGTCGATGCCGTCAATCCGGTGGGTATCACTGTTGCGCTGGGTGTGTCGCTGGAGGACGCGATTGCCGCCCTGGAGGAACGCGGACTGGCTTCCCTGTCGTTGCCGCACTGGACGAAAGCCCCACTGCCGTTGCAGCCCGAGACCGATCTGCTGACACCGCAGGACGATTGGCAGTGGCGCCGGGTGTTGATGACTCAGCTCGACGACAACCGTGTCTGGATCAGACCCGCGTACCCGAGTTGGCCGGAACGACTTCTGGAAATTCCGTTGTCGATCCCAGCCGACGACGTGCTGCGATCCCACTCCCCTGTCGAGTCGGACTGAGTCGGTACTCGCGCGGCCGCAGCGTGCCGAGACGTACACGCCGACTCGGGCCGCAGTCAGTCGGACAGACCGGCCGCGATCGTCCCGCCGAGTTCGTAGCAGCGCTCCCGCGACTCCTTGCCGCTGTCCACCAGGTGAGCGGTCTCGGCAACCTTGTCCAATCCCCAACCCGCTGCAATACTTTCGATTGCCCGCCCGGCACCAGCGGTGTCACTGTTTCCGTACACCCACGCACCGTAGGGCTTTCCGGATACCGCATCGAGACTCGGGTAGTAGACGGTGTCGAAGAAGTGTTTCAGGGCACCGCTCATGTAACCGAAGTTCGCCGGGGTACCGAAGAGAAAGCCATCGGCGGCAAGCACATCCGGGACTGTCGCGCCGAGCGCAGGCACACTGCGCACGTCCACACCGCTGATCTCCGGGTCACGGGCTCCGGCGAGGACCGATTCGAGCAGTTCCCGCATCGGCGGGCTCGGTGTGTGGTGAACGATCAGCAGAGTGCGCGCCATGTCCGTCAGCTCTCGGCACGTTCCAGTGCCACAGCACGTTTCATGGTCTCGCGAGCTCGCCCGCGATCACCCGCGTAATCGTAGGCCCGCGCCAGCCGATACGAATTTCGCCAGTTGTCGGGATCTTTTTCCCATTCGGCCTTGACCTGCTGGAAGAGTTCGTCGGCTGCGTCTCGTTCGATGCGCCCCGACGGCCTCCTCGGCAGATCGTCGACGTCGAGTTCGAGGCCTTCCTCTCGGATGCGCGACGCCAGCCGCTGATGGTCGAATCCTGCTTTGAGCGTCGCCCACACGATCCACAACCCGACGATCGGCAGCAGGATGACCCCGATCCCCAGGGCAGTACTGGCCACCCCGCCGTTCTGGATCAACGTCACTCCGCGCTGTCCGAGCAGGAAGAAGTAGAAGCCGAGGATCAACACCATCACTGCAATGATGGCGACGACTTTGGTCGCTTTGTTCACTGTCGATCAGCTCACAGATCCAGAAGCGGATCGAGGCCGACGGTCAGCCCCGGCCGGGCAGCGATCTCTCGGACTCCGAGCAGTACACCGGGCGCAAAGGACGTCCGGTCCAGCGAGTCGTGTCGGATGCTCAGCGTCTCGCCCTGTGTCCCCAGCAGAACCTCTTGGTGCGCAACGAGGCCCGCCAGTCTGATGGAGTGCACGCGCACTCCGTCCACGTCGGCTCCGCGAGCACCGTCGAGCTCCGTCGTCGTCGCATCGGGACTCTTCGGGGTGCCCGCTGCCGCCCGCGCTTCGGCGATCAGCGCGGCGGTACGGTACGCGGTCCCCGAGGGTGCATCGGCCTTATTCGGGTGATGCAGCTCGATCACCTCGACGGAATCGAAGAATCGGGCTGCCTGCTGAGCGAAGCGCATCGACAGCACCGCTCCGATGGCGAAGTTCGGTGCAATCAACACACCCGTCTGTGGGGATCCGGCCAACCACTCACGAACCTGCTCGAGCCGCTGCTCGTCGAAACCCGTCGTGCCGACGACAGCATGGATGCCGTGCTCGACCAAGAACTGCAGGTTGTCCATGACCACATCGGGATGGGTGAAATCCACGACCACCTGCGCACCGCTGTCGACGAAGTTCGCCAGCGGATCGCCCTGGTCGACAGTTGCCACGAGCTCCAGATCGCCGGCTGCGTCGACTGCGGCGCAGATCGCCTGACCGACCTTGCCGCGTGACCCCAGTACCCCTACTCGAACAGGTGCCGTTGCACTCACGTCGTTCCCACACTCGTTTCGTCGTCGTCTTGTCGTCCTACCGAAGACCGAGCCTACTTCCAGGCCCCCGACACCGGCAGCTACGGTCGGTCGGTGAAGTCCAGCGTTCTGTTCGCCGACCGCGTCGATCTCGTCCGTGGCGGCCGATATCTCCTCAGCGATGCGACCGTGCGGGTCGACGAGGGCGAGCACTGGGTGTTGCTCGGTGCCAACGGTGCCGGCAAGAGCACCCTGCTCAGCTTGCTGGGAGCCGTCGTCCATCCCACGCGGGGCGCGGTGCACGTACTGGGCCACCGCCTGGGCCGAGTGGACATGCGCGAATTACGCACGCACATCGGACACGTCGATCCTCGTCTGAAGATCGAGGCCCCGCTCACTCTGCTCCAGGTCGTCCTGACAGGACTGACCAACACGCCCGATCTGATCCCGAGATGGTCGGCCACCGAGGACCAGGTCGCTCGCGCCCACCGGCTCGTCGAGTCGCTGGGAGTTGCCCACCGCGTGGACGCGTCGTGGCACACCCTCTCCCAGGGCGAGCGGGGCCGGGCACTGATCGCTCGCGCACTGCTGCCCGATCCGGCGCTGCTGCTACTCGACGAACCCGCCACCGGTCTCGATCTCGCTGCCCGCGAACAACTCCTGACGGCGCTGGACTCGCTGCGTGCCGAACATCCCGGGCTCGCCAGCATCCTGGTCACCCACCATCTCGAGGAAATCCCGACCTCGACCACCCACGCGTTGCTGATCCGTGACGGTCGCGTGCACGCTCAGGGGCCTGTCGACACGGTGCTGACCACGGACAACATCAGCACGTGCTTCGACCATCCGATCGACATCTCTCAACGTCGCGGGCGGTGGGTGGCCACCGCGGCCCACCGCTGACGGTCAGTCGAAAACGATGACCTGACGGATGGCGTTGCCGTCGGCCAATTCGTCCATGCCGCGGTTGATCTCGTCCAACGTGATGCGCGAGGAGATCAGCTTCTCGACGGGCAGTCGACCCTCGCGCCACATCTGGGCGTAGGTCGGAATGTCGCGCGCCGGGACGGCCGAGCCGAGGTAACTGCCGATGATCGTGCGCGCCTCGGCTACCAGACCGAGAGGTGAGATCGACGAACGGGCGTCGGGAGCAGGCAGGCCCACGGTGATCGTCTTTCCACCGGGAGCCGTTGCCGCGACTGCAGTTTCGAATGCACGGGCGTTGCCCGCTGCCTCGATGACGATGTCCGCCTTGATCCCCTTCTCAGCGAGATCTGCAGGTGAATAGACCTGTGTTGCACCCAGATCGGTTGCGGCGACGAGCTTGTCGGGGACGCCGTCGACACCGATGACCTCACCCGCACCGATCGATACCGCGGTCAGTACGGCCGCCATGCCCACTCCGCCGAGGCCGACCACCATCACCGACTGCCCCGGCTTCGGAGTTCCGGCGTTGAGGACAGCGCCGCCGCCGGTGAGCACTGCACAACCGAGGACCGCTGCGATGTCGGCTGGGATGTCGTCGTCGACCGGTACCACCGACTTTCTACTGACCACTGCGTGTGTGGCGAAGCCGGAGACTCCGAGGTGATGCTTGATCTCGGCACCGTCGCGGTGCAATTTGATGTCTCCGCCGAGCAACGTGCCCGCATTGTTCGACGCGCTTCCCACGACGCAGGGCATCTGGCCGTCGGTGGCGCACCCCGCGCAGTCACCGCAGCGCGGCAGGAACGTCATGACCACACGGGTTCCGACTGCTATGTCGTCGACGCCCGCGCCGACTTCCTCGACGCGGCCCGCGGCCTCGTGGCCGAGCAGCATCGGTACCGGACGAACGCGATTACCGTCGACCACCGACAGATCCGAGTGGCACAGTCCGGCGGCTTCGATCCGGACGAGCAGTTCCCCGTCACCCGGTGAGCCCAGTTCGAGATCGGAGACGGTGATGGGTTGCGAGTCCGCGAAGGGACGAGATCGGCCGATTTCTTCGAGTACTGCGCCGCGAATCTTCATCCCGCCAGACTATGCGGCTGCGCCGCATGTGCGTGGAACTTCGTGGCGGATTCGAGCGGTGGTTGCAACGTGCCTGATCATTAGGGATGTTTGCGATGGTTCACCCGGGTTTCTCACATCAGGTTCGGATGACGTTCTG
>NZ_JAVDUT010000005.1:0-491690 GCF_031456475.1 Rhodococcus sp. 3258
AATCCGCTGCCTCAAACGAGCCGTCGCCCGCGAAATGTTCCAACTTCTCACCCAGAAAACTGCCACTTGACACTCATAGGAGCATCACATGGGTCAGCGCGAGCGCAACACCAATTTCGCGGCGCTGATGTCGTCGATCACCAGATCGGTGATCAGGCCACCGCGCAGTGCGGCGGTGAGGGCGTCGAGTTTGGACTCTCCCGCCACGATGGCGACTCTGCGCGGGACGGCCTTGAGTCGATCGAGGCTCGGCCCACTCGATCTGTCGTTCAACGCAATTCGGTTGTAGCTGCCGTCGGATCGGAGGAACACCGTGGCGATGTCGCCGACGACGCCGTCACGTTGCAGCTCGGCTCTGTCCTCGCGTTCGAGATAGCCGGCGCTGTAGACGTGACTCGGAACGGCTCCACTCATGACGCCGATGCTGAAGACGGCGAGGTTCATGCGATCCTGAAGTTCGAGCACGCGCCTGATGCTGCGCTCGCGCCACAGGTGCTGTCTCGTTTCCGGATAGTCGAAGAATGCGGGAACCGGAAATCCCTGTGCCGCAGCCCCGTACGCGTCGGCGAACGTCCGGATGATGTCGGTGGCATACGAGACCCCCGTGGTGCGCATGTTGGCTGCCCCGTTCAGTTGCACCACGCTCGAGTTGTGGGTTCGCTTGGGGGCGAGCTTGCGGCTGACGGCGCTGACGGTGGTTCCCCAGGCGACGCCCATCACCATGTCCGACTCGAAGAACGACGTGAGTAGTCGGCCGGCGAAGGTCGCGACCCGATCGAGACGCTGCAGTTCGTCGACCGTCTCCGCGACCGGCACCACGTGTGCACGAATGTCGTACAGATCGGCGAATGCACGCTCGATCCGCGGTGCCTGACCGAGTGGGGTGGAGATCTTGATTTCCACCAGTCCCGACGCCCGCGCGAACGTGATGAGTCGTGAGACTGTCGAACGAGATACGCCCAGCTCACGGCCGATGGCCGCCATCGTCATGTCCTGGAAGTAGTAGAGCCGCGCCGCCTGGGTGGCATGGCCGGTCCGCAGGTCGGATTCGGGAGTGATACTGGGGTCCGTCACCGGCACCAGTGTACGACCGAATTGCACATATGTGCATCAGCTGTGAAACGCAGTGCAGGCCGTCTACCGTGGCAAATGGCACGCAATGTGGCGTGTATCACTGACTGTGTGGAGGCTGAAAGATGGCACGTAAGGAACCGGAATGGGGGCTACCGGCGCACATGGCCGCGGAGTTCGCCGGAACCATGATTCTCATTCTGTTCGGTGTCGGCGTCGTCGCTCAGGTGGTCTCGGGTGGTGAGTCCGGCAGCCTCGGCGGTCACGACTCGATCGCCTGGGCGTGGGGGCTGGGCGTGATGTTCGGTATCTATGTCGCGGGCCGTATCACCGGCGCGCACCTCAATCCCGCGGTGACCATCACGTTCGCACTCTTCCGCGGATTCAGCTGGAAGATGGTTGCGCCGTACATTCTCGCGCAGACCGCAGGTGCCTTCGTGGCCGCCCTGCTGGTGCGCTGGAACTACAACGACATGATCAACGCGGTCGACCCCGGGCACACCACCGCCACCCAGACCATCTTCTCGACACTGCCCGGTAACGGGACACTGCCGGTGAGTGTGTCCTCGGCGCTGATCGACCAGATCATCGGTACCGCCATTCTGCTGTTCCTCATCGTGGCCGTGACCGATTCGCTCGGCACCGCACCGATGGCCAACATGGCTCCCCTGATCGTGGGCCTCATCGTCGTCGCCATCGGATTCGCCTGGGCCACCAACGCCGGCTACGCGATCAACCCGGCTCGAGATTTCGGACCTCGCCTGGCGTCGTACATCACGGGCTACGGTGGAGCGTGGCGAGATCAATACGGCGGCCTGTACTTCTGGGTGCCGATCGTCGGACCTCTCGCAGGTGGACCGATAGGAGTGTTCCTGTACGACCTGTTGATCGGGAAGAACCTACGCAAACAAGAAGGTTCGACGCCCGAGCCGCCATCACGACTCCCAGCAGACACCCAGACCACAGGAGAGAAGCCATGACCGAGTTCGCAGGAAAGTACGTCGCCGCGATCGATCAGGGAACCACGTCTTCACGCTGCATGATCTTCGATCACGCGGGCACCGTCGTCGCCGTCGATCAGAAGGAACACCAGCAGATCTTCCCGCAGGCCGGTTGGGTCGAGCACGACGCGTCGGAGATCTGGGACAACGTGCGCGCCGTCGCGGCCGGTGCCATGGCCGCAGCGGATCTGACGCGCGAGGACATCGCCGCAGTAGGTATCACCAACCAGCGTGAGACGGCGCTGGTGTGGGACCGCGAGACGGGCAAGCCGATCTACAACGCCATCGTCTGGCAGGACACCCGTACCGATCGCATCGCGACCGCACTCGGCGGCGGCGATGCCAACAAGTACACCGCCAAGACCGGTCTGCCGTTGGCCACCTACTTCTCCGGGCCGAAGATCAAGTGGATTCTCGACAACGTCGACGGTGCACGGGCCAAAGCCGAAGCGGGAGAGCTGTGTTTCGGCAACATGGACACCTGGGTGCTGTGGAACATGACCGGCGGAACCGACGGCGGATTGCACTACACCGATCCGACCAACGCCTCGCGCACGCTGTTGATGGATCTCGACACCCTGCAGTGGGACGAGGGCATCTGCGCCGACATGGGCATTCCGATGTCGATGCTGCCCGAGATCAGGTCGAGCTCCGAGGTGTACGGCACCGGCCGTGAACGCGGACCGTTCCGCGGTGTGCCGATCTCCGGCATCCTGGGCGACCAGCAGGCGGCCACCTTCGGGCAGGCCTGCTTGTCTCCCGGTGAGGCCAAGAACACTTACGGCACAGGCAATTTCGTGCTGCTCAACACCGGCACCGAGAAGGTCATGAGCAAGAACGGCCTGCTCACCACCGTCTGCTACAAGATCGGCGACCAGCCGACGGTGTACGCGCTCGAAGGCTCGATCGCGGTGACGGGTTCGCTCGTGCAGTGGCTGCGGGACAACCTCGGCATGATTTCCTCGGCTGCGGACATCGAGACCGATGCGCGTTCGGTGGACGACAACGGCGGCGCGTACTTCGTGCCCGCGTTCTCGGGTCTGTTCGCTCCGCACTGGCGTGCCGATGCGCGCGGTGCCATCGTGGGATTGACGCGGTTCGTCAACAAGGGCCACCTGGCCCGTGCCGTGCTCGAAGCCACTGCGTACCAGACGCGCGAGGTCATCGAGGCCATGAACGCCGACTCCGGCGTCGACCTCGAGGTGCTCAAGGTCGACGGCGGAATGGTTGTCAACGAACTGTTGATGCAGTTCCAGTCCGACATCCTGAACGTCGACGTGGTGCGGCCTGTCGTAGCCGAAACCACCGCTCTCGGAGCGGCATACGCGGCAGGCCTCGCCGTCGGGTACTGGGCGAGTGAGGACGACATTCGCCAGAACTGGGCCGAGGACAAGACATGGACACCGTCCATGGACGAAGACCAGCGGGCAAAGCTGTACGCCGGCTGGAAGAAGGCAGTGACACGTACTCTCGATTGGGTTGATGAAGAATGAGTTCCACCACAACGGCTTTGAGTCCAACCGCGCGCGCCGAGGCAATCGCACGGATGGAAGCCGAAGAGCTGGACATCCTGGTGATCGGCGGCGGCGTCGTCGGCGCGGGAACGGCTCTCGACGCGGTGACGCGTGGTCTGAAGGTCGGACTGCTCGAAGCACGCGACTATGCGGCCGGCACGTCCAGTCGCTCGAGCAAGCTGTTCCACGGCGGTCTGCGGTACCTCGAACAGTTCAACTTCTCGCTGGTGTTCGAGGCCCTCAAAGAGCGCTCGCTCGTGCTGAACACGTTGTGCCCGCACCTCGCTCGGCCGGTCCCGTTCATCTATCCGCTCGAAAAGGTGATCGACCGTCCGTACGTGGGGCTCGGCATCGGCGTGTACGACGTCATGGGTGCCGGACGCGGCGTCCCGAGTCATCACAAGCACCTCGGTAAGAAGAAGACGCTCGAATCCTTCCCTTCCGGTAAGCGGTCGGCGATTCGCGGTGCGGTGAAGTTCTACGAGGGCCAGGTCGACGACGCTCGGCACACGATGATGATTGCGCGGACCGCAGCCGCCTATGGGGCGTTGTGCGCCAACAGCACTCGCGTCACGGGCTTCCTTCGTGAGGACGACAAGGTCGTCGGAGTCGTGGCGAGCGATCTGGAAACGGGTCGTTCGTTCGAGGTGCGTGCCAAACAGGTCATCAACGCCGCGGGTGTGTGGACCGACGAGGTCCAGCAGATGGTCGGCGGGCGTGGACAGTTCCAGGTTCGCGCATCCAAGGGCGTGCACCTGGTGGTGCCCCGCAACCGCATCAACAGCGCCACGGGCATCATCACGCGCACCGAGAAGAGCCTGCTCTTCGTCATCCCGTGGGGAAGCCACTGGATCATCGGCACCACCGATACCGACTGGAAGCTCGATCTCGCTCACCCGGCCGCGAGCCAGAGCGACATCGACTACATCCTGGGGCACGTGAACAAGCTGCTGGCCGATCCACTGGACCGCGCCGATGTCGTCGGGGTCTACGCGGGTCTGCGGCCGTTGCTGTTCGGAGAATCCGACTCCACCAGCACGCTCTCCCGCGAGCATGCGGTGTCCAGCCCGGTGCGAGGACTGACCGTCATCGCCGGTGGCAAGTACACCACCTACCGCGTGATGGCCAAGGACGCAGTGGATGCCGCGGTGCACGGGCTCGAACGGACCGTGCCCAAGTGCGTCACCGAGAACATCCCACTCGTCGGGGCCGACGGCTACCTCGGGGCGTACAACTCCCGCAATCTGACGGCCGAACGTACCGGCATGCGGGTCTCACGCGTCGAGCATCTGTTGGGTCGGTACGGCACCCTGATGGGTGAGGTGCTGGATCTGATCGACGCCGATCCCGAACTCGGGAAGCCTCTCGACAGCGCACCGGAGTACCTCAAGGCAGAGGTCGTCTATGCCGCGAGTCACGAAGGCGCGCAGCATCTCGAGGACATCCTCACCCGGCGCACCCGCATCTCCATCGAGGTTCCCGATCGTGGTGAAGCAGCAGCCGAGGAAGTAGCTCGGCTGGTGGCTCCTATTCTCGGATGGGACGATCAGCACCGGACGGAAGAGATCGAGCACTACCGTCTTCGTGTTCTGGCAGAACGGGATTCACAGCAACAGCCCGATGACGAGACCGCCGACGCGGCCAGGCTCGGGGCACCGGACGTGCGCGCCGGGGTGAGCTGACCCTCACAGCGGTTCGGTGAGGTAGCGCCGCAGGGTCGGGATCGGTGGTTGTGTTTTCCGATCCTGCGGCCGCGTTCCTCGTCGCACGGTACGACGCGCTTGTGGCGGAAATCGTCTGTCTTCCTGGGCGCTACGAGCCGTTCATGTCGATGCTGGACGGTGAAGGGCATGCAGCTCACCCGTCGATCCCTCCTCCGATATGCCGCTCTCGGTGCCGCTGCCACGCCTGTGCTGGCATGCAGCCCGGCGTTGGTTCGCACCCGGCCGGTGCTGACACACGGTGTCGCCAGCGGTGATGTGCGTGCCGACGGAGCGCTGGTGTGGGCACGTTCGGATACTCCGGCGACGATGATCGTCGACACGTCCGCGACGGACTCGTTCTCCTCTGTGACTACGATGCGGGGGCCACTGCTGACTCCGCAGTCGGACGGAACGGGGGTGCTGCGCCTGACCGGATTGCCTGCGGGACAGAAGGTTCACTATCGCGTCACGCTCGAGGGCGAGGACGGCGCGACGTCTGAACCCGTCACCGGAATGTTCTCCACAGCTCCTGACGGCCCATCCGACATCCGCCTGTTGTGGGGTGGCGACACCGCAGGCCAGGGTTACGGCATCAACCCCGACATCGGCGGTATGACGATCTTCTCGGCGATGGCCGACAGGCAGCCGGATCTGTTCCTGCACAGCGGCGATGTGATCTATGCGGACGGCCCGCTCGAGGAGCGCGTGACACTTCCCGACGGCCGAATCTGGCGAAACACCATGAGCGAGGCCAAGTCCAAGGTCGCCGAGACGCTCGACGAGTACCGCGGCCAATACGCCTACAATCTCACCGACGACAACTACCGCCGCTTCAATTCGTCTGTCGCCCAGATGGTCCAGTGGGACGATCACGAAACCGTCAACAACTGGTATCCCGGTGAGATCCTCGACCTGGAGCAATACACGGTGAAGGATGTGGACCTGCTGTCGCAGAGAGCGTTGCAGGCGTTTCACGAGTGGTTGCCAATCGCGCCCACAGAAGCCGTCGACGGCCGGGTGTACCGCAAGATCGCCTACGGGCCGCTGCTCGACGTCTTCGTCCTCGACATGCGCACGTACAAGGATGCGAACGGTGCGAACACCGCTGCGTCAGGGGAGATCCTCGGCTCGGCGCAGCGTCAGTGGTTGATCGACGAGCTGTCCCGCTCCACCGCGACGTGGAAGATCATCGCGAACGACCTGCCCCTCGGACTCGTCGTTCCTGACGGGAAGGTCGCGCAGGAAGGCGTCGGCAACGGAGACCCCGGTGCGCCGCTGGGTCGTGAGACCGACATCGCGCAGGTGCTCACCGCGATCGATCGGAACGACGTCACCGGCACCGTCTGGCTCACCGCCGACGTGCATTACACAGCAGCGCATCACTATTCGCCGGAGCGCGCGGCCTATCAGGAATTTCGCGAGTTCTGGGAATTCGTCAGTGGGCCGCTCAACGCCGGCGCGTTCGGCCCCAACGACTTGGACGGCACGTTCGGCCCGGAAGCAGTGTTCGTGCACGCGCCACCGGAGCCGAACGCGTCGCCACTCGACGCGTTTCAGCATTTCGGTGAGGTTCTCATCGACGGGGACTCGCGCGATCTGACCGTCAACCTCTGCGACGCGACCGGGGCCGTGCTGTTCACGAAGGTACTGCCTGCCGCCTGATCGCTCGGGTCCGTCGGGGTCAGGTCGGCGAGAGCGACTGCACTCGAACGGACATCGTCCGCCGTACCGACAGCGGCCCCGCCGTCCTCGTCCGGCCCGACGGATACATCGCGTGGGCCGGACGCTCCGAATCGGAGGAGTGGCTACAGATTCTCGAACGGTGGACCGATCAGCCTTGCAGCAACGTGAACGAATGCTCGCGAATCAGAATGGACGGTCCGCCCGCCTCGTACGCCTGATCCGGATCACTCGACGTCGACTGACTCCACTTGCCCTCCGGCAGCGTGAATTCGACTGTCGCAGGTGAGGCGTTGACCATCCAGGCGAACGCCGCGTCTCCCTCGCCCGCACGCATCAGGATGAGAATGCTGTGCGCGTTTCCGTCCGACCAATCCTCGTCGACCAGTTTCTGACCGTCGGCGCGGTAGAAGTCGACCGTATCGGGTCCTGCCCCGTCTTCCTCGGAATCGCTGTCGTGCCGGAACCAGGTGGGACGCAACGCCGGATGCTCGTCGCGCAGCGAGATCAGGTGGGTGGTGAAGTCGACGAGATCCTGATCGACCGTGCTCCAGTCGAACCAGGAGACCTCGTTGTCCTGGCAGTACGCGTTGTTGTTGCCGTTCTGCGTTCGGCCCAGTTCGTCGCCGCCGAGGATCATCGGGACGCCGGCCGAAAGGAGCAGTGTGGCAAGGTGATTACGCTGCTGGCGGGCGCGGAGTGCGTTGACGCCCTCGTCGTCGGTCGGGCCCTCGGCACCACATCCCCACGAACGGTTGTCGGATTCGCCGTCCTGGCTGTCCTCGCCGTTCTCCTCGTTGTGCTTCTCGTCGTAGGAATTGAGGTCGGCCAGGGTGAAGCCGTCGTGGGCGGTGATGAAGTTGACACTCGCCAAGGTTGGGCGCCGGGTGCTCTCGTACACGTCGGGGCTGCCGGTGACACGTTGCGCAAGAGCGGACAACGCGCCGTCCTCGCCGCGCCAGAAGTCACGAACGTCGTCGCGGAACTTACCGTTCCACTCCGACCACCGGGCCGGGAACCCGCCCACCTGGTAGCCCTGGGTGTCCCAGGGCTCGGCGATGAGTTTGACCGGCGCGAGCGTCGGATCCTGGTGTACGAGATCGAGGAACGCGCTGTGGACGTCGAGGCCGGAGTCCTGACGGGTCAGGGTGCTCGCGAGATCGAAACGGAATCCGTCGACGTGCATCTCCGTGACCCAGTACCGCAGCGAGTCCATGATCAGGCCCAGCGCCGCGGGATGTCCGACGTTGAGGCTGTTGCCGGTGCCCGTGGTGTCGTAGTAGGCGCTGCGGTCGTCGTCGACGAGTCGGTAGTGCGAGCCGTTGTCGATTCCCTTGAGAGACAACGTCGGTCCCAGGTGGTTGCCCTCGGCTGTGTGGTTGTAGACGACATCCAGGATGACCTCGATACCGGCCTCGTGCATCGCCTTGACCAGTGCCTTGAATTCGTCCACCTGACCGCCGGTGTCGCCGGTGCTGGCGTACTCGTTGTGCGGGGCGAAGAAGCCGATGGAGTTGTAGCCCCAGTAGTTTCGGCGGCCCTCTTCGAGCAGGTGCGAATCCTGGACGAACTGATGAATGGGCAACAGCTCCACTGCGGTGACGCCGATACGCTTCAGGTGCGCGATCGCGGCGGGGTGGGCCAGCCCGGCGTACGTTCCTCGAATGTCCTCGGGAACATCGGGATTGGTGGCGGTGAAGCCCTTCACGTGGACCTCGTAGACGACGGTGCGGTCCAGCGGAGTGCGCGGTGCCTCGTCGCCGGTCCAATCGAAGTTCGATTGCACTGCAACGGAATACGGCATGTGCGGCGCGGAGTCCTCGTCGTTGCGGGTCTCCGGCTCTGCATGCAGATGCGAGAACACCGACTCGTTCCAGTCGACCTGGCCGGTGATGGCCGTGGCGTACGGGTCGAGCAGTAGCTTCGCCGGGTTGTGGCGCAGTCCCGAGGCGGGATCCCACGGGCCGTCGACGCGGAGACCGTATCGCGTTCCCGGGGTGACGTCGGGCACCAGATCGTGGAAGACGTGACCGGTGCGAAGCGTCAACGGCGTTGTACTGCGCTCTGTTCCGTCTTCGTTCATCACGACGACGGACACCGAGTCGGCTGTCTCGGAGTAGACGGCGAGGTTGGCACCGTCGTCGGACAGACGCGAGACGCCCAGGGGATACGGGAGACTGGATGAGGTGGGCATGAGCGGTCGATTACCCCCGGCGCAGGTGAGCGAAACGCTCACCCACCTGGTGCTCGGATAGAATCGTCGAGGAGTTTGCGCCCGTCCTTGACCTACGGCCGCATGTGACTAAGGACGAGGCCATGAATCCCGCAGTACCCGATCCCGGTTCGGCTCGGCTCGACGAGCTGTTTCCCGGTGACAATGCCACCGAGGCTCGGTTTCGCGAGCTGGATTGGAGCTGCACGGAGCTGGGACCGGTGGAGCAATGGCCGTACGAATTGATCGCGGCCATCCGCACGGTCATGCCGTCGACCATCCCGATGTTGATCTGGTGGGGGCCGCACCTGGTCCAGATCTTCAACCACTCGTACACCGATTTTCTCGGTGACAAGTTTCCCGCCGCCGCAGCGCAGCCGGCCAGGGACTGCTGGGCAGAGATCTGGGACGAGATCGGCGCATTGGCTCATCAGGTCGTCGACGGCGGCACTGCGGTGCACGGTGCTCGCCAACGGTTCATGATGAATCGGTACGGGTTCCTCGAAGAGACGTACTGGACCTTCTCGTACAGTCCGATTCACGGTCCCGAGCGCGCGGTCCTCGGCGTGTTCGTCGCGACGTCGGAGGTCACCCAGCAGCTCCTCGGCGAACGCCGCATGCAGGCGTTGCTGAGCCTGGGCACGCTGACGGGCAACGACACCGACGGTGCCGTGGACATCTGCCGTGCGGCAGTGGGCGTGCTCGCGGCGGAAGCGTCGGAGTTTCCCCTCGTCGCCGGTTACCTCCGCGAAGATCTGAATGCGGACGGTCCGGTGGAATGTGTCGTGACCGGCGGCGACGCCGGGTACGACGCTGCGACGTGGGAGTGCGCCGACATCTCTCGAGTTGCCGACGGTACGGTCGCCTGCGCGACCGTGCAGGTGGACGGCAACGTTCCGCAGGCCGTCGTCGTACCGTTGACGATGGCGGGTCGGGTTCAGCCGGTCGGGGCGCTGTTGATCGGAGTGAGCAGCCATCGGGTGATCGACGATGCCTTCACCTCGTTCTGCGTCGTCGTCGCCGAACGCCTGTCCACCGCATTGACGGCCTCGCACGCGTTCGAGATGGAGCGCAGCCGGGTGGCGGCCTTGGCCGACGCCGATGCTGCGAAGACTCGGCTGCTCGAGAACGTCGGGCACGAATTCCGCACCCCGCTGACGTTGCTGACGGGCCCGCTCGATTCGGTACGCGAGAACGCTGCTTCGGTGTTGGCCGCGAACGACCGCGAATCACTCGACGTCGTTCATCGCGCGTCGATGCGGCTGCGCAGGTTGGTGGACGACCTGCTCGACATCGTCAATGCCGAGGCCGGCCGACTCGTCTCTCGACCCGAGCCGGTGAACCTCGGCTCGGTGACACGCGATTGCGCGACGATGTTCTCGGCCGTCGCGTCGGCGCAGGGGCTCGAGCTCGTCGTGGATGCGGCAGAGGACGTCGTGGTCCTGACCGACGCCGAAATGTGGTCGAAGGTCGTGTTCAACCTCGTCGCCAACGCCGTCAAGTACACCCCGGCCGGACGGGTGTCGGTTCGTCTGGTCGCGGACGAGACCACCGTTCGGCTCGTGGTCGCAGACACCGGACTGGGAATTCCGGCCGAGGACCTGCCTCGAATCTTCGACCGGTTCCACCGCGTCGAGAGAGAAGGCGCGCACAGCATCGAAGGGTCCGGAATCGGGCTTGCCCTGGTGACGGACTTGCTGACCGCCTTGAACGGGCGCATCGACGTCGACAGCGACGTGGGCCGGGGGACTACCTTCACCGTGCAGGTGCCGCGGTTGCCCGCAGAAGCTGCCGCTGTCGATCGACCCGGCGCTCCGGCCGATCCGATCTCGGCGATCTTCCCCTCGATCGAGCCCGTTCCCGAGACGACCGATCGCGCCGATGTCCTGCTCGTCGAGGACAACGTCGACATGCGCAACTACCTCGCGCGCCTGCTGACCGACGAAGGGTGGTCCGTCTCGACAGCGGGGGACATCGAGACCGCTCTCGATCGTGCCCGAGCGATGCTGCCGGGGCTCGTGCTCTCCGACGTCATGCTGCCGGGGCGCAGTGGTCTGGATCTGGTGGACGACATCCGCGGCGACGCCGACTTGAGACGAGTACCGGTCATCTTGCTGACCGCTCGTGCGGGAACCGACTTTGTGCTCGACGGACTCGGACGCGGTGCCGACGATTACATCGTCAAGCCGTTCCACGACCGAGAACTCGTCGCGCGCGTTCGCGTGCACCTCGAACTGTCACGGATGCGCGAGCAGCTGATCGCCGAGAGCGGCAATCAGGCCGCGACACTGCGTACGGCGCTCGAGACCCGCGGCACTATCGGCCGAGCCGTCGGCATCCTCATGTCGGTGTACCGCATCGACGCCGACGCCGCGTTCACGCAATTGACCGAACTCTCACAGAACACCAACCGCAAGACGCGGGATCTGGCCGTCATGATCGCCGACGACTTCACCGCCGGCCTCGCCCGCGAGCACTGACCGGCCGGTCAGTGGTTGCGGCGGTAGTTCTCGCGTTCGCGTTCGAGTTCCGCCGTCTTCTTCTCGCTCTTCAGGTCGGCGGGCAGTCCGTGAATTTCGAGACGACGGGCGCGGTTCTGGTCCATGTATGCGGCGGTGTAGAACAGCGCGAGCAGCAGGGCCAACAGAACCATCGAGGCACGTAACCAGATCGCGCCGGGAAAGAGCACGAAGAACCCGATGAAGATGGGCAGGAACGGGATCATCGAGCGCAGGATGTGACGCGGTGTCGCGCCGGGGCCGACGAGGTCGCGTCGAACCCAATCCTGCATGGAGTCGGGGAGTTTGCGGCCCAGGACGGCGTAGCCCAACCATTGGCCGGCGTTCGGACGGGTGCGCTGGGGTCGTGCGCTCATGTCAGTGCTCCTGCTGCGATCGCCGCGTCGTTGACGCGAGTGAGGACGCGGCGCAACTGCTCCAGTTCGTCGAGTGACGCACCGAGTCTCGCCACGACCGCGGATGGAATCTTTTCGGCCTCGGCGCGGAGAGCGGCTCCGGCGGGGGTGAGGGATACGAGCAGAATGCGCTCGTCTTCCGTGCTGCGTGTGCGGGTGAGCATCCCCATCGATTCCAGACGCTTCAGCAGTGGGGACAGGGTGGGCGAGTCGAGTTGCAGCGCTGAGCCGATCGCTTTGACCGACATCGGCGACTCGCCCCACAAGGCCAACATCACCAGATACTGCGGATGGGTCAGGCCCATCGGTTCGAGCAACGGCCGATACACCGACAGCACAGCCCGGTTGGTGACGGCCAGGGCGAAGCAGACCTGGCGATCGAGCGCGAGTGGATCCTCGGTGGTGGTCACGGTGGTCAGAGTAGCAGAATTGATTAGTGCACGAATTGTTCGTGTGCGACTCAAGGGACGAAAAAGGGCGGAGGTACAGGTTCGCCACCTCGATCGGGTACCGAGTCTGCGGCAGTGGTGAAAGTTTGCCCACAACGTGTTACCGGGCGCGCAATTGTGCAATGCTGCACCTCGATTCACCCTTACCGTGATAATCCCGAGAGGATCGCCATGCGTCGCCGACGCATCTCCACCACTGTCTTCGTCGCAGCGTTGTCCCTGTCGATCGCCTCGGGAGGTATCGCATCCGCCGAGCCGGCTGCCCCCTCCGCCCGCATCGTCGACACCGTCCTGGCATCCGACACGCTGCGCACGCTGAAGGTCGACTCACCCGCCATGGGAGCCGTCGTCGAAGTGCAGGTGCTCACACCCGCGGTGAAGACCGGACCGCGTCCGACGCTGTACATGCTCAGCGGCATCGGCGAAGAGGATCCGCACAACAGCATGTGGTTGCGGAAGGGGCAGGCAGCGGAGTTCTTCGCCGACAAGAACGTCAACGTCGTCCTGCCGTTGGCCGGGCCAGGAAGCTTCTACACCGACTGGCAGCGCGACGACCCGAAACTCGGCCGCTACCAGTGGGAAACGTTTCTCACCGAGGAACTGCCTCCGCTGATCGACGCCGCCGTGGATGGCAACGGCCGCAACGCGATCGCCGGCCTGTCGATGGGCGCACAATCGGCGATGATGCTCGCCGCACGTAATCCGGACGTGTACTCCGGCGTGGCGTCGTACAGCGGCTGCTTCGCGTCCGCCGAACCGTTGGGCCAGGCCAGTATTCGAGCCATCGTCGGAGCATTCGGCGGCAATGCCGACAACATGTGGGGCGGACCCTTCGATCCTGCGTGGGCCGAACATGATTCGGTGGCCAATGCCGAAAGTCTGCGCGGTACCGATGTCTACGTGTCGGTGGGAACCGGCGCTCCCGGACGTCACGAAAGCTTCGACACTGCAGCGGGATGGGACAGGGTGGTGGTCGGTGGCCTCATCGAGGTCGGGTCGAACTACTGCACACACCGACTTGCGGATCGGCTCGGCCAGTTGAACATTCCTGCAACGTTCGACTTCACCGAGACCGGAACGCACTCGTGGCCGTACTGGGTGGAGCAGCTACCGAAGAGTTGGCCGACCCTCGCCGGATCTCTCGGTATCTCGGGCTGACGCTCGGTATCTCGGGCCAGTTGCTCAGTGGGTCCATGGGCAGTCGAGAGGCTTCGTCAGGCCGAGGTGCTTCTCGGCTCGCGTCACCGACTCGTCTCGGAGGCGGCCGTAGATCCGGTACGGGTCGTGCAGGGTCCGTCCCAGAACGCTTTCCATCGCCTCTGCATCGAAGGCTGCCGCGGTGTTGTCGGAATTTCGGGTGCCGTCGGATTCGAGATTGGACCTGAAGATGCCCGCCGCCGACTTGGGCAGGAAGTCCTCGTACACGATCGGGTCGGCCGCGACAACACCCGACCTGACCAGATCGACGAGGCCACCGTCCCGGACTGCAGCGGACGGGTTCGACCCCGTGACTCGAAAGGTGAAGTAGGCGAGGTCTTCTGCCATCCACTGTGTCTCGTCGTCCGGCACCAGCGACGACCACAGTGCGGACGCGTCCTCGGGTTTCTCGGTATCGAGTCGATCCAGATACTCGTCGTAGCGACGTCGTCCGAGTGCGGTAGCTGCCGCGCCCCTGGCTTCGACCTCGCCGAACCGTACCCGTAGATGGCCGGGTTCGATGTTGCCGTTCTCGTCGAGAAACATCCGCTGCTCGTCCAGCGCTCGGAACGACGTCTGGCGCAACAACAATCCGGGACCGGACGTACGAGGAGGCCCCTGGATGGTGTCGATCATCGCCACCCCGCGCTCTCCCATACGGCGATGCAGAAGATCGATGTCCAGAACCCTCGGTGTCAGATGGTTGATGTGGGTGGAGGAGACACCACCGATGTCGGCGGCCACCGCCGAGACTGCCTCGAGTTCGCGATACCACGCTCTGTCGACAGGGTCGGTCGACAACGCGAACGCCGCCGTCGCGAGGTCCAGAAAGGTAGCGGACTCCTCCGCTGCGAGGCCGTTGTCCCTCTCGCACGTGGCTGCCAGCTCGAGCAGTAGCGGAGGGAACAGTGTTCTGCGGTCGAGGAATTCCGTCAGGCGACGGCCGAGATCCGGGTCGAAGAACCGTCGATCCGACGCCACCAGCATCGAGGTGAAGATCCGGAACGGGTTGATCGCCAGCTCGGCCGGATCGATCGGCCGGAACGCAGTCGACACCACCGGAATCGAACTCGACGCAGTGTCACGCAGATCGTAGAAACCCACCGGATACATGCCCATGGCACCGAATATCAGTGCCACCTGCGACATCTCACGTGCATTGCCGACACGAATCGCCCCGTGTCGCTCGGCGGTGACGCGATCGATGGAGCCGAAACGTTCCGCATCGGCACCGCTGGTGCGCATCGTGTCGGCATTGATCGACGCGGTGACATCCAACAGCGTCGTGTACGCGGGAACCTCCCGCCCGTACAGAGCCGACAGACGAAGGGCGAACTGCGCTCGCAATTGCGTCGGTGTCACGTTCACCACCTCATACTGCGCCTTTCGGTGCCGGCACGGAACCCGTTCGGCTGTCTGCTGCACTCTCGCGACTGTGCGCATCTACCGCACAATGTGTGCGCGATCACACAAGACCGGCACGTTCGCCCGGGCGCAGTCTGGAGCAGACATGCGAGAGGTGCCTGCACACGGCACCGAGAAGGAGCGAAAACATATGACCGCAGTACAGGAATCGGCCGCACCGTCGCTGCCGACCGGAACCGCCACCGAGCTCTACATCGCGGGGCAGTGGCACGGTGCATCCGACGGAGGCACCTTCACCGACATCAACCCGACCACCGAACAGCCCCTGGCCGAGATTGCTGCGGCCACCGCGTCGGACGTCGATGCAGCGGTGCGTGCGGCCCGTGCCCAGCTCGGTGGTGAGTGGGGTGCTACCCCCGGAGCGGTCCGGGGCCAGCTGCTCAATCGGGTGGCCGATCTGATCGAGCGGGACGGTGACCTTCTCTCTCGACTCGAAGCCCTCGACGTCGGCAAGCCGGTCGGTCAACCGGCAATGCTCGACATCCCCAATGCTGCAGCCACTTTCCGGCACTTCGCGGGCTGGGCCGACAAGATCACCGGGAGCTCCATCCCCACTGCGGGCTACTTCGGGCAGCCGACGCACTCGTACACCGTCCGTGAGCCGGTGGGCGTCATCGGCATGATCGTTCCCTGGAACACCCCGCTGATGATTGCGGCATGGAAGCTTGCTCCCGCTCTGGCCGCGGGGAACACCGTCGTCGTCAAGCCGCCGGAGGACGCGCCACTGTCCATCCTGCATCTGGCTCGACTGATCGACGAGGCAGGCGTACCTGCCGGAGTGGTCAATGTTGTTCCAGGACTGGGCGAAGTGACGGGCGATACCTTGGTCGGCCATCCGGACGTCGACAAGATCAGCTTCACCGGCAGCCCTCGGGTCGGCAGAATCATCGCCAAGAAGGCAGCCGACACATTCAAGCGGACGACGCTCGAGCTCGGCGGCAAGTCCCCGCAGATCATCCTCGAGGATGCGGACCTGGAGGCGGCGATCAACGGAACCGCGATGGGACTGTTCTTCAATCAGGGCCAGGTGTGTGCCGCGGGGACGCGAGTGCTGGTGCACCGCTCGCTGTACTCGCAGGTGGTCGACGGTTTGGCCGCCGCCGCATCGGCTCAGGTCCTGGGAGATCCCTTCGATCCGTCGACGACGATGTGCGCACTCGTCAACGCGAAGCAGCGCGACAGCGTCCTCGGGTACATCCAGGCCGGACGCGACGGCGGAGCGCGAGTGGCGGCCGGCGGTGGACGTCCCGACAGCGCCGGCTATTTCGTCGAGCCGACGATCTTCGCCGACGCCGACAACGACATGAAGATCGCCCAGGAGGAGATTTTCGGACCCGTCGGAACGGTGATTCCGTTCGATACGGCCGACGAGGCGATCTCCATTGCCAACGACACCGTGTACGGCTTGGCCGCTTCGATCTGGACCCGCGACGTGTCGAGGGCGCACATACTGGCCGGGCAGGTCCGTTCCGGCGCGGTGTGGGTGAACGGCTGGGCTGCAATCGATCCCGCTCTCCCCTGGGGCGGCATGAAGTCCAGTGGCACGGGCCGGGAACTCGGGTGGGCCGGTATCGAGGCCAACACCGAAGAGAAGGTCGTCACCGTAGTTCTGTAGCCCGACTCCCTCGTGCAGCAACGAAACAGCAAGGACTGACATGCCGAAGAAATCGACCGACTACGTCGTCGTCGGAGCAGGATCAGCAGGAAGCGTCATCGCGAGAAGGCTCCTCGACGCAGGCCACACCGTCCACGTGATCGAGGCCGGTCCCGTGGACACCGATCCGGCGATCCACTCACCGCAGGGCTGGCCGACGCTGTTGGGCGGACCGCAGGACTGGGGACTGTTCACCACCCCGCAGAAGCACGCCAACGATCGGCGAATCTTCTGGCCACGCGGACGCGTCCTCGGTGGCAGCTCGTCCCTCAACGGAATGATTTACGTGCGAGGGCATTCCAGCGATTACGACGGATGGGCCTCTGCGACCGGTGATGCGGGATGGGCCTGGGAGAACGTGCTGCCGCTGTTCAAGCGTTCGGAGTCACACGAACTCGGTGCCAACGAGTTCCACGGCGGCGACGGGCCACTGCCGGTGTCGATCATGGGTACCCCGCACCCCTTGGCGGCGGCGTTCGTCGACGCGGCCGTCGAACATGGTCACAAACTGATCGACGACTTCAACGCCGACGAGATGGTCGGTGCCGGCTACAACCACACCACCACGCGCGACGGTGAGCGGATGAGCGCCTGGAAGAGCTTCGTCGGCCCGGTGCTCGACAATCCCGACTTGACGGTGACCACCGGTGCTCTCGTGCACCGAGTGGTGCTCGAGAACGGCCGAGCGGTGGGCATCGAATACAGCCGCGGAGATGGCGAGCTGGAGCGAGCGTTCGCCGATCACGAGGTCATCCTGTGCGGCGGAGCCCTCGGCTCTCCGAAGACCCTGCTGCTCAGTGGAATCGGGCCGTCCAGACATTTGGCTGAACTGGGAATCGACACCGTCATCGACCTGCCGGGCGTCGGCGAGAATCTGCACGATCATTTGCTGCTCAGCAACATCTACGAGTCCCTCGAGCCGCTCGCAGCCGGTACCAACAACCTGCTCGAAGCGCAGCTGTACGCCCGCAGTACCGGATGGGCCGGCGCTGCACCCGATCTGCAGCCCCTGTTCATGCACATCCCCTACCCCGCCGACGGATACCCGGTGCCCGAGAACGGCTACACGATCGCTCCGGGAATCGTGGCTCCGCGTTCACGCGGCACGCTGCGATTGGCGTCCTCGGATCCGAATGAACTGCCTCTGGCGGATCCGAACATCCTGGCCGATCCGTACGACCTCGAGGCGATGGTCGACGCGGTGGAGATCTGCCGGGAGATCGGTGCCTCCGATGCCTTCGCGCCGTGGCGCAAGGCGGAGGTGGTTCCGGGACCGAGCGCCCGCACCCGCGACGACCTGCGGGCGTACGTCCGACAGACTGCCGGTACGTACCACCACCAGGTCGGCACCTGCAAGATGGGAGCCGAGTCGGACTCCGATGCCGTTGTCGGAGCGGACCTTCGGGTCCGCGGGGTCGATGGATTGCGGGTGGCGGACGCGTCGATCATGCCCACGGTGCCGTCGGGCAACACCAATGCGCCGTCCATCATGGTCGGTGAGCGGGCCTCGGATCTGATCCTCGGGTAGTAGTTCGTGGTCGGCTGAGGGCGGCGTGCGCTCTCACCCGGCGCGATACTCCCGCGGAGACATGCCGTACGTCTCCTTGAACAGCTTCGAGAAGTTCGAGGAATCGATCAAACCGTGACGTGCACAGACGGTTCCGATACTGTCTGCGGCGAAACGAGGGTCACGCAGGTCGCGGTGGCACCTCTCCAGACGCCTGGATCTGATCCAGCCGGCCACCGTGCGACCGTCCTGCGCGAAGAGCTTCTGCAAGTAGCGCGTCGAAATATGCAGGTGCGCAGCGAGAGACGCCGTGGACAGTGTTGGATCGGACAGCTGAGCTTCGACGAGACTCTTGGCCTCGATCAGGAGTGTGGATCCCGGCGCATCGTGGGGAGCCGCGTCGTCGAGAGCGGCGCAGAGCAAATCGAGGACGGCGTTCTCGAGCATCGGTGTCGTCGGCAATGTGCCGTCGGCGGCGTTGCGACGCAAATTGAACAGGAACGGCGACACCAGCGCACCGACGCCGTGATCGCCCTCGATGCGACGCGCGGCAACGGTCGTCAAGTCACGGGAATCGATGCGGAGCGCGTCGCGTGGAAACATCACCACGAACATCTCGAAGTCCCCGGCGAAGTGCAGATCGTAAGGGGCACTGGTGTCGTAGACCGCGAAGTCGCCAGGATGGAGCACGGCCTCCCGCTCGTTCTGGACGATCGTGCCGCACCCCGTCAGTTGCAGACCCACCTTGATCGATCCGGGGTCGGACCGCCGGATGGTCGCGCGTGTGCGCCTGACGTCGACCTCCCGGCCGGTCACCTCGCTCAGTTGCAGCGCCCCGAGCGTCGACGACACCAGCGTGCCCTGGAACGACGACGGCCCGGTGGACACAGCGTCGAGCGGCACGAACGCCGTCGAGACGTTCTCGCGCCATTGCTCGAAATCCTGTGCCACCGGGCTCATGTCATACGGTCGGACGGTTGTCGATCAGACGACGGGCCTTACCGATGGAACGCTCGAGGGCCGCCGGTGCAACGACGTCGACCGCGACGCTGACGCCGATCCGGTCCTTGACCAGCTTCTTCAGCGTTGCTGCGGCAATCGGATGCGTGTCGAGCGCGGCATCGGGTCGGGCTTCGACGAGGACGGTCAGTGAGTCCATGCGTCCGGCACGCTCGAGCACGCACTGGAACTGCGGTGCCAGAACGGGAACCGTCAGGATCAGCTCCTCGATCTGCGTCGGGAAGAGATTGACTCCGCGCAGAATGATCATGTCGTCGGTGCGGCCGGTGACCTTCTGCATCCGACGCATCGTGCGAGCCGTGCCCGGTAGCAGTCGCGTCAGATCGCGCGTGCGGTAGCGGATGATCGGCATCGCTTCCTTGGACAGGGACGTGAACACCAATTCACCCTCCTCGCCGTCGGGCAGAACCTCGCCGGTCACCGGGTCGATGACCTCCGGGTAGAAATGATCCTCCCAGATGTGGAGTCCGTCCTTGGTTTCGACGCATTCCATCGCGACGCCCGGTCCCATGACCTCGGACAGGCCGTAGATGTCGACGGCGTCCATGTCGAGAGTCTTCTCGATCTCCTTGCGCATCTCCTCGGTCCAGGGCTCCGCGCCGAAGACGCCGGTTTTCAGCGAGGTCTTCGCCGGATCGATGCCCTTCTTGACCATCGCGTCGACAATCGTGAGCATGTACGACGGCGTGACCATGATGGCGTCGGGCTCGAAGTCCTCGATGAGCTGGATCTGACGATCGGTCATGCCACCGGACATCGGAATCACGGTGCAGCCCAGTCGTTCTGCGCCGTAGTGCGCGCCGAGTCCGCCGGTGAAGAGACCGTAGCCGTAGGCCACGTGCACCTTGTCCGACGGCTTGACACCACCGGCCCGAAGGCTGCGCGCGATGAGGTCGGCCCAGTTGCTGATGTCGTTCGCGGTGTATCCGACGACGGTGGGACGGCCGGTGGTGCCCGAGGACGCGTGGATGCGCGAGACCTTGTCCTGCGGCACCGCGAACATGCCGAACGGGTAGTTCTCCCGCAGGTCCTTCTTGGCGGTGAACGGGAACTTCGCCAGATCCGACAGATCTTTCAGATCGGTCGGATGCACCCCGGCGTCGTCGAATGCCTTCGTGTAGTGCGGAACGTTGTCGTACGCGTGCTGCAGCGACCATCGCAGGCGCTCCAACTGCAGCGTGGAAATGCGGTCCCGAGAGGCGAACTCGATGTCGGGGGTATCGGTGGGGGCGGACAGCACACTGGTCATGATCGGTCTCTCGTGGTCTCAGGCGTCGAAGTCGACGGTGACGGTGTCGCTGAGTGGGAAGGTTTGGCAGGTGAGCACGAAGCCGGCATCGACCTCGTTGTCTTCCAATGCATAGTTACGACGCATGTCGACCTCTCCGAAGGTCACCTTCGCGCGGCAGGTGCCGCACACTCCGCCCTTGCATGCGAAGGGGAGGTCCGATCGCAGCTGCTCGGCCGAATCGAGAATCGACTCGTCCTGCGGCAAAGCGCCTTTCACCTCGCGGCCATCGAGGATGATCGTGACCTCACTGCTGGGGCCGGTGATACCGGGCTCGCGGTGCTGCTCCTGCGGCGGCGGTACGTCGTCGACGTAGAACAGTTCGTGGTGAATGCTGCTCTTCGCGACGCCGAGTTCCTTCAGAACGTCCTGGGCATCGTTCACCATCCCGAACGGACCGCACAACCAGAAGTGGTCGATGTCCGGGGTTGCGACGACGGTGTCGAGTATCTCGCGTAGCCGGCCGGCATCGAGCCTGCCGCTGAACAATTCGACTTCCCGTGGCTCGCGAGACAGCACGTGAATGACGTCGAATCGACTGCCGTACTGATCCTTCAGGTCGGCGATCTCCTCGGCGAACATCACCGTTCGCGTCCGTCGATTGCCGTACAGCAGAACCACTTCGGAGTCGGGATTCGCCAGAACGGACGCCGCAATCGACAACATCGGGGTGATACCGGAACCGGCGGCGATGAGCACGTGCCTGCCGGCCTGGGCCGGATCGGCGTGAAAGGTGCCGCTCGGGCCCTGCACGTCGATGCGGTCGCCTGCTTTGACGTCGTGAACGAGCCAGGAGGAGAACAGACCGTCGGACACCTCACGGACACCGACGCGGGGACGCGCACCCGCCGGGGCGCAGATGGAGTAGGAGCGGCGGTGCTCGACGCCGTCGACGGTGCGGCTGAGCATCAGTGACTGGCCCGGTCGAAAGTCGAACTCTTCGCGCAATTCTTCCGGGACGTCGAACGTGACGGCAACGGCGTCGTCGCAGAGCGATTCCACGTCGGCAACGGTCAGTGAATGAAAAGGTTTGTTGCGTACATTCTTCTGAACGGGCTCGGCGGTGACGGTCATCAGATTTCCTTCACGTGGTCAAAGGGCTCCAGGCAGTCGTCGCACCGGTACTGGGCTTTGCAGAGGGTGGCGCCGAACTCGGACGTGAGCCGGGTGTTGCGCGAGCTGCACTGCGGGCAGGTGAGCTGACGGGGTTTGACGGTCAAGGTCAGCGGCACCGGGCCGGATGTACGTTCCGGGGCCGGACCCGGAGTGGAGTAGCCGGTCTCGCGCAGCTTGCGCAGGCCCTCCTCGGAGATCCAGTCGGTACTCCATGCCGGCGTCAGGCTGGTGACGATCTCGACATCCGCGTAGCCGTGGTCCTGAAGCTTGTGAGCGATGTCGTCCCGCATCGTCGCCATGGCGGGGCAGCCGGAGTACGTCGGAGTGATCGTGACGAGCACGCTGCCGTTCTCGCGTACCTCGACGTCGCGCAGGACGCCGAGGTCGTCGAGGGTGAGCAGCGGCATCTCCGGATCCATGACGGTAGCTGCGATTTCGCGTGCGGTTCGTTGAAGTGTGGTCACCAGACTCCCTCCGGATGGGCCCTCGCCACGACCTGCATCTCGGCGATCAGTGGACCGAATGCTTCGGTGTGAATGCCGCGACGACCACCGCGGCCGCCGATGGTGCCCACGGACTTGCCCTCGGGTGCCTCCAGCTCCGCGGCGTGCAGCACCTGTGCGAGAACCGAATCGAACTCGTCGCGAACATCGCGAGGGTCGACGGCGACACCGACCTTCGCGAGTGCGATCTCCTCGTCCGTCGGGATGAACAATTCCGAGACGTACGGCCAGATCCGAGTCACGGCGTCGCGGACGCGTCGCTTCGATTCGTCCGTGCCGCAGCCCAGGGTGACGACCCAGCGTGCCGCGTAATCGCGATGGTACGTCAGCTCTTTGACGCCCTTGTTCGCAACTGCGGCAAGGACGGGATCACGGGATTCCTGCAGGCGGGTGAAGACGGCGAGCCGCCACGTCGAGAACACCAGCAGCCGAACCAGCGACTTCGCGAAGTCGCCGTTGTCGAGCTCGGTGAGCCGAACGTTGCGGAAGTCGGCCTCGTCGCGAAAGAACGCCAGCGCATCCTCGGCGGGTGCGGGTGACGTGTCCGAGATGAACGGCACCACCGTCGGATCGGCTTTCGCGGCGCGGGCCAGTAGCAGCCGGGCCTGGCCGAGGAGATCGAGGCCGACGTTCGCCAGCGCCACCTCTTCTTCCAGTTCCGGTGCGCGAGTGCTCCATTCGGCGAGGCGCTGGGAGCTGATCAGCGCATCGTCACCGAGCATGAGGCAGTACGCGGCAAGGGCTTTCAGGTCGACGTCGTCGGGAACGGTGGTATCGACGCCGGCGAGTGGGTCGTCGAAACTCGTCCCGAATGCCCACTGCCCGTGCGAGTCCTCGTCGACGAGGCCCTCGTAGGCGCTGTCGTGATCGGTCATGAGTGCTTGTCCTCTGGGAGTGTGGGTCTCACATGTGGGGAACGTTGTCGGGGATCTCGTAGAACGTCGGGTGGCGGTAGACCTTGTCGCCACTCGGCGCAAAGAACGGATCCTTCTCCGACGGTGAGGACGCGACGATCGAGTTGGACGGAACCACCCAGATGCTGACGCCTTCGTTGCGGCGGGTGTAGACGTCGCGAGCATGCCGCAGGGCCATGTGGTCGTCGGCAGCGTGGAGCGATCCGACGTGTACGTGGTTCAGGCCGCGCTTGCCGCGTAGGAACACCTCGTACAACGGCCAATCAGCCTTTACTGCTTCTCTTTTCGGCTCCACCGGCACGTTGTCGGTGGGAACTGCGCCGTGGCCGCCCTCGGCCGTGAATTCTGTCATGATGCTGCGTTCCTTTCGGCGAATGCGGTTGCGGCCTCACGGACCCAGGCTCCGCCGTCGTGAGCTGCTCGACGGTTCGCGATGCGCTCGACGTTGGAGGCACCGTTGCCCTTGATCACCTGCATGAACTCGGACCAGTCGGGCTCACCGAAATCGTGTGACTTGCGCTCCTCGTTCCACTTCAGGTCCGGGTCGGGGAACGTGACTCCGAGTGCCTTCGCCTGCGGGATCGACATGTCGACGAAGCGTTGGCGCAGTTCGTCGTTGGTGTGGCGCTTGATGCCCCACTTCATGGACTGCTCGGTGTTGGGGGACTCGTCGTCCGGCGGGCCGAACATCATCAGTGCCGGCCACCACCATCGGTTGACGGATTCCTGGACCATGGCGCGCTGTTCGTCGGTGCCGCGCATCATGGTTGCCAGCAATTCGTAGCCCTGGCGCTGGTGGAAGGATTCCTCTTTGCAGACGCGGATCATCGCGCGCGCGTACGGCCCGAAACTGCTGCGACACAGCGGAACCTGGTTGCAGATCGCTGCGCCGTCGACGAGCCAGCCGATGGTGCCCACGTCGGCGTACGTCAGGGTGGGGTAGTTGAAGATCGAGGAGTACTTCTGCTTGCCCTCGATGAGCTTGACCGTCAGGTCGGCGCGGTCCGCCCCGAGGGTTTCGGCAGCGGAATAGAGGTAGAGGCCGTGACCGGCCTCGTCCTGCACCTTGGCCATCAGGATCGCCTTGCGGCGCAACGACGGTGCGCGGGTGAGCCAGTTGCCCTCCGGCTGCATGCCGATGATTTCGGAGTGCGCGTGCTGGGCGATCTGGCGGATGAGCGACTTGCGGTAGCCGTCGGGCATCCAGTCGCGGGGCTCGACGCGCTGCTCGTGGGCAATGGTCTCGTCGAACCCGTCCTGCAGCGTCTCGGTGGACAGGGTGTTTGACGTGGTCATAAGTCCTACTTTCATTACCGAATGATCGGTTGGTAACCAGTATGCATCGAAGTGACCCCGGGCACAAGAGCGGCTTCGCCGCACGTGCGTGAAAGTTCGTAGCAGGGGTCGAGTTTCTGTTCACATGGGTCGTTCCGCAGGCTCCACTCCCGCTCACATGGGTCGTTCCGCAGGCTCCACTCCCGCTCACCTGCCGACGAAGGAGGCTCCCTTCTTCGCGAGGAAAGCATCGACGGCGGCCTTGTGGTCGGCGGTCTGGCCGAGGGCGGTCTGCGCCTGCGCCTCGCGGTCCAGGGCGTCGGACAGTCCGGACCGCGCGATCAGCGACTTGACCTGCTTGTACGCCAGGGTGGGTCCCGCAGCGAGCGTTGTGGCCAGCGTGCGCGCGGTCTCGAGAACGTCGGCATCGTCGACGACGCGATGCACCAGACCCCAGTCGAGAGCCTGCGCGGCGGTGACCTTGTCTCCGAGCAGCATCAGTCCCGCGGCCCGGCTCGCTCCCAGTGCGTCGACCAGCGTGTAGCTCAACCCCGAGTCGCTGGCCAATCCGATGCCGGTGAACGCCGTGGCGAACGACGACTTGGTGCCGGCGACGCGGATGTCTCCGGCGAGTGCGATCCCGAGACCCGCACCGACACACGCGCCGGGGATGGCCACGACGATCGGCACCTCGAGCGCTGCGAGCCCTCGGATGACCGGGTTGTAATGCTCGCCGACGGTATCCATCGCCGTGGCCGGGTCGGCTTCGAGCGCGGTGACGTGCTCGCCGAGGTCCTGGCCGACGCAGAAGTTCTTGCCCTCCGCGGTGATGAGCACCGCGCGCACGCTGGGTGCGGCGGCGTTCTGCACTGCAGACATCAGGCCGACTTTCGTCATGACGTCGAGGGCGTTGTGTGCCTCGGAGCGCGCGAGGGTGATGGTCGCCAGGCCGTCGGTGACGTCGAACCGTACCGTCATGCGTTCGTCCAATCGTGAAAGCCGCGACCGGACTTGCGTCCGATGTCGCCGCGAGCAACCATGTCTCGCAACAACTGCGGGGGAGTGAACCTGTCGCCGAGGGTCGACGCCAGGTGTTCTGCGATGGCGAGCCGAACGTCCAACCCGACGAGGTCGGTGGACCGCAACGGACCCATCGGATGCTTGTAGCCGAGTTCCATGGCGCGGTCGATCGATTCGGCGTCGGCGACGCCTTCCTCCAGCATCCGGATGGCCTCGAGTCCGAGGCACACGCCGAGCCGGGAGGTAGCGAACCCGGGGGAGTCGTTGACGAGCACTTCGGTTTTGCCGAGCAGTGACACCCACTGCTGTACTCGCTCGACCACGTCCGCAGAGGTCGCCGGAGCGCGCACGATCTCGACGAGGGTCGACGCCGGAACCGGGTTGAAGAAGTGCATCCCGAGAAAGCGGCTCGGATCACTCAGTGCCGCGCCGAGTTCCGCGATGGAGATCGAGCTCGTGTTCGACGCGATGACCGTGTTGGGCCCGGCGATCTTGTCGACGAGAGCCAGTACCTCGACCTTGAGCGACGGGATCTCGGGAACGGCCTCGACCACCAGGTCCAGGTCGGCAGGAAGATCCGCGGGGCCGGCGACGGTGGAGACCCGGGCGAGAATCGCAGCGGGGTCCTCGCTGAGTTTCCCGCGCTCGTGCGCCCGGTCCAGTCCGGTCGAGACTCGTCCGAGGGCTGCAGTCTGGTCGGCTGCTTCGGCGATGACGACGGTCGAGCCGAGGGCCGCGAACACCTGGGCAATACCTGCACCCATCCGTCCGCCACCAACGACACCAACTGAGCGGGGAGCTGTCATTTCTTCTTCTCCAGAAATGCCGTCATGCGGCGTTGTTTGTCTTCGGTCTCGAACAGAACAGCCTGCGCGATGTCGTCGGCCCACGGGTGCGAACCGGGTGCATCGAGAATCTTTTTCGTCAGCTTCAGGGCCAGTGGTGCCTGTCTCGCAATGCGATCCGCGAGTGAATGCGCTGCAGTCAACGGCTCGTCGACGACGTCCAGCACCAGGCCGCACCGAAGTGCCACCTCTGCGTCGAGTGTCCGGCCACCGAGAAGTACCTGCTTCGCGACGGAGACGCCCACCAGCGTCGGCAACCGGTAGCTGGCCCCGGCGGCAGCCATGATGCCCAGTCCCGGTTCGGGATTGCCGAACACGGCCGTCGGCGACGCGATGCGGATGTCGCAGGCGTAGGACAGTTCGGCTCCGCCGCCGAGCGCGTATCCGCGCACCGCGGCGATCGTGGGCAGGGGGAGTGCGGCGATGCGATCGAACAGGTTTCGGTTGATGCCGCGCAGTGCGTCGTCGCGAGTGCGGGCCCGCAACTGATTGATGTCGGCACCGCCGGCAAAATGCTCGCCTGCTCCGGTCAGGATCACGATCTTGGGATCCTGCTCCACGAGCGCGCACACCTCGTGCAGCTCGCCGATCATGTCGGAATCGATTGCGTTGCGTTGCTTCTCGCGATTCAGGGTGACGACAACGCGGTCCGTCGACTCCTCCACGATGAGCGTGTTCACGGTGCCTCGATCAACATCGACACGCCTTGCCCGACGCCGACGCACAGTGTCGCAAGGCCACGGGAGGCCTTCTCGCGTTCCATCCGGCCCAACAGCGTCAACAGAATTCGAGCACCCGACGAGCCGAGAGGGTGGCCGAGGGCGATGGCCCCGCCGTCGGCGTTGACGATGTTCTCGTCGAGCTTCAGCTGGCGGATGACGCCGAGGGACTGCGCCGCGAAGGCCTCGTTGAGTTCGACGGCACCGAGGTCGTCGATCGACCATCCCGCGCGAGTGAGCGCCTTCTGCGTGGACGGGACCGGCCCGAGTCCCATGATGTGGGGCGCGATGCCGGCGCTCGCGCTGGTGACGATGCGTCCGCGCATCTCGAGGCCATACTTGTTCACGGCTTCTTCCGAGGCCACCACCAATGCCGATGCCCCGTCTGTGAATGGCGACGAGGTGCCGGCGGTGACGATGCCGTCCTTGCGGAAGACGGTCTTCAGGGTGCCGAGCTTGTCCAGAGTGGTTCCGCGGCGCGGCGTCTCGTCCTCGGTGACATCGCCGTTCTTGGTCGTGACGGGCACGATCTCGTCGGCGAAGCGTCCGGCATCCTGGGCGGCGATGGCACGCTGCTGACTGCGGAAGGCGAAGGCGTCGGACTCTGCGCGGGTGATGCCCTCGCTGAGCGCGACCTCTTCGGCGGTTTCGCCCATCGACAGGGTGATCTTGGGATCGGTCCCCCCGTCGTGGGAGGCGAAGGTCGGGTTGGTGAATCGCCAGCCGAGGGAGGTATCGAAGATCTCGCCGGGCTTGGCCCACGCCGTCCCGGGCTTGGCCATGACCCATGGCGCGCGCGTCATGGACTCGACGCCACCGGCGACGATGATGTCGGCCTCACCGCTGCGAATGGTGCTCGCGGCGTTGGCCACTGCGGTCAGTCCGCTCGCGCACAGGCGATTGACGGTGTATCCCGGCACCGACTGGGGCAGACCTGCGAGCAGAACCGCCATTCTGGCCACATCGCGATTGTCCTCGCCTGCCTGGTTGGCCGCACCCAGAATCACCTCGTCGATTCGGTCGACGGGTACGCCCGCTCTGCGGACCGCCTCGGCCACGACCAGCCCGGCGAGATCGTCGGGGCGCACCGAGGCCAGGGCGCCGCCGTAGCGCCCGTGCGGGGTACGTGCGCCGGCCACGAGAAATACTTCGCCCACTTCGAAACTCCTTCGTCGGTTGCGTCATTAATAACCGAACATTCGGTCGTTTGGCAAGGTCTGCTGCCCGTGGTGCTGTGGAATCGTCCGCCGACTGCGAAGATGTGGCAATGACAACCGCACGCGCGCCGCGCAAGACCGGACAGCCAGGGCGGCCGGGATACGACCTGGATTCCCTCTTGGCCGTGGCGGTCAAGGTCTTCAACGACCGTGGGTACGACGGCACCAGCATGGAGATTTTGGCGAAGCGGCTCGGTATCACCAAGTCGTCGATCTACCACCACGTATCGGGCAAGTCCGAGTTGCTCGAACTCGCGCTGTCGCGGGCTCTCAACGCACTGTTCGCCGTGACGACCGAGGATCGGGCGACCACCGGGCGGTATATCGATCGCCTCGAATACCTGGTGCGTCGCAGCGTCGACATCCTGTGCGCGGAACTGCCCTACGTGACGCTGCTGCTACGGGTGCGGGGCAACACCGACGTCGAGCGGCGCGCTCTCGCCCGCAGGCGCGAATTCGACACGTTCGTCACCGGGCTCGTCGTCGCCGCCGCCGAGGAGGGCGACCTGCGTCCCGGTGTCGACCCGGCACTGGCGTCCAAGCTCGTCTTCGGCACGGTCAACTCGCTCATCGAGTGGTACCGCCCGCGCACCGGCGGATCCGTCGAGGAATTGGCCGACGCCGTCGTGGCTCTGACCTTCGACGGCCTGCGCCGCACGTAGCGAGGGCATGCTCAGCCGGGTCGTTCCGCAGGCTCCACTCCTGGTCTTGACTTCTCGGCGTTCGGCGGCGATGGTAATTACCGACCGAACGTACGGTGAAATGGAGGCGTTGTGAGCAGACTTCTGGAAAGCTATGCCCAGGGCACGTGGTATTCCGCGACCGACGAGGGAACGCCGCTGCTGAGCGCCGTCGACGGCAGTGAGATCGCTCGGGTGTCGTCCAGCGGTCTCGACGTCGCAGGCATGGTCGACTACGCCCGGACCGTCGGAGGGCCCGCGCTCGCAGCCCTGACGTTCCACGAGCGTGCAGCCCTGCTCAAGCAACTGGGCCTGACGCTGCTGGCCGGCAAAGAGGAGTTCTACCAACTCTCCCGGCACACCGGAGCCACCACCCGTGATTCCGGCGTCGACATCGACGGCGGTTTCGGAACTGTGCTGAGCTATGCGAGCAAGGCTCGACGCGAACTCCCCAACGAGACGGTCTTCCTCGACGGTGCCATCGAGCAGCTCGGCAAGAAGGGCACCTTCCTCGGTCAGCACATCTACACCTCCCGGCGTGGCGTCGCCGTGCAGATCAACGCGTACAACTTCCCCGTCTGGGGCTTCCTCGAAAAGCTGGCACCCGCGTTCATCGCGGGCGTGCCCTCGATCGTCAAGCCCGCCAGTCAAACTGCGTACCTGACCGAGCTTGTCTTCCGTCGGATCATCGAGTCGGGGTTGCTGCCCGAGGGGTCGGTTCAGTTGCTGTGTGGCAGTGCCCGCGGTGTCCTCGACCACCTCGATGGCCAGGACTCGGTGGCCTTCACCGGATCGGCCGATACCGCTGCGACCCTGCGCTCACACCCCAACGTCGTCGGCGAGGGACTCCATTTCACGGCGGAAGCCGATTCTCTCAACGCGTCCATCCTGGGTTCCGATGTGGCACAGAGCGATCCGGAGTTCGATCTGTTCGTCAAAGGTGTCTTCACCGAGATGACATCCAAAGCCGGCCAGAAGTGCACGGCCATCCGCCGCGTGCTGGTGCCGCAGGACTCGGTCGAACCCGTCATCGAGGCGCTCAAGGCCAAGCTCGACAAGGTCGTCGTCGGTGACCCGCAGGACGACGGCGTCACCATGGGTGCACTCGCCAGCATCGACCAGCGCGACGAGGTCCTCAAATCCATTCGTGGACTGATCAAGTCGGCCACCGTCGTCTTCGGTGATCCCGACTCCGTGGATTCACGGCCCGGTGCCTTCATGGCACCGGTCCTGTTGAAGGCCGGCGACAAGAGCGCACCCGAACCGCACGAGATCGAGGCATTCGGGCCCGTCTCCACCGTCATCGGTTACGACAGCACCGCAGACCTGCTCGACCTCGTCGCCCGCGGAAAGGGCTCTCTGGTCGCATCTCTGGTGACCAAAGATTCGGCCATCGCGCGCGAGATCGTGCTGGGCACCGCTCCGTATCACGGGCGCATCCTGGTCCTGAACTCCGAGGACGCGAAGGAATCGACCGGTCACGGTTCGCCGCTACCGGTACTGGTGCACGGCGGACCCGGCCGCGCAGGCGGTGGTGAAGAACTCGGCGGTATCCGCGGCGTCCTGCACCACATGCAGCGCACCGCAATCCAGGGAACCCCGGACGTGCTGACGGCCATCGGCAACAAGTGGGTCACCGGAGCGAAGCAGACGACCGGCGACGTTCACCCGTTCCGCAAGAACCTCGGCGAACTGCGACTGGGCGATACCATCGTCGGTGGCCCACGACAGGTCACCCGCGCGGACATCGATCACTTCGCCGAATTCACCGGCGACACGTTCTACGCGCACACCGATCCCGAAGCGGCAGCGGCAAATCCGTTGTTCGGCGGCATCGTGGCGCACGGCTACCTGGTGGTCTCGCTGGCCGCAGGGCTGTTCGTCGACCCGGCACCGGGCCCCGTCCTGGCGAACTTCGGCGTCGACAGCCTGCGCTTCCTGACGCCGGTCAAGGCCGAGGATTCGCTGACGGTCACGTTGACGGCCAAGCTCATCACACCGCGCCAAAGTGCCGATTACGGCGAGGTGCGGTGGGACGCAGTGGTCGTCAACCAGGACGGTGACCCCGTCGCCACCTACGACGTACTCACTCTGGTCGCGAAGCCCGAGGCCGCGTCATGAGCGTGCGAGTAGCCGTCTGTTACGGAATACCCGAGGACCCTGCCGCCTTCGATCGGCACTACACCGAGGTGCACGTGCCCCTCGCTCGCGCAGTTCCCGGCCTGGTCGACTTCACCTGGGGCACGCTCGACTCGCTCGACGAGTCCCCGCCGCCCTACTACGCAATCGCAAGTCTGTACTTCGCGGACGAGGCATCGCTGAAGGCAGGGTTGGCTTCGCCCGAGATGACAGCGGCAGGCAAGGATCTGCGGAACTTCGCGACCGGTGGCGTCACGATGTTCACCCAGAACGAGCGTTCGGTGCTGCAGCCGTGAGCGATTCGCCTATTGCGCGGGAGATGTTCGAGGTCGACGCCGCGTCCCGCAAGCTCGGTATCGAACTGATCGAGCTGTCGCCCGGTCACGCGAGAATGTCGATGGTCGTGACCGAGGACATGGTCAACGGTTACGCCATCACACACGGCGGATACGTCTTCCTGCTTGCGGATACGACGTTCGCTATGGCCTGCAACTCGCACGAGGACTCGGCCGTCGCTGCCCGATGCGACATCCGGTACCTCCGTCCGACGAAGGTCGGTGACGTCCTCGTCGCCGACGCCGTCGAGCGTGCGAGGTTCGGCCGCAACGGTATCTACGACGTGTCGGTGACGTGCCGAGACGAGCTGATCGCCGAATTCCGAGGCGACAGTCGCACGATAGCGCGCTAGCGATCCGGCGCGTGGAAGTACTGTGAGTCGGTGACCACTGCAGACCTGTCGGCGCTGGCAGACACCACCGCCACTGCGGTGGGTGGTGCTGTGTCGGTGATGGATCCGCAGGGCTATGTGGTGGCGTATTCGTCGGTGCCGGGGCAGCCGATCGACGACGTGCGACGCGACGGCATTCTGGGCAAGCAGGTCCCGGCTCGATACATGGTGCATCACATCGATCCGGACTTCCGGCGCAGCTCGACCGTTCACGTCGTCGATGTGGCCGGTGCTCTACCGCGTCTGGCAGTAGCAGTTTCGGTCGACGGTGAGTACCTCGGCTCCATCTGGTGCATTGCGTCCGGTGCCGGCATCCGTCCGCCGGCCCCTGCGGCAGTGGCTGCATTGACGCGTGCGGCCGCAGCTGCAGTGCCGTTGTTGTCGGCCCGACATCATCCGGCCGATTCCGACAATCCAAGGGTGCGTGCGTTACTGACCGATCCCGAGGTCGTCACTACGCCGGGAAAGCACTACGCCGTTCTGGCCGCAGAAGTGGAGTCGCCGCGAGCGCAGAAAATGTTGGTGCAGCTCGCTGGTCTGCTGCAGCTCACGTTCGGCAACGCGGGCGACTCCGGATGCATCGTCGACGGGAACACCGTCCTGCTGGTGGTGGAGTCCGACGACGAACGCGCATTCGCTGCGGAGGCAGAGGAGGTTCGACGACGGGCGGAGACGGCCTTCGGTGCTGCGGTGAGCTTCGCGATCGGTGGCCCGGACGCCCGTCCAGCGATAGCGCTCAGACATGCTCACTGGGTACTCGACGTGATCGAAACAGGAGCACAGACAACGACATTCGAGCAGAATCGGGTATCGGTCACTCTCCGGAGAGCGGGGGAGGCGCTGTCGGAGGTGTCGCTCGCGTTGCCTGCCGTCGAACGGATGCTGTCCTGCGATGCCTCGGAAGGTACGGAATACGCCGCGACGGTGCTGGCGTTGTTGGCGCACGAGTCCAACGTCGCTGCCGCGTCTGCGTCGCTGTACCTGCACCCGAATACCTTTCGCTACCGACTCCGGCGTACCAAGGAGTTGTTCGGTCTCGATCTCGACGACGTGGACACTCGGTTGCTGGTGTGGATGTCGCTGCGGCTCAGGGCCGGACGGTGAGGACCTTCCCTGGGTTGAGCAGGTAATGCGGGTCGAGTAGTTCCTTGATGCCGCGCTGCAGTTCCGCTGCAACAGAATCGAGTTCGGTCTCGAGAAGATCGCGTTTGAGCAGGCCGACGCCGTGCTCACCGGTAATGGTCCCGCCCAGCGAGAGGGCGAAAGCCGCGATCTCGTCGAACGCGCGGTGTGCCTTGGCCAACGATGAAGGGTCCATCGGGTCGACGATGACCGTCGGATGGATGTTGCCGTCCCCTGCGTGGCCGACGACGCCGATGACGATGCCGATGCGCTCGGCGATGCGTCCGACCTCGTCGATCATCGCGGCGAGCTGCGAAATAGGAACGGACACATCGTCGACCAACGGTGAGCCGAGACGCTCGAGTGCGGGGTACGCCAGTCGACGGGCCTGCACGAGCTGCTCCGATTCGACCTCGTCCTCGGCAACGGCCACATCGGTTGCCCCGGCTGCGGTGCACAGTGCGGCGATGGCTTCGAGCTCCTGCACAGAGCCTGCGCCGATATCGGACTGAGCGATCAGCACGGCCGCGGCGTCGGTGCCGAAGTCCATCCGGGCGTAGGCGTCGATCGCGGCGATGGTGGTGCGGTCCAGCAACTCGAACAGGCTCGGAGTGATACCGGCGGCCCGGATCTGCGTCACCGCTTCACCGGCCGCGACAGTCGACGGGAAGGTCGCGGCCATAGTCAGCGGAGTGGCAGCCGGAAAGTCGAGTCCTACGGTTGCTTCGGTGATGATTCCGAGTGTGCCTTCGGATCCGACGAACAGTTCGGCCAGGGAAAGCCCGGCCACGCCTTTGACAGTGCGTCGACCGACGAACGTGGCGCGCCCGTCGGCGAGTACGACGCGCAGACCACGGACGAACCGTGCTGTGACGCCGTATTTCACGCAGCACAGACCGCCGGCGTTGGTGGCGATGTTGCCGCCGATGGTCGACGCCTCCCAGCTGGACGGGTCGGGGAGGTACGTCAATCCCTGCTGCAGGGCAGCATCTTTCAGCTCTTTGTTCGTGACACCGGGTTGCACGACGGCGGTGCGGTTGACGACGTCCAACCCGACGATCTTGTTCATCCGCCGGGTGTTGAGGGCAACGGCTCCGACGCTGGCGTTCGCGGCTCCCGCCAGGCCGGTCAATGCGCCTTGCGGTACCACGGGAATGCGATGTGCCGATGCGATTTTCATGATCGCCTGTACGTCCGATTCGGTGCTCGGTAGCACTGCCGCCAGGGGTAGGGCGGATTCGCACAGAGCGGCGGCGTCGTGCCGGAAGCTCTGCAGAATGTCCGGGTCGGTCAACACCGCGTCGGCACCGAGGGCGCGCATCAGTTCGTCGATGACCGGCGAATGGAGAACGAGGGTGGTCGGAGCAGCCATGGATTCGAGTATGTCGGGCGGCGCTGTCGATGTCTGCGTCGTTTCGGACGAAGCACGAGGTCTCGATCGGTAGTTTCCGACGAAGTGTGGGCAGGCCCTTGTTATGCACGCGACCACCTTGACAAACTACGGTGGCGCCGGTCACAGTAATTACCGACCGAATGGACGGTGAGTTTTATCCGGTTCGTCGGTTACCTGAATCCGCCGCTGTTCATACCCCACGTCACTCCGAACTGTCGCTCGCTCTCACGAGCGCCGGAGCCCGAACGAAACGAGATCGTCGATGACAACACAGGTCGAGACGCCCACCGGGGTGTCGCGTGAGCATCGCCGCGCCGCGATGGCCAGCATGGTCGGAACCACCGTCGAGTGGTACGACTTCTTCATCTACGCGCAGGCCGCGTCGTTGATCTTCGCTCAGCTGTTCTTCGCGCCCATGGGCTCGTCCGGACAGCTGGTCGCCTACGTGACCATCGGTATCAGCTTCGTGTTCCGTCCTCTCGGGGCCATCGTCGCGGGGTACTTCGGCGACAAGATCGGTCGCAAGAAGGTCCTCATCGCGACCCTCACCCTCATGGGCGCGGCCACCGTCGGAATGGGACTGCTGCCCACCTACGCGACCATCGGCATCTGGGCTCCGATCATCCTGATCGTGTTGCGCATCCTGCAGGGATTCTCGACCGGCGGCGAATGGGGCGGCGCGGCATTGATGGCCGTCGAGCACGCCCCGAAGGGCAAGCGCGGAATCTACGGTGCCGCAACGCAGATGGGTGTTCCGCTTGGCATGCTCATCGCGGTGGGAACGTTGGCACTGTGCACCGGTTTGCTCAGCGAAGAGCAGTTCGAGGCCTGGGGCTGGCGTATTCCGTTCCTCATCAGCTTCGTGCTGATCCTGGTCGGCTTCTACATCCGACGCCGCGTCGAAGAGACTCCGGTGTTCAAGGAGCTCGCAGAACGCAAGGAGCGCAACCACACTCCCGTTCGTGCACTGTGGCGCACCAACAAGAAGCAGGTCATGCTGGCAGCGCTGTCGTTCGTCGGCAACAACGGCAACGGCTACATCATCGTCGGTGGCTTCATCGTCGCGTACTCGACGAGGGAGCACGGGCTCGCCCGTGTGGACGTGTTGGTGGCCAGTCTGTTCGCGGCTCTCGTGTGGGGTGTGTTCACCCTGCTCGGTGCGTATCTGTCCGACCGCTACTCCCGGACCGCCATCATGAACCTGGGCAACGCGTCGATGGTGTTGTGCGCCATCCCGTTCTTCCTGCTCGTCGATACCGGTGAGCTGCAGTGGATCTACGTGGCCCTCGGTCTCTTCGCCGTCGGACTCGGTCTCGCCTACGGACCACAGCCGGCGCTGTATGCCGAGATGTTCCCCGCAGCAGTCCGATTCAGTGGTGCATCCATCGGCTACGCCATCGGAACCGTGCTCGGTGGGGCCTTCGTCCCGACGATCTCCGAGGCGTTGTTCAAGGGAACCGGTACCTCGATGTCGATCTCGATCTACCTGATGATCCTGGCGGCGATCTCGTTCATCGCGACCTCGCGCATCAAAAACCGCCGAGACGAGGATTTGAACGTCTGACACAACGACGACGACAGCCCCGCAACCAGCCGAGTTGCGGGGCTGTCGTCGTGTACGTGGACCGAACGGTGTTCGCACCGCGTGAGCTCAACTGACCTGTGGTGCAGCCTCTTTGCCCCATTGCTCGAGTGCGACAATTGCGTCACGCAGGGCGAGACCTCTTTCGGTCAGCGCGTACGCGCGAGTGTTGTGCCGAAGGGGGAGACGGGTCAACACTCCTGCCGCTTCGAGTTCGCGCAGCCGGGTAGCGAGCATGTTCGTCGGTACTCCGAGGTCGCGCTGCAGATCGCCGTACCGTTGCGGTTCCTCGAGCAGTCGCTCGACAATAAGAAGTGCCCATCGTGCGCCGACGATGTCGAGGGCGGCGGCGAGGTCGCTCATTCGGCCGTATCGGTGTCCGGCTTCATCCAGAACGGCGAGTAGTGGTAGCCGTCGAGGTCGTCGAACTGACGTTGATACATGAAGGCGTAGTCATCGATGTCTCCGATGCGTCCACCGGCAGCACCGGCCCGCTCGGTGAGCTCGTCGACCGCCTCGCGACTACCGAGGTCGAACGAGACCGTGACCTTCGACGGGGTGTCGGGACCGCCGATCAGCTCCTCGGTGCCACCCACGCTCGCATACATCTCGCGGCTTCCGAGCATGACGTACTGCCCCGGTGTGATGGCGAAGCACGACACGTTGTGGTCGGACATCTCGGGGTTCAGCGTCCAACCGAGGGCTGTGTAGAAGGACGTTGCGCGCTCGACGTTCTCGACGGGACAGGTGATGAACAGGCTCATGCCCTGATACTTGCAAAATGCAAGTGCGGCGTCAAGGGTCGTGCCCGCTGACCGTTTGGCATGTCACCGTGTTGGCCTCGAGTGATCGATGATGCAGTTTCAGTGGGAGATAGTGAGTACGGCTTTCCCTCCGGGCAATTCGCGTCGCCTCATCAGTTCGATGACATGAGTGAGTTCCGACCAGTCGACGCAGTACCCGGGTGTCGGATCGAGGCGGCCGTCGGCGGCCAAGCCCACGAGCAATTCGAGGTCCTCGCGTTCGGGGTACGCGACTGCATACGACATGTAGTTGGTGATCGTTGCGCCCTCGTGACCCATGAACGAGAACACATCGAGCTCGGCCTTGCTACCAGAACTGTTGCCGATCATTACCAGCGTGCCACGGGGTGCCAGCACGGACAGTGCCGCTTCGAGTACTGCGCCGCCAACTGATTCGATAATCAGATCGAAGGGACCTGATGCATCCGACGGTGTAGTAGTGACCTCGGTTGCTCCGAGTTCGATCAGTTCGCTGGCTTCGTTCTCGCCGGCTGTCGTGGTCGCTGTGACCGACGCACCTGCGGCACTTGCCAATTGGATCTGAAATCGACCCACGCCGCCGTTGGCGCCGGTGATCAGGACCTTGCGTCCCAGGAGGTCGCCACCCATACGCACAGTGCGTAGCGCGGTCAGCCCCGCCATTGGTAGAGCGGCAGCGATGTTGGTGCCCAACGTATCCGGGAGGACTGCCATTCGGTCGGTGCGCACGGCTGCGAGTTCGGACCATCCGGCTCCGTCGACCATTCCGACAATGGGTGTGCCTGCTTTGGGTCCGCTCCCGTCTGCGGCCGCATCGATCACGACGCCACTGATGTCCTGGCCGGGTCGCCAGCCGTGGCCCCTCGCGGCCATGAGGGAGAGTTCCCCGCGGTTGACAGAGAACGAATGGATCTGCACCAGAGCCTCATCGGCGGCCGGCTTCGGATCTTCGGCTTCGAGGCGTTGGATGGGAGTATCAGAGTCAGGGGTGTTGATCGTCGTGTACATCGGCGTATCCGATCTCGTCGTGTGGTCACACCGCGAGGGTGTGAATCTGTACGACGACGAGTCAACGCCGATCCGTCGGTGTGAACCAGAATCAATTCGTGCACTCAGCGTTCACGAAAAACAATCGGAGGTCAGATGCGGGCGCACGCTTCGGCCAGGGCGTCGACGAGTGTGGTCCGTTCTCGTACCGCCAACCACATCTGCACGGCCATGCCAGGATCGGTCACGGGCCGGAAGGTGACGCGTTCGGTCGACAGCGCTTGTGCTGAGCCCTCGTACATCGCTGTCCACGATGGTGGTCCCGAGCCGAGTTCGAGCACTGTCGCTTGTAGATCTCGGAATGGAATTCCCGTGGCCGGCTCGAACCCGGCGTCCGCACAAGCACGGAGCACGGTGGCGGCGAAGGCGGGGTTCTGCTCGGACGGAATCAGACGCAGCGGAAGGTCCGCCAGATCAGATAGCGTGAGATCGGGTTTGGAAGCCAGTGGGTGGCGCGTGGGAATCGCAACGACGATCCGGTCGAACCACGCCGGAGTCATCTCCAGATCGTGATCGTTCCTGGGCAGGCGAACAAGTGCGGCGTCGAGTGCTCCCGAACGAACAGCGTCGAGTTGCTCCCACACCTGCCCGATTTCCAGTGTGACGAGCAGATCGGGAAACTGAGTTCCAAGGTGGTCCAGCACCAGATCGACGCGAGTGCCCGAGCCTCCAGCTATCCCCAGTCGCAGGTGTGGTGGCCCGTCCGGCTCATCGGAGCGAGATTGCACAGTCGCCGCGGCGTGTGCCACCGCGTCGAGCACTGCATGAGCCTCCGGGACCAGCCTGCACCCGGCGGGGGTGAGTGTCACCTGACGTTTGGACCGGTCGAACAACGGCTGACCCAGCTCGTGTTCGAGTCTTCGAATCTGTTGACTGACCACGGCCTGGACCACGTGCAATCGTTCCGCCGAACGGGCGAAATGCAGTTCCTCGGCGACCACTAGAAAGTATCTGAGCTGCTTGATCTCCATGTCGAAACCGCCCCCTGCTCGGACCCCGCGTTCGTAGAACCTACCGATCAGTATCCATTGTGTCCTGCTCGTCCGCCGGATGGAAAGACATCGACCACCAATGCTCAGCTGTGCGCGTGCAACGGCCTACCCGAGAGCGCCATCATTGCCTCACCGAATGCTTCGTTCTGAGTGGGGTGGGCGTGCACGAAGCTACCGACCTCCGATGGCAGTGCTTCCCATGCCACCGCGAGTTGCGCCTCGCCGATCAGCTCGCCCACGCGGTCACCGACGAGGTGGACTCCCACAACAGGGCCGTCCTCGCGTGCACGAATCACCTTGACGCCACCTGCAGTGGCGAGGATGCGGCTCTTGCCGTTGCCGCCGAGGTCGTAGACCACAGAGGTCACGGTGCCGTACTTTTCCTCCGCGGCCTTCTCGGTGAGACCGACCGACGCCACCTCCGGATGCGAATAGGTCACGCGCGGAACGAGATCGCCGTCGATACGTGCCGGCGCGAGTCCGGCAATGTGTTCGGCGACGAACATGCCGTGCTGGAATCCGCGGTGAGCCAACTGATAGCCCGCCACGATGTCGCCGACGGCATAGACGCCGTCTGCGGTGGTGAGCAGATTGTCGTCGACAGTGACGAAGCCACGTTCGGTGGCGATGCCCTGCTCGGCCAGACCGAGGCCATCGGTGCGGGGGCCGCGTCCGACGGAGACGAGCACGAGATCCGTCGAGAGGGTGTCGCCGGAGGACAGCGCCACCGCGAAGTCGTCGGACGACTCGGTGACGGTCTCCACCTTGGTGCCGGTACGAATATCGATGCCGCGCTTGCGTAGTGCTTTGGTCAACTGCTTCGAGGCCCATTCATCTTCACCGGGCACGATGCGATCGAGCGCCTCGACGACGGTGACCTTGGCACCGAACGATGCCCAGATGCTGGCGAATTCGATGCCGATAACACCGCCACCGAGCACGACGACCGACTCCGGAACTCGGTCGAGTGCCAATGCGTCGTCGCTGGTGAGTACGCGAGGTCCCACTTCGATACCGGGGATGGTGCGCGAATACGACCCGGTGGCGAGAACCAGCGAAGCCCCGGTGATGCGTCGACCCTCCACCTCAACGGTGCGAGGACCGACCACCTGACCACGGCCCGAGACGATCTCGATTCCCGGACGTTTCAACAAGCCTTGCAGTCCGGAGTACAGGCCGGCGACCACACTGCGCTGATAGCCCAATGCCGCAAGCATATCCACGCCAGCAAACGATGCCGTGACGCCGACGTGCGCCGCACTGCGCACCGCATCGGCAACCTCGGCCGTGTGCAGCAGAGCCTTGGTGGGGATGCACCCGCGATGGAGGCAAGTGCCGCCGAGCTTGTCCTCCTCGACCAATGCGACCGTCAGGCCGAGTTGCTCAGCCCTCAGGGCACAGGAGTACCCACCCGATCCACCGCCGACGATGAGGACGTCCACGTCGCTCATCGGACGGATCCCAATGCAACGACGGGGTTCTCGACGAAATCGGCCACGGTGCGCAAGAAACCGCCGGCCACTCCGCCGTCGCACACGCGGTGATCGAACGCCAATGACAGCTGCGCAACCTTGCGGACGGCCAATTGGCCGTCGACCACCCACGGGCGGTCGATGATGCGTCCGATGCCCAGGATCGCGGCTTCGGGATGGTTGATGATCGCGGCCGAGCCGTCGACCCCGAAAACTCCGTAGTTATTCAGCGTGAATGTTCCACCGCTCAGCCGGGCTGCGGGCAGGGAGCCGGTTCGCGCCAGCTCGGTCAGCTCGGCCAGTCGCTCGGACAGTTCCTTCAGATCGGCCTTGTCGGCCTGCGGCACAACAGGAACCATCAATCCGCGATCGGTCTGCGCGGCAATGCCGAGTCCGACGTTCTCGTAGCGCAGAATCTCGCCCGCCGCAGTATCGACCGTGCTGTTGAGCTCGGGGAATTTGGACAGCGCGATCATCGTCAGCTTTGCCAGCACCGCTAGCAGCGTCACCTTCACGCCGTCGATGGAGGCGTCGAGGTCACGTCGGGCTTGCAGCAGAGCCGTCGCGTCGACGTCGACCCAGACGGTCGCCTCGGGAATCTCCGTACGACTGCGAGAGAGTTTGTCGGCGATGGTCTTACGAATCCCGGTGATGGGAATTCGCGTGACGCCCTCGGCACTGGGAGTGCTCGAGGACAGTGCCCGTTCCACGTCCGCGCGGGTGATGACTCCATGACTGCCAGCGACATCGATAGACGCCAGATCCAGCCCACCCTGCAGTGCCATGCTCCGAACGATGGGGGAGAGCACCTTCGGTGCATGTGAGTGGAAATTCGTAGTCTGGGTCGAGTTTTCACTCACGTGCGAAGCTCTTTTTCGACGGCCGGTCGGGCCGTGTCCCGTGCCATAGCCGATCAGCACATTTCCTGAGCCGGCGCGTTCTTCTTCGCGGTATCGCTCGTGGGCTGCAGGCGTATCGGCGACGGCACCGCCGGTGATGCTGATGAGCGGCGCGCCGACGGCGAGTGAGGTGCCCTCGGCCGCATGCAGTTCGCCGACAACACCCTCGAAGGGGCAGGGCACCTCGACGGACGCTTTTGCCGTCTCTACTTCGACGACGACCTGATCGATGGTGACGGTATCGCCGGGCTTGACCTTCCACTCCACGATCTCGGCCTCGGTCAGTCCTTCACCGAGATCGGGGAGCAGGAATACCTGCATGCTCATACCGTGACCGCCTTGCTGAGGTCGGGGGCATCGTTCCACTGCAGTCGGTCCATGGCATCGAGCACACGGTCGGCGGACGGCAGGTGAAAGTGCTCGAGTTTCGGTGCAGGGTAGGGAATGTCGAGTCCGGTCACCCGCAGTACCGGAGCGTGCAGGTGATGGAAACAACGCTCGGAGACGCGCGAGGCGATCTCCGCGGCGACGCCGGAAAACCCCTGCGCTTCCTGAATCACGATGCAGCGTCCGGTCTTCCGTACCGAGGCTGCGACGGTTTCGTCGTCGAACGGATTGATCGACCGCAGATCGATCACCTCGACGCTCCGGCCGTCCTCGGCTGCGAACTCTGCGGCCTGCATGGCCACCGACACGGTGGGTCCGTAGGCGAGAAGCGTGACGTCGGTACCGGCACGACGCACGACGGCGGTGCCGATCGGCTCGGTCTTGGTCAGCTCGATGTCGTCCTTGGAGAAGTACAGCCGTTTCGGTTCGAGAAAGATCACCGGATCCGGATCGGCGATGGCATCACGCATCAGCGAGTACGCGTCGGCGACGGTGGACGGCGAGACGACTTTCAGGCCCGGGGTGTGGGCGTAGTACGCCTCGGACGAGTCGCAGTGATGTTCGACGCCGCCGATACCTCCCGCGAACGGGATGCGGATGACCATCGGCGCGGTGAGTAATCCGCGAGTTCTGTTGCGCAGCTTGGCAACATGGGACACGATCTGCTCGAAAGCTGGGTAGGCGAAGGCGTCGAACTGCATCTCGACGACGGGCTTGTAGCCCGACATCGCCATCCCGATCGCAAATCCGACGATGCCCGACTCCGCGAGCGGGGTGTCGAAGCAACGATCGTCACCGAAGTCTCGGGTCAGTCCGTCGGTGACGCGAAAGACGCCGCCGAGCGTGCCGACATCCTCGCCGAAGACGACGACCTTCTCGTCCTCGGTCAACGCGTCGCGCAGGGCGGCGTTCAGGGCTCCGGCCATGGTCATCGTGGTCATGACAGTTCTCCTGCTGCGATCTCGGCGGCGACCTGGTTTCGCTGTTCGATCAGGCCGGGGGTGGGGGAGGAGTAGACGAACCGGAACAGATCCTCGGGGTCGACGTCCTGCTCGACGTTCATGCCCGCGCGAAGTGCCGCGGCATCGGCGTCGGCCGATACCGTCATCTGTTCGCGCAGATCGTCGGTGAGCAGACCCTGGGCTTCGAGGTAAGAATCGAGGCGCGAGAGCGGATCTCGGGCCAACCACCCTTCCACCTCGTCTGCCTTGCGGTAGCGCGTGGCGTCGTCGGCATTGGTGTGGGCGTCCATGCGGTAGGTGTGCGCCTCGACGACCACCGGTCCTTTGCCTGCTCGGACGTACTTCACTGCCTCGTCCATCACGGCCATCATGGCGATCGGGTCGTTGCCGTCGACCTGCTCGCTGCCGATGCCGTAGCCGACTCCCTTGTGCGACAACGAGGGTGCTGCACTTTGACGTGCCAGCGGAACGCTGATGGCGAATCCGTTGTTCTGGACCAGGAAGATCACCGGTGCGCGGAACACCGCGGCAAAGTTGAGGGCCTCGTGGAAGTCGCCTTCACTGGTCGCGCCGTCACCGCAGAACGCGAGGGCGATGGTGTCTCGTCCCTGCTTGGCCTCGGCGTAGGCGAAACCGGTCGCGTGCAGCAATTGTGTTGCCAGAGGCGTGCATTGGGGAGCGACCTTGTAGGCGGTGGGATCGTATCCGCAGTGCCAGTAGCCGGCGAGCATACCGAGCAACTCCACCTGGTCGACGCCTCGCGCCGCGAGAGCCATCGAGTCACGGTACGTCGGAAACATCCAGTCCTGCTCACCCAGGCAGAGGGCGGCCGCGATCTGGCAGGCCTCCTGTCCGCGCGAGGACGGGTACACCGCGAGCCGACCCTGCTTGGTCAATGCCGTTGCCTGCTGGTCGAATCGGCGACCGTGGACCATCGATCGGTACATCTCGAGCAAGCGTTCGTTCGACGGGTGTGCGTAGCGGGCGGCACTGTCCACGCCCGTCCCATCGGGTGCGAGGTACTGCACGGGACGATCGGCAGGCATGAACTGTTGGTAGGACGTTGCCGGAACCTTCTCGACGGTCGTCATGGGGCACTCTCCTGAGATCGGCTTGTACGGTGATTCTGGCCGAATCGGTGAGGAGGAAGTCCTATGGTCGTAGGATTGCAGACATATTGCCGACATTTCAGGTACGAACTGACTATCTGTCGGATCGGCGTAGCGAACCACCAGGTAGGAGCGGACGAATGGACGACGTCTCGAGACGTGTGGAATTGGACGACACGGATCGTCGCATCCTCGCCGAGCTGACTGCCGACGGGCGGGTCTCGATGCGGGTGCTGGCCGATCGTTTGAATCTCTCTCGGGCACATACCTATACACGGGTGGACAGGCTCAAGGATGCGGGTGTCATCGAACGGTTCACCGTGCAGGTGGATCACGGGGCGTCCGGGCTAGGGACCTCGGCGTTCATCGCGTTGTCGATCCGTCAGGATTCGTGGCGCAGTGTGTCCGAGGGGTTGCGGTCGATGGAATTCGTCGACCACTTCAGTTTGCTCGGAGGGGATTTCGACGTGCTGGTACTCATCAGGACTCCCGACAACGAGAGTCTGCGGCAAGTCGTGCTGGAGGGCCTGCAATCGCTCGACGGCGTCCGGGCGACGCGCACGTGGTTGATCTTCGACGAGGACCGAGGTGGTCTGGGACGAACTGCGCCGCCCACCGAACGCTGACAGTGGGCGGCGTCGTTCGGGGTACGGGTCAGAAGTTGCCGCGAGCGTCCTGCTCACGTTCGATGGCCTCGAACAGTGCCTTGAAGTTTCCGATGCCGAAGCCGAGCGAGCCGTGGCGTTCGATCATCTCGAAGAACACCGTCGGGCGATCGACCAGCGGCTTGGTGAAGATCTGCAGTAGGTACCCGTCCTCGTCTCGGTCGACGAGAATTCCGCGCTTCTGCAACTCTTCGATCGGCACTCGGACCTTACCGATACGGGCTCGCAGTGCGGGATCCTCGTAGTACGAATCAGGAGTGGCGAGAAATTCGACGCCCGCCGCGCGGAGCGCATCGACCGAAGACAGGATGTCGTTGGTCGCCAGCGCCAGATGCTGTGCGCCCGGGCCGCGGTAGAAATCCAGGTACTCGTCGATCTGTGAGCGCTTCTTCGCGATGGCCGGCTCGTTCAGCGGGAACTTCACTCGGTGGTTGCCGTTGGAGACGACCTTGCTCATCAAGGCCGAGTAATCGGTGGCGATGTCGGCCCCGACGAACTCGGCCATGTTCGTGAAGCCCATGACGCGGTGGTAGAAGTCGACCCACTCGTCCATCTTGCCGAGCTCGACATTGCCGACCACGTGATCGAGAGCCTGGAAGATGCGCTTGGGAGCGCCCTCCGGTCGCTGCAACGTCGACGTGCGTGGCACATAACCGGGGAGGTAGGTGCCGGTGTAGCGGGATCGGTCGACGAGCGTGTGTCGGGTGTCGCCGTAGGTCGCGATGGCCGCGGTGCGGACCGTGCCGTGCTCGTCGGACATGTCGGTCGGTTCTTGTAGTACGCGCGCGCCCTGGGCTCGCGCATGTTCGATGCACCGGTCCACGTCCGGCACGGCCAGCGCGATGTCGACGACGCCGTCGCCGTGGCGCGTGTGGTGTGCGACCAGTTCGCTGTCGGGGTCGACGGCTCCCTTGATGACGAAACGCACTGCGCCGGACTTGAGCACGTACGCGTGGTGGTCGCGTTGGCCGGTGGTCGGGCCCGAGTACGCAACGAGCTCCATGCCGAAGGCGGACTGGAAGAAGTGCGCGGTCTGCGTCGCGTTGCCGACCACCCACACGATGGCGTCCCAGCCACTGACCGGGAAGGGGTCGCGCTTGTCGTCGTACTCGACCAGACCGACGAGCTGCCGCAGCTGATCGGCGTCGAGATCGGCGAGCTTCTCGTCGTCGTTGAGGATGTTGTCGAGGCTCATGAAAGCTCCTGGTTGGTCCGAGTGAGGCGCACTATTCCGCTCAGCCCAGCATCGCGGTGCAGGGGAGTCAATCGACGCCTGAATAGCTGTCCGTGCTGTGCAGATAGGGCAGGTTCTTCCGCAGTTTGCTATACGATTCTTATAGCAAAGTGGAGGTGCGTCATGGAATCGACGTTGGACGAATTGGACCGCGCGATGCTCGCTGCGCTGCACGACAATTCGCGGATCGGTGTGCTCGAGCTGTCGCGAACGCTCGGTGTTGCACGTGCGACTGTGTCGGCCCGCCTGCAGCGATTGGAGGACAGCGGTGTCATCACCGGCTATCAGCCTCGAATCGGTTTGGCAGCAGCCGGTTACGGCGTGCAGGCGTTCGTCACATTGGAGATTGCCCAGGGTGCGCTCGGTGACGTCGTCGCCGTCCTGGAGCAGATACCCGGAGTGTTGGAGGCATTCGCGACAACCGGCGTCGGCGATGTGTTGTGCCGGGTCGCCGCGGCGTCTCATGACGATCTGCAGCGGACGTTGATCGCGCTCAATCAATCTCGCACGATCGCGCGGTCGACCAGTGTTGTCGTACTCTCGCAATTGGTCGAGTTCCGGGCACTGCCGTTGCTCAACAGCGCCGAGTCCGATCGAACCCCCAGAGCCCCCGCATACCGACGGACGCGCGAGTGATGGGCCTCAGGCCGGAACGATCCGGCCATGGACGTCGCCGAACCCGATGCGCGATCCGTTCGGTCCCGGGGCGCTGGCGGCGATGACGACCTCGTCGCCGTCTTCGAGGAACGTCCGGGTCCCCGCGCCGAGTGACACCGGTTCCGTTCCGCCCCAGGTGAGTTCGATGAATGCGCCGCGCTGATTCTTCTCGGGTCCCGAGATGGTGCCCGACGCGAACAGGTCACCGGTTCGGGATGTCGCGCCGTTGCTGGTCTCGTGAGCCAGCATCTGGGCCGGCGACCAATACATCGAACTGTACGGCGGACGGGATACGACGTGGCCGTTCCACGTGACGGACAGATCGATATCGAGTGCCCAGGAACGAGATTCGCGGAGGTGTTCGAGTGGCGCGGGGTCCTGAGTCGGCGTCGACACCCGAGCCTGTTCCAACGCGAGCAAGGGGACCACCCACGGTGAGATGGACGTCGCGAAACTTTTGCCGAGGTTCGGGCCCAGCGGCACGTACTCCCAGGCCTGGATGTCGCGAGCAGACCAGTCGTTGACGATGACGGCACCGAACACGTGCTCGGAGAACTGATCCGGCGAGATGGGGCCATCTGCCGGAATGCCGACGACGAAGCCCATCTCGGCTTCGATGTCCAGTCGCCGACTCGGACCGAAGGTGGGCGATGGCTCGTCGGGTGCCTTGCGCTGACCGCAAGGCCGGGTGATGTCGGTGCCGGAGACGACAACCGTGCCTGCCCGGCCGTGATACGCCACGGGCAGGTGCTTCCAATTCGGTAGCAGCGGTTCGGCATCGGGCCGGAAGAGTCGGCCGAGATTGGACGCGTGGTGCTCGGACGCGTAGAAGTCCACGTAGTCCGCAACTTCGAACGGCAGGTGCATCGTGACATCGGAAACCGAGACGATCGCTTCCGCGGTGGTCGTGTCACTGACGATCATGGCGGTGACGGACTCGCGGACCTCGACCCACCGACTGCGGCCGCGCGCCATGAAAGCATTGAGGCTGGGCGAGGCGAAATCCGAATCGTTCAGAGCGACAAACAGATCGATCACAGTGTCGCCGTACCGGACTCCGACTCGAGCGTCCGAACCAGGAGTACTGAAAATGCCGTAAGGAAGGTTGTCGATTCCGAACTCGGAGTCGGCGGGGATGTCGATGTGCGTCATGAACGGCGCGCTCCTTGGTTCACTGAGGTGGGACGAGTCCGAGGCGGACGAGGTCGTCCAGGGGTTCGCGGATGCTGCAGGTGCCGAACGATGCGAAGGCGCGTTGACCCTCGATCCCGGCGACGAGACCGGCGAGGACGTCGGCGTCCCGGATTGCCAGGATCTTCTCGAGCTCACCGACGCGTGCGCCGCTGTGTGCGGCCTGCGCGGCGAGGATCACGTTGAGGAAACCGTGTTGCTCGAAACCGTTGTGGGGATCGGTGTTACGGGCGGCATGATGCAGACCCGCGGTGGTTTTGAAGTGGACCTCGCGTTGTGCCGCCTCGTAGATGGACGCGGCAAGCTCCCGCTCGTCCGGGTACTCGTCGGCCGCGACGCCGCCGGTCCTGAATTTGGCTCGATACCCGAACTCGTCGACTGCGTCGAAGATGTCGTCTCGTCGGGAGTCTCGGGGAATTTCGACATAGATGTCGACGTCCTGAGTGATGTTGCGCAAGGCGTCGATGTTCGTGCCCTCGGGTACGGCCACTTCGACGGCAACGACCGTCACGCCGGCGGTCCGGTCGGCGGCGCGTAGGCCTGCCTCCACGCTGCCCGGACCGGCAGGTGCGGTCAACGCGACCTCCATCCGGGCGCCCAGGACGAGTTCGTGCACCCGGTCCATCGGAACGACCAACGGGCCGACGAGGTCTGCGAAAGAACTCGCCCGGTACTCGAGATGTTGTGCTGCAGCAACATCGAGTGGTGCATTGCCGGGAGGGAAGGCAGCGGCGTCGTCGCACAGGCGATGGAAGAACTTCGGGATCATCGGTTCGGCCCCCGGCCTGCCCACGTCCACGCGTACCCGGTGTCCTCGCACGCGAGCGCTCCTTCGCCGAGTTCGAGGGGGCGGAAAGTATCGACCATGACGGCCAATTCGTCGAAGAACTCGGCACCGATACTACGTTCGTATGCACCGGGTTGCGGACCGTGAGCATGACCGCCCGGATGCACCGAGATCGAACCCTGGCCGATTCCGGAACCCTTGCGGGCCTCGTAGTCGCCGCCGACGTAGAACATGATCTCGTCGGAGTCGACGTTGGAGTGGTAGTACGGCACCGGAATTGCTAGCGGGTGGTAGTCGACCTTGCGCGGAACGAAATTACAGATCACGAAGTTGGCCCCCTCGAATGCCTGATGCGCAGGCGGCGGTTGATGCACACGGCCGGTGATCGGTTCGTAGTCGGAGATGTTGAACGTATACGGGTACAGGCAGCCGTCCCAACCGACCACGTCGAACGGGTGGTGCGGATACACGTATCGGGTTCCGATGATTCCCGTCGAACCACGATGTTTGACAAGCACTTCCACGTCGCTGCCCTCGACGACCAGAGGCTCGGTGGGGCCGTGCAGATCGCGTTCGCAGTAGGGAGCGTTCTCGAGCAACTGGCCGTACTTCGACAGGAACCGCTTCGGTGGCGCGATGTGACTGTTGGCCTCGATGGCGTAGGCGCGCAGGGGGCCGTCAGGAATCCAACGGTGCGTCGTCGCGCGCGGGATGAGCACGTAGTCACCCTGCTGCGCCGGGAGAGTACCGAACACCGTTTCAACGGTGGCAGAACCGGATTCGACGTAGACCATCTCGTCACCGATCGAATTGCGATACAGCGGTGAAGTTTTCGATGCGACGACGTAGGACAGTCTGACGTCGGCGTTGCCGAGAACGAGGCGTCGGCCGGTGACGACGTCGGTGTCCGCCACCGTGGATTCGGGAAACAGCTCGTGCAACTTCAGGTGCCGCGGCACGAGCGGATGGTTGGGCGTCGTCGATTGATCGGGAAGGTCCCACACCGTGGCATCGACGATGGCCGACGGTATGTGGCGGTGGTACAGCAGAGACGAATCCGATGAGAAGCCCTCTTCGCCCATCAGCTCCTCGTAGTAGAGGTTGCCGTCGGGAGTTCGGTGCTGGGTGTGCCGCTTCGGCGGTACCGATCCGAGCTGCCGGTAGTAGGCCACGTTCTCTCTCCTGAGTTCGGTCACCGCTTGTAGTAAATACATTAACTACTTTGACGTGATCTACGCAACCGTCAGTTGCGCCCCCGGACGTCGAACTGGCTGCGGTTGGTGATCAGTTTGGTCAACAGCATCACCAGGATTCGCTGTTCGGGTTCGGTGAGCGCGCTGACCCATGCGTTCTCCCGTTCGTTCTGTTCGGCGAATGCCTCGACCATCTCGTCGTGCCCCAATGCGGTCAGGGCGAGGCGCACCGAACGTCCGTCCTTCTCGTCGGGCGTGCTGGCGAGCAGGCCGCCGGAGATGAGTGTCTTGGACAGGTTCGACACTGCGGCGCGGCTCATGCCGGTCAATTCGGCTGCTCGTCGCGGCTCGATCGGGCCGGCGAGCCACGTGACGAACATCAGCCGAAACGATGACCACGACCAGCCTCTGGGGCGATGAACCGTCGACTCGAGGTCGTACGTGACGATGTTCGACGCTCGGTTCAGTGTCAGCAGAACCTCGGTGGCCAGCTGATGCTCGAACCCGTACTCCCGGGCCAGTGTGGTGTTGGCGGTGTCGATGAACGACCAGAAATCGGGCTCGGGTGCGGCGGTCACGGATTCACTGTAGCCACGAACTCATCTGATCAACACCTGTATCACTTCAGTATGCGCAATTCATGTCTCATCCCGGAGGGGTCATGATGGACCCATGAGCTCGAAGAACCTGTTCGGCGGTCCCCGCACCCTGTTGATCGTGGCAGCAGTGGTCATCGTGATCGCACTCGTCGCTGCCGCCGCGACGCTGATCGTTCGCGCTGTGCTCGGACCACCCGAGGGTGAGAACAAGTTCGAGATCAAGGGCTACTCGGTGGTCCAGGTAGATCCCCAGGTCAGCGACCTCGCGCTCGCCACACGTTAGCCGACTCCGCGGCGACCTGAGGGTCGTGTGTCTGCTGAAAGTTTCGCCCGCCGCGCGCGAATGTCCGAAGCGTGGCGGCGGGTACCTCGTGCTCGGGAATCGGCTCGCTCGTCCACTCGCAGTTCCGTACGAAGATCAGGTTCGACGCCACCGCGTCGGCGCTGAGATCTTCCCGCAGAGGGCCGGAAATTCGGCCGAGGAAGTACTCGCCGTGCTCGGTTCGCGTCCAGACGAAAGATCCGTCCGCGACCTGCTCGAAACGCTCGACCCGTCGTAGCGAGCGTTCGTCGTTCGCCGACATGCCGCAGAGTCCGTAGGTGAGGGCACGCTCGACGCCATATGGCATCGGGGCGCGATAGACGGCGTCCGGCATACATTCGAGAGTATCGATGCTGGCCGGAATTCCCAATGGGTGCTAAGTTGAAGATTCAACTTAGGTACTTCGAAGGACCCGCCATGACTTCTGTGATGAACCCGCCCGTCGCGGGTGCCGCATTCGATGCGTTTCTCGCCGACGCAGCACCCGCGAGCCGGTCGCAGCAGATGTGGACCCCACACGATGGGCCGATGCCCGCGCTGTACATCAGTCACGGTGCGCCCCCGGTGTTCGACGACGCGCTCTGGATGAACGAGCTATTCACCTGGTCGCAGTCGATGCCCAAGCCGAAGGCGATCCTGATCGTCAGCGCGCACTGGGAAGAGGCCCCGTTGAGCCTGTCCGCGACGGCTGCGGCGACGCCACTCGTCTACGACTTCGGCGGATTTGCGCAGCGTTACTACTCGATGGAATACCGAACTCCCGACGCTCAGGCGCTGGCTGCACGGGTGGCCGCGGCCATTCCGGCGTCGGAGAACCTGCATCGGCACACCGCGCGCGGACTCGATCACGGTGCCTGGGTGCCGCTGAAGGTCATGTATCCCTATGCCGATGTCCCGGTTCTGCAATTGAGCCTGCCTACGCACGCGCCCGATCGGCTGATGTCGATAGGCGCTGCGCTGAAGGAACTTCGGGCCGAGGGTGTGTTGGTCATCGGTTCCGGGTTCATGACCCACGGACTGCCGTTCCTGTCCCGGGAGAATTTCGCAACCAACACCGTGCCGACGTGGTCCGAGGACTTCGACCTCTGGGCAGCCGACGCCTTGTCTCGCGGTGACGTCGGGACTCTCGCCGACTTCCGCAGTGCCGCACCGGGAATGCCGTACGCGCACCCCACTGTCGAACATTTCACGCCGTTGTTCGTCACCCTCGGTGCCGCCGAGAATCCGGAAGCTCCGGTGACGACGGCCATCACCGGCTTCCAGTTCGGTTTGGCGAAGCGGTCTTTCGCCGTCGCGTGACGAACGGGAACTACCCCGTGCAATTGGGCTCGATTCAGTTCTGAATCTTTTTCGTTTCGGGGATTGTTATCCACGCCACTTCGCTCTACAGTTCTGAGCACCATCTCGGACATCGGTGTCCAAGATCGTCGGATGCGCTGTACGAAATGTCGCCGGGCGCGCGTCCTGTGGACCCCGTTGTCCGGCGCGAAGGAGTAGAGCCGTGTCTTCTGCCCGATCTTGGACGCTGCGGGTAGCGATCGGTGTGGCGACCGTAGCCGCCGCCGTTGCCGCTACGACCAGCCCCGCTTCCGCTGCACCCGAATCCAGCGGTCCGGCCGGTGTGGAGGTTCAGCCGCCTCTGCCGCCGCTCACGTGGCCGAAGATTCCCGAGTTCGACACCGACTTCTACCTTCCTCCCGCCGACGTGGTGGCAGCGGCCGCGCCGGGCCAGATCATCGCCGCACGGCCCGTCGAGCTGGCTACTCTGAACGTCATTCCCACGCAGGTCGACGCGTGGCAGTTGTCGTTCCGGTCCAACAACGGGCGCGACGAGCCGATCGCCGCCGTGACCACGGTCATCAAGCCGCGGGGAGTGCCTGCGGCACCGCGTCCGTTGATCTCCATCCAGGTGGCCGAGGATTCTCTCGCGGCCTACTGCGCTCCGTCGTACGCGATGCGAGCGGGTGCCATCCCCTGGCCGGTGACCGGCGCGGTGACGTCGGGCGCTCAATTCCTCGAAGTGCAGGCAGCGTTGGCGCAAGGATGGGCGGTGTCGGTACCCGATCATCAGGGCCCGAACAATTCGTTCGCCGCCGGGCCGGTCGCCGGCCGGATCACACTCGACGGCATCCGAGCTGCCGAGAATTTCGCGCCAATGCAGTTGGCTGGGGCGGCCACCAAGGTGGGGATGAGCGGCTACTCCGGTGGCGCGATCGCCACCGGGCACGCAGCAGAACTGGCCGAAAACTACGCCCCTGAGCTCGATATCGTCGGAGTCACCGAGGGCGGCACCCCGGCCGAACTCGGGGCATTGGTCGACAACGCGAACAACACCCTGGGATCGGGCATCGTGGCCGCCGGCATCATCGGTGCCAGCCGCGAGAGTCCCGAGTTGGCCGCCTTCATCGACGAACACGTCGACCCGTTCGGTAGAACGTTGTTCGCGGCCAAGGACAACCTTTGTGTCGGCTACTCGTCGGCGCTGCTGCCGTTCGTCAACCTGAAAGGCTTGCTGCACACCGACGGCGACCCGATCCAGCAACCGGTGGTGAAGAAGGCCCTGTCTGCGATGCAGCTCGGCCGCACCACTCCGAACATGCCGCTCTACGTCTACCATTCCAACCCGGACTGGCTGGTGCCGATCGGGCCGGTCAACGCGATGGTCGAGTCGTACTGCAGCCGTCCGGGTGCCGACGTCACCTACACCCGCGATCATTTCAGTGAGCACATCAGCTTGGAGCTGATCGCTTTTCCGAGTGCGGTGTTGTGGATGCGCGACCGATTTGCCGGTGTTCCGGTGGAACCGGGTTGCCGGACGAAAGATGTCGGCTCGATGGCGCTCGACACGCGTGCGCACCCGACGTTCGTCGCGGCCGTCGGCGAGATAATCGCCGGATTGTTCGGGAAGCCGATCGGGTCGTGATGGAACTGATCAGCGGGGCTGCGAGCGGTGCGTCGCCTGTAGACTCCCTCGGTGACTGTCGCCGATGATCAGGGCCGCATCTACGCCGGACGATCCTCCGCTGTTCGGAAAGCCGATCGACGAGCTCGGTTCTTGCACGCGGCTATCGAGGTCATCGGGGGACGCGGATACGCCGCCACCTCGGTGGCGGACATCTGCGCCGCGGCCGGCCTCGCACGCAGTCAGTTCTACAGTGAGTTCGCCAACCGTGAGGCGCTGCTCGTGGACGTCTACGACCTGATCCAAGACGACGCGCTGGCCGCCGTCGTCGCCGCACTCGACGAGCAGGTCGACCGTGATCGTCGCTCGCTGGTCGTCGCAGCGATGACGGCCCTGGTCGGATCGATCGGAGGTGACCCACGTCGGGCGCGCATCTCCTATCTGGAGATGTTGGGTGTCAGCGATGCCGTCGAACAGCATCGGACGCGCCGTCGTGCGCAGTGGGTGGAGTTCTTCGAGAACACCCTGCGCTCGGAAGTCGGTTCCGATTTCGTTCCCCCGGGTGGATACCGCTTGGCCGCAACGGCATTCCTCGGTGCGCTCACCGAGATCGTCTCCGACTGGTCCCGCACTGCTCCGCCTCGTCCACCTATCGAGCAGATCGTGGACACGATGGTTGCCGTCCTGGCAGCGTTCGTTCCGGACCTGAACTGAACTGCAGCCGGCCGCGCAATACAGTGGACCGATGACAGACGCCACCGGTCCGCTCACCGGCCTCGTGGTCGCGGACTTCTCTCGTGTACTCGCCGGACCGTACGCGACGATGATGCTCGGCGACATGGGCGCGGACGTGATCAAGATCGAGCGGCCCGGCAGCGGCGACGACACCCGATTGTGGGGTCCGCCGTACGATTCTGCCGGTACGGCAACGTATTTCAACTCGGTCAATCGAAACAAGACGTCTCGGTTCATCGACCTGCAGTCCGAGAGCGGTGTGGCCGAGGCCCGTGAGATCGTCGCGGGCGCAGATGTTGTGATCGAGAACTTCCGCGCCGGAACGATGGACCGGCTCGGTCTCGGCTATTCGGCTGTCGCGCAGACGAACCCCGGCCTGATCTACTGCTCGATCACCGGCTTCGGTACCGGCGGTGGTGCTGCTCTCCCTGGATACGATCTGGTGGTCCAAGCTGTCGGCGGGCTGATGAGCGTCACCGGCCCCGACGCATCCACACCGACGAAAGTGGGCGTGGCGATGGTCGATATCGTCACCGGTCTGCATGCGCTGAGCGGAATCCTTGCCGCACTGCATCATCGATCGAACACCGGTGCGGGTCAGCAGGTGCACACCTCGCTGATGGCGTCGGTACTGTCCGCGTTGAGCAACCAGTCGGCGGCATATCTCGGGGCGGGCACCGTGCCGGTTCCGATGGGCAACAAGCATCCGTCGTTGGTGCCGTACGAGGTGTTCGAGACCGCCGACCGACCGCTCGCGTTAGCGGTGGGCAACGATCGGCAATTTCAGGCGCTGGTCGACGTGCTGGGTACCCCGGATGTGGCTGCGGATCAACGCTTCTCGTCCAATTCTGCTCGCGTCGAACATCGAGATCAGTTGGTCGACATCCTGAACTCGGCGTTGCGGACGCGTACTGCGGACGAATGGTATCGAGAACTGATGGCCCGCAACGTTCCCGCCGGGCCGGTCAATTCCATCGAGGAGGCCTTCGCGTTCGCGCAGTCGTTGGGTCTCGAACCACGCATCGAGGTTCCCGGGGCAGTGGCCGAGGGCGTCCGAAATCCGGTGGATTTCTCGACGACCCCGGTGAACTACCGGCTGCCGCCCCCGCCGGCCGGCTGAGCCCGTGCGTGGGGGTCCTGCAACTTGTGCTCCACTCCAGGGCTCGAGTCGGCGAATCCCCGGTCTGCAACCTCTTCAGTGGAGCAATAGTTGCAGCGGCAGTAACTCGCTGCGCTAGTTCAGCGCCCACTTCACCGACACGGACACGCTGACGGTCTGCTGTCCCGGTTCGATGGGCACTGCCGTGTCGAACGAAGCGGAGTCGCGAAAGCTCGTCGGCTGCTCCTGACCGGTGATCGACTCGGTGATCGACAGAACGTCACCGAGTTCGCCGCCTGCGAGCGACGCATACTGCTCGGCGCGATCGCGGGCGTCGGCGAACGCCCTGGACCGGGCATCGGTGATCAGCTCGGAATCGTCGTCGATCTTGAACGAGACCCCGGAGATTCGGGTCGCGTTGCCACCGGCGGAGGTGGCGTCGCCCAGGACTGCAGACGCCTTCGACAGGTCGCGCACCGTGACCTGCAACGTGTTGGTGGCCTGATATCCGGAGATGGCCGAGGTGCCGCCCGGCAGTGCTCCGGAGTACTGCGGATCGATCGACACCTGCTGCGTCTGAATGTCCTCGCGCGCGACGCCGGCAGCAATCACTGCGTCGGTCACCTCGGTAACTGCAGCATTGGCCTGTTCGATGGCGGCAGTGACGTCCTCGGCTGTGGCCTGAACGCCGATCTGAGTCGTCAACGTGTCCGGTGCACCCTGGACTTCGCCCACTCCGTTGACGTTCACTCCGGGAGGTCCGTCCGGGGACGTGGTCGCCGGACTGCTGCAGCCTGCGGTCAGGGCTGCGGCCAACACCAGGGCCGATGCGCACGATCCGATCGTCCATCGATTTCGGTTCACCGCCGTAGTGTCCACCATTGCAGGTGAATTGGGAAGGCTCAGGGCTTGCGATACTCGGCGTCGAACGTGACGGTCACGTCGTCTGCCACCTTCATGGCTCCGAACATCTGCGAATACGGCGTGATCTTGTAATCCGTTTGACGCACGGTAGTTTCGGAACCGATCTGCCATCTGTCGCCGGAGTCGGTGACGTCCACGTCCACGGTGATCTCCTTCGAGACACCGTGTATCTCGGCGGTGCCCGCCAAGCGAAATCCGGAGGCAACGGCAGTGATCTCCTCCGAACGAAATCGAATTGTCGGGTACCGATTGGCGTCGAAGGTCTTGAGTGCGTTGGCTTTTGCGACGATCTTCTCCGGCCCGATCAGCGGTGTCAGTCCGCCCTCGCCGTGGATCACCTCGAGTGAGCCGACCTCGGCGGTCAGTGACACCGCGGTGGGGGCGTCCCCGGACCACTCGACCGTCGCGGTCCAGGAGGTCACCGCAATCGTGAGTCGATGCCCCATCTTCGATGCCCTCCCGGTGACATCCGTCCGAACAGCCAGCTGCCCGCCGTCCGATGCGTCGAAAGCCCAGGTCTCGGTGGTCATCTTCGCGACTGTAGACGCGCGGCGGCCCGGCAGCTCACCGAAGCCGACAATGGAGGCTTAGTGTGAAGGAATGTTCTCCAATTCTCCTCGAACATTCGTCGCCGACGCCCTCCGCGGCTTCGTGGCCGCCACCGACGACGTCACCTGGCACGCCGATCCCGGATTCCTCACCCGTCGCTATCGCATCTCCGACGGTCAAGTCGCGCTGCTGTCCGGTGGCGGATCGGGCCACGAGCCGATGCATGCCGGATTCATCGGTCGCGGCATGCTCACCGGCGCGTGCCCCGGCCTGGTGTTCACGTCACCGAACGCCCTCCAAGTACACGAGGCATCCAAGGCCGTGGACTCCGGCGGCGGAGTGGTGCACATCGTGAAGAACTACACCGGCGACGTGATGAACTTCAAGATCGCCCGAGACTTGTTGCAGGAAGACGGTATTGCAGCCGATGTCGTTCTCGTCGACGACGACGTGGCCAGCGAGAGCGAGGACGGCCCGGGTCGCCGTGGCACTGCCGCGACCATCGTCGTCGAAAAGGTGTGCGGCGCAGCGGCAGAACGTGGCGACAGCCTGCAGGCGGTGGTCGCGCTGGGGCGTCGAACAGCGGAGAACGCACGCAGCATGGCGGTCGCACTGAACCCGCCGACGCTACCGGGTGCCGACGGCCCGTCGTTCGAATTGCCCAAGGAGGAAATCGAACTCGGCATCGGTATCCACGGTGAGCGCGGCACCGACCGGGTGTCCCGGCTGCCTGCTCAGGAGGTCGTCGAGAAGCTGACCGAGCCTATCGTGAGCTCGCTCGGATTGAACTCGGGCGAATCGGTGATCGCCATCGTCAACGGGCTCGGTGCAACGCACCCGCTCGAACTGCATCTGCTGTTCGGGGAACTCTCGGAGTACCTCGCGGGTAAGGGCATCGAGATAACCCGCTCACTCGTCGGAAGTTTTGTCACCGCACTCAACATGGGTGGAGCGTCCATCACTCTGGTGCGCGCCGACGACGAGATGCTCGAGCTCTGGGATGCCCCCACCGATGCGCCCGGTTGGCCCAACGCGCAGAGCCAAGGCGCGAAACCGGTCGGCGAGCGCGGCACATTCGGGCCGACATTCTCGCCGTCCGAGACCGGAGAGAAGTCGGCATTCGTCTCGGAGTGGATCGGGTCGTGGGCCCAGCGGGTACTCGACGAGGAGCCCGCTCTGACCGAGTTGGATCGCAAGGCGGGTGACGGCGACTTCGGTACCAACATGGTGGCCGCACTGGAACAACTCGACCTCGACGCGATCAAGGAAACCTATTCGGCAGCAACGGTATTCGAAGCCGTGAGCGAGGCCTACCTCGGCCACGCAGGCGGTACGTCCGGCGCACTGTTCGGTATCTGGTTCCGCCAGTTCTACCGAACGATGCTCGAATCCGAGCCATCTGCCGCGGCTGTCGCAGCGGCCGCGCGGGCCGGACTGGACAGCATCACCGAACTCGGTGGAGCCCGCGTGGGCGACAAGACGATGATCGACGCCATTGCCCCGGCTGTCGACGCGCTCGAGAAAGACGGCGGCACCCTGCAGGATGCCGCCGACGCCGCGAAGACCGGAGCCGAATCGACCAAGGACATCACCGCCAACCGCGGCCGCGCCAGCTATGTCGGTGAGGCCGCGCGAGGCGTCGTCGACCCCGGTGCGTTGGTCATGGCCTGGTTCTTCGAGGCAGCAGCGTCTAGCTGATCGAACCGAGGAACACCGCCGCGATCGCTTCGAGGCCGGCCTGATCGTCGGCGTCGAAGCGATCGGGTATCGGGCTGTCCAGATCGAATACACCGATCAGCTTCTCGCCCTGGTACAGCGGAACGACGACCTCGGAGCGAGTGTTGGCATCGCACGCGATGTGGCCGGGGAAGGCATGAACGTCGGCCACTCGCTGTGTCTCGCGGGTGGTCGCGGCAGCGCCGCAGACCCCTTTGCTCAGCGCGATACGAACACAGGCAGGCTGGCCCTGGAACGGACCGACCACCAGTTCGGTGCCGTCGAACAGGTAGAAGCCGACCCAGTTGACCTCGGGCAGAGCGTGATACACCAGTGCGGAGAGGTTGGCGGCGTTGGCGATCAGGTTCGATTCCTCGAACACCAGGCCGCGGGCCTGCTCGGTGAGCTGCTGGTACTGCTCTGCCTTGGAACCGTTCAGTTCGGTCGCGGTGAAAGACATGCGCCGAGTCTAAGCGCACACCCCAGCACCACCAGATACGCCGACATCCCGCCTACCTGCACCCGCTGAGCGATGCCGAGGCCATGATCGCCGGGAAGGTTGTCGGCGATCAACAGCCACGCCGTGGCCAGGGCGGTGATGGCCAGCACCGCGACACCGAGCGTCCGAAGCAGGGGATAGGCCCGATAGCGGAATGCGGCGAGCGTGAATGCGATCATGACCGTGAAAATCGCGAACACCGCGATGGTGCTCGTCAGAGCGTGAAGATGATGAAGCTGGGGGAACAACCCGCTGGGCTCGATCGGACAGCTCGGATCGTCGGCGGCCACACACTCGAGTGGCAGTTTCGCGTCGGCGATGGTGGCGATACCGAAGATGCCCGACGCCACCCAGCCGGTGACGACGAGCCGTCGGCGAGGGCTGACGAGGAAACCGAGTACGGCGGCGAGGATCATCAGCGAACCCGTGACCACGTCTGCAGTGGAGAAAAATTCGCGGTACGGCTGATCGCGGGCATCGAGTTCGCTGAGGAAGGATCGGGCCGGGTCGAGCCCGGTGTCGAGGAAGAATTCGGCCACCCACGCGGAGTACAGCAACCCGGCGAGGATCAGAAACACCACCGCGATTACTCGGCGGATATCCACACCTTCGGTTTTCGAGCGCACCGACCAAGGCTAACCAGTGAGCTCGTCGGCAGCTGCCACCGCCAGCGCGACGGCGGAGTCGCAGTCGTCCGCCATGACGGACAGCTCGGGAACTGTGCGGGCGTAGCGCGCGGCCGAGTCCTCGTTATCGGGCAGGCCGAGAACGGGGTTGCCCAACACGATGTCGGCCGAACACACCGAATCCGAGTCGCGAGTCTCCACGGTGTAACCGCCCTGCCGGATCTTCACGCGATCTGTCGAACGCAAGTCGCTGTCGTCGTAGGTGAGCGCGACGTCGAGCAGTACCAGGTTGTCCTCGAACGTCGCCGACGACGCCTCGAAGTGGCAGCCGTACGGATCCGCGGCAGGGTTCCACCGGTCGACCGTCCAGGTCTCGGGCAGATGCTCCAGAACGCTGCACGGATCCTTCGTGGCCAACGGCAGGTTGTACCTGGAATCGGCACGTAGTGGTGGATCGCTCACGAGGCCGAGTGCGGTCTCGGTGACGGATTTCGCTGCACTGCAGGCGTCTCCGTCAGCAAGATAGACGTCGATCGTGGCGAAACTACGACCGGATTCGGTGAGGACATCGTCCATGGGCCCGGAGGTGGTGCCGTCGAACTCGTCGCGGAGCGGGAAGCTGACGCGGCACGTCCCTCGGGAGGCGCCGTCGATATACACCTGTTCGTCGCCGATCGTGACTTGCTCGAAGTTCGGGTCGGCCGGCGTCGGCTGGTATCCGTTCAGCTTGATCGACACGGAGTCCGTGGCGTCCGATCGCCCAGGGTCGACTTCTGCCGAGCAGCTACTCAGTTCGCCGTCCGGTCGGAGCTGCACCACGGTGCCGAGGGCGGTGAGGTCGTCCTCGGTGAGGAAGCCGCAGGGATCGAGGCTGCGGACGAAGGCCGCCGAGTCGGCCAGATAGCGGTCTGCCTCCGACATCTCGAATCCGTACCGGTTCTGTCCCGTCGGCGACGCACTGCCGGCGGGGAACGCGCTGCCGAGCAACACCACCGCGCATCCACTGGTCCATACCGACATCGCCGCTGCCATCGCCGCAAGCACCCAACCTTTACGCACTGTCCTCATCCCCCGACTCGAATCGACCGATCATCAGGTTGGACGCGCGGGGAGTGCTGTGGGTTTCAGTCGGTCACTATCGGATCTGCAGCAAGATCGTCGACGACGCGTTGGGCGGCGACGACCGGGTCCTCGTGTTCCCAGATCCGCACGACGCGCCAGCCTTCCTCGATCAGGCGGGTGTCGGTGTCGCGGTCGCGGGCCACGTTGGCAGCCAGCTTGTCGGCCCACCACCGGGCGTTGTTGCGGGGTCTCGTCGCGTGAATGGGGCAACTGTGCCAGAAGCAACCGTCGACGTAGACCGCGACTTTGCGACGGGGGAACACCAGATCTGCTCGACGCCGCATGCCCTTCAGCGGGGCGCGGTCGACGAAGTAGCGCAGTCCTCGTCGGTGCAACTCTCGACGCAGCGCCACTTCCGGTTTGGTGTCGCGGCGGCGTTGCTTACTGAGCCGTGCACTGGTTTTCGCGTCGGTGACGGGGCGTTTCACGCTCACACCGACACCCGTTGCGTGTACCCACCCATGCGCTCGAGGTGGGCGTCGAGGTCGTCGAGAAAGCCGTCGGCGAAGCGGAGGTTGCCGGCTCGCGCGCGCTTGAGGAACCCTGCCGTGGCTCGCGCCGACAGCAGGGTGGAGTCGTCCAGGAAGTCGATCAGGTCCTCGGGCGGTTGGTGCACCGGCATGGTCGAGACGGTCACCTTGAAGCTCGCGCGGTCTCGGCCCCACGCGGCCGTCGGCCAGGCCTGACCGGGCAGCAATGCGGTATCGCCTGCGACGTCGTAGGGCTTCGGGTCGTCGAGTGCACCGGCCACCCACGACGCCATCCGCACACTGACGGCATTCCCGACGAGCTTCCAGCGATGCCCGGTGCGCACCCCGGCGCGCTCGACCGCGGGCAGCGTCCAGTCCGGATCGAACCCCTGCAGCCGCTCGGCCCCGATGATGCCGGGCGTGACGATCTCCCCGGACGGCAACCGCACGGCCGGCGGACTGGCGATGCCGAGGGACGAGCCGCCTTTGAGGGTGGGGACGGCGTTGACGGCCCAGCCCAGTCCGCGGGTGCCCTCGGTCCAGTAGAAGCCGCAGGGCGCAGTACTCGGATCGCCGTCGGGCAACGGCCCGGCATCCTGCGAGAACAGCACCTCACGCGGATCGTCGGTGCGCGAAGCCAGCATCACCACGCGCTGTCGACGCTGCGGCAACCCGAACGCACGGGCGTCGACGACGCGGTAGGCCCACATGTAGCCGAGGTCCTCGAGCGCGTCGGTGATGTGTCGCATCGCTGCGCCACGTCCGAGTTGCAGCATGAACGGCACGTTCTCCATCAACAGCCACCGCGGGCCGCGGCGACGTGAGACCAGCCGGAACACCTCGTCGACCAGCCCGGAACGAGCCCCGGTGATGCCTGCGGTCCGTCCGGCCTGGGAGAGGTCCTGGCAGGGGAAGCCGGCGGCCACGAGTTCGGTGCCGGTGGGCAGGCTGCGCAGCGTGGTGACGTCGGTGTGCAGCGGAACGTTCGGCATGCGCGCCGACAGCACCGCGCCGGCACCCGGATCGATTTCGCACAACAGCTGCGTCGTCCACCCTGCCTCGGCCAACCCCAGCTCGAGCCCGCCGATTCCGGCGAACAACCCGACCATCGACCGTGTGCTCACGTGTGCCCTTCTCTCGCCCGACGGGTTCACGTTACTCGAGAGCCGGTGCGCTGAAGGTCCACAAGCTGAGCGTCCGCGAGCTGAGCGTCGGTCGAACTTGACCTCGACCGTGCTCGAGGTTCCACACTGGAATGCACGCCGCCGAAAATCGGTTGGAAACTGAGCCTGAGCAATGAAATCATTCGGGCACCGCAATAAGGAGAACAACACGTGTCCACGGGTGTGCTCGACCCCGAAGCCCCAACCGTCGTTGAGTCGAACCCGAATGCTGCGCGGACACCCACGTCGCTGCAGCGTTTCGCGCCGTTCCTGGCCCCGTACAAGTGGTTCTACATCGGCTCCATCGTGGTCTCGCTCATCGCGACCCTCACCGGCCTCGTCATTCCGCTGGTGATGCAACGCGTCATCGACGGGCCCATCGCCGACCGCAACTTTTCCGCGGTGTGGTGGCCCGCGGCTTTGATCCTGCTGCTCGGCACCATCGACGCGGCCGGCATCTGGGTGCGGCGATACTTGGTGTCCCGCCCCTCCAGTCAGTTCGAGATCAGTGCTCGGGCAACGGTATTCGACAAGCTGCAACGGCTGTCGGTCGCGGCACACGAGAGTTGGGAATCGGGTCAGCTGCTCTCCCGTGCCATCGCCGATCTCGGGTCGCTGCGCCGGTTCATGGCGTTCATCGGCCCGTTCATCATCATCAACGCCGTCACGCTCGTCGTGGGTATCGGTGTATTGCTCGTTCAGGCATGGCAATTGGGTCTGATCATGCTGGTGACATCGGTTCCGCTGGTGATCGCCTGCACCAGGTTCGAGACGCTGTACCGCGTCGTCGCGCGTGATGCTCAGGACCAAGCAGGTGATGTGACGACAACGGTCGAGGAGTCCATTCAGGGCATCCGTGTTCTGAAGGCGTTCGGGCGAAGTGCGCACCTGGGCAAGCAGTTTCTGCGTCAGGCCTACACTCTTCGCGGCACCGAGCTGAAGAAGGTGCGCTATCTCGCGATCATCTGGGCGGTGATCGTCGGACTGCAGCCGATCACCATCGGCGCGATTCTGGCCGTGGGAACCTACTCGATCGTGCAGGGCACGATGACGGTCGGCACGCTCGTCGCTGCCATCGCCATCGTCACGTTCCTGCTGTGGCCGATCGAATCCTTCGGATACCTGCTGGCGGAGTTGAACAATGCGCGGACTGCGGCGGATCGTTACTGGGAGATCATCGACACCCCGGAGACCGTGACGGATCCGGACAACCCCGTCGAATTGCCCGACACGATCCGTGGCCGAGTGCAGTTCGACCGCGTCGGATTCACCTTTCCGGACGCGTCCTCGCCGCTGCTCACCGATGTCAGTTTCGTCGTCGAGCCGGGGGAGACCGTTGCGCTCGTCGGCAACACCGGCAGCGGAAAGACGGCACTGACGAACCTCGTTCCTCGTTTGTTCGACGCTACCGAGGGCACCATTTCGATCGACGGTATCGACGTGGCGTCGATGCGGCTGGCCGATCTGCGCTCGATCGTGTCGGTAGCGTTCGAGGACCCGGTGCTGTTCTCGGCCAGTGCGCGGGAGAACATCGCGCTCGGCTCTCCTGGCGCGTCCGATGCCGAGATCACCGAGGCGTTGGAGATTGCTCACGCAACGGAATTCGTCGACCGGCTGCCGTGGGGCCTGGCCACGCGCATCGGTGAGCAGGGCATGAGTTTGTCGGGCGGGCAGCGGCAGCGACTCGCACTGGCCCGTGCAGTGCTGGGCAAGCCCCGGGTGCTGGTGCTCGACGACCCGCTCTCGGCACTCGACGTGGACACCGAAGCGAAGGTGCAGAAGGAATTGCGGCGCGTGCTGGCCCATTCGACGACGTTGCTGGTGGCACACCGGCCGTCGACGGCGGCGTTGGCCGACCGGGTGCTGTATCTGGAGAACGGAAGAATTGTGGAGCAGGGAACGCACGAGGGACTGCTGGCGTCGTCGCCGCGGTACCGCGACGTGATGGGGTCGATCCATGGCTGAGCAGACCGCAACCGCAGATTGGCGGGGAGTGGGCGGCGAGGACTCGGAGGTCGACGCCACCGGAAACCTGGTGTTGGCCGGGCGTTCTCGGCGGTTGCTCGCCTCGCTGGTGCGCCCGTACAAGAAGCAGGCCCTGCTGTCTTTCGTCATCATCCTGATCGACAACATCACCTATGTGGCCGGACCGCTGTTCGTCGCCTACGCCCTCGACAACGGCGTCGGTGCTGCCGGACAAGGTGATTGGGGTCCGCTGCTGTGGGCCGTGGGCGGATACACCGGCTTCGGCCTGCTCGGAATGTTCACCACCTACGCGTTTCTCACCGTCTCGGGCCGACTCAGTCAGAACATTCTCTACGACCTTCGTGGACGCGTGTTCGACCACGCGCAGAAACTCAGTCTGTCGTTCCACGAGAAATACACGTCGGGACGGTTGATCTCGCGGTTGACCAGTGACGTGGAGTCGTTGCAGACACTGCTCGAAAGTGCGCTCAACGACGCGTTGACGGCCATCCTGTCGATGGTCTCGATTGCCGTCATTCTCGTGTATCTCGATGTTCCGATGGCGATGATCGTGCTCGCCGGCTTCGTACCGCTGGTGCTCGTCACCCGGTGGTCACAACGACGCCAACGCCAGGGATACCGTCGAACACGGGTCGCGATCGCGCGTGTGGTGGTTCATTTCGTGGAGTCGATGGGCGGAATCCGTGCCGTACAGGTCTTTCGGCGTGAAGGTCGCAACGACGCGATCCTCGAGACCGAGGACTCGGAGTACCGAGACGCCACCACCGCGGCCTTGCGCGGCATGGCGAGCTACACCGGAATTGTTCGGTGGATCGGCAACGTCACTCTGGCGATCATCCTGGTGTTCGGTAGCTGGCGAGTGATCAACGGGCACATGGACGTCGGCGTGCTCGCCGCGTACGTGCTGTACCTTCGCCGGTTCTACGGCCCACTCGACGAGCTGGCGATGGTGTTCAATGCCTACCAGTCGGCCGCGGCTGCGCTGGAGAAGATCTCCGGCGTACTCGAGGAAGAGCCGTCGGTGGTTGCCCCGAAGAACCCGGTGTCGATCGGAACGGTGAAGGGAGACATCACGTTCGACGACGTGCACTTTTCCTACGGCACCGAGCGCGTCGTGCTGCCCGAGTTCTCGCTGCACGTGCCGGCGGGTCAGGTGGTTGCCATGGTCGGTGCGACCGGAGCCGGAAAGTCGACGTTGGCAAAGCTGTTGGCGCGCTTCTACGATCCGACCGCCGGATCCGTGCGACTCGACGGCATCGACATGCGCGACATCTCCGACGAGGACCTGCGCCGCAACGTCGTCATGGTGACACAGGAATCGTTCCTGTTCTCCGGCTCGGTGGCCGACAACATCCGCCTCGGACGTCCCGACGCGACGGACGCCGAGGTCCGCGCTGCCGCCGAGGCCGTCGGACTGACCGAGTTCATCGCCTCGCTCCCCGAAGGGATCGATACCGACGTGCGTAAGCGCGGAGGCCGATTGTCCTCGGGCCAAAGGCAATTGGTGGCCTTTGCGAGGGTGTTCCTCGCTGCGCCGTCGGTGATCGTGCTCGACGAGGCGACGTCGAGTCTCGACATCCCGAGCGAGCGGTTGGTGCAGCGCGCACTCGAAACGATTCTGCAGGGCCGGACGGCGTTGATCATCGCGCACCGCTTGTCGACGGTGGCCATCGCGGACCGCGTCCTCGTCATGGCGGACGGGAACATCGTCGAGGACGGCGCCCCGGCGGACCTCATTGCGGGAGAGGGCCGCTTCGCGCACCTGCACGAGGCGTGGGAGGACTCGCTCGTCTAGGTCCAGGGGGTGATCGGCGGCTTGACCCACATGATCTTCTCGTCGGCGTGCTGGGGCGTCGCCCCGTCGTGACCCGGGTGCTCGGCCGCCCAGGCGGATTTGCGGTCGAGCAACTCGGCCACGATGGTCCACGTTTCCATCGTGCTCGGTGGATGCAGGTCCGCTGCGCGGGCCAGTTTTCGACGGGTGGCGTCGGGAAGATCGAGCAGTTCCGCGCCGCTGATGCCGCGCTCCCAGACGTAGCGCGCCAGAGCGGTCGCCTTGTCCTGTCGGCTCTTCGCGGCCTGCTCGGAATGCGCGAAATCGAACTGGCCGCCGCCTGGGTTCCCTGTCGTCACGGCCATCACCTTAGTAATCGTGAGCGAAATCGACAGGGCCTGCCGCTGTAAGGCGTCGCACACGGTAGCGGGCCAGAAGTCGACGTCGACGGGGGTCGGCCGGGGTCGAGCGCAGCATGAACGGCCGGGTCGGTGCAAAGAAAAGTCGCGTCCGCTTGTTCTACGGGGGGCCCTGTCGCATACCGTAGGACCTGTGATCACTCAAGCATCGGGTGCAGAGCACGTCTCCGTTCCCGCAACCGCCACCACCGACGCGAAATCCTGGCCCTCGATCCTGACGTGGCGAGCGCACGACGTTCCCCGCATGGAGTCCGTGCGCGTCCAGCTTTCCGGCAACCGCATCAAAGCTGCCGGACGCATCATCGGTGCCGCCTGCAGTGATCATCCCGCGTTCAGTGCGTCGTACGACCTGGTGACCGACGAATACGGCGTCACCAAGAGGCTCTCGGTGCGCACTTCGCTCGCGTCGGGCGACCGGCAGGCCTCGGTCAGCCGCGACGACGAGGGCTACTGGATGGTGGAGAACTCCGCCAACCACCAGCGCTCGACCTACAGCGGTGCCCTCGACGTCGACATGGTGCTCAGCCCGTTCTTCAACACCCTGCCGATCCGACGATTCGGTCTGCACACCCAGGTCCAGGACCTCGAGGTGCCGACGGTCTACGTCAACCTCCTCGATCTGAGCATCCAGGAAGCGACGCTGACCTACAGCAGCGGCGCGCACGGCATCCACGTCATCTCGCCGGTCTCGACATCGTCGGTGACGGTCGACGCCGACGGCTTCGTCGTCGACTACCCGGGACTCGCCGAGCGGATCTGACGCACGACGCCACCGCGTCGCCCCGCGTCCTGCAGGTTCTCTCGCCACCCCGGCTCGCCCGGGGTGACGTCGGTGATGTCGAATCGCTGATGCTGCTCGTACTGCAGTCGCGCTGCGTGTCCGGCGTCGACCAGCGTTTCGGTCGAGTTCTCGTTCAATTTTTCGCGCGCTGTGGTGAGCGTATGCAGCGCCTCGTCGAGCGCGGTTCGTAGCGCGGTCGCGTTGCCCTCGGTCATCGCACGGACGAGATTGGGGGCCGAGGACGCCACCCGGGTGCCGTCGCGAAACGACCCCGCGGCGAGCCCGAGCGCCAACGGCCCGCCCGCGGCCCCCACGATCGCCAACGCCTCGGCCAGCAGATGCGGTAGGTGCGAGATGCGGGCGACGGCACTGTCGTGCTCGACGCTGCCGGCCGGAACGACCACCGAACCGCAGTCCAGGGCCAGCTGGGCCACCCGGACCCACACGTGCGCGTCGACCCCGGGATCCGTGGACACCACCCAGACCGCGTCGGCGAACAGTGCCGGGTCCGTCGCCGACCAGCCCGAGTGGTTGGTACCCGCCATCGGATGGCCGCCGACATAGCGGGCCTGTAGTCCGCGAGCAGCGACGGCCGCGGCAACCTCGGCCTTGACGCTCACCACGTCGGTGATCGGGGCGGCGGGTGCGTGCTCGGCGATGGCCTGCAGAACGGAGTCGACGGCAGGCATCGGAACGGCGATGACGATGAGCGCATCCTCGTCTGCAGCCCTGGTCAGAGCGGCTGTCAGATCGGTGCCGACGTCGTAGCCATCGTCCGCAGCCCCGGCGATCGCGTCGGCCGATCGGTTCCAGCCCCACACCCGGCGACCGGCGTCATGCGTCGCCCGCAGAATCGACCCACCGATCAGTCCCAGACCGAGAACGCACACCGAAGAAGAAGTCACCCGATCAGATTGGCACAGGTGGGTGACTTCCAAGGGAGGTGGACTTCGAATACCGGCACCTACCGGACTACCGTTGCGCACATGGCCGCACAGCGCGCGAACAACAACCGTGCCTCCGCATCGGAGTACGACGACCTCGAAGGATTCGGCGTTGCAGTTGTCCGAGAGGACGGCAAGTGGACCGTGACGCCACTGTCCGACGACGCACTGACCAGCCTGTCGGCAGCAGAGACCGAATTGCGTGAACTACGCAGCTCGGGAGCGGTGTTCGGACTGCTCGACGTGGACGAGGAATTCTTCGTCGTCCTGCGTCCCGCACCCAACGGCACCCGCCTACTGCTGTCCGACGCGGTCGCCGCCGTCGACTACGAAATCGCCGCCGACGTCCTCGACGCACTCAACATCGAGATCCCCGACGTCGACCCCGACGAACTCGACGACATCGAACCCTACGAGGAAGGCGACCTCGCTCTCCTCGCCGACCTGGGCCTGCCCGAGGCAGTCCTGGGCATCATCGTCGCCGAGACCGACGACTACCCGGACGAACAACTGCAATCCATCGCCGAGCGCCTGGGCTTCGAGGACGAATTCGCCGCAGCGGTGAACAAGCTCCGGCGGTAACCGATGCCGCTGCCCGACGCGGACATGATCCGCGCAGCGCTGTCGGCCGCAGCCGAGGCATCGGACGCCGACGTCCCCGTCGGAGCCGTCGTGTACGACGCGTCGGGACGTGAGATCGCGCGAGCCTGCAATGCGCGGGAGGCGTCGGGCGACCCCACTGCCCACGCCGAAGTGCTCGCATTGCGTCGAGCAGCCGCCGTCCACGGAGACGGCTGGCGACTCGAAAACTGCACTCTTGCAGTCACTTTGGAACCCTGCACGATGTGCGCCGGTGCCCTCGTTGCGGCCCGCGTCGGCACCGTGGTGTTCGGAGCCTGGGAACCGAAAACCGGGGCCGTCGGCTCGCTGTGGGACGTCGTCCGAGACCGTCGACTCACCCACCGCCCACAGGTGCGCGGGGGAGTGTTGGAAGCCGAATGCGCCGAAGTGCTGACCCAGTTCTTCGCCCGCCAGAGATAACGATCTCGTCACGGGGTGGCCGGAATGTCCAACATTGGGGAGGGTGGAGGGCAGGGCGCAACGCTGCGCTCCGAACTTGCGAAGGAGACACTCATGGGACTCGACGACAAGATCTCGAACAAGACCGAAGACCTCGGCGGCAAGGCAAAAGAAGCCGCAGGTTCGGCAACCGGAGACAGGGACCTCGAAGCAGAGGGCAAGGGCGATCAGACCTCCGCCGCATTCAAAGACGGTGCCGAGAAGGTCAAAGACGCGGCCTCGAACATCAAGGACAAGCTCACCGGTAAGTAACTTTGCGCTCTGAGCAGGCGATTTAGCCTCAGGCGCTCATTCCGGTACAGTCTTCTGCGGTGGCGTGTCCGAGCGGCCTAAGGAGCACGCCTCGAAAGCGTGTGAGGGTTCACCCCCTCCGAGGGTTCAAATCCCTCCGCCACCGCCAAGACTCCCCACCCGATCCGTCGGGTGGGGAGTTTTTTGTGCGCGGGGTGGTGGCTGGTTGTTGCTCGGCAAACGCGCGCGCATTTGTCAGACGCGAGCGAATTTGCCATCGATTCGGGGTCTATTTCGCGCGCACCTAGCAAACGCGCGCGCGTTTGCGGGATCACCAGGGCCCGGGCATCGAACCCCCAGGGCCCGGACGGGATCACCGGGCGGGTGTTACGCGGCAAACGCGCGCGCATTCGTCAGACGCGAGCGAATTTGCCACCGATTCGGGGTCTACTTCGCGCGCATGTAGCAAACGCGCGCGCGTTTGCGGGATTACCAGGGCCCAAGATCAGCAGGGCTCGGGCGGGATCACCAGGGCCCGGGCATCGAATCCCCAGGGCTCAGACGCTCAGCATTGCCCCGCGCCCGCGGCGTCGAGTCCCCGCAGAATTTCGCCTTGATCGGCCTCGGGCACCGTGGACCAACTCGGCGCGGTGGTCATTTCGCTGCGCAGACCCTCGACGGATTTTGCGCGATCCGAGATTCCGGTTTGCTCCAGTGCATCGATGGACGGGAGAAACTGAGTGCAGGTCTGTCGGTAGAGATCGTCGCCGGTGACGCCTCCAGTTCCACCGGTCACCGCGGGGTCGGCTGGATCAGCGGCGGGCGGGGCCTCGGGAGCCGGGATGTCAGCGGGTGCATCGGCCGTCGGCGTGGCAGCTGTGGAGGTCGTCGCCTGCGTCGTCGTGGCCGACATGGCCGGAGCTGACGTGGCCTGAACGGACGTGGTCGACGCGTTCTCGGTCGACGCGTCGTCGCCGCATCCGGCTACAGAGGTGGCCACGATCAGCCCGAGCAATCCGGTCGCGATCTTTCGTTTCATCGCCACTGTGTACCACCTGCGGCTCAGAGCAGTGTCTGCGCGCGCCCGGTGATGGTGCTCAGTGCGGTGGACCATGCGATGTGCTTGGGGTCCAGGAACGCTCCGTGTCCGGCTCCGGGCAGTACGACCAGCTCGGGGTCCGTGCTCCCTGCGCGGGTGGCGGCGTCGACGTACACGCGGCTCTGGTTCACCGACACGGTCTGGTCCGCATCACCATGCAGCGCGGTCAACGGGACGTCGAGCGGGAGGTATTCGATGGGGGAGGCGATCTTGTATCGACCGGGAACGTCGCTGGGCATGCCGCCGAGGAATGCGGGTACGAACTTGTCGTTGCCGATGTTCGCCGCCCGTTTCATGTCGAACACCCCGGCCATGATGGTGGCACTGCGCGGCCGGATTCTGGGGTCCGCACCCGGTGCGTCGATCGGCATCAGATGACGCGCAGCGACCCACGCGGCCAGTTGTCCTCCGGCCGAATGTCCGGCGACATGCACTCGATCGAGGTCGAGTCGACCGTCGGCGGCGTTCTGGACGACGGTTGCCAGTGCCTCGGTGGCGTCGTCGACGTCGGTGAGGGTGTTGGCCCAATTGTTCGGACCGCGCCGATACTCGACGTTCCACACGGCGATGCCTTGGTCTGCGATGGCCTTGGACATCTGCTGGAAGTACGACAGATCGAGGTTCTCCTGCCATCCACCGCCGTGGATCATCACCACCACAGGCAGTGACGTCGCAGTGTTGGCAGGGAGATACAGGTCTCCGATGTTGTCGGGTTGGTACCCGTACTTCAGCCGGATCGGATCTCCGGTCGGTCCCGAAACGGGTTGCAGTGCAGCCGAATACGTCTCTGCTGTGCTCGGTGAGGATTCGGTGTCCGTGGAACTGCAGCCGACCAGCGTGACCGCGAGCAGGCCGGACAGGAAGTGGCGACGATTCACGTGCCCTGAGCCGTCCAATCGAGCAGCTCGGACAGCGACCAGGTGTTGATGACGCGATCGGCGGGAACGCCTTGGGCTTCGGCGCGGACACAGCCGTAGCCCTGCCAGTCGAGCTGGCCCGGTGCGTGTGCGTCGGTATCGATGGAGAAGAGGCAGTCGCGTTCGAGGGCGATGTCGATCAGGCGCTCGGGCGGGTCCTGGCGTTCGGGCCTGGCGTTGATCTCCACTGCGGTGCCGAACTGTCGGCATCCCTCGAACACCACCGGGGCGTCGAACGTCGACTCGGGCCGCTTTCCCCGGCCGCCCTCGACCAGTCGGCCGGTGCAGTGACCGAGTACGTCGACGTGCGGGTTGGCGATGGCGGTGACCATGCGTTTCGTCATCGCCACAGAATCTGCCCGCAGGTTCGAGTGCACGCTGGCCACCACCACGTCCAGTTCGGCGAGCAATCCCTCGTCTTGATCCAGCGAACCGTCGTCGAGGATGTCCACTTCGATTCCGGTGAGGATGCGGAACGGCGCGAGTTGCTCGTTGAGCTCGGCGATGATGTCGAGTTGTTTTCGCAGACGCTCGGCGCTGAGTCCGTTGGCGACCTTGAGCCGCGGTGAATGATCGGTCAGCGCGCAGTACTCGTGCCCGAGGTTCTTGGCGGTGCGCATCATCTCGTCGATGGGGCTGCCGCCGTCGGACCAATTGGAGTGGGTGTGCAGGTCGCCTTTGAGTGCGGCTCGTAGGGCGTTGTTGCCGATGGGTTCTGCGGCATCGCGTTGTTCGGCCAGGTAGTCCGGAACGTCCTGGGTCAGCGCCTGCCGGATGATCAGCGAGGTCTTGGCACCGATTCCGGCCAACGACGACCAGCTGTCCGCCTTCTCGTGCTCGGATCGCTGTGCAGGAGAGAGTGATTCGACGACATCCGCGGCTCGGCGGTAGGCCTTGACGCGATGGGTGTCCGAGCGCGAACGCTCGAGCCAGAAGCCGATCTCACGAAGTGCCTCCACCGGATCCATGGGTTCCATTGTGCCTGGCACCACCGACACCTGCGCACGGGGTAATCGGACAAAATTCTCAGGGAGTTGCCAGGTCGCTCACTCCCCATGGGCTTGAAGCTGCAACTATCATCGTCGGTCATGACCAAGAAATGGTGGACAGTCGGCGTCGTTGTCGTAGTGCTCGTGGCCCTCGGGCTGTATTTCGGCCCCAAGATCTACGCGTCCTTCCAGGAGGACGACGCTCCGGCGGCGACCGTCGACACCTCCGGTGCGCAGGCCGCCACCACCGACGATCTGAACGGCACCTGGACGGTGACGGCAGGCGATACGTCGAACAAGACCGCGGCCGGCTACACCGTCGACGAGGTGCTCAACGGATCCGACGTGACCGTCGTCGGGTCGACGCCCGAGGTCAGCGGCTCGGTGACCGTGGCGGATAATTCGTTGACCGCCGGTGAGGTTGTGGTGCAGACCAATTCGATCACCACCGACAGTGACCGTCGAGACGGTCAGTTCCGCGGCAACATCTTCGACACCGCGACATATCCGACGGCGACGTTCACCATCGACCAGCCCGTCGACCTCTCGTCGTTGCCCAAGGACGGAACCACCCAAACCGTCACGGCGGAAGGGACATTGACGCTCAAGGATCAGACGCGTCCGGTGTCGGTCGAGATGGAGGTGCTGCAGTCCGGTGACACGCTGATCGCGTCGGGCGCAATTCCGACGACGTGGTCGGACTACGGCATCGAGCCGCCGTCGCTCGGTTTCGTGACCGTCGAGGGCTCGGGAACCGTCGACTTCCTGATCAATCTGAGTCGGCAGTAGCCCGTTCTCGTGGGGCCGCCGGTGTCCATCCTGGCGGTCCGACGACGTATCCGACGCGTTCCCTCCATGACCTCGATGCCGCGACATCTCGTGCGATGTTGCGGTATTCGTGTGTTTGGAGCGTCCAGATGTTGAACGTGTCGACGGGTTTGGTCAGTCCGTAATTCGGTCGCTGCACTTCGTCGGCGTAGCTGCCGAACAGGCGGTCCCAGACGATGAGGATGCCGCCGTAGTTCTTGTCGAGGTACTGCGGATCGCGACCGTGATGAACGCGGTGGTGAGAAGGCGTGTTGAAGACGAACTCGAACGGTCGCGGCAACTTGTCGATCCGCTCGGTGTGTACCCAGAACTGGTAGACGAGATTGATCGAGAAGCCCACGAACACCATCCACGGTGGCATCCCCAGCAGCGGCAGCGGCAGCCACATGATGATCTCGCCGCTGTTGTTCCACTTCTGCCGCAGCGCCGCGGCGAAGTTGAAGTACTCGCTCGAATGGTGAGCCTGATGGGTCGCCCAGATCAGTCGGGTTCGGTGTGCGATGCGGTGGTAGCCGTAGAACAGCAGATCGACGCCCAGGATCAGGATGACCCACGTGTACCAGGCATCGGCGGGTAGATGCCACGGCGCGATGTAGACGTAGATGGCCGTGTAGCCGATCAGGGCCAGCGCTTTCCACGCAGTCGTGGTTGCGATCGAAACCAAACCCATGCTCAGGCTCGCCCGTGCGTCCCGGGCCGAATACGCGCCGGGGGTTCTGTCTTCGAGTTTCTTCGCCGCGATCCACTCGATCGCCAGCAGTAGCGCGAACGCGGGGACGGCCAGGGCAACCGGATCCCGCAGCGGTTCGGGTAGCGAGTTCCACGCCGATGCGAGTTGGTCCCTCATGTGTACGGCCTTCCGTGCGTGACACTGCTGTTCGAAGTGTAACGACAGTATGGTGATCGTAGTCTCGACGCGTGAAAATTCGTAGCCGCCGTTCCGGGGATATGGCGTTCTGTGTGACCGCGCTGGCGACGGTGCACGAGGCAGACGGGTATCCCGCACTGTGGCCCGAGGATCCGGCCGCCTGGTTGCGCTCGGCAACGCAGGTCGCCGCATGGGTAGCGGAGTCGAATGACCGGATCGTCGGCCACCTGGCACTCGACCTGGTCGACAACGGGCTGGTGGTCTCGCGATTGTTCGTCCGTCCCGAGTGCCGGGGCACAGGCGCAGCCGCGGCCTTGTTGGACGCCGCAGTGGCGTATGCGGTGGAACGGTCGGTTGCTATCGAACTGCACGTGGAACAGGGCTCGGCTGCGGCGATCGCGTTCTACGAGAAGTCGGGTTGGATCAGGACCGGTACCGCGCCCGCGGACTGGGTGTTGCCCGACGGGCGCAGAGCCGTCGAACATCGGTACGTACCCGGTCGCTAATTTCCTATCGAAATGATAGGAATTGAATCGTGCACATCACGGCGAAAGCGGACTACGCGGTGCGGACTCTCGTCGAGCTCGCCGCGGTCGGCGGCCGAGCACCCGCCAAGGCCGAGGCGCTGGCCGCCGCGCAAGGGATACCGCACAAATTTCTCGAGTCGGTGCTCTCCGACCTGCGTCGCGCCGAGTTGGTGCGAAGTAGAAGGGGGCCCGACGGCGGATACTGGCTCGCGCGGGAGGCGTCGAACATTTCCGTCGCGGACGTGATGCGTGCCGTCGAGGGACCGCTCGCATCGGTGCGCGGGCAACGGCCCGAGGATGCGCAGTATGCCGGTCCCGCCGAGCCGTTGACGCGGGTGTGGCTGGCCGTCCGCGTCAATCTGCGTGCGGTTCTCGAATCGGTATCGCTGGCCGACATCGTCGACGACGACCTCCCGGATTTTGTCGGAGAGCTGATCAGCGAGCCGACCGCATGGTCCCGTCGATGACCTGAGTCACAGTCGGACGCCGATGTGGCGCGGTCGTCAATATTGCACAGCTCTGCAAACTTGCCGAGCTGTGCAACTTCCGTATGTTGGACAGGGTGACCACCCCGACCGGCCTTCGCGATCAGAAGAAGGCAGCCACCCGCGACGCCCTCGGCATCGCCGCAGTCCGTCTGGGAAAAGAGCACGGACTCGATGCCGTGACGGCCGACGCCATCGCACACGAAGCCGGAGTGTCGACCCGAACGTTCCACAACTACTTCTCCAACAAGGAAGAAGCGGTACTCCACAACATCGAGGCCTCGGCTCTGGAATGGTTCGAGCTGCTTCGCGCCAGACCCGAGGCCGAACCCATCTGGGATTCGCTGCAGCACATCGCCGTCAACCTGGTCGCCGACCCCGGCCGCGACCTCGACGACACATTCGCCGCAGCACGACTCATCGAGGCCAACCCGGCGCTGATGGCACGCAAGCTCGAAATGCACCACTCGCTCACCCGCAAACTCGGCGAGGCAATCGCCGAACGCACCGGAACCGATATCGATTCCGACCTCTACCCCAACCTGCTGCAAATGGCAGTCGGCGGTGCCGTGACCGCCGCACTGAACCTGTGGATCAACGACCCCGGCGGAGAGAACACTCCGAAAGCACTCGTGGAGAACGCATTTCAGCAACTCCGCGCCGGAATCCCCGAGCCTGTGGGTCATTCCGCAGGCTCCACTCCCAAGCCTGAATCTCGCCAGCACGTATCCGATAACAACCGAGGAGCCTGACAGTGGCCACCTATCTGTACCGAATCGGCAGATTCGCCTACCGCCGCAAGGGGGTCGTCCTCGGCCTCTGGCTCGTCATTCTGATCCTGGCCGGAGTGGGCGCAGCCACGCTGTCCGCGCCTACCGTCAACTCGTTCAGCATCCCCGGAACGCCTGCTCAGGCCGCATTGGATCTGCAGAAGGAACGATTCGGCGGAGCCGAGGATCCCCTTCAGGCCGTCAACGCCGAGTACGTGTTCCAGGCACCCGACGGTCAGTCGCTCGATACCCCGCAGTACACCTCGGCCATCGACGCCACGATCGCCGAGATCGAGAAGGTCGATGCGGCCAAGCCGGCGGAAGGCGCTCCGCCGCTTGCCGATCCGGTCGAGGCGAACAAGGCCATCGTGCAGCAGTACACCGACGCCGCCGCCGAGGCCGGTACGCCGGCCGACAAGGTGGCAGCCGACGCGGCAGCCACGTCGCCGTTGAGCCCCAACGGCAACGTCGGCACCGTCACGGTTCCGATGAACGTCGAGCTGGCCGATGTCACCGACGCGATTCGCAGCGATCTCGATGCCGCGGCGCAACCCGCGCGTGACGCAGGGCTGACCGTCATCCTCGGTGGCACCGTCGCCCAGGAGAACCCGTCGCCCGGTGGAAGTTCGGAGATCGTCGGTCTTGCCGTCGCCGCCATCGTGCTTCTCATCATGTTCGGCTCGGCCGCCGCTGCCAGCCTGCCGCTGATCACCGCGATCGTCGGTATCGGTATTTCGAGTCTGGCCATCACGACGGCCTCCGGGTTCGCGAGCCTGTCCTCGTTCACCCCGATTCTCGCTATCATGATCGGGCTCGCCGTCGCGATCGACTACTCGCTGTTCATCCTCGCGCGCTACCGGCACGAGCTCACGCTCACCGACAACCGCGAAGAAGCAGTCGGTCGAGCGGTCGGTACCGCCGGATCGGCCGTCGTGTTCGCCGGCGCGACCGTGCTCATCGCCCTCGTCGCCCTGCGCGTCGTCGGCATCCCGTTCCTGTCGCAGATGGGTCTGGCAGCAGGCTTCGCGGTGTTCATCGCGGTACTCATCGCCCTGACGTTCCTGCCTGCCATGCTGGGCGTCTACAAGGGCAAGGCCTTCGCGGGCAAGCTCAAGTTCGTCAACACCACCGACCCGGAGGACCCGAACGCAACCCCCACCAATGGTCTTCGGTGGGCACGGTTCCTGGTCAAGAAGCCGATTCTCGGCCTCGTCGGAGGCATCGTGCTGCTCGGTGTCATCGCGGGCCCGACCACCGGGTTGTCGCTGGCTCTCCCGTCGATCGCCACCTCGGACCCGTCCACGCCTGCCCGTCAGGCCTACGACATCACCGAAGAGGCATTCGGGCCGGGACGTAACGGCCCGCTGCTCGTCATCGCCGACGCGTCCGACGTCGCCGAGGCCGACCGCACCGCGTCCTTCGGCAAGGTCATCGAGACGATCACCGCACAATCCGACGTGACGAATGCGCAGATCGTCGCCGTCAATCCGGCGGGTGACACCGCGCAGATACTCGTCACCCCGTCGAGCACACCCAACAGTGACCAGACGAAGGCGCTCGTGACCAACCTGCGCGATGCCGAGAGCGGATTGCAGGAGAGCTCGGGCGTCTCCTACGGAGTGACGGGCGAAACCGCGATCGGGATCGACATCTCGGAGCGGCTGCAGAGCGCGCTGATTCCGTACCTGGCCGTGGTCGTCGGACTGGCGTTCGTGCTGCTGATGCTGGTGTTCCGCTCGATTCTGGTGCCGCTGACGGCAACTGTCGGGTTCCTGCTCAGCGTGCTCGCCACCTTCGGCGCGACGGTGTTCATCTTCCAAGAGGGCGGGCTCGGCATCATTTCCAACCCGCAGCCGATCGTCAGCTTCATGCCGATCTTCCTCATCGGTGTGGTGTTCGGCCTCGCGATGGACTACCAGGTGTTCCTCGTCTCGCGCATGCGTGAGGAGTTCGTCCACGGCGCGGCCGCCAAGGACGCCGTCGTCAACGGCTTCAAGTACGGCGCACGCGTGGTCACCTCGGCAGCGGTCATCATGATCTCGGTGTTTGCCGCCTTCATCGCCGAGCCGGACTCGTTCATCAAGTCCATCGGCTTCGCATTGGCCGCCGCCGTCTTCTTCGACGCGTTCGTCGTCCGTATGGTGCTGATTCCGTCGGTGATGGCGCTACTGGGCGACAAAGCCTGGTGGTTGCCGAAGTGGCTGGACAAGATCCTGCCCAACGTCGACATCGAAGGGGCCAAGCTGAAGACGGCCCCGGAGAAGCGCGCGTAGTACTCGCGTCGCAGCTGAGAGGCCGAAGATTGCTCGTAATACTCGAAACGGAGAGACTGTTATCCATGTGTACGAGTAATCTTCGGTCATCATGCTGATCCCCCTTCTGCGTAGGTTTCTCGCCCCGTACAAGCTGCCGATTCTCTGCTTGGTGCTGCTGCAGCTGATCGCCACCCTCGCCGCGTTGTTCCTCCCGAGTCTCAACGCGGACATCATCGACAACGGTGTGACCGTCGGCGACACCGGCTACATCCTGTCCGCCGGCGGCGTCATGCTGTTGATCTCGGCAGTACAGATCATCAGCTCTGCCGCAGCGGTGTTCCTCGGTGCACGCACGGCCATGAGTGTCGGACGCGACCTTCGCGGAGCAATCCTCGAACGCGTCGGCACGTTCTCCGCCCGCGAGGTCGGAAAATTCGGTGCTCCGTCACTGATCACCCGCAACACGAACGACGTGCAGCAGGTGCAGTTGGTGATCATCATGGGATTCACCATCGTGGTGATGGCTCCCATCATGTGCATCGGCGGCATCGTGATGTCACTACGTGAGGACATCGGCCTGTCGTGGATCCTGCTCATCGCAGTGCCCGGCCTCGCGCTCGCGATGGGCCTGATCATCGTTCGTATGGTGCCGGCCTTCCGCTCCATGCAGAAGCGCATCGACGCGGTCAATCGCGTACTACGCGAACAGATCACCGGTATTCGCGTCGTGCGGGCGTTCGTTCGCGAACAGTTCGAGGTCGACCGTTTCGGCGCAGCGAACACCTCGTTGACCGAGACGGCACTCAAGGTCGGCCGGCTGATGGCCCTGATGTTTCCGACCGTCATGCTCATCAGCAACGTCACCAGTGTCGCCGTCATCTGGTTCGGCGGTCACGCCATCGACAACGGCACGATGCAGATCGGTTCGCTCACTGCGCTTCTGAGCTACATCATGCTCATCCTGATGTCGGTGATGATGGCGTCGTTCATCGCGATGATGGTGCCGCGCGCATCGGTGTGCGCCGATCGCATCAGCGAGGTTCTGGCCACCGAATCCTCGGTGGTGCTGCCCGAGAATCCCCGGACGTTCGTGTCCTCACCGGGCACGGTCGAGCTCGTCGGGGCCGAATTCTCCTATCCCGGAGCCGAATACCCGGTGCTGTGCGGGGTGAATCTGACTGCCGAAGCAGGCAAGGTCACCGCCATCATCGGCGGCACCGGATCGGGTAAATCGACTCTCGTCAATCTGATTCCACGGCTGATGGACGTCACCGGCGGTCAGGTGCGGGTCGGCGGTGTCGACATTCGCGAACTCGATCTGGACCTGCTGCGATCGGAGATCGGATTCGTGCCGCAGAAGCCGTACCTGTTCTCCGGCACCATCGCCAGCAATCTGCGGTACGGCAAGGCCGACGCCACCGACGCGGAACTGTGGGAGGCGCTCGAGATCGCCCAGGGAGCCGACTTCGTGCGCGCGATGCCCGACGGCCTGGATACTGCCGTCGCGCAGGGCGGCACCACCGTGTCGGGAGGACAGCGTCAACGACTGGCCATTGCCCGGGCGCTGGTACGCAAGCCCAAGATCTACCTGTTCGACGATTCCTTCTCCGCTCTCGACCTCACCACCGACGCGAAACTGCGTGCGGCGCTGCGGCCGGTGACGCGAGATGCATGCATGATCGTTGTGGCTCAACGGGTGTCGACCATCGTCGACGCCGACCAGATACTCGTGCTCGACGACGGAAAGCCGGTGGGCGTGGGTAACCACGAGCAACTGATGGCCACCTGCCCCACCTATGCCGAGATCGTCGACTCGCAGCGGCAAGTTGCAGGTGCACTGTGACCGACACCGACACCACCAAGGATTCCGCAGCCAAGCCCTCTTTGGAGAAGAAGAAGGGCGGCCGCGTCGCGAAGGCACTGCCGGCCACGAAAGCCAAGAACTTCAAGGGCTCGTTCAAACGCGTCATCGGTCTGCTCGCGCCGGAACGATTTCTGCTGAGCCTCATGCTCGTGCTGGGAATCGTCAGCGTCGTCCTCAGCGTCGCTGCGCCGACCGTCCTCGGGCATGCCACCAACCTCATCTTCAACGGAGTCGTCGGCGGAGATCTCGAACCGGGGCAGACGAAAGAACAAGCGGTCGACGGCCTTCGGGCCGCCGGTAACGACACCGTCGCCGACCTCGTCTCGGGCATGGACGTGACGCCCGGTGCGGGAATCGATTTCGGTGCCGTCGGAACGGTGTTGCTCTGGGTTCTCGCGCTGTACGTAGTGTCTGCACTGCTGGCATGGGCTCAGGGCTACATCCTCAACATCGCGCTGCAGCGTCGAATTCTGTTGCTGCGCGGCAGCGTCGAGGCCAAGGTGCATCGCCTGCCGCTGCAGTACTTCGACAACAATGCCCGAGGCGAGACGCTCAGCCGCGTCACCAACGACATCGACAACGTCTCGACCAGCCTGCAGCAGACACTGAGCCAGCTCATCACCGGCATCCTGACCGTGCTCGGCATCCTCGGCGTGATGATCTGGATCTCGCCGTTGCTCGCTCTGGTTGCGCTGCTGACTATCCCGGCCTCGTTCCTGGTGACCGCGCTGATCGCCAAGAGGTCGCAGCCGCACTTCGTGGCGCAGTGGAAGCACACCGGCAAGCTCAACGCGCAGATCGAAGAGACCTACACCGGCCACGAGATCGTCAAGGCGTTCGGTCGCCAGGCGGAGGTGGAACGCGAGTTCGGTGACCGCAACGAGAAGCTCTTCCAAGCAGGCTTCCGAGCGCAATTCATCTCCGGTCTGATCATGCCGATCATCATGTTCCTCGGAAACATCAACTACGTCGTCGTCGCCGTTGTGGGCGGCCTTCGCGTGGCGTCGGGAACATTGAGCCTGGGCGAAGTGCAGGCATTCATTCAGTATTCGCGGCAGTTCACTCAGCCGCTGTCGCAGGTCGGCGCGATGATCAATCTGATTCAGTCCGGAGTCGCGTCCGCCGAACGCATCTTCGAGGTGCTCGACGCCGACGAGGAAGACCCCGACGTCGTGCCTGCGTCCAGCCCCACGGAGCGCCGCGGCCGCGTCGTGTTCGACGACGTCTCGTTCAGTTATTCGCCGGAGCAGCCGCTCATCCAGAACCTGTCGCTCACAGCGGATCCGGGACATCTGGTGGCGATCGTCGGACCGACCGGTGCCGGCAAAACCACACTGGTCAACCTGATCATGCGGTTCTATGAGATCGATTCCGGCCGAATCACACTCGATGGCGTCGACACTCGCAAGATGACGCGCGACGAGTTGCGTTCACGAACCGGCATGGTGTTGCAGGACACGTGGTTGTTCGGCGGCACCATCCGCGACAACATCGCCTACGGTGACCCGACCGCCAGTGAGGAAGAGATCCTCGAGGCAGCTCGGGTGAGCTACGTCGACAAGTTCGTGCATTCGCTGCCCGACGGATACGACACGATCATCGACGAGGAGGGCAACAACGTCAGCGCCGGTGAGAAGCAGCTCATCACCATCGCCCGTGCCTTCCTGGCCAAGCCGCTGATCCTGATCCTCGACGAGGCCACCAGCTCGGTGGACACTCGCACCGAACTGCTGGTGCAGAAGGCGACAGCAGCGCTGCGCAACGACCGCACCAGTTTTGTTATCGCGCATCGTCTCTCGACCATCCGTGACGCCGACACCATCGTCGTGATGGAAAACGGCAGCATCGTCGAGCAGGGCAATCACGAGGAATTGCTCGAGGCCAAGGGTGCGTACTACCGGCTCTACAGCAGTTAGGCGGCTGGCGCCGCACGTGAGTGGAAAATCGTAGTGGGCTACGAATTTCCACTCACAAGCGGCGAAGCCGCATACTGACGCGGTGAGTTCTTCCAATTTCGGCTTCGATATCGGCACCCGGCTCGACGGTGAGCTCGGCCGCACCGGCACCATCCACACCCCGCACGGCGACATCGCCACCCCGGCGTTCATTGCGGTGGGGACGAAGGCGACCGTCAAAGCAGTGCTGCCGGAGGCGATGAAGGAACTCGGCGCTCAGGCGGTACTGGCCAACGCGTATCACCTGTACCTGCAGCCGGGCTCGGACATCGTCGACGAGGCCGGCGGCCTGGGCAAATTCATGAACTGGGACGGGCCCACGTTCACCGACAGCGGCGGCTTCCAGGTGATGTCCCTCGGTGTCGGGTTCAAGAAGGTCATCTCGATGGACGCCTCACGGGTGGAGTCCGACGACGTCATCGCCGAGGGCAAGGAACGATTGGCCCACGTCGACGACGACGGAGTCACGTTCAAGTCCCATCTCGACGGCTCGAAGCATCGATTCACTCCCGAGGTGTCGATGCAGATTCAGCATCGGCTCGGCGCCGATATCATGTTCGCGTTCGACGAGCTGACCACGCTGATGAATACCCGCGGGTATCAGGAGAAGTCGGTCGACCGCACCCAGGCATGGGCGAAGCGATGCGTCCTCGAACACGAACGCCTCACCGTCGAACGTGCCGACAAGCCGTATCAGGCACTGTTCGGAGTGGTGCAGGGAGCGCAGTACGAAGATCTGCGACGCAAGGCCGCGCACGACCTCGAGACCATCACGGGGGACACGGGCCGTGGGTTCGACGGCTACGGAATCGGCGGCGCACTCGAGAAGCAGAACCTCGGCACCATCACTCGGTGGGTGAACGAGGAACTGCCCGAACACAAGCCGCGCCACATGCTTGGGATCAGCGAGCCGGACGACTTCTTCGTCGCGATCGAGAACGGTGCCGACACCTTCGACTGCGTCAATCCTTCACGGGTGGCGCGCAATGCGGCGATCTACGTGCCCACGGGCCGCTTCAACATCAACACCGCGAAGCATCGACGCGACTTCACCCCGATCGACGAGAACTGCGACTGCTACACCTGCGCGCACTACACCAAGGCCTACATCCATCACCTGTTCAAGGCCAAGGAGATGCTCGCCTCGACGCTGTGCACGATTCACAACGAGCGATTCACGGTCAAGCTGGTCGACGACATCCGTGCTTCGATCGAGCAGCAGCGATTCACCGAGTTCAAGACGGAGTATCTGGGCCGGTTCTATGCGTCGAAGACTGCCTGAGCTGATCTTCCAGCTCCGAAATGCGCTGCAGTAGTTCGGTTTCCCGCTCGGCAGCTTTGCGTTGGTACACCTCGGACAGGTCCGCGAGGTACGCCGCGTCGTAGCGCGGGATGATGCTGCGCGTGCAGTTCCAGTCGAATGCCTCGACATCGATGACGACGCTGCGTTCGCAGGTGGCGGCGACGGTCAGGTCGCCGATCTTTTTGAGTCGCTCCAGTAGTTCGGGATCGTCCGCGGCCCCGATCGTCCGTGCCCGTCCGTAGAGCTTGAGTCGTTGCCGCAGAGGGTAATTGACCAAGAACACGGCGACGCGATCGTCGTGATCGAGGTTGGCCGCCGTCACGTACTGGTGGTTGCCGGCGAAATCGGCGAAACCCAGTGTGTGATCGTCGAGGACCTGCAGGAACCCCTTCGGCCCACTTCGGTACTGAATGTAGGGCCACCCGGACTCGGTGACAGTGGCGATCTGGAACTGATCCAGCGCGCGGATCATCGCCTTCTCGCGATCCTCGAGTGGCATCGGGCCGTCGTCGGGCCGCTCGGTCTGCGAGCCGTAGGCGGTGTAACTGCCGTCGACCTGCTGCCGCGCAATCGCGGCAGGGCCGAACATCAGGTGGTGATAGTGGTTGTTCGGCGGCACGCACCGACGATACGACAAACAAGGAAATCCGGCGCTCAGCTACTACACGATGTGTAGTATGAGCGGGGCGTGAGGTGCACGCGACTTCGAATCCAGCGGGAGAACGCATGTCCACCTTCAACGGCCTTCCGGCCCATATTCTGCTCGTTCACTTCATCGTGGTGCTGGCACCGTTGACCGCGCTGCTCGCCATCGCGGCCAGTAGCTGGACCGGTGTGCGCAGCAGGCTGGTGTGGCTCATCGCCGCTCTGGCCGTGTTCACGTTGGTGCTGACTCCGCTGACCACCGAGGCAGGCGAGTGGCTCGAGAAGCGCGTACCCGAGACCGCGGCGGTGGAGCAGCACACCGAGATCGGTGACTGGATGATCTACTTCTCCGTCGGTCTGGTCGTCGTCGCTGCACTGCTCGTGTTCCTGCATCTGCGTGAGCGTCGAGGTAACGCGCCCGTGCGGTGGCAGTCGATTGTCGTCGTGGTCTTGGCAGTGGTGATCGGAGCGACCACAATCGTCCAGGTGTACAGAATCGGAGAGTCCGGCGCTCGCGCCGCGTGGGACGACGTATCGGCAACGGCCGTCGATGAGTGAGCCCGAGCCGAGCCTGCACGAGCACGAACCGCACGGAGATCTGTCCGGTCGGCTGAACTGGCTGCGGGCCGGGGTGTTGGGTGCCAACGATGGCATCGTCTCCACCGCCGGCCTGGTCGTCGGCGTCGCGGCTGCCACCACGGACAGAGGCTCGCTGCTCACCGCTGGTGTCGCGGGGGTCGTCGCTGGAGCGGTGTCCATGGCACTCGGGGAGTACGTCTCGGTGAGCACGCAACGTGACGCCGAGCGTTCTCTGCTGATCAAGGAACGCCGAGAACTCGACGAGCAACCCGAGCAGGAATTGGCCGAGCTCGCGGCACTGTACGAGGCGAAAGGCCTGTCCGCCGACACGGCACAGACCGTCGCTCGCGAGCTCACCGACCACGATCCGTTCGCTGCACACGTGGATATCGAATTGGGAATCGACCCCGATGCCCTGACCAATCCGTGGCAGGCGGCTGCGTCGTCGGCGGTGTCGTTCATCAGTGGTGCGCTCTTGCCGTTGCTCTCGATCCTGCTTCTGCCTGCTTCGCAACGTATTCCGGTCACTTTCGTCGTGGTGCTGCTGGCTCTGGCCTTGACCGGCAGCATCAGCGCGCGTCTCGGCGGTGCGCCGGGCCGGCCGGCGATGACTCGCATCGTGATCGGTGGTGCGATCGCGATGGCCGTTACCTACGCGATCGGCCAACTCGCGGGCGTCGCGGGTATCTGAGATCAGCGGAAGATCGAGGTGGCGGCTTCCCCGGTTTCGGGTGCCACCACATCTTGGACGACGTCGAACAACGCCACCGAGATGACGGTGAAGGCGAGGACGAGAACCAAGCCGGCCGCAAGGATTCCGCGATCGTGACGGTGCCGTGGTGGTTCGCTGAGGGCCTGCACGCGGCGCACGACGTCGCCGCCGGTACTGGCGAGAGTGCGAGTTCCACGGTCGAGATGGTTTCGAAGCAGAGAGGTTCTGGCAATGGCAGACAACGTCTCTCGCCGCCCCAGCCTTGCCGCACTCTCGTCTGCTTGACGCTCCGCCGCGTGCCGTACCTTCGCGGTCAACGGTTCGAGAATTGGATCGACGCGGGCCGCGATTTCGCACATCTGGATCCACACGCTGTGACGGTGCCTCAGATGGGCGCGCTCGTGCTCGATCGCTGCTCGTAACTCGTTGTTCGACAACGCTTCCGCGAGTCCGGTGGTGATCACGACCGCACCTCCGCCGGACGGGACAGCGAAGGCGTCGGGAACGTCGGAGTCGACGACGACGATGCCGCCCGTCGCCCGCGCCTCGTCACCGAATTCGGATGCGATGGACGTACTGGCGACGACGCGTCGAACATGGCGGGCCACCTCGACCGACCGCCAGATCATCCACGCGCAGATCACGATTCCGAGTGTCACCCACACGGCCCGACTCGTCGTCAGAAACACCGCGGCGAGCGCAGTCAGGGACGCGAGCACCGAGAACGCCGTGACCACAGACAGAACGGGCAGCAGTACGACGGCGGTCGAGGGGTTGAGACGACGGTCGATGCGGTCGGCTCCGAATCCGAGGAGCAGCGACAGCGCCCACGGCAACACCGCGACGATCAGGAGCAGAGTCATCAATGGTGCTCGGCTGCGTCCGACTTGGCGAGTAACTCTCGCAGCGTCGCCTCGTCCTCAGGGTCCAGTGCGGCGACGAAGCTGGCCAGTACGTCGGCGCGCTCGGCTCGTGTGCCGAGCTCGGTGCGCATTCGCATCGCGGCCCGAAGCGCGGGGATCTCGTCGACCGGAGCGTTGAGGGTGTAGACGTACGACCGTCCTCGGCGCTCGCGATCGACGAGGCCTTTGCCGTGCAAGCGCACCAGAGCGGTCATGACAGTGGTGTGGGCGAGATCCGAGCCCAGATGCTCGCGCGCTTGGGCGACCGAGAGTTCCGTGTGCTCGCCGAGCAGATCGAGGATCGACTCCTCCAGCTGTCCGGACGCTCTTCGCAATGCGATTCCTCACTCGATTCGGCTACCTCGAGGATAGTTCAGCGGGCAGCGGTATCGACACCCGAATCGAGGTCGACTACCGCGGAGTCCAGATCAGGGCGACTCGGCCGTGGTCCTCCAGTGCGTCTTCTAGGTAAGGAGGTCTGCGTGGTCGGTGCTGCGGAGGAAGTCGATGACGGCATCGCGGCTTTTCTCGAGGCACACGATTCGGTTCTCCACCACCCGCAACTCACGCGCGAGCTCCTCTGCAGCCGCGCGACCACCCATCGTCGAATACTGTTTCGGCTCAGGAGTTTCGATGTCGAGGACGATCTTGATCATGCGCGTGGAAAGACCCGCCTCGACGAGCGCGCGCACGTGGCGTGCGTGCTCGATCTGCTCGTCGGAGTAATCGCGGTACCCGTTTGCCGACCGTGCAGCGTCGATGAGTCCCTGCTGCTCGTAGTACCGCAGCATCCGTGCCGGCGCTCCGATCGCATCCGCTGCCTCACTGATTTTCATGCCGGGGTCCTTCCGTCGGTGGCCACCGATTTGACCTTGACAGTGATGTCAACGTTTATGGTCGCAGACGTGTTCGGCACCCGATCCTCGGGGGAGCCGAAGAAAGGAACACATGACCAACGACTGGAATGGCCCGTCACGGAAGATCCTCGTCATCGGAGCCGGTGAACTCGGCATGCCCGTGCTACGCAACGTCGTCCGTCGAGCCGCTGGCGTCGCGGAATCTGTCGTCGATGTCTTGCTCCGTGGGACCACCATCGACTCCACCGTCCCGGCCAAGCAGCACGACGTCGCGGAGATCCGCGAACTCGGGATAGGCATCGTTCGTGGTGACCTGGTCGAGAACACCGTCGATGACCTCGCTGCGGTCTTCGCCGACTACGACACCGTCATCGGCTGCACCGGGATCACCGCAGGATTGGACACTCCGATGAAAGTCGCGCAGGCGGCATTGCAAGCGAAGCTTCCGCGATACTTCCCGTGGCAGTTCGGTGTCGACTTCGACGTCATCGGCCGGGGTAGCCCCCAGGACATCTTCGACTCCCAGCTCGACGTGCGGGATCTCCTCCGTTCACAGCACGACACCGAGTGGGTCATCATCTCCACCGGCATGTTCATGAACTACCTTTTCGACGCCGGCTCCGGGATGGTCGACCTCCCGAACGACACCGTCAATGCCCTCGGGACCGTCGACACTGCAGTGACCGTGACCACGCCGGAGGACATCGGCGCGCTCACCGCGGAGATCCTCTTCGCCGAGCCGCGCATCCGTGACGAGATCGTCTTCGTCGCCGGGGACACGATCACCTACGGCCAACTCGCCGAGACCCTCGAAACAGTCCTCGGTCGTCCGTTCGCGCTCCGGGTGTGGTCGGAACCGCTCCTGATGGCAGAACTCGGTGCAGACCCGGACAACATGACCCGGAAGTATCGTGCCGTCTTCGCGCAGGGACGCGGTGTCGCATGGGACAAGGCCGACACGTTCAATGCCCGGCACGGGATCCCGACCACAACGCTCCGCGAGTGGGTCGCACAGAACCTCGCCGAACGCACCACCCCTGTTGTCAATCGTTGATGGACGCGCCGATCCACTTCTCGAGGTTCGGTCGCGACTCACTGACTTACGGATATCTGGCGGTCGGCACATATGTGTAATACGGTGGACTCACCAGCCCACCACCTCGAGGACGATCCATGAGCGTCGAAGCGAACACCCGGAAGATCGAGAAGAGCGTCGTCACCGATTTCAGTGACCGCATGAGCTACGGGTCCTACCTCGACCTCGATACGCTGCTCAGCGCTCAGAAACCGGTGAGCACCCCCGAGCATCACGACGAACTGCTGTTCATCATCCAGCACCAGACCACCGAGCTATGGCTTAAGCTGGTTCTGCACGAGACCCTCGCCGCACGAGCAGCTTTCGATGCCGACGACATCGGTACCGCACTCAAATGCGTGGCCCGGGTCAAGCACATCCAGAAGACGCTGACCGAGCAGTGGTCGGTACTGGCCACTCTGACGCCGACGGAGTACTCGCAGTTCCGCGACTTCCTCGGGAACTCCTCGGGCTTCCAGTCGTATCAGTACCGGGCCGTGGAGTTCGTGCTGGGCAACAAGAATGCGGGAATGCTGACGGTCTTCGAGTCCGATCCTGCTGCGCATGAGCTGCTTTCGACTCTGTTGCGCGAGCCCAGCCTGTACGACGCCTTCTGGCGGTCGTTGGCGCGGCAGGGGTACGACGTACCGGCATCGGCCCTCGACCGTGATGTCACGACGGCATACACGTTCAACGAGGACCTGATGCCGCTGATCAAGTTCGTCTACGAGAACCACACCGAACATTGGGCGGTGTACGAGGCATTCGAGGAGCTCGTCGACTTGGAGGAGAACTTCCAGCTCTGGCGCTTCCGTCACATGCGCACGGTGCTGCGCACCATCGGAATGAAGAGCGGGACGGGAGGGTCGAGTGGCGTCGGATTTCTGCAGAAGGCACTCGAACTCACGTTCTTCCCCGAATTGCTCGCTGTGAGAACGGAAATAGGCCGATGATGGAACGTGCACTCGAACTAGACGACAATGATCCGCTCCGGAGCTACCGCGACAAGTTCCTCGGTAGTGACGACCCGTCGATCACCGCATATCTCGACGGCAATTCGCTGGGTCGGCCGACCAAGGCAAGCGTCGAACGCATCAACACCTTCATGACCGACGCCTGGGGCGGACGCCTCATCCGCGGCTGGGACGAGCAGTGGTTCGACCTCCCCGTCACCATCGGCGACGCCCTGGCCGACGCCACCCTGGGGGCAGCGCCCGGCCAGACCACGATCGGTGATTCGACGACGGTACTGCTGTACAAGCTGGCTCGGGCGGCGATCGCCATGCGGCCCGGCCGCACCGAGATCGTCATCGACCGCGACAACTTCCCGACCGATCGATACCTGCTCGAAGGTATTGCGGCCGAGATGAATATGACCCTGCGATGGATCGAGACGGACCGCCGCGGAGGCATCGAACCGGAACAACTCGCCGAGGTGGTGGGGGAGAACACCGCCCTGGTGGTGATCACCCACGTTGCCTACCGTTCCGGCTTCCTCGTCGACGTGGCCGAGGCGACGCGCATCACGCACGAGGCCGGCGCTCTGATGTTGCTGGATGTATGCCATTCCGTCGGTTCGGTGCCGCTCGAATTCGATTCGTGGGGAGTGGATCTGGCCGTCGGGTGTACCTACAAGTACCTCAACGGAGGTCCGGGTTCACCGGCCTTCGCGTATGTGCGCAGTGATCTTCTGGCCGACTTCGTGCAGCCGATCTGGGGCTGGATGGGCAGAGCCGATCCGTTCGAGATGGCGCAGGGTTACGTTCCGGCACAGGGTATTCGACGCGTCATCAGTGGCACGCCGTCGGTGTTCGGGATGATCGCGATGCAGGACACAATCGAGATGATCGCCGAGGCAGGGATGGACGCGATCCGTGCGAAGTCCGTAGCGCTCACCGAATACGCCCTCGAACTCGTGCGCGAGATGCTGGTGCCGCTCGGGGTCGAGATCGCCTCACCCGAGGACTCGAATCGACGCGGCGGTCACGTCACCATCGACCATCCCGATTTCAAGGCCATCACTGCTCGGCTGTGGGAGCAGGGTGTCATCCCGGATTACCGCGCACCGCACGGTATTCGGCTGGGGTTGAGCCCACTGAGTACCTCGTACCGCGAGGTGTATCTGGGTATCGTGGCGATCCGTGACGAACTCCGCGCCTAGCACTGCCGGGGCCATCCTCGACGACTTCGAGTCACGTCCGGGCAGTGCCACCTCGTTGGTGCGCACGGTGCTCGGGGCCTACGTTCGCCCTCTCGGCGGGTGGTTTGCCATCGCCGATTTCGTCGTCTGGATGGACACGCTGGGAGTGCCACCGGAAAGCACGCGCATTGCGGTGACGAGGTTGAAGAAGAAGGGCGTCGTCGAATCCGCAAATCGTGACGGCCGCACCGGCTATCGCATCACCGAGCAGGCCGACGCGATGTTCGCTAGGGGAGACGGTCGAATATTCGGCTTCCGGCGGATGGCCGACGGCGATCCATTCCGGTTGATCTCGTTCACCATTCCCGAGACGCAACGCGCGGCTCGGCACCAGCTGAGGCGTCGGCTCACGTCGATAGGTTGTGGGACCGTCTCACCGGGATTGTGGATCGCGCCCGAATATCTGGCGGCGGAGGCCGTTGCCATCGTCGACGCGTTGGAGTTGTCGCAGTACGTCACGACGTTCGTCGCGGCCGAGGTCGCGCCTCCCGGCACGCTGCGCGAAAGTGCCGAGCAGTGGTGGGATCTGGCCGGAATCGCCGATCGACATCGGGCATTTCTCGACGCTTTCGACGGCGGGTCGCCCGCTCGGAACCCGCGCGACGCGTTTGTCACGTTCGTGCCGTTGCTCGACGAATGGCGCGTCATTCCCTACGTCGACCCTGGTCTTCCGCCGTCGATGACGCCGGAGGACTGGCCGGGCACCCGGGCCGTCGCCACGTTCGAGACGGCCCGGGAGCGCTACTTTGATCTCAGTTTTGAATGGGTCGCGTTCTAGCGATCCTGGTACGACGGCTCGCGGTTCTTGATGTACGAGATGACGCGGTACGTGATGGGCATGACGATGACCTCGGCAAGCGTCTTCCACAGGAATCCGACGATGACGTAGTTGATGAAGTCGGTCCACGTGGTGATGCCGATGACTCCGGCGGCGATGGAGCAGAAGATCAGGGTGTCGAAGAATTCGCCGACGATGGTCGAGCCGATCAGTCGCGCCCAGAGGTGCTTTTCCTTGGTGCGTTCCTTGATCTTGACCAGCACGACGGAGTTGAGAAGCTGCCCGACGGTGTAGCCGGCGAGACCGGCGAGGACCAGCCGGGGAACGACGCCGACGACGCTTTCGAGCGCGGCCTGGTTCTCGTAGAACGAGGCGGCGGGGAGTTCGATGGCGATCCAGAAGCACACCGAGGTGAGCAGCAGGGAGCCGAAGCCGAGATAGATCGCTCGGCGCGTGGCTTTGAAGCCGTAGACCTCGCTGAGTACGTCGCCGAGGATGTAGGCGAGGGGGAACAGAAAGAATGCGCCGTCGGTGTTGATCGGCAGGATCTGGAACGGTCCGAGCATGACGTCGGACGAGGCGAAGAAGGCGACACCTTTGCTGGCGGCCACATTCGAGATCAGCAGCGTCGCGACGAACAAGGCGACGATGGTGGGGTAGTAGCCCCGGCTGATGTGAGCGAACGTGGCCTGCCCAGACTCGGTGCCGCCGTCGGGGGCGGTGTGTTGGGTTGTAGTCACCTGACAATCCAAGCACCGAGACGACGATGGGCGCGAATCCCGGGGTAGGGGATTCGCGCCCATCGAGGCGGATTACGGGTCAGGCGACGTTGCCACGCACCGTGACGCGGTAAGCGTAGGTACCGGCGATGATCGTGATCGGAATGGTCACCAGCAGACCGAGGCCAAGGGGGATCGCACCGACGATGTTGAGGCCTACCAGGGCGAGAGCGAGCACGAAGAGGGTCCCGCCGTTCGACGCGATTGCCTGCGCGCTGGCCTTGATGGCGGGAATCGGCTCGTCGCCGCGGTCGATGACGAACTGGAAGGTCCACCACGTGAAGAACGTGATGACGATGCCGGGGATGATCAGCAGGACGAAGCCGATGCTGGTTGCAATGCCGACGAGGATGCCGGCGATGATGACGGCGGCGACGTTGCCGAATTGGAAGAAGGACCCGAACGCGGGCTTGATCCCGTCCACCTCGTGCAGAGCGCCGCGGACGAGCGCCGCCTGGATGAGGAGTGCGACGACACCGACGATGATGCTGAAGACCAGGCTGAGGACGATGCTGTCGGAGCTCAGAACGAAGTTCAGCACGCCCTGGATGATCGCGGCGATCAGGACGATGCCCATCCAGACGAGGGCGTTCTGCTTGAACTTCTCGAACGCGTAGCCGATGGCTGTTCCCACGGATAGCTGCGTCGCCGTCGGCGAGTTACCGAACGGCGGAGGCGGCGGGTAGTTGCCCTGTGGGGGCGGTGGGTAGCCACCGGGTGGTGGGTAGCCACCTTGCTGGGGATAGTCGCCGGGAGGAGGTGGGTAATTTCCGGGCGGCGGATAGTTGCCTTGCGCGGGTGGTGGGTAGTTGCCGGGTGGTGGGTAGCCGCCGCCCTGCGGCGGGGGATAACCACCGGGGTTCTGTGGATCCTTGTCGGGGTCGTAGCCGCCTGAGGTCATGGTGTCCTTCTCCCTCGGGATAAGTTTGTCGCGGTCACTGTACGTCCGATTCGTGCGCAGTTGGGTTCTGTCGCGTTGCGACGTGATCTCGATTTTGTCAGGGCGTTCAGAGATTCGAGGGGTCGAACACCCACGGTTCGCGCGGCACCAGCCTCGGCTTCCACCGCTCGAGCAGTTCCTCGGCGTTCTTCACGTCCGGCATGCCGAGGGATGCTGTGATGAGCGTCCACGCATCGGGCCGTTCGCGCAGTGTTACGGCACCGTCGCGCTTGGCAAGGCGCTTGCCCTCGACGTTCAGAGCGAGGGGCACATGGACGTACGTCGCGGGGGTCAGTCCCAGGAGCTGAGCGAGATACCCCTGCCGCGGCGCGGAGGTGAGGAGGTCGTCGCCGCGCACGATCTGGTCGACGCCTTGCGCGCCATCATCGACGACAACCGCCAGGTTGTAGGCGGGGACGCCGTCGGATCGACGCAGGACGAAGTCGTCCACCTGGCCGCGGAACAGGCCGTGCAGTTGATCGACGATGGTGAATTCGGTTACCTGCGAACGCAATCGAATGGCCGGTGGGCGGTCCTTCGCTGCTCTCTGGTCTGCGGTCAGATTTCGACAGGTTCCGGGATAGGCACCGTCGGGAGCATGGGGCGCGGATGCGGCCTGCAAAATTTCCCGGCGCGTGCAGAAGCACTCGTACGTCAGTCCGGCTGCGGTGAGCGTGCGAATCGTGGCGTCGTAGATTTCCCGACGCTCGGATTGCCGCATGATCGGCCCGTCCCAGTCGATGCCGATTGCGGCGAGGTCGTCGAGCTGACGTTGCTCTGAGCCGGCTTTCACGCGATCGAGGTCTTCGACGCGCATGACGAAACGCCGTTCGGTGGAGCGGGCGAAGAGCCATGCCAGTAGTGCGGTTCGCAGATTACCGAGATGCAAGTCGCCGGAGGGACTGGGAGCAAAGCGTCCGGCGGGCATGGAAGCAGCTTAGTTTCTCCGTTGTCGGGCACAGAAGCCATGATCTGAGCTGGCCCACGACCGACCAGATGCAGGCGTTGTAAATTGCATTTTCCGCATCATCTCGCCTAAAACGCCAGTTCAGCACAGTTTTCGCCACTCCGACATGTCGGTGAACTGCGCTGGGCTGCCGATTTGTACTTCTGACCAGCTTGAACACTCTCGGCAACTGCTTACGAGAGCACTGCGGGGTTCGTATCAACGGCTGTGGAGCCGAAATCCCAGCGGGTTGCGAAGCGAATCGCGAAAGCGGTCGAGTCGTCACGGTCGGAGGGCACCAGAAAGACCTACGCGGCCGCATGTCGACGTTTCACCGGCTGGTGTGAACGAGAGGAACATGTCGCACTTCCGGCGCACTTATGCCAGGCACCGCACCTGAATAGACGCAGCACCAGAAATCTCACTGAACTCAGAATTGAACTCAACCCGCCGCGCGACGGGCGCACAGTCGTCCTTGCCCTCGTCGTCCGGGCAGCCCTCGGATAGGTTCTGTTCCGGCACGGAGTGAGACAATCTCGCCATGACATCCCCATCCCTGAAGAGACTTCCTGTGTTCGATCCTCAACTCACCGAGGCAGTCTCGAATATCTTGGCTCAGACTGACTATCCAGGTCTGACGGGAACTGACATAGATACGCTGCTACAGCTAGTGAACGTCACAGATCAAGAGCCTGGCCCGAACAAACGAACGAGGCTTTATTTGACGCTCCACAACACCCAAGTCTCGCAGGGATGCGGCAACGTACTTGGAGGGTTCGTCGCTCGCGCGATGAGACCCTCGCGCTACGTTACTGATCAACGCAGGTGGATGCAGTTGCGTGACCAGCTCAACGCAGTGTTAGTTCTATACGGGTACAAGATCAACGAAGAGGGTCGGTTGTCTACGGGCGCGAAAGCTAACACTCTCACAGAGGCTGCGAGACTGGCGGGGGAGTTACAAACGGAGTTGCACCGTAGAGGTTGTCACGCCGAACTGTTTAAGTACTGCGCGGAGGAAGTGATCGTCAAGGATTTGTTCCACGCAATGAGCGAAGCATCGAAAAGTGCACCGAATAGGGTGCGGGCTCTAACGGGTTTGACCACAGATGGTCAAGAGCTGTACGACGCTGCATTCGGGACCAACACACTTGCACCGATCGTGTTTATCAACCCTTATCGAACGGCGTCGGAAATTAGTGAACACAAGGGATTTAAGAATCTGCTCATCGGAGTACACGGTCACTATCGAAACCCAAGGGCGCACAAAACACGCGAAGGGGCTGAAGAGCTATTGGCCGACTTCTACGACCTGTTCGCCCTGATTTCGTACGTACACAGACGGTTGGACGAGAGCCGTCAAACCTAGCACATGCAGAGGGTTTCTGGTAACCCTGCATATTCGATTGCTGTATATCCTGTCGTCGTAGGCCGCAGTGACCTTTTTTGCTGGCGGGGTGGGAACACACGTCGCCTCTTCGGTCGGAAAAGCGTCGTTTGAGGCAGCCGGGCGGCTCAGATCTTGACGAAAATCTCTGGCGAGCATGGGGTTTGAGGTGGGTTACTGCAGAGGGTGCGTGGCCGGGCCTTTTTCATCTGATGCAATATGCAGCGGTTTACTGGTAACCCTGCATATCGAGACTGGTCGTATTGCTCCACAGTTGGGTGGCGACAGTCTAATCGCCGCCGTCTATGCTGCCGACGACATGACGACCCAACGGCTAGCAGAGCCCGGAAAACCGGCCTCTTATCGGTAGCGAGATTGTCGACCTCGCACACACTCTGGGCTGAAACCTTTAGTAGCTATCCGGTTCTGCGCCGGCGGCCCAAAAATCCCACGTTGCCGCCGGGCCCCGCGTTGATTATTCCCGGCGTGCAGGACCGGGTTGGTCAAAGAAAGTCAATCTGTCCCGCCGAGGCGCGCGTGATGGTCACCGTAGTGCCCTGGAGGACGAAGTCGAGTACTAGGCCGCTCGCGAGTACCGCTGCGACGCCGGCATGATCAGGCGCCACGATAAAGCCGCGAATCGCGCGATCGTTGGCCAGGATCCTGAGTTCGTCACCGTCATCCGACGCGACGACGCTCACTGGCAACGGGAAGACCTGCTCGTCGCCGTTGACGAGCCGAGATTGAGCGGTGACAGCCCCCAACTCCATCATCTCGGCCAGCTTATGCCGGTCTCTCCCTTCGACGTACTGGAGCAGGTCGAGGACATCCGTCGGGGTTGCTTCGAGATTGTCGCGCCATCCGCGGATGTGCTGCTCGCTCAGGTGTTCGCGTAAGCCTTCTTCATCCCAACCGGCTTCTCGTGCCACTTGCCCTAGACGCTGGGCCAGCGTCCGGGACTTCACATCTCGGACAAGCAGGTTGATTGCGATTGGTGAATCTACGCCGTAACGCAGGTGGGCAGCAGCGCTAGCGAAAAGAGCCGCTGAACTTAGGCGCAATCGAAGGATGTCGTTGGCTTGGGAGATGACCAGGCCAACGGTCCAGGACAGATAGTGCTGGATCCCCTCACTGATGCCGTCGACCATTTGCTCCAGTCGGAACGCCGTGTTGGGAACTTCGGAAAGATGGTCGTTGGCTAGCTCGGTGAGTGTGCGTCCTGTGATCCAGTCACGGACCACGGCATCGGTGTCGATGTCGATGTCCGCGCCCCTGGGTGACTTTCGGAATCGCCAGTATTTACCTGCTTCGGGGAGTGCCAAGAGTTGGGCGTACACGGCCAGACTGGTGAGGACGTCGAGCGTCTCCTGCAAAGTCTGTTCTTCGATGCTGCCGAGTCCATGCAAATGGTCGGCAACTGACTCTGCGATTGTCTCGATGACTGCGGCTGATGCCAGGCTGGTTCCAGCTTCCGCCCAGCGCCGACGTGATGTAGATGGTGTCCGCTCGTACTCGCTCTCGACGAGATCAGCGAGTGTTAGCCACCGTTCCTTGAGGTCGTCAGAAAGCTGGGTGAAGGCGAACAGGCGCTCGACGATCTCCCGCCAGGTTCGGGTGTTTGCGATGGTGGGTACCTGCTCCAGGACGTGGAGGATGAACCAGACGTAGTTGACGAACCCTCCGGTCTCCTGATCGGGTGTCAACCGCAGAATTGCGTCTTGTGTCTCGGCAACCAATTCCTCGGCCTCGGCAAGCGCATCGAGAGCGGCCGATCTGGCCACGGTCGAGCGAACTTCTAAGTCTTCCGGGCTGGGGGTTAGCCGGTCGAAATCACTTACGGTCAGCGCCTTCTGAAGAGCCAGCACGATCCAGCCTTCCGACTCCTTCCCGGCTCGGCCTGCACGGCCAACTGCGTTCAGAAGCTGGGAGGCACTCATCCTTTGGGCGGGGTTCTGCCCCTCGTACTCGGTGGTTGCGATGATGACGGTACGGACGGGCAGATTTACACCGTCAGTGAGCGTGCTTGTTGCAACGACGGCCTTGATTGTCTCGCTACGGATCGCGTCTTCGACGGCCTCTTGTACTTCGACGGGCAACCCGGCGTGGTGGTAGGCCACGCCCTTGCGGACTGTGGCAATGAGAGGATGGTCGTCGCCCAGGCGAGCTACGAGGGCGTCGGCAAGGCCCTGCGAGCGAGGGTCATCTCCGAGTTCGCCAGCCATCACTTTCGCGGCGTCGCGGGCAGTGGCCCGTTGGGAGACGATCATGAGGAGACTTCCGGCGCGCAAAAGCAGTGCGGCCGTCTTGGCGGTCATTGAGTAGGCGCTGGAGGAACCAGAGAGTCGCGTGCTGTCGGGGCCGATAAGGAGCCGGCCGACAGGAGTGTCCTTGCTGGTGGCAAGGTTCTGCGCGGTGGCACTGGTGGGTCGAACCGCGAGACGCGCACGCAGGTCGTATCGGGTCTTGTCCTTCCCCCCTGCTCGGTGGGCCGGGATGTCTGTGCGGCTTTCCTCGATCTTCTCGGTATTCAGGAGGACGTGGAGCCGACGCGGGGCTCTCCAATCGTCGGTGAACAGCACGTCTGCCTTGCCGTCGGAGGTCCACGCTGCGAGAGATGCAGCGTTGCCGATCACGCCGGAGAGGAGGATGAGTCGTGCGCCGCTGGCGTCGAGCAACGCCAACAGTCCTTCGAGCAGCAGTCCGCGGCCACCGGATTGGGCGATGAGGTGGACCTCGTCGATGACGAACAGACTGAACCGGCTCAGTACTTCGTTGGGGTTCTGCCGTAGGGCGTTCATGAGTCGTTCGGGCGTCATGACCTCGACCTGTGGCTGATGGGCGGTGTTGTCCTCGCTCGAAATCGTGTCGTCGCCGAATAGGTCCTGGGCGCCGAAGCCATCGGGGAGATCTGCGCCGAGGCGGCGATCGAGGTATCGCAGGCGCGGCCGGAGCCCTTGACGCATTTCTCGTCCGAGGCTGCGCAACGGGGTCACGTAGCAGACGTCGCGGTCGTCGCGGGCGGTGTGGGCGCAGATGATGAGCTGTGCGAGCAGCGTCTTGCCAGCGCTGGTCGGGACGGAGACGAGCAACCTGGAGGTTGTCGGGCTAAGAGGGCTGAGTGTCGGATGGGAGATGAGGTTGCGTTGTGGCGGCCACAGGGTCAAGATGGGCTGCGGGTCGAGGGTGAACGCCTGCTTGACCGCCGGGGGCAAGTCGGGTGGTAGGACTGCCCAGATGCTGCTGGCCTCAAGCCCGTCAGCGAGGGCGATGAGGTGTCCAGCTACCCAACGGGTGTCGAGGTCACTAAGGCCGACTTCGTCGTCGATGACGACGCGGAGGTGTCCGCGGGCAGTTTCGAGCGCTTCGGTGCTGCCTTCCCGCAGATACTGGACGAGGCCGGTGACACCGCGAAGGAGCCGTTGTGTCGGGCCGAACATCGTGCCGTCCAGGCTTTCGAGTTCGGCACTTCGGGTCAGTGAGGTCGCGGCGGAGCGCCAGGTGCTTAACCGCTGGTTGAGGGTGGTCATATCGAGGCCGAGGAACAGTATCCCGGCTTGAAGAGCGACGTGTGCGCTGTCGCTGAAAGCGGCCGGCACGTCGACGACGGGGCGCATTCTGCGGTAGATGGCACCGGCGTTGGGACTTTCGTCGGCGCGGTGGTAACCGACCTGGGCTGCGAACGCGGTTGCCATCTTCTGAAGGCCCGTTTCGGCTGGGTCGTCGAGGAGAAGGTCGTGGACATGAGCGCTGACGGCGAACGCTCGGCGCCGCTGATCCTGGGGGTAGCGGACACCGTCTGCTGTGGATGCGATCCCGTGCAGATACCAGGCGGTGCGACGTAGTTGCGTGAGGTCTGCGCGGAACCCGGTGTCAGTGAGGCCGCGAACGAGTTCAATCTCGAGTTCGGCAATCAGGTTAGTGAGCTCATCAACGGTAGGGAGCTCAGTGAGTTGATCGTCGCCGAACGCGGCGTTGAGGTGTTCGGCGGCTAGAGCGCGGTCCATGCGTATCTCCGTACCGTTTCAGCGAGTTCCTTGTAGCAGCTGATGCTGGTGGCCAGTCCGCGTAGCTGACCGGGTTTGCTCAGCAGCGGCAGCTTTTCGCTCATTTTCTTGAATGGCTGCGCTGACAGAGGCTGTTGGGTTGCCAGAGATACCCCGGCACCGACGAGCGCATCTCCTTGCACCCACGCGGCGGGCAACTGTTCGATCAAGGTAACTATCTCGGCACTGTGCGAGTCCCGCTGAAAAGTGCCAACGAGCTTCCCAACGTAACGCTGGCCCTCGTCGGTGATCTGCTTATACGCTTTGCTGAAGCTTCCGGACAGCGGCCCGTTGCCAGTGTTTTTCTTGCTCTCCCAAAGCCGAAACCGCAGCGCGCCGGCGGAATCTTCGTAGATTGAGAACGCGTCGGCGCCGGCATCCGTGACGTCGCCCTTGGGGTCGGGTTGAAGGCGAACGGCTGCGTTGTTCTTCGTGAGCAAATGCAGGAGCCACTCGGCGATGTGGCCGTGCAGATGATCCGTACTTTTCGGCTTCATCGGTAGCCCGAAGACCGGTTCGATGAACGCGGCGACGACTTTAGTGTCCGGTGGTGACAATTTGGTGCCACTGAGAGTGTGTGTATGCCACGAGTTGTACCAGGACACGGCTACGCCGAAGCGGGCACGCATGATCGTGTCGATGAGCACCCATGCGAGCGCGCCACCCTCCTCGGGGGTGAGGCTGGTGCTGGTGTGCGAGCTCCATTCACACTTACCCGCCCCGGGAGCACCGTCATGGGAGGTCCGGGGCAAGTAATCTTGGACGTTGAGTCGGTGATGGGTGCGGGCATACTCCTCGGACTGCGCAGGGGACAGTCCAGTGAGCGCAGCCACCCATTTTTCGGCGGGCGCCTGGGCATGGGTCACTGCTGCCTCCGGTGTGTACGTGCGCAGGTTGCCAGCACAAAGACATCCTTCGACCTGGATCTCTCAGCTGATCAGCAACGTCATTGAGATGCATTGCAACCGACACACTAGTCACAGACACACGATGGCACAGCAGCGTTGCCTCAATTGGTTGATACAGCAGCAGAGGCTCAAGGCCACCGTCCCAACCCCGATATGAGTCACCGCTGGCACACGATTTCGCGCAAGACTCTACGCCGCAAGAGCCTTCATAACAGGTTGACGTAATCCAAGTATCGGCGACGCCGTTTTGAGGAGAAAAATTCTGCAAGATCATCTCACAGCATGACGGTTCGGTAACTGTATTTCTCGCGGGCACGGGGGAGCGCCTTAGCGTCGGAACCCAGAGCATGGGGACTGCGTAACGCCGCATCTCCGATCTCAGCCTGCAACAACAAACCTCGTCCCACCCGGAATCTTCAGCCCCACCTCATCCCCGACCCGCGCCGTAGATCCCGCCGCCAGCTCTACCTTCACGGTCAGCGAGCCCACGGTCACATCAGCGATACTACGAAATCCGGTAGGCCGCAGGTCCGAAACAACCCCACGAATCCCGTTGTCATCCAGAGTAATCGGCTCATGTCGCAACAGCAGCACGGCAGGCCCAGCCGGCAAAGAAACTCCTTCGACCTCCAACTCCCCGAGCTCGGAGCGATGCACCCCAACCCCGTCCCACTGCCCCTCGATTTCGTTCATCCCACCCATCAGTCGCGACACTGCGAGCGTGCTCGGACGCGTGTAGGCCGTTGCGATATCGGAGTGATGCTCCAATCGCCCGTCGATGAGCACTGCGACCGAATCGGCCAGCACCGCAGCTTCCTGCTGATCGTGGGTGACGAGCAGCAGGGTCTGATCGAGCGTCGAACGTAATTCGCGAACCAGGTCGTGCATCTCGCTGCGCAACACAGGGTCCAGAGCGCTGAAGGGCTCGTCCAACAACAACACTCGCGGTGAACCGGCAAGTGAGCGTGCCAACGCCACCCGTTGGGCCTGCCCGCCGGATACCTCCGACACCGCGCGATCCCCGATGTCACCGAGATGAACCAGATCGAGATACTCCCGGGCACGTTCGCGCGACCGCTTGCGACTTTCCCCGGCCGCGCGGTACGCGAAACCGATGTTGTCCAGTACCGACATGTGCGGGAACAACATCGGACGTTGAAACACCATCCCGACGCCGCGGTTCTCGGCCGCAACACCGTTCACCTCGTGGCCGTCGATCTGCACCGTGCCGGTGGTGGGTGAATCCAATCCCGCGATGAGCCGCAGCGCCGTACTCTTGCCCGAGCCCGACGGCCCGAGAATCGCCGTGCAGGATCCCGGTGGCACGGTGAGATCCAACGAATCCAGAGCCGCAACCGATTGACCGGCATGTACTTTCGTGAGTCCGTGAACGGACAGTTCGACGCTCATCGTGCACTCCTACGACGCAACCGGGCGAGAATGAGCACCAGCAACAACGGCGGCACGACGGCGGTGACCGACAGCGCAGCCACCACCGAATCGTTACCGGTCCCCGCAGCGAACGAGGCGACAAGTATCGGCACGGTGACCAGTCTGCCGCCACCGATCAACAGGGTGATGACGTAATCGCTCCACGCCACGAGGAAGGCGAGTAACGCCGCCCCCGCCAACGCCGGAGCCAGCAGGGGAATGCGAATCCGTCGCAGCACCATGGCACTCGACGCACCGAGCGTGCGGGCCTCCTCCTCGTAGCCGATGTCGTATGCGCCGAACGCCACTCGCATGAGATACGTCGTATACGGAATGGCCGCAACGGTCAGCAACGCGATCACAGCCACCGTGCTCGGAATGCGGGAGCGCAGCACCAGAACATCGAGTCCCAACGCCACCGCAAACGGGGGCAGGGCCAGCGGAGCGAAGAGAACCCCGGCCACGAAAGCGGGGAAACGCACGGAACCGTTCACCAGTGCGCGAGCGGCCAACGCGCCCAATGGTGTTGCGATGGCGGCGACGGCGAAAGCGAGGAGGGTAGACCGCACGAACGCATCGACACCACCGGCGTCGAGGGCGCTGCGGACGCCGTCGAATCCCCATTCCTGGGGAACCGATCCGGGAAACGACCAGCGATTGCTGATGGCCCACAAGACAACCGGAATCAGCGGCAACAGGAACCACAGGACCAGAACGGACCTGCCGACAGCGGGAAGAATCCTGTTCACTTCCACCCTGTTCATTTCCACGCTGCCGATCTGCGCAGATAGTGCAGCGCCACCGCGGCTACGGCCACCGTCAGAGCGGTGGCGACCGTCGCCGCAGCAGCTGCCTGCGGACGCGTCTGAAGATCGATCGAGGTGAACAGTCGAATGGCCATCACCGACAACGGCTCCGGATACGGGCGACCCAGAATGCGGGCTACCTCGTACGAGCCGACCGTGTAGGCGAACGCGATGGCCGCCGATGCGATCAGCGCGGGCCGAGCCAACGGCAGCGTGACCAAACGGAGCCGAGCCCACCGTCCGGCACCCAAGGTCGCGGCCGTCTCGTCGAATGCCGCTACTCGGGTGGCGAGCGTCCCGGCCACGACGACGGCTACGAAAGCCGATTCCTTCCAGGCGTATTCGGCGACAACGGCGATCCACCACCTCCCACCGACCAACTCCGGCCAGCCGCCGTCGGTCATGCCGAGAATGCGCGGCAGCATCCCCGAATCCGCCAGCAACAACGCCATCGCCGCCGCGCCGATCAGGTGCGGCACCGTGACCGTCACCCCAGCAGCGACCAACGCGGCGCGTCCACCCGACAACGCCGTCAGCGCCGCGGCAAGCCCGATCACCGTGGCCAACGCCGTCGAGACGATGGCGATCGACAGCGTCAGCACCACCGAGCGCCAGAGGTCGCCGCCCAGAGCGGAGTACGCGTCGACCGATAGTTCGGGGGTTCCGACCAACGGCATCAGACCCAGGCTCTGCAGCACCACGGTTCCCAGGCCGCCGCCGACGACGAGAACGACCAAGACGGCGGCGGGGAGGACCGCCGCTGTGCCGCGAAAGCTCCTCGTGGACGCGCTCACTGACCGGCGAGCACGCTTCGACGCCAACCCTCGTCGACCGGCGAGACCCAGTCGGCTGACAGTTCTGGATGCGCGTTGGCCGACAGCTCTTCGTAGGACGGCAGAACCGTCGAACTCGGCAACGCCTCGAACCTGGCGCGGGCGTCATCGGGCAATCGGTCGATATCGAGCACGGTGAACTGGCCCCACACGTCCGGCGCCGCCTTTGCAAGTTGTTGCTCGGGCGACAGCGCGAGATTGGCAACCACCTGCGCCGCGGCCGACTTCCCCGACGTCGACGGAATGGCAAGGAAACTCGCATTCCCGACGGTTCCCTCGTCGAGAGTCAGCACGCGGGTCTCCGGTGGGAAGGTGCCGTCGGCGACGAGTTTCGGGAGGGTCGCGGGGCCGTACGTCATCGTCATGTCGACCTGGCCACCGGCGTAGAGGGCGTCGAGCTCGGAGGAGGACTGCGGATACGTCGTTCCTTCGCGCCACAGTGACGGGGCGAGCTCGTTCAACTGATCGAACAATGCCGGGGCGAGGCGATCGTAGGAGTCCTGATCGAACTGAGCGGGAACCTCGTCGACACCGCCGGAGGCGTTGATCAACGCTTCACGCACGAAGACGGAGCCGGTGAAGTCCGGGGGAGCGGGGTAGGTGAAGCGGCCCGGGTTCGCGCGAGCCCAGTCGAGCACGCCGTCGAATGTCGTCGGCGGATCGGGGATGGCAGCCGCGTTGTAGACCAGTGTGAATTGAGCTTTGTGCCAGGGTGATTCACAGTTCTCGACTGGAGTGCCGAAGTCGTCGCGCAACAGCGGATCCTCTGGATCGGTCAGTTCCATGTTCGGTAGATTCTGCGTCCACCCGCACAGCCACGCGCCGGCCTGCTTACCGGTGCCGAAGTTGGCGCCGTTGACCCACACCAGGTCCACTTCGCCGTCGGTGACCCCGGCCTGCCGCTCGGACAGGATGCGGTTGACGGCATCGGTGGTCGATTCCACCGGCACGCGACGCAATGTGACGCCCTCCGCGGCGGCCGCGGGGGTGAGCACGTCGTCGACGTAGGCATTGCCCTGCTCGTCGCCGCCGTACATCCACAGCGAGACGGTCTGTCCTTGCGCCTGCTCCTGGATCTCGCTCCAGGACAGGTCGTCGGCGCGCGGAGCCTCCGATGATGGTGCTGCGCATGCGGTGAGCAGCAACCCTGCGCTCGCCGCAATCGCCACTGCGCACCGTACTGAACGAATCACCCGGGGGCCTCCAGATCAACCGAAGCAGCCGTCGTCGACGCTGCCCCCACCACCGTAATCGGTCGAATGCGACAACCGCTGAACACGCGGGCAGACCGGCCGTGTGCACAATGGATCGTGAACCGTCGGACGAGAGGCACACACCGTGACGCAGGACCGCCCGACGCGTAGTCGCCGCGGCACGACCCTGAAATTGCTCGCGGCTGCCGTGGTCGTCATCGCTGTGGTGATCGTGCTCGGCACCGTCGACCTGCCTGATCCGTCGTTCATTCGTGACCGAGTGGCGTCGGCCGGGCCGTGGGGCATCGCGTTGTTCGTCGTGCTCTATGCCGTCCTGTCGGCCACTCCGTTCCCCGCCAGCACGTTGACCATCGCGTCGGGACTGCTGTTCGGGTTGGCTGTGGGCGCGACCGTCGTGGTGTTCGCCGCCACCGTGGGGGCATATCTCGGGTACTGGGGAGCGCGCGCGCTCGGCCGTGGACAGGTGGCCCGCACGGAATGGGACAGGCTCCGCCGGCTCGACGCCATGCTCGGACGACGCGGATTGCTGTCGGTACTGCTCGTGCGACTGGTGCCGCTGCCGTTCTCCTTGGTCAACTACGCGGCCGGAGTCAGTGCCGTGGGGCAACGTGACTACGTGGTGGGCACCATGATCGGGATCGTGCCCGCGACCGTCGCCTACACCGCGCTCGGTGCCTACGGGACGTCGCCGCTGTCATGGCCGTTTGCCATCGCATTGCTTGCCGTGCTGGCGATCGCGGCCGGCTCGGCTCTGTTGGCCCGACGTCTCGGATTGACCGGAGCCACCGAATGATCGACAGCTACCTGCGGCGCCACCTCGAAGGTCCGCTCGATCGCTGCGCCCGCGCACTCGATCGTCCGGCGATCACGCCCGACCGGATCACCGCGGCGGGACTCGTTCTGGGCCTGGGTAGTGCACTGGCCGCCGGCCTGCAATTCTGGTTGCTCGCTTTGGCATTGTGGATCGTCTCCCGCATCGCCGACGGTCTGGACGGACCGCTGGCACGCAGGCGGGCGACAACAGCCGGGGCCGGCGGGTTCTTCGACATCACCGCCGATTTCGTGGTGTACGGAACGACGGTGGTGGGCGTCGCGGTGGGTGCCTCGGCCGCGTACGACGCCCCCTGGTGGCCGTTCCTGCTGGTGCTGTTGGCGTACTACATCAACGGCACCGCATTTCTTGCGTTCTCCTCGATTGCCGAACGCACCGGTCGTACCATCGACGACGGCCGCTCGCTGTCGTTCCTCGGGGGCCTGGCCGAGGGTGCCGAAACAATTGCGGTGCACAGTCTCTGGCTACTGCTCCCCGGCATCTCGTGGCAGATCGCGGTGGTGTGGGCGGCCGTGGTCGCGGTGAGCTCTACCCAACGGATCATCGCCGGGTATCGCGCTCTTTCCTGACGAACCACGCACCGCGCGCCTTCGCCAGTGCGGCGGTTGCCCGAGAAATCACCGGAGAACCCAACTGCGCCTTCACGTCTGCGATCGCCGCGTTCCACGGCCCGTCGTTGTACGTCGGATACGGGTGCGTTGCCCCGGCGAGATCGCGGGTACGCAGGCCCTGCTCGATGGCGATGATCAGCTCCCCGATAGTCTCGCCCGCTCGCGGTCCCACCACACACGCTCCCACGATCCGACGCTTCGCGTCGAGAACGAGGGTCGTCGATCCGGTAGTTCTGCCCTCGGTGACGGCTCGATCGACGTGATGGTGATCGAGCGTCTGCAATCGAAGTCCACGCTGCCGCGCAGTCCGCACATCGATTCCGGCCGAAGCGATCTCGGGATCGGTGAACGTCACCCGCGGCATCCCCGTCGTACTCACCTTTCGGTTCAGGCCGAGCGCCGCGTTGCTCGCGGCCAGGCTGCCGTGCACACCGGCGGTGTGGGTGAACTGAGGGTGACCGGTGAGATCTCCGGCCGCCCAGATGCGGGGATTGGTGGTTCGTAGATGCTCGTCGACCCGCACGAATCCGTTGCCGTCCAATTCCACACCGGCCGTGCCCAACCCGAGCGACGCGGTTCGTGGGGTCCGCCCGGTGGCGACGAGCACCCGATCGAATTGGATCTCGACACCTGAGTCGGTCACGGCCGAGCCGTTCTCGATGCGCACGACGGCGGTGGAGGTCAGGACGCGCACGCCCTCGTCGGTCAGGGCCTGCGTCAGTATCGACGAGGCCTCAGGGTGCTCGCGGGGAAGGATCGTCGCTGACCGTCCGACAAGGGTGACGTCGGATCCGAGACGCGAGAATGCTTGCGCCATTTCGCAACCCACCGACCCGGCACCGACGATCAGCAGTCGCTGCGGTAAGTCCTTCAGATCCCACAGGGTGTCGCTGGTCAGGTAGTCCACGTGCTCGATGCCGTCGATCGCCGGCACTGTGGGATGCGCGCCGGTGGTCACGATCGCCTGACCGAAATGCAGCATCCGCGTGCCAACATTCACCGTGTTCGGACCGGTGAACACGGCGTTACCGCTGATAACGTCGACCCCGGCCGCAGTGAGTGCCTCGGGTGAATCGATCGGCGCGATCTCGGCGATCGACCCGTGCACGTGCTGCATCACGCGCGCAAAATCTACGCGCGGTGGTTCGGTGTCGATGCCGAACCGGGACGCGGATCGAACCGTCTCAGCCACCGAAGCCGCCGCGAGCAGAGCCTTCGACGGCACACACCCGGTCCAGAGGCAGTCGCCGCCGGTGCGGTCCCGCTCGATCAACACGACGCGAATGCCGAAGCCGGCCGCGGTCTTTGCCGCCACGATGCCGGCGGTACCGCCGCCCACCACGACCACGTCGGCGCGGTTCTCGGGCACACTCGAAGACGAACGACGAATTCCCATACCTCCCACTATGCCCGCGCCTTGGAGAGACCCGAGATGAGACGACCGACCAAGTACACCTTCTCGGCGCGCCTGTACGACGTGATCTCCGCCGAATGGCCGGTGTATCGAGCCGGACGGGAGGCGGCGTTCGAGCTGATGAATCTGCCTGTGGGGAGCCATGTTCTGGACCTCGGCTGCGGGACGGGGCTGAACTTCGCCGGGTTGCAGCGGATGATCGGCCCGACCGGCTCGATCACCGGAATCGATGCCAGCCCGCAGATGCTCGAACAGGCCCGACTTCGAGCTGCCCGCGCAGGGTGGATGAATGTCACATTGATCCCCGCCGACGCCACCGCCCTGACGTCCGCCGATCTGGGGGAGCAGGCCCCGTTCGATGCGGCCCTGAGCACCTACGCGCTGTCATTGATGACGCCATGGCAGGCGGCGCTCGAATCGATGATCTCGGCTACACGGGTGGGCGGCGTCGTGGCCGTCGTCGACATGCAGCGGCCCGTCGGACGAGCAACTGCGTGGACGCCGCTCGCGAAGCTTGCGTGTCGACTCGGAGGGGCGGATATCGAGGCGCATCCGTGGACAGCGATGACGCCACTGCTGCAGGATCTTTCGGCCCGCGCTGTCCGCGGAGGCCATATCCAGATTCGCGTCGGGACTGTCAACTCTGGCTCGGCAGAGCCGAGTTCATGAACGGTGGCGTCGAACGGCTCCTCGTCGCGCGAGGTCTGCCTCGTCGAACGGCGATCGAGTCAATTCGTGCGGCCATACCACCAGTGTCCGCGCATCGGGTGCATCGTCACCCGGATATCCGATCGAGCCACTCGGCCAACAACTGCCGCTCCGAATTACTCAGTACGTCGATGTCGGAAATCGAGGCTCGCAAGGCAATCGCTGCACCGTGCGCAGAGCTTTCGGGATACCGAGGTGTGTCGACGACGATGTGGCGCATGACTGCATCGAACAGCTCGTCGGCGAGTCCGACGTCTCGGCGATCGAGCTGTGTGCCGAGGATGGTCAGGACAGCACCCGTACCCGCGGCATGAATGAGCTCCACCGCGCGCTGCTCGGTGACCCGAAGTCGGCCGGCGCGGGCTATCCGGCGAATCCGTGCCGCGAGAACGGCTTCTCCTTCCCGGACCGCGGGAGAATCGGGCACTCGAGCAGGGTCGCTGAGCAGAGCGAACAAGGTTGGGTTGGCGATCCCGAACTCGATCTGTGCGCGCCATCCGGTTCTCAGATCCTCCACGGGGTCACAGTTCTCGGCGAGCTCATTGTCTGCGATCTCGGACTTCGTGGACACATAGGTGGCCATGACATGTTCGGCCACGGCGTCGAGCAGACCATTCTTATCCCCGAACAATCGGTAGATGGCCGGTGCCTGAACCCCGGCCGACTCGGCGACGCCGCGAGTGGTCACCGCCCCAGGGCCGTTTTCTTGCAGAAGCCGAGCTGCGGCATCGACGATTCGTCGACGGGTGCTGTCTCTGGTGCTCGTCGACGAATCCTTCACGTATCGACGATAACGCACTGTTGCTATCGTTGTGTTTCCGGTGTTACCTTCTATTTGATTCCATTGATAACTGGAGGTTGTCATGATTGTCATCACCGGAGCTACCGGGGCATTGAACGGTGCCACCGTCGACCATCTACTCGACCTCGTTCGCCCCTCGGAGATCGCCGTCGCGGTTCGCGATGAGGCTCGGGCGCAGCGCTTTGCGGATCGTGGCGTGCAGGTGCGTCGAGGCGATTATGACGATTCGGACTCGCTGACGACGGCGTTCGACGGGGCAGACCAGGTGTTGCTCGTCTCGTCCAGCGATCCCGGGGCCGACGCGACAGCGTTGCATCGCAACGCGATCGACGCGGCGGTCGCCGCCGGTGCCGGGCGCATTCTCTATACGAGTCACCAGGGCGCGGGGCTCGACAGTCCGTTCAAGCCTGCGCGCGATCATGCTGCGACCGAGCAGATGTTGGCCGACAGCGGTGTGGCGTGGACGTCGTTACGCAACGGCTTCTACGCACACAGCCTCGATTTCGTCATGGGCGATTGGCGCGAGACCGGCGTTGTATCCATACCCGTGGACGGCCCTGTTTCGTGGACCGACAGAGCGGATTCGGCGGAAGCTGCCGCCGCGATACTCACGTCGGATGGCGCATACGAGGGCCCCACGGTGTTGACGGCCCGCGATGCTCCGACAATGACCGAGGTAGCGGCCATCGCGTCGACAGTCGTGGGTCGAAAGATCGAGGTATCGATCGTGGGTGAGGAGCAGTGGGTCGCCGATCGCGTGGCTGCAGGTGCGAACGAGTTCATGGCTCGCTTCACCCTTGGCATCTTTCTCGCCGCCCACGACGGCCGATTCGCCGGTACCGACCCGCTGTTGGGCGAACTGCTCGGTCGCGAACCACGAACTACGCGTGACTTTCTCGTGTCGAGTGAATGCGCGACGTGATGTGGCCGTGCCTGCCACCGTTGCCTTCAGTTTATCGCTGAGTTGGGGGCTTGCGGCAAGACCCCATCGGCGGTGCACACTCTTCCGGCTACCGACACGGAGGAATTTCTATGGCAGACATGGCCGACACACCGGAGCGATTTCGCGTGCACGAGTCAGGTTCTTACTTTCATGGCACGAAGGCCGATCTGAAGGCCGGTGATTACTTGTCTCCCGGCTATCGCTCCAATTACCGTCCCGAGCACATCTCGAACTACATCTACATGACCAAGGTGCTGGACGGTGCCGTGCTCGCGGCCGAGATGGCCGTCGGCGAGGGGCCTCCTCGGGTCTACATCGTGCAGCCGACCGGCAGCGTCGAGGACGATCCGAACGTCACCGACAAGAAGTTCCCCGGCAATCCGACTCATTCCTACCGCAGCGCGGAACCGGTACGCATCGTCGAAGAGACGTCCGAGTGGGTCGGGCATTCGCCCGAATACCTGAACCGGTTTCGTGAAGGTTTGGAGAAGTTGAGGCAGACGGGAACTGCGGTTCTCTACGACTAGACGGTGAGTTTTCGCGCAGACCAAGGTCCACACCAGCATGACGACACAGACAGTTTCCGTGCCCGGTGCGACCCTGACGTACGACGTGATCGGCGAACTCGAGCCCGGGGTCACTCCCTTGGTGCTCATCGGCTCACCGATGGATGCGAGCGGGTTCGGGACGTTGGCATCGCACTTCCGCGACCGAGTGGTCGTCACGTACGACCCGAGAAATGTCGGACGCAGTCGACGAGACGACACGACCGCCGCGGTCACCTTCGGCCAACATGCCGACGACCTGCACGCAGTGCTCACCGCCGTCGGCCATGGGCCGGTCGATGTGTTCGCCTCGAGCGGGGGTGCGGTCAATGCGCTGGTACTCGTCAGCAGATACCCGTCCGATGTCCGGACGTTGGTGGCCCACGAACTACCCGCCGGAGGCACCCTGCCGGATCGCGAGAACATCGCGACCGTGTGCGCAAACATGGTGGCCGCATACGATGCTCACGGCCGCGGTCCGGCCATGGCTCAGTTCATGGCGTTGCTCATGCACGCAGGACCCATCGACAACACGTTCTTCGATCGCCCGACACCGGACCCGGCGCAGTTCGGCGTCTCGGCCGAGGACGACGGAACCCGCGATGACGCCCTGATGTCCAACATGCGCGGCGGCGGAGTCGATTTCGCACCCGACGTCGATGCAATGCGTGCTGCTCCCACCACGGTTGTGATCGGAGTCGGCGAGGAATCCGGCGGCCCCGAGGACGGTCACATCGCCGCTCGCGCAGCGTATTCCACTGCGGCGCTCCTCGGATCGGAGCCGATTGTCTTTCCCGGCGGCCACTCGGGCTTCCTCGGCGGCGAATTCGGTCAGACGGGAAAGCCGACCGAATTTGCCGAGACACTACGGAAAGTATTGGGCTGATCGAGCTTTCGTCCTACAGAACCAGGAGCAATCATGGGCCTCATCACGCTGGAGCTTTTTGCCACCCTCGACCTCGTCGCGCAATCACCCGGAAGCCCGGAGGAAGACCCCGAGAATTTTCCCTACGGCGGCTGGCAGGCTCCTTTGCTCGACCAGGTTTCGGGGGCGCAGGTCGCCGCCGCTTACGAGGGCACGGATGCGCTCCTGCTCGGGCGGCGCACCTACGACATCTTCGCCGCGTACTGGCCGCACCAACACGATTCGTTCGCAACGTTGTTCAACACCATCCCGAAATACGTGGCCTCCCGCGGCACACCCGATCTGCTGTGGAACGGTTCGACCCAGCTCGGACCGGACCTGGCCGGAGCCGTGCGTGAGATCCGAGATCGACACGACAATATCAAGGTGGTCGGAAGTCTCGATCTGGTGCAGACCCTGTTGCGCGAGAAGCTCTTCGATCGACTCGATCTGTGGGTGCATCCCATCCTTCTCGGAGTGGGAAAGAAGGTGTTCGCCGACGGCACCGTGCCCAGCAATCTGACGCTGCTCGAGCCACCGGCCGTCGACGGCAAGGGCACCGTCTACCTGCGGTACGGCCTCGACACCGGGACCCCGGACGTCGGCAACATGGACGACGTACTGACCGACTAGATCGGAGGGCAATTCACTTCTTCTGCCGTCGGCTCCCGCCGTGCCAATCCTGTTGCACGCCAACCTCGTCCTCCGTCACCCCCAGTGCCTTCAACTGGGGGAGTTCACGCATGCTGCGCTTCATCTCGGCAAATCCAGGGAATCGTGCGAGTCCGATCACGTTGTCCCACAGCGGTACTGCTTCTTCGTCGCTGGGTAGTCGGCTGATCACCGGACCGAAGAACGCCACACCGTCCGGCGGCTCGAAGGCGATGATGGGAGTTCCGACGTCCTTGCCGGTCAGCGACAGCGCATGATCGGTTTCGGCCCGGATCTCGTCGTCGATCGTCGAATCATCGAGTGCTGCAGTGTGACGGGTGGGCAGCCCGACTTCCTCGAGGATCGGCCCGAGGAATGCCGCGGTGCCGCGATGTCCGTGACTCGCAGCGTCGTCGGGCACGATCTCGGTATCGAATATGTGCGTTCCGAGGGCCTGATACAGCGGCCCGACAGCGTCCGACCCATGCTCACGACGAACAGAGGCAGCGGCCCGCAACAGTCGCAGACCTGCGGTGTGGCCGGCCTCGTACTCGGGTGGGAAATGGGCGTCGTAGTCGATGTGGGAGTTGAGCAGGCGAAGCGAGATGAACCGCCAGTCGACGGTGTAATCGCGCTGGGCCTGAACCTTGCGAACCCATTTGCTGGTCATCCACGCGAACGGGCATACCGGATCGAAATAGAAATCGATATCGGACATCAGGGGACTCTCCTTGTGGGGCGTAGGTTCCGTGCGTTTCATTTCTCACCCAGCAGAGCCGAGCGTTGTTCGGTGACCACCGCACGAATTGCGTCGATCACTGCGGACACTTCGGGTCGTCTGAGGGTTTCGGTGCGGGTGACGAGCCAGTAGGTCAGGGTCACCGCGATGGCGTCGGGCAGGATTCGTTGCAGGTCGGGGTGTCGGTCGGCCATGAAGCACGGCAACAATCCGATGCCCGCCGAGGCTCGTGTGGCCTCGACGTGGACGAAGACGTTGGTCGACGTCACCGATTCGCGCATCGTCGGAGTGAAGTTGGGGGCCAGATCCAGATCGTCGACGTGCAGCATCGAGTCGATGAAGTAGATGAACGGATGGGCGGCGAGGTCGGCCGGCACCTGCGGCGTGCCGTGCTCGTCCACGTAGGTCTGCGACGCGTACAGACCCAGCACGTAGTCGCCGAGCCGGATGGCCTCCGCGCGATGCACCTGCGGTTGTCCGACGACGATCTCGATGTCCAGTCCGGACCGTTGCCTCGACGCACGTCTGGTGGTCGCGACGATCTCCACCGACACCAGCGGATGGGTGCGTTGCACGCGAGCAGCCGCGGGAGCTGCGATGTAAGCGCTGAAGCCGTCCGTGGCCGAGATGCGTACGACGCCCTTCAGCGCACCCGCGTCGCTCGAGACCAGCGTCTGCAGCGCGTTTTCGACGGCCTCGGCAGCGGCGAGTGCGCCGTGCCCCAGTTGGGTCAGTTCCCAACCTCCGCCGGCGCGGGTGAGCACTCGTCCGCCGAGTGTGTCCTCGAGTGCGGCGATGCGTCGGGAGATGGTCGTGTGGTTGATGCCGAGGTCGTCGGCAGCGGAGCTGTAGCGTCCGGTTCGACTGACGGCGAGCAGGACCAGCAGGTCGTCGGCACTGGGAACCTTCCCGTCACCGCGTGTCATGTGTGCAGTTTTGCAGATCGAACCTGCGTTCATGCCTCTTGCGCAGAAAAAGATCTGCACCAATACTCAGACCAACCCCGCTACATGTGTGGTCTGTCACAAACACGAGCACGCAGTGCCGAGCAACACAGGAGAAGCTATGAGCGTCGACCAACCGCTGGCAGAAAGGTCCGAGCCGGACCCCGATGCCACCCCCACGGGCCTGAAGAAGGTCGTCGGAGCATCGATGGCCGGCACCATCGTCGAATGGTACGAGTTCTTTCTCTACGGAACCGCCGCCACACTGGTGTTCAGCAAGATTTTCTTCGCGGCCGGAACCAGTGAGCTCGACGCCATTCTCGCGGCCTTCGTCACCTACGCCGTCGGCTTCGTCGCACGACCCTTGGGCGGCATCGTCTTCGGACACTACGGCGACAAGTACGGCCGAAAGAAGCTGCTGCAGTTCAGCCTCGTCCTCGTCGGTGGTGCCACGTTCCTCATGGGCTGCCTACCGACATTCGAGGCCATCGGCTACTGGGCACCGGCACTGCTGGTCACCCTGCGATTCATTCAGGGCTTCGCCGTCGGCGGCGAATGGGGCGGCGCGGTTCTCCTTGTCGCAGAACATAGTCCGAACAAGAGCCGCGGATTCTGGGCCAGCTGGCCGCAGGCAGGCGTGCCCGCCGGTAACCTCCTCGCCACCGTCGCACTGCTCGTCCTGACGACAACCCTGTCCGACGAAGCGTTCCTCAGCTGGGGCTGGCGCGTCGCGTTCTGGCTCTCTGCCGTCATCGTTTTCGTCGGCTACTACATCCGTACCAAGGTCTCCGACGCCCCGATCTTCCTCGAGGCACACAAGCAGGCCGAGGTCATCAAGGCCGCGTCGTACGGCGTCTTCGAGGTCGTGAAGCGTTACCCGCGTGGCGTATTCACCGCGATGGGTCTGCGCTTCGGTGAGAACGTCATGTACTACCTCGTCGTCACCTTCTCCATCACCTACCTCAAGGTGGAGGTCGGCACCGACACCAGCACGATCCTGTGGTGGATGCTCATCGCCCACGCGATCCACTTCTGCACAATTCCGTTGGTGGGCAGGCTCGCCGACCGCATCGGCCGCCGTCCGGTGTACTTCGCCGGTGCCCTCACCGCGGCAACGTGGGGCTTCTTCGCCTTCCCGATGATGAACAGCGGCCATAACGTCGTCATCCTGCTGGCCATCATCATCGGCCTGATGTTCCACGCCTTCATGTACGCCACGCAGCCGGCCATCATGGCCGAGATGTTCCCGACGCGGATGCGGTATTCCGGTGTGTCCCTCGGCTATCAGGTCACCTCGATCGTCGCCGGCTCGCTGGCCCCGATCATCGCGGTGAAGCTGCTCGACATTTACGGCTCGTCCGTCCCGATCGCGGTGTACCTGGCCGTGGCCTGCGCGATCACCGTGGTTGCCGTCATCGTAGCCAGGGAGACAAAGGGACTGGCGCTCGAAAGCATCGACATCGCCGACGCCAAGAACCTGGCCACCGAAGCCGAGCTGGCCAAGGCCGGTCTGCTCGATCCGATTGCGAAGCAGTGACCGACCTGACCGGACGCTCCGCCCTCGTCACCGGGGGAGCGTCCGGCATCGGGGCCGCGTGCGCGCGTGAGCTCGCCGGCCGCGGTGCCCGCGTCACCATCGCCGACGTGAACGACGTCGCAGCAAAGGAATTGGCGGCCGAGCTCGAAGGCGAGGTGTGGTCGGTCGATCTGCTCGACACCGCCGCACTGGACGACCTTCGGCTCGACGTCGACATCCTGGTGAACAACGCGGGTATCCAAACGGTGGCACCGATCGTCGACTTCGACCCGGGCGCGTTCCGTCGCATTCAGACGCTGATGGTCGAGGCCCCGTTCCTGCTGATTCGTGCGGCGCTGCCTGGGATGTACGCACGCAGGTTCGGCCGAGTCATCAACCTGTCGTCGGTGCACGGACTGCGGGCATCGGAATTCAAGGTCGCCTACGTCACCGCCAAACACGCACTCGAAGGACTGTCGAAAGTGACAGCCCTCGAAGGTGCAGCCCACGGCGTGACGAGCAACTGCGTCAACCCGGGATACGTCCGCACACCGCTGGTGGAAAAACAGATCGCCGATCAGGCCAAGGCGCACGACATCCCCGAAGACGAAGTACTCGAAAAGGTGCTGCTGACCGAGGCTGCCATCAAGAGACTCGTCGAACCGGCCGAAGTCGCCTCGCTGGTGGGATGGCTGACGTCCAAGAACGCAGGCATGGTCACCGGGGCGTCCTACACCATGGATGGTGGTTGGTCGGCTCGTTAGTTCGGTGCCGCCCGTCTGCTGCGCCCCCACTTTGGGATCAATGTGGGTTTCAGTCGCTCAGATTGCAACAAAGTCGCATTCATCCGGATCGGGTCGCCGCACCCCACCGGATGAATGCGGCTTTGTTGCACTCAGACGGACTCGAACGCCCATTGATCCGGAGACGGGTGGGCTGATCGGGAGACGGGTGGGCGCGAGCCGGAGCACCCCTCCCTGAACAGCAAGAAGCCCCCGTGACAGGTCACGGGGGCTTCTTTGGCGGAGGATAGGGGATTTGAACCCCTGAGGGCGTTAACCCAACCCGCGTTCCAGGCGAGCGCCATAGGCCACTAGGCGAATCCTCCGTGAGGGAGCTTACCCGGTTACCCCCACCAACTCCCAAATCGGGAGGCGCGAAGGGTGGTGATGCGTTGCCCGACGGGAGGCGGCTACACTTCCTAACGGATCCCGCGCGGCGCGCATCCTGTGAACTCCCCCAGGGCCGGAAGGCAGCAAGGGTCAATGGGCTCTGCCGGGTGCGCGGGGTCCCCTTTATTTCAGTGACATAGACACTGTCCGGGGAACCCAGTCACCGAGAGGCCGCTCCGCATGCCAGCGCAAACCCAGTTGGGTCTGATGAACCATGAGGAGCTCGCCTCCGAGCACGAGCGGCAGAGCGCGAAGTACACGCAGCTCAAAGCCGAGAATCTAAAGCTGGATCTGACCCGCGGCAAGCCGTCGCCTGAGCAGCTCGATCTCGCTGCCGATCTGTTGACGCTCCCCGGCGCGGACTACAAGGACGGCAATGGCACCGATTGCCGCAACTACGGTGGCCTTGCGGGTCTGCCGGAACTGCGTGCCATTTTCGGCGAGTTGCTCGGCATCCCGGTGAAGAACCTGGTGGCCGGCAACAACGCCAGCCTCGAAATCATGCAGGACCTCGTGGTCTGGGCTCTGCTGCACGGGCTCTCGGATTCGCCGCGCCCGTGGTCGGCGGAGCCGAACGTTCGCTTCCTGTGCCCGGCCCCCGGCTACGACCGTCACTTCGCGATCACCGAGAGCTTCGGCATCGAGATGATTACGGTGCCGATGGGTCCGGACGGACCGGACGTGCACGAGATCGCCAACTTGGTGGCGTCGGATCCGCAGATCAAGGGCATGTGGGTCGTGCCGAACTACGCCAATCCTACCGGTGCCGTCTACTCCGAAGAGGTCGTTCGCGCGCTGGCCACGATGCCCGCAGCCGCACCCGATTTCCGTCTGTTCTGGGACAACGCCTACGCGGTGCATCCGCTGACCGAGGAGTTCGCGCCGTCCTACGACGTCATCGGGATGGCGGCGGAGGCCGGGTTCCCCAATCGTGCGTTCGTGTTCGCCTCGACGTCGAAGGTCACGTTCGCCGGTGCGGGCGTCAGCTTCTTCGGCAGTTCCGAGGAGAACCTTGCCTGGTATCAGAAGCACCTCGGTAAGAAGAGCATCGGACCGGACAAGCTCAACCAGCTACGTCACCTGCGTTTCTTCGGTGACGCCGAGGGGGTGCGGGCTCACATGGCCAAGCATCGCGAGATCCTGAAGCCCAAGTTCGCGCTGGTGCAGCAGATCCTCGAGGACCGGCTCGGTGCGTCGAAGATCGCGTCGTGGACCGAGCCCAAGGGCGGCTACTTCATCAGTCTCGATGTGCTCGAAGGCACGGCTGCGCGGTCGATCGCGCTGGCCAAGGATGCCGGAATCGCTCTGACGGCCGCCGGCTCGGCCTTCCCGTACGGAAAAGATCCGGAAGACAAGAACATTCGCCTGGCCCCGAGCTTCCCGTCGCTCGGTGAGCTGGAGAAGTCTATGGACGGCGTCGCGACCTGCGTTCTGCTGGCCGCGACGGAGAAGCTGCTCGAAGGCTGAACGCATGTGAGTGGAAACTCGTAGCAGGCTACGCGTTTCCACTCACATCAGGCGAAGCCGCTCTCAGTGCCCGACGACGACCGCACCCTCGGGAGCGGAGGGCAACGGCCCCTTCTTCAAAAGCGTGGCCGAGAGCACCGCGCCCAGTAGGAAGATGCCCGACGCCCACCAGAAGGTGGTCGTGTAGCTGGCAATTTCGGCGTTGGCCTGCAGCAGAGCCGCATCGGTTGCCGTCGCCATGTTGGAGCTGACGTAGCTGGTAGCGGCGTTGGCTGCCACGGTGCTCAGGAGTGCGGTGCCGATCGAGCCGCCCACCTGCTGCATGGTGTTCACCGTTGCCGACGCGACGCCGGAGTCGTCCGGGGCGACGCCCGAGATTGCGCCCTGCATGGCCGGTGCCATGGTGGCACCGAGTCCGAGACCCATGATGATCAGGCCGGGCAGGATGTGCGTGACGTAGCTGCTGTCCAGATCGATCTGGGTGAGCAGTCCCATACCGATCGACGCGACGACCAGGCCGGTCGTCATGAGGATGCGCGGTCCGAACCGGGGGAGGATCAGTGCCGTCGACAGTGTCGCGGTGAGGATCAGCGACGCGATCATCGGCATGAACGCGAACCCGGTGGTGATCGGGGTGTACTTCAGCGTGCTCTGCAGGTAGTAGGTCAGGAACAGGAACACCGCGAACATGCCTGCGCCGGTGACGAACACCGCGAGGAATGATCCGGCCCGGGTGCGATCCAGAACGATGCGCAGCGGCAGCAGAGGGTGTTCGACGCGATTCTGGATGGTTACGAAGACGGCGAGAAGAACGACACCTGCCGCAAGGAAGCCGAGGGTGACGGGGTTGCTCCAGCCGTCGGACTCGGCGTGGGCGAAGCCGTAGACGATCGAGAACAGCGCAGCGGAGACGGCGATCGTTCCGGGGATGTCGAGCTTGGGTCGGACGTCGACCTTGTGCTTGGCCAAGAACAGGAAGGCTCCGACGAAGGCGAGCGCAGCGAAGATCAGGTTGACGTACAGGCTCCAGCGCCAGTTGGCCCACTCGGTGAGCATGCCGCCGAGCAGTAGACCCAGTGCGCCTCCGCCGCCGGCGATGGCACCGAAGATGCCGAAGGCCTTGGCGCGTTCTTTGGTGTCGGTGAAGGTGGTGGCCAGCAGTGACAGGGCCGCGGGTGCCAGCAGCGCACCGAAGACGCCCTGACCGGCGCGGGCAGCGACGAGCATGCCGAAGTTGACGGCCGCGCCGCCCACTGCCGACATCAACGCGAAGCCGACGAGGCCGATGAGGAAGGTGTTACGTCGACCGAAGAGGTCGCTCAAGCGTCCACCGAGGAGCAACAGGCTGCCGAACGCGAGTGCGTAGGCGGTGACGACCCAGGAGCGGTCGGCGTTGTCGAAGCCCAGATCGAGCTGGGCGGCGGGGAGTGCGATGTTCACGATGGTCGCGTCGAGCACGACCATGAGCTGGGCCAGTCCGAGAGTGGCGAGAATCAACCAGCGATTCCGGTGCGCACGCTCGTCCGCCGGCGTCGTGGTCGACGTTGCGCCGTCCACGTTCTCCGATGAAAGGGTGGTCATGGTGTCCTCGGTTCGACTATGCGGAGGTGTATCCTCCGGTTGTAGGGCAAAGGTAGCAGCTAAGTGGAGGAATGTCCTCCGCTTATCGGGTGAAACGGACATCGAATGAGTGTGAGAGCGGACACAGCGGCATCGAAGCCCCTACGGGCGGATGCCGAACGCAACCGACGCCGCATCGTGGACGCGGCTCGCGAGTTGTTCGCTTCCCGCGGTATCGACATCACGCTCGACGACGTCGCCGCACACGCCAAGGTGGGCGTCGGCACCGTCTATCGCCGCTTCTCGTGCAAGGAAGAGCTCATCGACGGCGTCTTCGAGCAGCGCCTCGAGGGAATGCTCGCCAGTGCCGAACGCGCCCTCGAAGCGGAAGATCCCTGGAGTGGGTTGGTGGGCTTTCTCTCGGACGTATGCGAGGAAATGGCCTCCGACCGCGGGCTCGGTGATGTGGTCCTCGGGTCGGACGAGGGGTGCCGCGGCATCGCGGAGATGCGCCGACGGATCGATCCGTTCTTCGCGAAAATCGTCGATCGCGCCCTCGAATCCGGTCAGCTGCGTCCCGATGTGGCCGTCACCGACTTCTATCCGGTGCTGGGGATGATCGGCTCGACCGTCGAATTCTCCAGTCATGTCGATCCCGCGAACTGGCGTCGGTACTTCACGGTGCTGCTCGACGGCCTGCGCGGTGATTCGGTACCCCGATCGGAGCTCCCCGGACGTCCCTTCACCGACGACGAAGTGGATACGGCGAAGGCGGCCATGCACGGTCGCCGCCGCTGACTGGTGATTCGTCCAACTTCGGTCTGTACGTTGTGTGCGCCGTCACGTAAGGTGCGTCACGGTAAGTGCTACGCGGGGTAGCGCACACCTGGCAGCAGGTGTTCAGACGTTGGGGGTTCGATTTGCGTTCGACGCGTGTCTTCGGTTCGGCCGTGGCAGTGATGGCAGTGTTCATGGGGGTGACTGCGCCGGCCGTGTCGGCAGCACCGTCGACGGGTTCGACCGTCGAATCCGACTTCTACATTCCGCCGAGCCCGCTGCCCGCCGGCGCGCCGGGCGACGTGATTCGTTCCGAGCCTTCGCATCTCGCGCTGTCGGTGCCGGGCATCGGCGGCACCCTGCCGGGTGAGGCAACCCGAATCATGTACCGCAGCACCGATTCCAACGACGACGCCAACGCCGTCACGGGTACCTACATCGACCCGGCCGCGCCGTGGACCGGTCCGGGGCCGCGCCCGCTCGTGGTGTTGGCACCGGGAACGCAGGGGCAGGGCGATCAGTGCGCGCCGTCGAAGATGCTCAACAACGTCATCACCTACACCCCGCCGCTCGGATTCATGGTCGAGTACGAGGTACTGGCCGCGTATTCGCTTCTCTCCCAAGGCTATGGCGTCGTGATCACCGATTACGAGGGTCTCGGCACGCCGGGCGCGCACACCTATGTGAACCGCGCGTCCGAGGCCCATGCCGTGCTCGACGCGGCCCGCGCAGCTCGGCAGTTGCAGGGCACCAAGATCTCCGGCGACGGCCCGGTCGCGGCCTACGGCTACTCGCAGGGTGGCGGAGCTGCCGCAGCGGCGGCCGAGATCGCCGATGAATACGCCCCGGAACTCGACCTGGTCGGCACCTACGCAGGAGCACCTCCCGCGGATCTGAAGGCGACCCTCGAACAGGTCGACGGCACCATCCTCACGGGCGTGATCGGCTACACCCTCAACGGCCTGCTCAATTCCGACCCCGGTCTGCAGCCGATCGTCGACGAGAACATCAACGACGCAGGAAAGGCCATGCTCAACCTGGTCGCGAATCAGTGTGTCGGAGAGACGATTCTGAACGTCGGGCTGCACCGCACCAACGAGTACACCAAGACCGGCGAGCCGTTGTCGGTCGTGCTGGACAGGTTGCCCGTCGCGCAGGAAATCCTGGCCAAGAACAAGATCGGTGAGCGTACGCCGAATGCCCCGGTACTGATCCAGTCCGGTACCTCCGACGACATCGTGCCCCACGGTCAGGCCGTCGAACTGGCCGGCGACTGGTGCGGCAAGGGTGCAACAGTGCAGCTCAGTTCCGCGCAGGTCCCGGCTATCGTGCCGGGTTCCGGTGCCGGGCATCTGATCCCGGACATCCTCGGTCTCGGCGAAGCTCAGAGCTGGATCAAGGATCGCTTCTACGGAGTGCCCGCCCCGTCGAATTGCTGATCGGCAACCGATGATCGAACGGCCCGCGCTCACCGAGCGCGGGCCGTTCGGCGTTCCCTCCCATGTCGGCAATCGATTCGTGTTCAGCAGGCATGACCGACGTCACACCGTCGAGTTCTCCAACGAGCCCACAGCGGTGTGAGGGTGTAGAAGGATGCGCAGCAGGGTACTGCCCTCCAATGCCCTGAGGTTGGGCTGTCGAGCGGTTGGGGTGAGTGAACATGCGGGACAGTTACACGGAGGCGCTCGACACGTTGGCGTCGGAGCTGTCCGAAATGTCGAGAATCGCGGAACGAGCGATGGCTGACGCCACGCGCGCGCTGCTCACCGCCGACATCGTGCTCGCTGAGCAGACGATCGAGTACCGCGAAGAGATCGACACTCTCGCCGTCGAATGGGAACACGAGGCCTTCGCCTTCCTCGCTCGACAGTCACCGGTTGCCCACGATCTGCGCCGTGTCGTGTCCGGGATCAACATCGTGGCCGACCTCCAGCGCATGGGTGGGCTTGCGGTGCACATCGCCGAGCTGGCCCGCCGCCGTCACCCCGCACACGTCCTCCCGCCCGAGGTCGAGGGCGTGTTCACCGAGATGGGTCGGGTAGCCATCGCACAAGCGGAGGCGACCCAACGGGTGCTCGAGACGCGGGACGCCGAACTCGCCGCGAGTCTGCGAACGCAGGACGAGGAGATGGACGCACTGCACCGCAGCCTGTTCATGTTGACCTCCGCGCCCGACTGGCCGCACGGTGTACCGGCCGCCGTCGACATCACGTTGCTCGGCCGCTTCTACGAGCGGTATTCCGACCACACCGTCGAGGTCGCGAAACGGGTCATCTTCCTGGTGACCGGAGCTCGCCCCACCGACGAGTCTTAGTCTGCGAGAACCGCTCGGAGATGGCAGGATCGGCACGATGAAACGTGACGTCTCCGCGTACCTCGATGTCGATGTGACCGAGGCCAGCACCCTCGAGTTCCAGATCGCGATCGCGCCGCATCCAGGAACCGAAGTGTGGGAAGCGCTCTCGTTCACGCTCGACGGTCAACCCGTCGAAGCGCAGGAAATCAGCGGCGCGCACGGCACCCGCATCCACAAGCTGCACGCCGACGTCGGCAAGCTCGAAGCGTCGTACTCGGCGACGATCTACGGCAACACCGACCCCGCACCGGTGTCCGATTACGACCTGTCGCTGTATCTGCGGCCGAGCCGCTACGCCGAGGCAGACAAGTTCTTCGGTTTCGCAGCAACGGAATTCGGCTCGTACCCGCCGTCGGAGAAGCTTCTCGCCGAGGTGTCGTCTTGGGTCGGAGCCCGGCTGAGCTACGTTCCCGGCAGCAGCGACCCCATCGACGGCGCCGTCGACACCCTCCTCGCCGGTGCCGGAGTGTGCCGCGACTACACCCACCTCGTCGTCGCACTGCTCCGCGCAGTGAACGTGCCCGCTCGACTCGTGGCCGTGTACGCGCCGGGCTGCGATCCGATGGACTTCCACGCCGTCGCCGAAGCCTTCGTCGAAGGACAATGGCGAGTGGTCGACGCCACCTGCCTCGCGCCGCGATCGACCCTGGTGCGCATCGCAACCGGACGCGACGCAGCCGACACCGCTTTCCTCGACAATCACGGCGGATCGATCATCCTCAACAGCGCTGTCGTCGGAGCCGTCGTGGATGGGCCGCTGCCCTTTGACGACATCACTCAACTGGTGTCGATCACCTGACATGTCCCCTGTGAGGTAATCGCGGCTGTTCCCTAGGGCTTTCTCGCACGTCGGTTCGACCGAAGATAGGGAACTCGTCCGATGTGCGGACGGTGCGGCGGAGCCAGAGTGGGTTTCATGCACCCCACCTATGATGTTCTGGCCGATCATGAACGCCGTGTTGCCGATTCGCTGCGAGCGTACGACCGCCGGGTGCGCAGCCGCGCACAGAACGACCATCGACCACGAGTGCGGCGTAGTTTGTTGGCGTGGCTCGCACTCTGATCGGACGGGACGCCGAACTCGCGGCGCTCGAACAGGTCGTCGCCGATGCTGTCCGAGGCGTACCTGCCGCGGTCGTCCTGTCCGGTGACGCCGGTGTCGGCAAAACGCGGCTGCTGGCAGAACTGCGGCGCAATGTGGAAGCACGCGGATCTCGGGTACTGGTCGGGCGGTGCTTGGACCTCGGTGAGGTCGGAATTCCGTACCTCGCGTTCACCGAATTGTTCGGTCCACTCCCGCACACCACACGGACCGAACTGTTCGATGCTGCGCTCGTCGCCCTGACTGCAGCTGGGGCCGACCGCCCGGCGCTCGTCATCGTCGAGGATGCGCACTGGGCGGACACCTCCACCCGTGAGCTCATGACATTTCTGCTGTCGAGGCTCGCGAAAACGCACGTGTCCTTGGTGATCTCGTATCGTAGCGACGATCTGCATCGCAAACACCCACTCCGGCAGTCGCTCTCCGAGTGGACGCGTCTGAGCTACGTCCGTCGAGTCGACGTGACGCCTCTCGACGTCGAATCGTCGTATCGCCTCCTCGATTCGCTTCCTGCAGCGACGGATGTGGCATCCCGGGACGTCATCGTGGAGAGATCGGGCGGCAATCCATTCTTCATCGAAGAACTCGTATCTGCCGGCCAGCGTCCCGGATCGTCGATTCCGCCGGGCCTTGCCGAGCTACTGCTGGTCCGGCTCGACGCCTTGTCGCCCGAGGCGAAGTCGGTAGCCGAAACCATGGCGGTGGGTGGCCCCCGCGTCGCGCACGAGGTCCTGGCAAAGGTGACCGGTCTGGACGAGGACCGGCTCGAAGACGTGATCCGCGAGATCGTCGACGCCCGGCTGGTGGAGACCACCGACTTCTACTACGTCTTTCGGCACGCGCTCCTGGCCGATGCCATCTACGACGACGTCCTGCCCGGCCGTCGTGCGAGGTTGCACGCGTCTTTCGTCGACACGCTCACCGAACACCGGCATCGTGGCGCTGCCGCGGACCTGGCTCGACACGCAGGATCGGCGCACGATCTGCCGAAGGCGTTCGGAGCCCACGTCGATGCGGGCGCGAGGCGATGACGCTGGCTGCTCCTGCTGAGGCCATGGCTCACCTCGCCGCCGCACTGGAACTGCGACAGCCGCAATGGGAGCCGACGGAGACGGCACTGGTGTTGGAATACGCGTCGGCGTCGACGGCAGCAGGGCAAGACCTGCGGGCGCTCTCCGTCGTCCGTGCCGAACTGGAACGGGGTGGGGATGCGCTGACGATCCCCGAGCGACTCGACTTGTTGCATGCCGAGGCGACATCGGCTCTGGCGATCGAACGAGAGGATTCGGCCCTGGCGGCCGTCGAGCGCGCTTTGATCATCGCGGCCGCGGGGGAATTCGCCTTCTGGAGAGTGCAATTGACCGGTCTCGGTGCTCGGATAACCGAGGCGTTGGGCCGGGAGGATCAGTCGCTCGCCTGGGCCGAGGAGTCTGTACGTATCGCAGAATCCCTCGGTGACCCGGGGCTGTCGGCAGATGCACGAATCACGCTGGCACGCTTACATAGACGCCACAATGACCCCGCGGCGTCGCGCACGCTCCTCATTCGTACCGCCGCACTCGCGCGAGGATGCGGTGACATCGGGAATCTGTTGCGCAGCAAGTTCAATCTCGGAATGGTCGAATTCGACGACGGGAATTTCGTATCGGCCCAGGAGTCGTTCGAGGAGGCAGTCGAGATCGCCCGATCCGCCGGCCGCCAATGGACGCCCTACGGCGTCGGGGCGCGTGTCCAGTTGGCGAACGTGCGGTACTACTCGGGTGACTGGACACTCGCCCTTGCCGACTTGGCTCGGATCGAATCGGACGCACCACCTTTGGGTTCGGCCGAGCAGCTGTGTGCAGGGTTTCAGATTCGTGCCGCAATCGGGGACGAGGAACTCGCGGCCGACATCGAACGCGTTCGGCCCTTCGAGTCTCAGGATGGCTTGATCACGATTCTGACGAGCGCAGCTGTTGCCTATAGAGCGTTGTGCAACGGGCGGTTCGGCGACGTGATCACCGGTCTCGAAGCCGCTGTCGCGACCGTGGGTGCGCAATGGCACAACCCATGGTTCGGGGGACGCATCAGATTGTCGGTACTGGCGATGGAAGCGGCGCGCCGCGGGTCGACGGACATCGGTGCGCAGGCCGCACTGGACATCGGATCACGCCTGCACTCCGAGATCGAGCGCACAGCGAGTTCCAGCCCGTCCTACGGTTGGGAGTCGACCGCGTGGCTACGGCGAGGCGAGGCCGAGTTGGCCCACCTGCGTCTCAACTGCGGATACGGGGATGCTGTCTCTGTGGTGGCGGCATGGCGTGTGGCCGTCGACGTCTTCGCAATTCAGCCGTTCGAGCGTGCCCGTGCACTGCAGTCGCTCGCCGAAGCCCTCGAGGCGGCGGGGGAGCGGGCGGCAGCCGCACACACGGCCGATGAGGCCATCGCGATCTACGACCGACTCGGGGTCACCGTGAGACTCGGTGATGCGCGTCGACCCGCGGGCGCGGACCTTTTGACTCGTCGCGAGTGGGACGTTCTGGAACTCTTGGGCGAGGGATGCACCAACAAGCAGATCGCCGAGCGACTCGTGATCAGCGTCAAGACCGTCAGCGTGCACGTGTCGAATGTGTTGACCAAACTCGGTGCCCAGAACCGCACGGAAGCAGCGCGCTTCGCGAAAGGATGAACGAGACATTCTGGAGCTCGTTCGGACAAGGGGGAGCACATGGAACTGGATTGGCTCGGCGTAGTGCTGGCAATCGTGGCCGGCATGGGAGTCGCCGGCATCTGGTACGGCAAGGTTTTCGTTGCCCCATGGTGGCAACTGACCGGCATCACCCCGCAACAGTCCAAAAATGCCGGCACAAGAAACATGGTGCAGCTTCTTGTCGCCAACAGCATCACTGCCGTGGGTCTGGCCACCGCCATCAGCGTTGCATTCACGGCTGTCGGGAATGAATCGGTGTGGGTCCCACTGCTTGTCGGCCTGGTCGCTTGGATGGCGTTCTCGGCAACTACGTTGCTTCAACACAATGCCTTCGAGCTGAAACCTCCCAAGCTGACGCTCATCAACTGCAGTTACCAGCTGGTGTTGTTTCTCGCCATGTCGCTGGTGATCTGGCTGGTGTGAAACAGGTCGTCTCGCACAGTGCCTACGGTTCTGTTGCGCCCCGGACACAGATCGACAGCCACGGGTGGCAGGATCGAGGCCATGTCTCGCACTCTGCACCTCGTCGGCGATCCGGAGGCCGATGCATTGCTCGCCGAGGATCCGTTCGCGCTGTTGATCGGCATGCTTCTCGATCAGCAGGTGCCGATGGAATCCGCCTTCGCCGGGCCGAAGAAGCTCGTCGACCGCCTCGGTGATCTGAAGGTCGATACCGTCGCCGACGCCGATCCGGACGACTTCGCCGCATTGTGCGCGCAGACCCCGGCCGTGCATCGTTTTCCCGGCTCGATGGCCAAGCGCATCCAGGGACTCGCCGCGTTTCTGGTCGAGAACTACGACGGCAAGCCGCAGGAAATCTGGACCCGCGACGACCCCGACGGTGCCGAGGTTCTGAAGCGTCTCAAAGCACTTCCCGGCTACGGCGACCAGAAGGCGCGCATCTTCCTCGCGCTGCTCGGCAAGCAGATGGGCGTGACGCCCGAGGGGTGGCGAAAGGCCGCCGGAGCGTACGGCGACGAGGGTGCACGTCGATCCATCGCCGATGTCGTCGACGAGAAGTCCCTGCTCGAGGTACGCGAATTCAAGAAGGCAGCGAAAGCGGCAGCCAAGAACAAATAAGTCTGTCGGTGCCCGTCGGTACGTTGTGGCAGAACTTGCACCGGGGGGACGAGATGACCGAGAAGATCGGGACGTACGAGGGGTGGCTGGCCTCGCTCGACGAGGACGCACTGACGGATCTGCTGCGACGTCGACCGGACGTGGCGACCGACCCGCCACCCCGCTCGTTCGGGTTGCTCGCGCAACTCCTCGGCTCGCCCTGGCGGGTGGCGGCGTTGCCTCGAAAACTCGACAGGGGAGCGCTCGACCTGCTCGAGTTGTTCGCGCTCATGGAGGATCTCAGCCGCGCCGAGATCGGCCACTGGACGGGCGAGGGAATCTCGAACGAGACGGCGCATATCGATGCAGCCCTGAACACTCTGATGGCCTACGGCCTGATCTGGCCGCACACGGCAGGGGGCTCGGACGCGGTCGAGTACCGCCCCGTCGATCTGTCCGGCGTGTTCTCGCACCCATTCGGGCTTGCCCGCAGGCAGCGAAAGTTGTTCTTGCACTGCGCCGTCGAGCAGGACCGACTTGCTTTGCTGACCCGCCTCGGAGTCGACTCCTCGCACGATCGAGCCGAACGCGCCGACGCCGTCGCGGCCGCGATGACCCCCGAACGTATCCGAGCTTTGTACGACGACGGCCCGCCCGAGATGCGAGAGATGTTGTCTCGCTTCGTCGATGGACAACCGGCGTCGTTGATCTTCGACGTGCCTCCGACCGCAGGTACCGCCGCCTTCGAGCGCGGATTGCTGTATCGATTGGACGGGCATCGCGTCGAGATGCCGTTGGAAGTGAGCATCGCGCTGCGAGGAGACGGGTGGCGATTGCCCATCGAGCTCAGGCCGCCGGAATTCGCCAATCATGCTCTCTCGCAGGATGACTCGCAGCGCGCCCGCTCCATAGCCTTGCTGCAGTTCTGTGAGCACACGCAGGCGTTGTTGACTGCAATCGACACCGATGGCCTGGCAATGATGAAGACCGGTGGCCTCAGCGCCAAAGAGCTCCGTGCGCTGACTGCTCGTCTGGGATTCGCCGACGAGCATCACACCGCGCTGATGCTGATGCTGGCGCGCGAAGCCGGTTTGCTCGCCGACCGGGGAAAGACCGGTATCGCATTGACCTCGACCTACGAAACATGGTCGACGAGCTCGCGATCCGAACAGGCGGCAGCATTGCTGGCCGCGTGGTGGTGCTCGCCCTTCACTCCGACCCATCGGGTGCCACGATCCTCCCAGAAGACCGCGCCGGTGCTCAAGAAGATGCTCGACGATCCCGCAGCCGCAGACGTGCGTTCGACTGCCTTGGCGGCTCTTCTGCGCCTCGGTGGATCCGACAGCCCGACGCCGGTGTTGTCCGATCCCGACGAATTCGCCCGCTACCTCGAGTGGCATATCCCGGTCGTCGCGACGAGCGCCGCGCCCGGCCACGTGCGCGCACTCTGGGCCGAGGCCACCCGTCTCGGAGTTCTGGCCGACGGCGCACCGACAGATCTGTGCGCCACCCTGACGGACTTCCGAGTGGGCCGAGACGGCGATCCGCGCCAGATTGCCTCCGCGCTGGCAACGCAGCTACAGGATATGGCCGACTGGGTGCCGTTCTCGGTGCGCCTGCTGCCCGATTCGACCGCAGTGGTCACCGGGCCGCCGAGCACCGAGGTGGCGTCGATACTCGGTGCGGCCGCGCAACCCGAGTCGCGGGAAGTGGCGTCGGTCTGGCGGTTCACCCCGGCGACGATCCGCAGCTTCTTCGACACCGGCGGTACCGGGGAGGAGTTGATCGACGCCCTCGCCGAGATGGCCGACACCGACGTTCCCCAAGCCCTGGCTTACACGATCCGAGACTGTTGGCGCACCTACGGAGCACTGGCCGTGCGCAAGATCCCGTGTGCCATCGTCTCCGAGGACGTCGTACTGCTGACGAACATCGAGACGGACGAGGCATTGGCGGTGCTGAAGTTCCAGCGGCTCGCGCCGACAGTCCTGATCAGTTCTGCCACACCCATCGACACTCTCGCGGTGCTGCGCAGGCACGGATACTCCCCGGTGCGACATTCCGACACCGGCCGGCTCGAGCTGGCCAGCGCGACCAAGGTCCGCGCCAACACCACCCGCACCCCGCACCCGAGCGCACCCGCAGCACCAGTTCGACGCGAATCACGCGAGCTGGCACAGCTGCTGCGGACGGGCGACTCCGGCACCGTCGACGACGCGCGGGTGCGTTCCGCACTCAGCACGCACAGCAGACTGCTGCCACGGGAGCTCGATGCGTTGACCGACGCCGCAGCGCGCGGCGCACCCGTCTCGATCGACTATCAGAACTCCAAAGGCGCAATCGTGCGGCACGCGATCTCGGACGCGCTGCAGGACGGCAACTGGCTACTCGCGCTGTCGACGTCCACCGGCGCCCGGGAAAGCTTCGCGATCATGAACATCAGAGCGGTGTCCGTCGGTCCACACTGATGCAACCGAGCCGTGGGTTCCGTCGCGCGATGCAACTGAACCATTGGTTCCTCGCGCCCACCGACGCGCGATGCAACTGAACCCTTGGTTCCACCGCGCACACCGACGCGCGATGCAACACTGTCGTCGGTCGCCGGTACCCTTTCGGGCGTGGCCCTCTACCGGAAGTACCGTCCTGCGACGTTCGCCGAAGTCGTCGGTCAGGAGCACGTCACCGAACCGATCAGCGTGGCGCTCGATTCCAACAGAATCAACCACGCCTATCTCTTCTCAGGCCCTCGTGGCTGCGGAAAGACGTCCTCGGCGCGCATCCTCGCCCGATCGCTGAACTGCGCCGAAGGACCGACCTCCACGCCCTGCGGTGTGTGCAACTCCTGCGTCGCTCTGGCACCGGGCGGGCCCGGCAACTTCGACGTCGTCGAGATGGACGCAGCCAGCCACGGTGGCGTCGACGATGCCCGCGATCTTCGAGACAAAGCCGTGTACGCCCCGGCCGAGTCGCGCTACGTCATCTTCATCATCGACGAGGCACACATGGTCACCCCGGCCGGCTTCAACGCGCTGCTCAAGGTCGTCGAGGAACCGCCGGAGCATCTGGTCTTCATCTTCGCGACCACCGAGCCGGAGAAGGTGCTCCCCACCATCCGCTCGCGAACCCACCACTACCCGTTCCGACTGCTCGCGCCGTCGACGATGCGCGGCCTGCTCGAGAAGATCTGTGGTCAGGAACAGGTCCCGGTCGAGGACGCGGTCTATCCACTCGTCATCCGCGCGGGTGGCGGTTCTCCGCGTGACTCGCTGTCGGTCATGGACCAGTTGCTGGCCGGAGCCGGACCGGAAGGCGTCACGTACCCGCGAGCTCTGTCGCTGCTCGGCGTCACCGACGTCGCGCTCATCGACGAGGCCGTCGACGCACTGGCCGCGGGAGACGGCGGCGCACTGTTCGGCACCGTCGACAAGGTGATGGACGCCGGCCACGACCCACGTCGCTTCGCCATCGACCTCCTCGATCGCATGCGAGACCTGATCCTCATGAAGGCCGTACCGGACGCCGGTGAACGTGGCCTGGTCGACGTGCCGGGCGACGTCCTCGAACGACTCCGCGACGAGGCGGACCTGCTCGGCTCGGCGACGCTGACTCGCTACGCCGAGATCGTGCACTCGGGCCTCGGCGAAATGCGAGGGGCCACCGCGCCGCGCCTGCTGCTCGAAGTGATGTGCGCACGGATGCTGCTGCCCTCGGCCTCCGATGCGGAATCGGCCGTGTTGCAGAGGCTCGAACGCGTCGAACGCCGCCTGGACGTCACGCTCCCTGCCGGTGAGCAGGCGGCAGTGGCACAGGCAGCCGCAGACCCGACACGACCACAGCTGCCCGCGACCGACGAGCCTGCGCCCTCCGGCCCGCCCCCGGTGAACAAATTCCAGCGACCGTCCCAGCGACAGCCGGCCGCCGAGTCCGCCCCCGCTCCGGCGCCAACCCCCGCTCCGACACCAGCGCCTGCGCCTGTCGCGGCACCCGAACCCATGGCGGTCCCGGAACCGTCTCCGGTGCCAGAGCCTGCAGCCCCCGAGCCCGCTCCCACACCCGAGCCTGCAGCCCCCGAACCGGCTCCCACACCCGAGCCGGCTCCCGCACCCGAGCCGGCTCCCACACCCGAACCGGCTCCCACACCCGAACCGGCTCCCACACCCGAACCGGCTCCCACACCCGAGCCAGCTCCGACACCTGAACCGGCTCCGACACCCGAGCCAGCTCCGATACCCGAACCGGCTCCGACCCCCGAACCGGCACCGGTCACGACTCCCGTTGCAGCGCAACAGTATTCGGAACAATCACTCGCCCACGAGGATTTTCCGCCGGAGCCCGAGGACGAGTACGGCCCGGAACCCGAGCCGGTGTACGAATCCGAGTCCGAGCCTGTCGCGGCACCCGCGGCTGCCTCCAACGAGCCTGATGCGGCTGCCGTCCGCGCGGTGTGGTCCGAGGTGCGAACCAAGGTGCGAGAGCGAAGCAGGACCGTCGAGGTGATGTTGTCCGGTGCGTCGGTACGCACCGTCGAGAACGGCACCATCACTCTGGGCCACGATTCGGCACCGCTCGCGAAGCGTCTCGAAGAACCCCGCAACGCCGACGTCATTCGGGACGCGCTGCGTGACGTGTTCGGCGTCGAATGGTCGGTGGTATGTCTGGTGGGTGCTGCGGCACCACCGGAACCGTCATCAGCAAAAAAAGATGAACCGGCAGCGAAACCCGCGTCGCTGCCGAAGTTCTCGAGGCCGAGCCAGGCAGGGGCTCCCCGTCCGACGTCGGACGGTTTCGGTTCAGCGGGCGATGGATCGGACGCAGATATTCCGATGCCCGAGGCCCCGGACTATCCCGATGATCCCGAGCCGGTAGGTCCGCCGCCTCCGGAGACGCCGGAGGACGAGGAAGAACTGCTCAAGGCCGCGGCCGAGCCTGCGGACCCGTCGGTTCGCCGGGACCCGGAAACCGTCGCCATGGAGCTGTTGGTGAGCGAACTCGGAGCGGTACCGCTCAAGGAGATCTGAGACTCAAGCAAGCGTGAGGTCGTCGGTGTCGACGAATACCAATCGGCCGCTGTCGAGAGCGACGGCCCAACGCTTGGCGACGGCCCAGTCCCGCGAGGTGCTGTCGGTCGCTTGGACTCCGAAGTCGTCGACGATCGCGCCGGTCTCGTAGGAGTCGGATCCAGAACTGTCGGCTCCGGACTTGTCGTCGTTGCGAGTGCGTACCTTGACGCGAGCGCCCACGGTCGGTTCGTTGTCGGTTTCCATGGTCGGTCTTCTTTCGCCTTCGGTCGATCTGACGCATCGTAATTTCCCATGACGGGGTCGTTCAAACCTGAACCGCATCGTGGGTCATGCGAAACGCTCGTTTCGGTCCTTATGTCGGATCGGTATGCCAACTTACTGTGGCATGAGCTGAGGTCTGTCATGGCCTCGCACCGACGCGATCGGCCGGCACGGCGATCGCGACAAGATCGAGTATGTGGAAGGAACTGCGCGCTGTGACTACAGAGGCATTCATTTACGAGGCCATCAGGACTCCCCGAGGTAAAGGAAAGAACGGCTCCCTGCATTCGGTGAAGCCGATTTCCTTGGTGACCGGGCTGATCGACGAGCTTCGTCGACGTTTCCCCGACATGGACGAGAACCGAATCTCCGACCTCATCCTGGGCGTGGTCTCGCCCGTCGGAGATCAGGGTGCCGACATCGCCCGCACGGCCGTGCTCGCAGCCAAGATGCCCGACACCGTCGGCGGCTTCCAGCTCAACCGCTTCTGCGCGTCGGGCCTCGAGGCCGTCAACCTGGCCGCGCAGAAGGTGCGCTCGGGCTGGGACGAACTGGTCGTTGCCGGCGGCGTCGAGTCGATGTCTCGCGTGCCGATGGGCAGTGACGGCGGCGCATGGGCCATGGACCCGGCCACCAACTACGACACCTACTTCGCCCCGCAGGGCATCGGTGCCGACCTGATCGCCACCATCGAAGGATTCACCCGCGAGGACGTCGACGCGTATGCCGTCCAGTCCCAGGAGCGCGCCGCAGCGGCGTGGTCCGGTGGTTACTTCGCCAAGTCCGTCGTTCCGGTCACCGACCAGAACGGTCTGCTGATCCTCGATCAGGACGAGCACATGCGTCCGGGCAGCACCGTCGAGTCGCTCGGCAAGCTGAACCCGGCATTCACCGGTATCGCGGCCATGGGCGGGTTCGACGACGTGGCGCTGCAGAAGTACCACTGGATCGAGAAGATCGATCACGTCCACACCGGCGGAAACAGCTCCGGCATCGTCGACGGCGCAGCCCTCGTCCTCGTCGGCAGCGAGCAGGCGGGCAAGGACCTGAACATGGTCCCGCGCGCCCGCATCGTCGCGACGGCCACCAGTGGCGCCGACACGACCATCATGCTGACCGGACCGACCCCGGCGTCGAAGAAGGTTCTCGCCACAGCAGGACTGACCGTCGACGACATCGATCTGTTCGAGCTCAACGAGGCGTTCGCTTCCGTGGTGCTGCGTTTCCAGAAGGATCTGAAGATCCCGAACGAGAAGCTCAACGTCAACGGCGGCGCGATCGCCATGGGCCACCCGCTCGGTGCCACCGGAGCCATGATCACCGGCACCGTGCTCGACGAGCTCGAGCGCCGCGGCGGCCGGTACGCCTTGATCACCCTGTGCATCGGCGGCGGCATGGGCGTTGCCACCATCATCGAGCGAGTCTGAGGTAGAACGATGTCTGACAACATGATTCAGTGGGACCAGGACGCCGACGGCATCGTCGTTCTGACGATGGACGACCCCAACCAGGGCGCCAACACGATGAACCAGCTGTACAAGGACTCGATGGGCGCGACGGTCGACCGCCTCGAGGCCGAGAAGGACAGCATCACCGGAGTCGTGCTGACCTCCGCCAAGAAGACGTTCTTCGCCGGCGGTGATCTGCACACCCTCATCGAAGCCAAGCCCGAGGACGCCCAGCGGGTGTTCGACGAGGTCCAGGAAGTCAAGGGACAGCTGCGTCGGCTCGAGAAGCTCGGTAAGCCGGTCGTGTCCGCCATCAACGGCGCGGCACTCGGCGGCGGACTCGAGATCGCGCTCGCGACGCATCACCGCATCGCGGCCGATGTTCCCGGCGTGCAGATCGGTCTGCCCGAGGTCTCGCTCGGTCTCCTGCCCGGCGGCGGCGGCGTTGCCCGCATCACGCGACTGCTCGGCATTCAGACCGGCTTCATGACGGTCCTCGCTCAGGGCACTCGGTTCCGTCCGGCCAAGGCTCTCGAAATCGGTCTGGTGCACGAATTGGTCGGCAGTATCGACGAATTGGTGCCCACCGCCAAGGCATGGATCAAGGCCAACCCCGAGGGTGGCGTCGCACCGTGGGACGTCAAGGGTTACAAGATCCCCGGCGGCACGCCGTCGAACCCGAAGCTCGCGCAGATCCTGCCTGCTTTCCCGTCCAACCTGCGCAAGCAGATCAAGGGCGCACCGATGCCGGCTCCGCGCGCGATTCTCGCTGCGGCAGTGGAGGGTGCGCAGGTCGACTTCGACAATGCGTGCACCATCGAGTCGCGGTACTTCACCGAGTTGGTCACCGGTCTGGTGTCCAAGAACATGATTCAGGCGTTCTTCTTCGACCTGCAGGCGATCAACGCCGGCAAGTCTCGTCCCGACGGCATCGAGAAGACCACCTTCACCAAGGTCGCGGTTCTCGGCGCAGGCATGATGGGCGCGGGCATCGCGTACGTGTGTGCCAAGGCCGGAATCGACGTGGTGCTCAAGGACGTTGCCATCGAGTCGGCGCAGAAGGGCAAGGCGTACTCCGAGGCCATCGAGGCCAAGGCACTCTCGCGTGGCAAGACCACCCAGGAGAAGTCGGACGCTCTGCTCGCACGCATCCACCCGACCGCCGATGCCAAGGACGTCGAAGGTGCCGACCTCGTCATCGAGGCCGTCTTCGAGTCGGAAGAGTTGAAGCAGAAGGTCTTCCAGGAGATCGAGGACCTCGTCGATCCGACGGCGCTGCTCGGTTCCAACACCTCGACGCTGCCCATCACGAGCCTCGCTCAGGGCATCAAGCGTCAGGAAGACTTCATCGGCATCCACTTCTTCTCACCCGTCGACAAGATGCCGCTGGTGGAGATCATCCGCGGCGAGAAGACGTCGGATGCAGCCTTGGCCAAGGCATTCGACCTGGTGCAGCTCATCAAGAAGACCCCGATCGTCGTCAACGACAGTCGTGGATTCTTCACCTCTCGCGTGATCGGTACGTTCATCAACGAGGCCATCGCGATGCTGGGCGAGGGCGTCGAGCCGTCGACCATCGAGCAGGCCGGTCTGCAGGCCGGATACCCGGCTGCGCCACTGCAGCTTTCGGACGAGCTCACGCTCAACCTGATGCAGAAAATCCGCAAGGAAACCTACGACGCCATCAAGGCTGCCGGTGGAACCCCTCCCGAGGATCCGGCCGGCGAGGTCATCGACAAGATGGTCGACGAGTTCGAGCGTCCGTCGAAGGCCAAGGGCGCTGGCTTCTACGAGTACGAAGACGGTAAGCGCGCCGGCCTGTGGCCTGGACTGCGTGATGCGTTCAAGTCGGGTTCGGCGGACATCCCGTTCGAGGACCTCAAGGAACGCATGCTGTTCATCGAGGCCATCGAGACGCAGAAGTGCTTCGACGAGGGTGTCCTGAACACCACCGCCGACGCCAACATCGGTTCGATCTTCGGCATCGGCTTCCCGGCGTGGACGGGTGGCGTGCACCAGTACGTCGTCGGCTACCCGGGTGGTCAGGCCGGATTCGTCGCTCGCGCGGACGAATTGGCCAAGAAGTACGGAGAGCGCTTCCAGGTTCCGGCCTCGCTGCGCTGACCCCATGTGAGTGGAAACGCGTAGCAGGCTACGAGTTTCCACTCACGTGCGCGTAGCGCTCTCACCCGCGATGCGCGATCAACCTCTCGGCGCCGTCTGTGAATTGTTGCTTCATCAATTCGCAGGCGGCGTCGATGTCGTTTCGAATCAGGGCCGCGATCAGATCCTCGTGATTGCGCACGGCTGCTCGGCCCCAGTCACGGTCGGTGGCGTACAGACGAGTGGGGGTGTAGCGGGTGGCGTTGTTGAGAAACCACGCCAATTTGGACGACTCGGCCAGACGGTTCAGCACGCGATGGAACTCGAACTCGATATTCTCGACGTCCTCGGCCCGGCCGTTCTCGACGGCGACCGACAGGGCAGCGGTCAGCTCGGCGAGCCTGTCGAGTTCGACCTCGGTGATCTTCGGTGCCGCCCGGCGCACGAGTTCGACCGCGATCTCACCCTGCAGCCAGAAGATGTCGACGATGTCGCTCGGCGTCAGCGCAGACACCACATAGCCGCGGTGGGGGACGAGCTCGACGATGCCCTCACCACGCAAGGTCAGTAGCGCCTCACGCACCGGGGTGACGCTGACGCCCAGCTGGGCTGCGGTCTCGTCGAGCCGGATGAAGTCTCCCGGACTCACCTCTCCGGACATCACCAGGTGCCGGACGTGGCTGGCGACTTCCTCGGACAACTGCGGCCGTCGCCTCAGAGCCGTCCGCTTGTCTGCCATGTCGAAAAGCCAATCACACCGCGGGCTTGGTCCGGAGCACAACCTTCGCGACGGGTTCGACGACGCGGGCAGCAATCGGCCCCAGGATGGCCATCAGCAGCACGTACGCCGTCGCCAGGGCCGCCAGTTCGCCTTCGACAGCTCCCGCGGCGACGGCCAGTCCGGCGATGACGATGGAGAACTCTCCGCGCGCCACCAGAGCCGCACCGGCGCGTAGTCGTCCCGGCCTGCCGATTCCCTGCCGACCTGCTGCCCACCAGCCCGTCGCGATCTTGGTAGCGGCGGTGGTGACGGCGAGTACGACGGCCCAGCCCAACACGGGCGGGATGGTCGACGGGTCGGTGCCCAGGCCGAACACGACGAAGAACATCGCGGCGAACAGGTCTCGTAGGGGTTCGAGGACGCGGGTCGCGTTGTCGGCCGTCGAGCCGGAGATCGCGATTCCCAGAAGGAACGCGCCGACGGCCGCCGAGACTTGCAGTTCCGACGCGATGCCGGCCACCAGCAGGGCGGATCCGAGGACTTTGAGCAGGACGATTTCGCGGTCGGGACTGTCGACGATCGCCGAGACGAATCTGCCGTATTTCAGCGCGACGACCAACACGAAGGTGATGACGAACAGTGAGATGCCGAGGGCTTCGAGTCCGCCGAGGAAGCTGACTCCGCTCAGGACGGCGGTGAGGATCGGGAGGTAGATGGCCATCGCGAGGTCTTCGAACACCAGGATCGACAGTACGACGGGGGTTTCGCGGTTTCCCAGTCGGCCCAGGTCGGTGAGTACTTTGGCGATGATGCCCGACGACGAGATGTACGTGACGCCGCCCATCACGAGCGCCCCGACTCCGCCCCAGCCGAGCAGCAGCGCGACGACGGCACCGGGCGCGAAGTTGAGGACGATGTCGACCAGACCGGCCATCCACGATCGACGCAGGCCGGTGACGAGCTCCGTTGCGGTGTATTCGAGGCCGAGCAGCAGCAACAGCAGGATGACGCCGATTTCGCTGGCGATTTCGCTGAACTCGTCGATGCCGCCGAGGTTGACGAATCCGCCGTTGCCGAAGGCCAGCCCGCCGAGCAGGTAGAACGGGATGGGGGAGACGCCGATCCGGCCGGCGAGACGAGCGAGAAGTCCGAGAACGAAGAACACGGCACCCAGCTCGGTGAGGGCGAGCGCGCTCTCGGCCACGGGTCAGCCCCGACTGATCTCAGGCATTGCCGAGCAACTTGGCTGCTGCGTCCAGTCCGTCCGCGGTGCCGACGGCGACCAGCAGGTCACCTGCGGCGAGCGTGAAGTCGGGGGTGGGTGACGGTTGTACCTGGCCGGCGCGCATGACAGCGACGACGGATACTCCGGTCTTGGTGCGCATGGCGGTGTCGCCGAGTGTGCGGCTGACGAACCGTGAATTCGCGCGAATGGGGAGTTGACGAGTGTTGATTCCGGGGAGGTCGCGATGCTCTTCCCCGAGCTGAGCAATGAGTTGCGGCGACCCGAGCAGATTGCCCAGGGCCGCCGCTTCCTCATTGCTCAGGGTGATGGACGCCTGCGTCGCATCGGGGTCGTCCTTGCGCGAAACGATCAACTCGTTCGCGCCGTCCTTGCGGGTGATGACGCCGATGCGGCGCCCGGAAGCGAGGGCAAAATCTTTCCGCACCCCGATTCCGGGCAGCAGGGTCACTTCGACGTTCATGGTCGAAATGCTAGCCCTGCAGGCAACGCGTTATCGCAGGATCAGGCGTGGAGCCTGCAGGAACGACCCGTGAAAATGTGAATCAGGATGCGACGGCAGCGAGCAGCGCTTCGCGCTGGTTTGCGCCGAGGCCGCCGATGCGGCGCGTATCTGCGATGGACAGCTGCTCGAGAAGCTGTGCGGCGCGCACGGATCCAACGCCCGGCAGGGCCTTGATCAGCGCGGACACCTTGGTCTTCTTGACGATCTCGTCGTTCTCCGCCTTGGCGAGGACGTCAGCGACGCTCAGTTCGCCGGACTTGACGGATGCGAGCAGCTTCGACCGCGCAGTGCGTGCCTCGGCCGCCTTGGCCAGCGCCGCGGTGCGCTGTTCCGGTGTCAATACTGGTAAAGCCATGGCCTGTTCTCCTCGATTGTGGTGACCCGTCGCTCGTTGACAGGTCTCGACCCTCTTGCATCGTGCCTGGTGGCTCTTCCAATCTAACCGAACAACACGGGTGTCATTCACGGTCGAACCACCGAACCTCCCTCGCCAGGCTACGTCCTATCCGATTCGGGGTGTGCCCCGACCAGCACTTCGGCCTTCCGGAGCCGGTGTGTGCTGGGTGTTCGACGCCTCGAGCCGGCCCGGTCGGGAGCGGTCGCGTGCGTTTTCGATGGGCGACGCGAGCGTCGTGCCGTGGGCGCTACGGCCAGTGACGCCGTATCCGAACGGTCGGTCGGATTGTTATTCTGGCGGCATGATGCGCACCCGAGGACTGCTGGCCGGACTGGCCGCGTCGATGCTCCTGCTCGTCGGCGCGGGTACCGCGGCCGCTGCTCCGATCAACGTTCCGTGGTCACCCGACGACGCGCTCGATTCGGAGGTCGGCTTCGAGTCCGGTGGCATCACCTTCTACGGCAGCCTTCGCATGCCGGTCGGCGACACCCGCGGCGTGGCATTGGTGCTGCCGGGCAGCGGGCCGACCGACCGCAACGGGAACTCGGGTGATCTGCAGCTGAATACGACCGCATACGTCGCCGACGAGCTGTCGCGACGCGGTATTGCGAGCCTGCGTTTCGACAAGCTCGGGAGCGGCCGCACCGGCCTGGCCGGGGTGGATCCGAACAATCCGCCCGGCTTCGATGCGCAGGTCGACAATGCTGCGGACGCACTGGCTTTCCTGCAGCAGCGCACCGGTGTCGGGGCGGATCGCACGACGGTGATCGGGCACAGCGAGGGCGCACTGACGGCGCTGCGCCTGGCTGATGCCGACAGCGCGGCGTTCACCCATGTCGGCCTGCTCGAGCCGTTGTCCATCCGCTACCTGGATCTGTTGACCGCGCAGGTCGATCGCAACATCGGCGAGGCCGTGGCGGTCGGCCAGTTCACCGAGGAGCAGGCCGCGTCGTCGCGGGATCGCTTCGCCCAGGCCGTCGCCGATATTCGCGCGGGACAACCGCTGTCCGCGGAGCCCGACCCGATCGTCGACGGTCTGGGACTGCGGCAGAGCGCCACCTTCCTGCGGGAAGCGGATGCCACGGACCCGGCGGATCTGGCTGCCGCGCTACCGGACTCGTACTCCTCGTTCCTGACCTGCTCGGACAAGGACCTGAACGTGTCCTGCGGCCAGGTCGAGAACGTGCGAGTGGCCCTGGGACACACCGACCTGCACTTCGCGCGCTTCGCCAACAGCTCGCACATGCTGGGCGAGCTCGGCCCGCTGCCCGCCGATCCGAACACCGCCTTGGCACCGCTGCCGCTCTCGGGGGAGTTTCGCGATGCGTTCGGCCGGTGGGTGGACGGACTCTGACCCGTCGAGTGCGCAGTTACGTCGTCGCTACCGGACAACCGCGAATCGGTGATGCGGCCTGGGTGCCCAGATCTCGCGGGCTGTACCCGACGGGATAGCCGGGGTAGGTCTTGTTGCCTGCGTCGGCTGTCGTGCGTGAGTGTTTTCTCGTGGGCAGGAAACGCTCCACGCGGGCCTTGGTCCGCAGCGCCCGCACCGCGGCCCGTTCCAGCGTGGGTGAGCCCGCGGGAAAGCCGAATGCGTTCGCCATCCGATCGTCGAGCAACGCGAACACGCCCTGCCGGACGGCCGGGGTGAGCGCGGCGGGAAACCACGAGCAGTAGAGATCGAGTGTGTAGGTGCCGATGCGACGGTTGTCCTCGCCGAAGCGGAACGTGCGTTCTTCGTAATCGAGCTTGAACTGTGCGAACTCGGTGTACGACTCCGGAATGTCCTTGATGCCCATGCGTTTACCCACTTCGCTGTAGAAGTGGAAGGTCGCGAGCCGCTCGTGGGGATGCAGGCGACGCCACCCGTAGGTGTCGATCCATTCGATGGGCTCGTAGATGAACGTCGTGAGCACGTACAGCATGTCGTCGTTGCAGATGTCGTACTGCGCGTGCATTCGATTGACCGTCCGCAACGATTCGCGACCTCGTTCGGAGTCGTATCCGTGTTCGACCATTTCCGACATCAGCAGCGAGGTGTCGTCGTACCGCTTCTGCGGTCGCTTCTCGAACTCGCCGGTCCGGGCCAGCAGAGCGGAGATCGTCGGCACGCAATAGGTTCGGAACAAGGCGAATTCGAGGGCCCGCTGATAATCCCAGGGGAACTCGTACCCCGCGGTGATCCGGTGAATGGTGTGACAGTCGCGGACCGGGTCGAGTTCCTCGACGCGGCGCAACCACCCGTATCGACCCCGACCCGGCGCGATGTCCATGGTCAGCCTCGTCCGTGGCGGAGTTTGAGCGCCAGCACCGAGAGCTTCATGTTCCGGGCTTTGCGCTTCATCGTCAACAGATCGATCGGTGCCGCGAAGCCCTGCACGGTCAGTGATTTGACGGTGCTGAATTCGCGAAGGCCGTCGTCGCCGTGAATGCGGCCGAAGCCCGAGTCGCCCGTTCCGCCGAACGGCAACGCCGGCACGCCGGCGAAGCCCAGCACCGAATTGACCGTCACGACACCACAATCGAGCTTCTCGGCGGCGCGTCGCCCGACCGCGGTGTCCTTGGTGAACACCGATGCACCCAGACCGTAGGAGGACGCGTTGGCGCGGGCGATGGCCTCGTCCAGGTCGCGGACCTTGTTGACGACGACGGTGGGCCCGAACGTCTCCTCGGTGATCGCGGTCGAATCCTCGGGAACGTCGGTGAGGACGACGGGGTCGATGTACGGCCCGTGCAGTGAGTCGAGACCTCCCACCACTGCGGTGCCGCCCTTGGCCAACGCATCCTCGATCTGGGCGCGGACGATGTCGCTCTGCTTGCCCAGCGTCATCGGGCCGTAGGACGAGGTCTTCGATCCACCGGGCTTCAATTCCTTGACCGCCCTGGTGAATTCGGCGACGAACCGGTCGTACACCGGGGCGGCGACGTAGATACGTTCGACTCCGGCGCAGGTCTGCCCGGCATTGCCCATCGCGCCGAACGTCGCGAACTCCACGGCCGCAGAGATATCGGCGTCGGCGTCGATGAGCATCGCGTCCTTACCGCCGCACTCGGCGATCAACGGCGTCAACGATTTCGCGCACGTGGCCATGACTTTCTTGGCCGTCGCGGTCGAGCCGGTGAATGCAATCTTGTCGACGCCGGCTTCGACCAGGGCAGTGCCGGTGGAACCGTCGCCGGTGATCGTCTGGAACACCGGGTGGGGAGCGGCGAGCGACTGCCACTTCTCGGCCAACCAGACCCCGACACCCGGGGTGAGTTCGCTGGGCTTGAAGACGACGGTGTTGCCTGCGGCGAGGGCGTACGCGATCGACCCCATCGGCGTGTACAGCGGGTAGTTCCACGGCCCGATGACGCCGACGACGCCGAACGGGCGGTAGCTGACGTAGGCCTTCTGGTTGATGGCGAGCAGACCCGATCCGACCCTGCGCTGTTTCAGGGTCTTGCCGGCGTGACGCGCCGCCCAATCGATGTGTTCGACGCCCAACATGACTTCCAGCAGGGAGTCCTCGTCCGGCTTGCCGGTTTCGGCGGCGATGACGGCGGCGAGGCTCGCGGCGTCGCGGGCGATCGCGGTCTTGAATTCGAGGAGCCACCGCTTGCGGCCCTCGAATCCCTGCGCGTCCCACCACCGGGCGGCCGAGCGGGCGCGGGCCACGGCGATCTCGACCTCGGCGGCGTCGGCGATCGGGTACGTGGCGAGTGCGAGACCCGTTCTGGGATCGAGGCTTTCGAAGGTGCTCTCGTTCGTTCGTTCGATCTGGTCCGTCACGGGCTCTATCCTCCAGCAGATCGCATCACATATATTTGATGTGATTCAATGTTGTCCAGGACACACTATGCGTCCGTCACCGTTGCAACAACCCCCGCCGCCCCGCTGTGCAGGAGATGTGGAATGAGCCTCGATCTCACGCGCACGGCATCATCGAAACAGCCGATTCCGCGACGTCCGCAGTTGTCCGAGGATGTCGCCGTGAACATTCGTCGCAGGATCGTCGCCGGTGCGCTGAAGCCGGGGACGTTCGTCCGCATCGACGAGACCGCAGCCGAGTTGGGAGTCAGTGCCACCCCGGTACGCGAGGCGCTGGTGTCGCTGCGCGGCGAAGGGCTGCTCGAATCGGTCCCGCATCGGGGCTATCGCGTCGTCGAACTGACACAGCAGGACATCGACGACATCTTCTGGTTGCAGGGCACGATCGCCGCGGCCCTGGCCGAGCGCGCATCCCGCCGGGTGACGGCGGAGCATCTCCAGCAGTTGACCACCCTCAACGACGACCTACGCGACGCCGTTACACGCGCCGCCGCCGATGCCGTCGAACGGTGCGAGTTCGAGTTTCACCGCGCCATCAACAAGATCGCAGGCGGCACCACGTTGGCGTGGTTTCTGCTCGGTGCCGTCAAGTACACCCCGACGCATCTGCATGCGTCGGACACCGACTGGGGACGACGGGCGGTACGCGGCCACGAGGAATTGATCGAGGCGATGCGTCGAGCGGATCACCGGGCCGCCGGTGAACTGATGCGACATCAGTTCACCGACGCAGCGACCCTGGTTCGATCGTTCAGCTGAGTCCGCTCAGCTCAGGTGATGCGGCTGGGGGTGCGACTTGTGCCCCTCGTCCGAACCCTCGTTGTCCTGATGCCCGTTCGACGTGCCCTGCGCTCCTGTTCCCGCCGGAACCATCGAGATGATCACCGATTTCGAGGTAGGGCAGTTGCTCTGCAGCGCAGTCGAATCCAACGGAATCAGCGGATTGGTCTCGGGGTAGTACGCAGCAGCCGACCCACGCGGGGTGTCGTACTCGACGATGCGGAACGACGGCGCGCACCGTTCCACGTCGTCGTCGTCCCACTTGGTGACGAGATCGACCATGTCGCCGTCGCGGAAGCCGAGCGTCGAGATGTCTTCTCGGTGCACAAAAATGACGCGTCGGCCGTTCTCGATTCCGCGGTAGCGATCGCTGAGGCCGTAGATCGTCGTGTTGAACTGATCGTGGCTGCGCAACGTCTGCAGAATCAGATGGCCGGGCGGAACCTGCAGCACGTCGATCGGCGAAACGGCGAATTCGCCTTTCCCGCTCTTGGTTTCGAACGTCCTGCTGTCGCGAGGGGGATGCGGAAGGACGAAGCCGCCGGGGCGTCGAACATTGACCTCGTACCCTTCGCAGCCGGCGACGACGCGCGAGATGTGCGTACGGATGTTGCGGTAGTCGTCGCGGAAACCCTTCCAGTCGAGACCGTATCGGTCGCCGAGTGTCGCCTCGGCGATTCCGCTGACGATCGCGACCTCCGAGCGCAGGTACGGGCTCGCGGGCTTCAGCGGTCCTCGTGACGAGTGCACCGAGCAGGTGGAGTCCTCCACCGAAATCCATTGCTCACCACTGGCTTGCACGTCCTTCTCGGTGCGTCCGAGGGTCGGCAGAATGAGAGCGGTCTCGCCGCAGACGAGATGCGAACGGTTGATCTTCGTGGAGATCTGCACGGTCATCCGCATCTTGCGCAGCGCCTCGAACGTGACGTCGCTGTCGGGCGTCGCCTGTACGAAGTTGCCGCCGAGGCCGAGGAAGAAATGGGCCTTGCCGTCGCGCATGGCGCGGATCGAGTCGACGGTGTCCAAGCCGTGCTCACGGGGCGGCTCGAAGTCGAACTCCGCCGCCATGGCGTCGAGGAAGGCCACCGGAGGGCGCTCCCAGATGCCCATCGTTCGGTCGCCCTGCACGTTCGAGTGGCCACGGACGGGAAGCAAACCGGCACCGGCCTTACCGATGTTTCCTTGCGCGAACGCTAGATTGGTGACTTCCTTGATGGTGGCGACGGCATTGCGATGCTGCGTCAGACCCATCGCCCAGCAGAAGACGGTGGCCTTGGAGTCGCGCAGCATCTCGGCGGCCTCGGTGATCTGCTGCATCGACAGGCCGGTGACCTCGGTGACGAGATCGAAATCGACCTCGGCAACGTGGGCCTTCCACTCGTCGAATCCGACGGTGTACTCGCCGAGGAATTCGTGATCGAGGGCGTCCCACTTCACCAACAGCGCCCCGAGGGCCTGGAACAGAGCGAGGTCGCCGTTGAGCTTGATCGGCAGGTGCAGATCCGACAGATCGGTACCGGGACCGACCATGCCGCGCGGGGTCTGAGGGTTCTTGAAGTTCAGCAGTCCCGCTTCGCGAAGGGGATTGATGGACAGAATCTTTGCGCCGTTCTGCTTCGCCAGCTCGAGGGCGGAGAGCATGCGCGGATGATTCGTGCCGGGATTCTGGCCGGCCAGGATGATCAGTTCGGCGTTGTGAACGTCGTCGAGCGTGACGCTGGCCTTGCCGATGCCGATGGATTCCTGCAGCGCGATGGACGTCGACTCGTGACACATGTTGGAGCAGTCGGGCATGTTGTTGGTGCCGAACGACCGAGCGAACAACTGGTAGATGAACGCGGACTCGTTGGACGCACGACCCGAGGTGTAGAAGATGGCCTCGTCCGGGCTGGCCAGGCTCTTCAACTCGTCGCCGATCAGACGGAACGCATCGTCCCATTCGATGGGCTCGTAGTGGCTGCCGCCGGGGAGCTTGATCATCGGATGCGTGATGCGGCCCTGCTGACCCAACCAGTGTTCGGTGTGCGCATCGAGCTCGGCAATGCTGTGCTGCGCGAAGAACTCCGGAGTGGCTCGCGTGGTCGTCGCCTCCTCGGCGACGGCCTTGGCACCGTTCTCGCAGAACTCGGCGGCGTGCCGATGACCCGGATCGGGATCGGGCCACGCGCAGCTCATGCAGTCGAAGCCCTCGGCCTGGTTCAGCTTGAGGAGCGTCTGCGCGGTGCGCTTGGGACCCATGTGTCCCAGCGCGCGCTTCATCGACACCGCAACGGCGGTGGCACCTGCCGCATGGGTTTTCGGCTTCTCGATATCGAGCTCGGCCTCGTCGACGTCGCTGTCGGTGCGTCTCATGCGGGTCCCTTCGTTGCGTTACCCCCGAAAACCGACAATAGCCCGAAGGCTCAGCCGGCGAGGAGCGCGGTCACCAAATCCACGTACTGCTGTTTCGCTGAATCCTGGCTCGTACCTTCGAGCTTCGCCCAGGCATCGAACTTCGCCCGATTCACCATGTTCAGCCGTCCGGGACGCTTACCCGTCACGTCTCCGATCGAACCTTGCTTGAAGAGCGAGTACAGGCGCAGCAGATCGTCGTTGCTCGGCTTGGACGTGAGCTTCTTGACGTCAACCTGCGCATCGGCGAACGACTGGTCGAGATCGGACATGAACGAGCTCCTTCGGCTGTAGGTGCCGTCATCCTTGCACGGCGGCCTGCTCGAGGATGCGAATACAGTGCGCGACGAGAGCGTCGCGAGTGGCGTCGAGGGTGCCGTCCAGAAAACCGATGAACAGCGCCGTCAACGCGCCGACGGTTCCGACGGCGACGAGCTGCCGGTCGGCGGACTCGGGTAGCCGGGCACGAACCAGTTCGACGAACCCGGGCAGCAGGTCGAGTCCGCGTCGGCTCAGTGCAGGTTCGGCCAACGGAGCGATCAGCAGTACTCGTCCCATCCGAGGCTCGTCGACGACGATTTCGACGAACGCCCGGACGGGCGCGGCCACGGCGTCCTTCGGTGATGCTCCGGCGACGGCGTTCTCCAGGGCCTCCTGCGCTCGGGCCCCTACCCAGGCGTAGACCGCGCGAACGAACGTGTCGCGATCGGTGAAGCTCTCGTAGAAGTAGCGCTCGGTGAGTCCGGCTGCGCGGCACACGGCGCGCACGTTGACCGCAGGCCCCTCCTGCGCGCCGAGGAGTTCGATCCCCGCATCGAGCAACGCGTCGTATCGCTTGGATCTGCGCTCTTCCAACTGTTGACTACGCATGTTGTCGAGGCTACTTTGACAACATGCGTAGTCAGTTCGATCGACCCGTCCCACTCGGTCCCGACTCGCTCACCTGGAAGTACTTCGGTGACTGGCGCGGGATGCTGCAGGGCGTGTGGGCGGGGTCGATGCAGAACATGCACCCGGGCCTCGGAGCGGGCGTCGAACAGCATTCGACGTTCTTCGACGAGCGATGGCAGCGCCTCTACCGCTCCCTGTATCCGATCGGGGGAGTGGTGTTCGACGGCGACCGCGCCGAGGAGACAGCCCACCAGGTTCGCAGCTACCACAACGACATCAAGGGAATCGACTCGAAAGGGCGCACGTACCACGCCCTCGATCCCGACACCTTCTACTGGGCACACGCGACATTCTTCATGGGCACGGTGCTCACCGCCGACTGCTTCATGGGCGGCCTGACCGAAACGCAGAAGGTGCAATTGTTCGACGAGCACGTGCAGTGGTATCGGCTCTACGGCATGAGCATGCGATCGGTGCCCGAGACCTGGGCCGAATTCCAGAAGTACTGGGAGCACATGTGCACACACGTGCTCGAAGACAACATGGCTGCACGTGGAGTGCTGGATCTGTCCGCGCTCGGCCCGCCGCCGTATGCCTCCTGGCTGCCGGAACGAGTGTGGGCCGTGCTGCGCAGACCGGTGGCATCGTTGTTCGTCTGGATCACCGTCGGGCTCTACGACCCGCTCGTCCGGGAGCTGCTGGGGTACACCTGGTCGGAGCGGGACGCACGACGGTTCGCACTGTTCGGCAGGGCGGTGAACCTGGCGTTCGGGCTGGTGCCGCGTCGTCGCCGACTCCATCCGCGCGCCCGAGCCGGATGGGATCGCGTGGCGGGCCGCAGGCCGGCATCGGCTCCGCTGGTGCACACGCCCGCCCGCAATCTGCCGCCGGCACAGCGTCGCTCGCACCCGTCGCACTACAGCCCGAAAGTGTAGGTTTCCGGTTTCCGGGTACGACGCGGGTATGTACAACGTCAGAACTGGCAGCGGGTCGCCGCTGGTCCTCGTCCACGGGCTCGGGTCCTCGCACCGCAACTGGGATCCGGTCGTCCCGGCACTCGCGGAGCACCGCGAGGTCATCGCCCTCGACCTCCCCGGGTTCGGACGGACACCGCCGCTGGCCGACGTGTCCATCGCGTCGTTGACCGATGAGCTGCGTGAATACCTCGACAACGAGGGATTGTCCGACGCCGATCTCGTCGGCAGCTCCATGGGCGCGCGGATGGTCGTCGAATTGGCTCGACGGGGTCACCGGGGGTCGACGGTGGCACTCGATCCGGGTGGCTTCTGGAACGACCGTCAGGTCAAGGTGTTCGGGGCGACCATCACCGCATCGCTGGCGTTGATGAAGCGGGCGCAGCCGCTGGTGCCCTTCCTGGCCGGAAACCCGATCACCAGAACCGCTGCACTGGCGCAGTTCTCGTCCGCGCCGTGGAAACTGCCGAGCGGACTGGTCGAACGGGAGCTGAAGGGCTTCTCTGCCAAGACTTCACCCTCGCTCGATGCCGCTCGCAAGGCGCTGATCCACGGGCCGAAGCAGCAGGGTGCCCCGAAAGGTTCCCTGCAGGGGTCGCTGCTCATCGGCTGGGGTCGTCAGGACAAGGTGACGACGCCCAGCCAGGCAGAGGTGGCGATGCAGCGTTTCCCCGACGCCACCCTGCATTGGTTCGACAAATGCGGACACTTCCCGCACTGGGACCAGCCGACCGAAACCGCCCGCGTCATCCTGCGGGCGACCGGTCGCTAGCTCCCATGTGAGTGGAACTTCGACCCCTGCTACGAAGTTCCACTCACAAGGCTCAGCCGTTCCACCACGGACGCAGAGGTACGTCGGCCTGACCTTTCGGTCCCAGCTTGACCGCCAGAACCTGGTGCAGCTGAACGACATTGCGCTCGAATCCCAGACGGGACCCGGCCATGTAGAGGCCCCAGACACGGGCGGTGCCCTCGCCGGCCTCGGCGACGCACGCATCCCAGTTGTCCACCAGGTTCTGACACCACCCGGCGAGGGTCAGCGCGTAGTGCTCGCGCAGGTTCTCCTCGTGCCGGACCTCGAGTCCGACGTCCTGGATCTCGGTGATGATGCGACCCGATCCGGTGAGCTCCCCGTCGGGAAAGACATACCGGTCGATGAAGCTGCCCGCCTTGGCGTGCGCGCGGTTGTCGGGTCGGGTGATCGAGTGGTTGAGCAGCCGACCACCGTCGCGCAGCTTGGACTGGATGAACGTGAAGTACGCCGGGTAGTTGCCGACACCGATGTGCTCGGTCAGCCCGATCGACGAGATCGCGTCGAAATTCGTCTCGGGCACATCGCGGTAATCGGAGAAGCGAACCTCGGCGAGGTCCGCAAGACCCTCGTCTTCGATGGCCTTCTGCGCCCACGAGGCCTGCTCCTGCGAGAGAGTCACACCGATGACCTGAACTCCGCGTCGCGCTGCGTAGCGCACCATCGAACCCCAGCCGCATCCGATGTCGAGCAGGCGATCACCGGGCTGCAGACCCAGTTTGTCGAACACCAACCGATACTTGTTCTCCTGCGCGGCCTCCAGAGACTGCTCGACGTTCTCGAATGCCGCACAGGTGTACGTCATCGAGGGACCGAGGACCATCTCGTAGAACCTGTTGGACACGTCGTAGTGGTGGTGGATCGCTTCGGCATCGCGTGTCTTGGAATGCCGCAGACCTTCGGCGATGCGACGCCACCGCGGAATCGCCTCCTGGGGTGGAGGAGCGATGGGACGCAGCACGTCCCAGCCGAGCGACCGAGCGATCGAGGTCAAGGTCATGGCCGACGGGCGGCGGAAATGGAGCTCGTCGCCCATCAGCGCGAGCAGTTCGTAGGGATCGCCGGGATGAACACCGGTGGCCTCCAGGTCGCCGGAGACATAGGCGCGGGCCATGCCGAGATCGCCGGGAGCTGTTGCGAGATAGGTGGTTCCGCGTGGGCTCTTGAGGTTGAGGCCGATCTTGGCATCCTCGGGGCCGGCCACGCTGCCGTCGTACGCGGTGAAACGCAGGGGAATGTTGCCGTCGGAGATCAGCTCGAGGATCTCGGAGATCTTGAGTTTCTGTGGCCCGTTCACCGTGCGATTGCCGGAGTCCTTGAACGTCGTCATTTGCGCTGCACCGCCTTCGAGTACAAATCCAGCAATCGGGATTCGGGATCGTATTTCTTCTTCAGTTCTCTGTATTTCTCGCCGCCGTAGAGAACGGCGAATTCATCCTCGGTGTAGTAAGCGTCCGAGTACAGCGATTTATGCCCCTCGAACTCGGTGACCTTCTTCTCGATGGCGCGGTTCGCGGCACCCTCGGGTCGACCGGGCACGATCGGCACCGACGACCAGAAGCCGATGTTGACGTAGGTGCGCTTGGGCTCGAGCGGGTACAGCGGCCACGGCCGGGACGGATCGGCTCCGGGGGCGGCCGGTTCGCGAAGACGCAAGGGGCACAACCACAACGGCTCGATCGGAATCTCGTCGAGAAACCAGCGTACGAATCCGGCGGTGTGTTCGATGGGAACCTCGACGTCCTGTACGACGCGTTCGCGCGGCGGATTTCCCTTGCGCTTCTCGAGTCGATCGGCGATGTCGTACTTGCGATCGAGGCCGATCAACTTCCAGTAGAAGCTGCTGCGCCGGTACTTGCGCGGCCAGAAGCGTCGGATCCGGGGGTTCTGGGTTCCGAACGCACGCGAGCACCAGAACCAGTCGGTGTCCCAGCGCCACAGGTAATCGTGGATGGTGAGCCGATCGGTCTTCGGAGTGTCCGACGAATGCTGGATCGAACGGTAGAAGATGTCGGCACCGGTGTAGTCGCTGACGGGTCCGGGCTCGTCGGTCTGAACCCCGAGAGTGAGGTAGCTTTCGTCGGCGCTGAAGACGACGCCGTCCAGGTACTGAACGTCGATGCCGTCGTACTCACGCCGAGCGACGATGGTGTCCATCGTCGTTTGAAGCGTGTCCAGATCGTGGAATCGCAAGTGGCGCAGGGCAACGAACGGAAGTACCGGCTCGAGTTCGATCTTCAGCCGCGTCGAGTAGCCGAGAGTGCCGTACGAGTTGGGAAAGCCCCAGTACAGGTCCGAGTGTTCGCCCTCGGGTGTTGCCGTGAGGATTTCGCCGCTACCGGTGAGGACGTCGATCTCGAGTACCGACTCGTGCGGAAGCCCGCTGCGGAACGACGTCGACTCGATGCCGAGTCCGGTGACCGCGCCGCCGAGGGTGATCGTCTTGAGCTGCGGAACGACCAGAGGGGCGAGGCCGTAGGGCAGCGTCGCGTCGACCAGATCCTCGTACGTGCACATCCCCGCCACGTCGGCGGTGCGAGCCGCGGCATCGACGGTGACGACCTTGCTCAATCCCGAGACGTCGAGTCCCGGCGTCTTCGAGGTCGTCCTGGCCCGAAACAGGTTGGACGTCTTCTTAGCCAGACGCACCGTCGCGTCGGTCGGTATTGCGCGATAGCTGCGAAGCAACTTCTCGACACCCGACCGATGCGCTGCGTAACCGCTCTCCCTCGGTTCTGGCCGTCGTCCGAGAAGAGCATTCACTGAAGCCACGAGTAGACGCTATATCTCGTACTGCTCGGTATCCACCGAAGCTGCCGACGGTCCGGTGAAACTTCACGCAACTGTTGTGGAATCGGCCGGCTGAAACAGAACTATTCGGACAAATGGTTGCATCATGCATGTGTTTTTCGATGACAACTGATCGTGTGTGAACCACCTCACACACCCTCGGCGGCAGTGCCGACATCGGGAGCGACGCGAGGCAGGATGGAGAACGCAACCCCAATCGACTCGAAGGAGAACGTTCTCGTGGCTCAGGTCAGCGCATCCAGTTCCGCCACCATCGCCACCACACCCGATCAGGTGCTCGCCGCGCTCGCCGACTACGAAACCGTGCGGCCCCGCATCCTTCCCGAGCAGTATCGCGACTACCGGGTGGTGCAGGGCGGACAAGGCGACGGCACCGTGGCCGAATGGACCCTGCAGGCCACCCAGAAGCGAGTGCGCAACGTGAGCGCCTCCGTCACGGTCTCCGGCTCGACCATCACCGAACGCGACGCCAACTCCTCCATGGTCACCACCTGGACCGTCGCCCCCGAAGGCAACGGGTCCGTCGTCACCACGACGACCGAGTGGGCGGGTGCCGGAGGAATCGGCGGATTCTTCGAGAAGACGTTCGCGCCCCTCGGATTGAAGAAGATCCAGGCCGCGACCCTCGACAACCTGCGCCGCGAGTTGATCTAGACCCGCTCGAAATCCGGCTCTTCGATCAACGCCAACGTGCCGACCACCACGGTGCGCATCGACCACAGAAACATCCCGTCGGGTCCACGGTCGATCGTGTCGTAGGCCCCCGGCAGGGTGTCGAGGTCGGTGCGCGCCGCGATCGCGTCGTCGTACTCACGGTCGCGGCGATCGGCGTTGTACACCATCTGCGCCAACGCCAGTGCATGTTCGCTGACGGTGATGACGGCCCACGTCGCCTGCTTGGAAGTCAGTTCGTAGCGCACTCGATATCGGGTCTGCACGGTGTCGGCCATGCGCAGCGCGTCGACGGAACTGGGAGTCAGTCCGATCAGATACTCGGCGATGCCCGGGTTCTCGAGTACGAGCACCCGCAACGCGGACGAGAGTCCCAGCAACGCGTCGTGCATCGACTCGTCGTCTCCGGGGAGCGGCGGCGACCAGCGTCGCAGGATCTCCTCGGCGACCAGGGCCTTGAGCGCGGTCGGGCCGTCGATGTTGTTGTAGATCGCGACGATCGATACGCCCAGCGCGTCGGCGACCGACTTCACCGTCACCTTGGGCAGCGTCAGGGCGATGCCCGCCTCGGTCATGGTTTCGGGAGTCACTCGGCGCTTGCGAGGGGTCGAGCTCGCCGGCGCGTTCATGCCCTCAGGCTACGTGGGCTCAGAACTGACGGAACGTCAGCCGAGTGTCGAACCTGATCGTGCGGCCGAACGTCTTCCGACACCGTGCGACTACGCTGGAGCTCGCTTCGACCCACGCGAGAGGACGGCACAGTGCAACCCGGTGAACAGCCCGACATGGCCTCGATTCTGCAGCAGGCTCAGCAGATGCAGCAGCAACTGATGGCGGCACAGGCGGAGATCGCCGAAACCGAGGTCACCGGTCAGGCCGGCGGCGGACTCGTCGTGGCGACCGTCAAGGGAACGGGCGAAGTGGTCGGACTGACCATCGACCCCAAGATCGTGGATCCCGACGACGTCGAGACACTGCAGGACCTGGTGATCGGTGCCATCGCCGACGCGTCGAAGGCAGCGCAGAACGTAGCGAGCGAGAAGCTCGGCCCCCTCGCAGGCGGTCTCGGCGGCGGCTCCCTCGGACTACCCGGCTTCTAGGCGAGACGAGTGTACGAAGGTCCCGTACAGGATCTGATCGACGAGCTGGGAAAGTTCCCCGGAGTCGGTCCGAAGAGCGCTCAGCGCATAGCGTTTCACCTCCTGGCCGTCGAGCCACCCGAGGTCGATCGCCTCATGCGCGCGCTGCAGCGCATCCGCGACGGCGTGCAGTTCTGCATCGTCTGCGGGACCGTATCGGACAAGGAACTGTGCCGAATCTGCGCCGACTCCCGACGCGACAGGTCCATGATCTGCGTCGTCGAAGAGCCCAAAGACGTTCAGGCCGTGGAACGTACGCGCGAATTCAAAGGCCGATACCACGTACTCGGCGGAGCGCTCGACCCACTCAACGGAGTAGGCCCCGACCAGCTGCGCATCCGAGAGTTGTTGACCCGCGTCGGAACTCAGGACGACGGCGTCGACGTCACCGAGGTCATCATTGCCACCGACCCCAACACCGAGGGCGAAGCAACGGCTACGTATTTGGTTCGGATGATGCGCGATTTCCCCGGTCTCGCCATCACCCGTCTCGCCTCCGGCCTGCCGATGGGCGGAGACCTCGAATTCGCAGACGAACTGACACTCGGCCGAGCTCTCACCGGTAGGCGTCGTATGTGAGATGCCGGAGGCAGTGGTGTGGTTAAGTGCCCCAGGCGGCGCATAACCGCACCACTGCCGCAGGCACTTGTCGTACCCCTGGTGCAATATCCCGCCATGACAAACGACGGGACCCGCATACCGCAGTCCGTTCTCGACGATCAGCACGGTTTGATGACCTCGGTTCAGCTCAGCACATTCGGGTTCACGCCGAAGGCAATCCGCCACCATGTCGAAACCGGTCGGTGGCTACGAGTGTTTCGAAACGTGATCTGTCTGACCAGTGGTCCACTCAGCAGGGATATGGAGCTGCAAGCGGCGCTGCTGTACGGAGGCGGGGGCGCGATCCTGAGCCATGACACCGCCGCGTATCAGTGGGGAATGCTGCGGGAGTCTGCCGGACCGATTCACCTCACTGTCCCTCGCCAGTGCTCGGCCATCAGCCAGCCACCGACGATGCGACATGTTCTGACGCGGCCGACGTCGCTGAGCAATGCGCGCATCCATCCCGGGGTGGTGGTGCATCGGTCTCTGGCCATCGAACACATCGGTGTCGATACCGAGCCGCGTCGGACGAGCAAGGAAGACACAGTCATGGACCTGGCCGCGTCCGCGCCGACTGCCCCAGAAGCCGCAGCAGCTTTTGTGGCGGCCATGACCAACGGAAAAGTGTCCATCCCGGCAATGCGTCGAAAGATCGAACTGCGGCGTCCGCGGCGGTACAAGAAAATCATGCTCGACGCCCTCTCCCTGTTGGCAGGTGGCGTCCAGTCCGTTCTCGAGTTTCGCTATGCGATCGACGTCGAGCAGGCGCACGGACTGCCCGCCGGTCGCCGTCAAGCGCCACACCACATCGGTGACCGGGTGGTGTTCGAGGACGTCGAATACGGCGCCGAGGGTCTGATCGTTCGTCTGGACGGCCAGCAGTTCCACGCGGCGAGCAGTGTGAGGTTCCGAGACAGGTTGCGAGACAACGCTGCCGAGCTCAGTGGGCGGCCGCGGCTGGTGTACGGATGGCACGAAGTGTCGACGGACCCCTGCGGGGTGTACCGCGAAGTGCGTGATGTTCTGGTGCGCGAAGGGTGGGTGGATGCGTCGTATGCCTGCAAGAAGTGCTGCCCAGTGGTGCGGTTAGGTGCCGCCGAGGGCACATAACCACACCACTGCCGCAGGCACTACCGGAGCCGCTCCTTGCGGAGTTGCGTGACCTCGGGGAGGTCGAGGGGAGCAAGGGTAGTGCCCAGCGCCCGTTCGAGTAGGTAGTCCGCCAACTCCGGGTTTCGGGCGAGTACCGGCCCATGCATGTAGGTGCCCAGCACCGAACCCTGCACGACGCCTTCGCGTCCGTCTCCGACACCGTTACCCACCCCGTGCGTGACCTTGGCGAGCGGTGCGGCATCAGGCCCGAGTGTCGTTCCGCCGCGGTGGTTCTCGAATCCGCTGAGCTTCTGGGTGAGACCGTCGAGCGTGGGTTCGGTGACGACTTCACCGATGGATCGGGTGGCCTGGGGCGCGGTGGTCACGTCGAAGAGAGAGATGCCGTCTACGCGTTCGCCTGCGGAGGTCTCGTACCAGTGCCCGAGCACCTGGATCGCGGCGCAGATGGCGAGTACCGGCACACCGCGAGCAGCTGCGTTCTGCAGGCCCGGGTATCGGGTGAGGTGACGCGTCGCGAGGCGCTGAGCCGAATCCTCCGCTCCACCAAGGGTGTACACGTCCAACGAATCCGGGACCGGATCGTTGAGCGTGATGTGCACGACCTCGGCGTCGATGTCGCGCATCCGCAGTCGCTGGCGGAGAACGAGGGCATTGCCGTTGTCGCCGTAAGTGCCCATGACGTCGGGCAGAACGAGGCCGATCCGAACTGTGGACTCAGACATCCTTGGTCTCCCGTGCCAGTGCGCGACCGAGATCGCGGAACGCGGTGTAGTTGGCCAGCACTTCGACGCGTCCCGGCGGGCAGGATGCGATGGCCTGCAACGGATCTGCGATGGTGGTGTGCTGCGAACCGGCATACAGCAGGCGGACGCCCAGGTCGGTCGCGCGTTCACCGGCCGCGACGACAGCGACGTCCTCGAAGTGCTCGAAACGCACGTCCCACAGCCACGATAGGTCTTCACCGTCGGGAATCTGCCCGTTGACGGCGATGACGAGACCGTCGCACGTGGGATCGATCATCGACAGTGCTTCCTGCCAACCGGCAGGATTCTTGGCCAAAAGCATTCGGACGGAATGCGATCCGTACTGGACGGTGGAGTAACGCCCGGCCACCTCGTCGACTCCCGATGCGGCAGCGACGGCGTCGGCAGGCGTTGCGCCGAGAGTGACGGCTGCAGCCACGGCCTGAGCTGCGTTGCCGCGGTTGGCCTTCCCCGGCAGCGCCAATGTCATCGGTAGAACGAGCCCATCGGGGCCGTAGAGATTCTCGTCGTCGAGCCACCAATCCGGCGTCGGACGCTTGAAATCGCTTCCGGTGCTGTACCAGTGCTCGCCGTCCCAGACGATGGGTTCGCCGGTACGCGGGCAGCTGACGGAGTCGCCGGCCCAGCCGCCGCCCGCGGCGACCCACACGACGTTCGGCGCATCGAATGCCGCCGAGGTGACGAGGACGTCGTCGCAGTTGGCAATGACGACGGTGTCGGGATGACGGGCCAACCCGGCGCGCAGGGCTCGCTCGATCATGTTGATCTCGCCGACACGGTCGAGCTGGTCGCGACTGAGATTCAGCAGAACGATCGCCGCGGGATCGACGGCGTCGGAAACGTGGGGGACGTGGAGTTCGTCGACCTCCAGGGCCGCCAGCTCCGCGTCGAAATGAGCGTGCAATGCCGCGACGATGCCGGCATCCATGTTGGCTCCGTCGGCCTGGGTGGCGACGTCGCCGAGAGTGGCCAGCGCTGCGGCCGTCATCCGCGTCGTGGTGGACTTGCCGTTGGTGCCGGTGACGATGACGGTGCGCCGCCCACGGCCAAGGCCGCCCAGAATGGTCGGATCGATCTTGAGCGCGACCAGACCACCGATCATCGAGCCTTTGCCTCGGCCCGCCTTGCGGGACGCCCACGTCGCCAGCTCCGCCGCGCGTAATGCCACGCGGCCACGGGCGCCGATACGTCTGCGCTCACCCAGTTCAGCCATCCGCCGAGTCTGGCACAGAACAGGGTGGCGTTTCATATCGGCGGCTCGCTAACCCACGGTCATCCCGCAGGCTCCACTCCCGCCCTCATACCGGTACTTTCTCCAGAACTGGGGTCGGCTTCCTGGCAGCCATTCCGCCCAGGCAGCCGCCGATGACGATCGCTCCGCCGAGCAGGGCCAACAGCGACGGGGTTTCGTCGAGGAACGCCCAGGCACCCGCGATACCGACGACGGGAACCAGCAGCGAGAACGGTGCGACGAGACCGGCCGGGTTGCGGCTCATCAGGATGCTCCACAGGCCGCTTCCCATGATCGTGGCGGGAATCACGATGTACGCCAACGCGACCAGCCCTGGCCAGCCCTGCGAACCGAACGAGTCGGCGAGCGCGTGCCAGCCCGTGCTCGGGCCCTCGACGACCGCCGACAGCGCCAACATCGGCACCGGCGGTACGACGGTCATCCAGAGCATCAGTGTCATCGGGGAGTCGGATTTGGCGAGTCGGTTTCCGAGATTGCCGAATGCCCAGCCCAGACCGGCGAGCAGGGTGAGGACGACAGGAAGCAGGGTGGCGTTCTGGGCGCGATCCCACCCGATGAGGACCATGCCGAGGACGGCCACACCGATGCCGATTGCCTGCCTGCGGCTCACGTGTTCGCGTAACAGCAGCGCGCCGAGAACGACGGTGAACGGAGCCGACGACTGCAGCACGAGCGACGCCAATCCGGTGGGCATGCCTGCCGCCATTGCCGCGAACAGGAAGGCGAACTGCAGGAAGCCGAAACCGAAACCGTAGAGCAGCAACCATTTCAGGGGCACCTTCGGTCGTGGAACGAACATCACGACCGGAATGGCGATGACCAGAAAGCGCAGTGCCGCGAAGAAGAAGGGCGGAAAGTGGTCGAGCCCGACGCGGATGGCGAGGAAGTTCAGTCCCCACAGAACGGCGACAGTCAGTCCGAGGAGGCGGTCGCGAGTGGTCATGCCGTTCATCGTGACGGGTGCAAAAGATCAGCACAATCGAATATATCCGCACCAACAGTTAAGATTTTCTGTATGAACGTCGAGCGGCTCCGGATCCTCGCTGAGCTTGCCGACCGCGGAACCGTTGCATCGGTCGCCGAGGCGATGTCGATGACTCCGTCGGCGGTGTCTCAACAGCTCAAGTTGCTGGCGCGCGAGGCCGGCGTGACACTTCTCGAACCCGACGGGCGGCGGCTGCGGCTCACGGATGCCGGGCGTGCACTGGTACTGAGAACCGACGAGGTTCTCGCAGCCCTCGACCGCGCCGCTGCAGAGATGGATCGCTATCGAGCGTCGCCGCGGGGACGCGTCCGAGTTGCCCTCTTCCCGTCGGGCGCGGCACTGCTGCTGCCCGGAGTCCTGACGCGGTTGGCGGACTCGGACGTCGACATCGATGCGCGCGACGAGGACCTGCCCGCCTCCTCGGTGCCCGAGCTACTCGCCGATTACGACGTGGTGCTCACCCATCGAGACGACCGAGCTCCGTCGACTGCAGGTCCACGGATCGAGGTGACGACCCTGATGCGCGAGCCCATAGATCTGGTGTTGCCTCTCGATCACGCACTGGCGCAGCAAGGCTCGATCGATCTGCGAGACCTGATCGACGAGCGGTGGATCAGCGTTCGCGGCGGTTTTCCGGTCGACGACGTATTGCTCTCCGTGGCTTCGGTGACCGGAGTGCAGCCGCGAGTTGTCCAACGTATCAACGACTTTCGAGTGACCGAAACACTCGTCGCCGCCGGGCACGGAGTGGCGCTGATGCCGCGCTACGCCGTTGTGCATCCGGGCCTGGTACGTCGAGAGCTCGCCGGCGTTCGAGCCGGGCGAATCTACGAACTCGCGACGAGGCCCGATGCGCGTCGACTACCCGCGATCGCCGCTGTGCTCGACGCGTTCGGAGCGGAGGCTACGTTCAGGACAGCGCTTTGGCCTTCAGTGTCGTGAACTCGTCCTGATCGATGGTTCCGTTGTCCAGCAACGCCTTTGCGTGCGCGATCTCTTCGGACGCAGATCGACCGGCGACATGCTTGATGTAGGCCTCCTGCTGGTCCTGTGCGTGCTGCAGGGCAGCAACCTGACGCTTGGCCATGTTGCTGCCGTTCACGATGAGGTAGACCAGCGCGGTGAGGAACGGCGCAACGATGAGGAAGAGCACCCACAGGGCTTTGACGAACCCGGATGTCTTGTGGTCCCGGAAAAGATCTCCGATGATCGAGAACATCACCATCAGGTAGGCCACGAAGGCGAAACCGACGATGAGAAGCCAAAGAAAATCCCAGAAAGAATCCATGGCGAACTTCCATTCTCTGAGGTGCCCCGACGGCTGATTCAGTGTGGCATTTGCGGCACCCCGTGCACACGGGTCTTTGGTCCCTTTCGTCGACCGGAAGTCCGCGTGAGCCACACATCGACCGCGCCCGCTTTCGTTTCGTGAGGGCCCCACAACGCAACACGCCGCCCACCCCGAAAGGTGAGCGGCGTGTCGTCGAGCAGCGAAGTTACTTCAGCGCGCGGTTCACGGCCGAGACGACGGCACGCAGCGACGCGGTGGTGATCGAGGTCGCGATTCCGACGCCCCAGACGGTGGTGGCGACCCCCGCAGGCGAGGTGACCGAGGCTTCGACGTAGGCGGCGGCCTGGGCGTCGTCGCCTGCGGACAGTGCGTGCTCGGAGTAGTCGAGGACGCTGACGTCGTAGCCGATGGTGGACAGCGCGTCGACGAACGAAGCGAGTGGTCCGTTGCCGGAGCCGGAGATTTCCTGCTCGACGCCGTCGACCTTGACCGTGGCGGTGATGGTGTCGGTTCCGCCGTCGATCTCGGCGGCCTGTACCGACTGCTTGATGCGCTCGAGCGGACGGATCGGCGTCAGGTACTCCTCGGCGAAGACGTCCCACATCTCCTTCGGCGAGACCTCGCCGCCCTCACCGTCGGTGATGCGCTGGACGGCCTGGGAGAACTCGATCTGCAGGCGACGCGGCAGGTTCAGTCCGTGATCGGACTTCATGATGTACGCGACGCCGCCCTTGCCGGACTGCGAGTTGACGCGGATGACGGCCTCGTAGGTGCGGCCGACGTCCTTGGGGTCGATGGGCAGGTACGGCACCTGCCAGGTGATGTCGCCGATGTCCGAACCCTGTTCGTCCGCCGTGACTTTCATGGCATCGAGGCCCTTGTTGATGGCGTCCTGATGGCTGCCCGAGAACGCGGTGTACACCAGGTCGCCGCCGTAGGGGTGGCGCTCGGCGACGGGCAGCTGGTTGCAGTACTCGACCGTGCGGCGAATCTCGTCGATGTTGGAGAAGTCGATCTGCGGATCGACGCCGCGGGTGAACAGGTTCAGGCCGAGCGTGACCAGGCAGACGTTGCCGGTGCGCTCACCGTTGCCGAACAGGCATCCCTCGATGCGATCGGCACCGGCCTGGTAGCCCAGTTCGGCTGCGGCAACACCGGTTCCGCGGTCGTTGTGCGGGTGCAGAGACAGCACGATGCTGTCGCGACGATCGAGGTTGCGGCTCATCCACTCGATCGAGTCGGCGTAGACGTTCGGCGTCGCCATCTCGACGGTGGCCGGCAGGTTCAGGATCAGAGGCTTCTCGGGCGTCGGGTCGATGACGGCGGTGACCGCGTCGCACACCTCTTTGGCGTAGCTGAGTTCGGTGCCGGTGTAGGACTCGGGGGAGTACTCGTAGCGCCAGTCGGTATCGGGGAACTTGGCTGCTTCTTCGAGTACCTTGCGAGCACCGTCGGTCGCGATCTTCTTGATGACGTCACGATCGGCCCGGAACACCACTTTGCGCTGCAGGATCGACGTCGAGTTGTAGAAGTGCACGATGACGCTGCGAGCGCCCTCGCACGCGACGAACGTGCGCTCGATCAGTTCGGGACGGCACTGCGTCAGAACCTGGATGGTGACGTCGTCGGGAATCGCGCCGTCTTCGATGATTTCGCGGACGAAGTCGAAGTCGGTCTGGCTGGCGGACGGGAAGCCGACCTCGATCTGCTTGTAGCCCATCCGGACCAGCAGGTCGAACATCCGGCGCTTGCGCGCGGGGCTCATCGGATCGATCAGTGCCTGGTTGCCGTCGCGCAGATCGACGGCACACCACTGCGGCGTCCGGTCGATGATCTTGTCCGGCCAGGTGCGGTCGGTGAGGGTGACGGGCTCCACTTCCTCGGCGAACGGCCGATAACGGAACGTGGGCATCGAGGAGTTCTTCTGGGTGTTCCACGCAGGCTGGTCGCTGGGCGCGGGCCGTGAGGGCGGGGTGATGGTGCGGGATCCCGAGGTGAATGCGTCGGCTGGTGACATGGTCTTCGTCTCTCCGTACAGATCAGAGCAATGGTGTTCGACCGGCGCAACGAACCCCGCGACGGGAAGCCAGTCTGGTCTCAGACCCCGTCGCGGCTGTTAAGAAGGAGAGCTCGCAGCATGGGGTGAGTGTACTACCGCAGACCGACCGCCTACCCCAGGGTTCGGGAGTCGAATTTTCCGGTCACGGTGTCGTGCCTGCGCTGCCGCTGATCGATGTCGTTCGGTCGTCCGACATCGTCCGCGGTCCAACACCGTGCGAGCAGTTCGTATCCGAGATGATCGACCTCTGCATGCCGATCCCAGACTCGATGCGCCCAGCGGCGATCGTTGTGCGCCGCTTCGGCTCCCGCGAGCGCGGCACCGACCAGCTCGAACTGGACATCTCGTCGTAGCTCCATAGTGGCTGACGCCGAAGCTTTTTCGGTTCGGAGGGCCGTCAACAATCGGTCGGTCAACTCCAGAACCCGCCGATCGGACCACAGCAGCGCGCGCCGAAAAGCGCCCGGTAACAACAACCACAGCGCCGCGAAGGCAAGGGCGACGCCCACCGCGGTCTCCACCACCCGATCGACGACGATGCCGCCGAGCGGAGCGCCCGGATGCGAGATGGTGCCCATCAGTAACGCGAGTGGGGTGATGAACGTGACGGCGAGACCGTAATTGCGCGCAACACTGATCTCGATCGCGAACTGCAGCACCATCAACACCACGATCACCGCGAGACCGGTCAGCGGCGAAAGATAGATCGCCGAGAACAGCACCACTCCGGCCAGCGTTCCGCCGAGCCGCTGCATGCCGCGGTACGTCCCGTGCACACGATCCGGCCCCTGCTGGAGCACCAGGACCGCGCCGAGGATCGCCCAATCCGGCCTGCTCAAACCCATCGCCACACTGATCCCGCCGGCACCTGCCGCCGCGCAGAACACCCGGATCGCCGTGGACGCCGCGTGCGAATCTCGATGCAACGACCGCCTCAACCGATACCCGATGCCCGGACGAGCCAGCGGCAGCTGATCTCGTGGCGATTCCACCGCACTTTCCGGATCCGGGACTGCACCGGCGCGCGCCCTCGTGGCAGCCGCAAACGCGAGATGGGCGTCGAACAGGGTCTGTACCAGCGCGGGGCGCGAGGTCCCGCGCGTCGACCCGGCCTCGTACACCGCGGCCCACGCCCCATGCAGCCGCGAGGCGGCGGTGTGCCGATCGACGACGGACGCCGTCGGCGATGCCGTGTACTTCTCGATCGCCGTCACGGCCGCACCGACGGCCGCCCGTTCGGGACCCCTCGGGTCACGCACCACCCCGGACATCGCGACCACCAGCGCCGACGCCACCCCGATCGCCGCGCACACGGCACCGCGGGTCGTGCTGATGTCGGCGGCAGGGAGGTACGACGCCACCGCGCACACCAGCACGAAGAAGAAGGCTCCGGGCGGGCCGAGTCGCAGCGCTGCCACGACGTAGACCGCGACGAGAGCGAGAACGGACAACACGGTCACCGGGATCATCCGCGCCCACCCGGTCTCGCCGAAGTCGAGGGCGAGCCGACCGGCCGTCGCGCCCAGCCACACCGAGGCCACCAGGGCGGCCCCTGCGGTCAGCACCACCCACCACCGCGATCGGTAGGGACGGCCCTCGCCGTAGATCACCGCGAAACTGCCCGAGACCACCAGCAGTGCCTCGGTGTGGAAGCCGAGCAGCCACGCCAGGATCGCCGGAACACCGAACGCCAGCGCCGAACGCAGTCCACCGGGCCAGCGCCGGCCGACGGCGGGGAGCCCGAAGAGCACCTTCAGGCCTCGAGCCGGCGGTGGTGGGAGATGTTCGGGAACGGTCACTCGAACATGTTAAGGCAGGCGAGAGGCCCTAAAGTCCCAGCTCGGAGCTACCCGGCCCACTGCTCGGGGCATTCGCTCGGTAAGGTGACCCGCGGACAATCGAACGATTGTCGGCTATCCAGCGGAGGTAAAACGCGTGGCTCTCATCGTCCAGAAGTACGGTGGATCGTCGGTGGGGACCGCCGAACGTATCCGACGCGTCGCTGAACGAATCGTCGAGACCAAGAAGGCGGGCAACGACGTTGTCGTCGTCGTATCGGCGATGGGCGACACCACCGACGAACTGCTCGACCTGGCACAGCAGGTGTGCCCGGCCCCGCCCGCTCGCGAGATGGACATGCTGCTCACCTCGGGTGAACGCATCTCCAACGCACTGGTCGCGATGGCCATCCACTCGCTCGGCGCCGAGGCACGGTCGTTCACCGGTTCCCAGGCAGGCGTCGTCACCACCAGCGTGCACGGCAACGCCAAGATCATCGACGTCACCCCCGGCCGCGTCCGCAGCGCACTCGACGAGGGCTCGATCGTGCTCGTCGCCGGCTTCCAGGGCGTCAGCCAGGACAGCAAGGACGTCACGACGCTCGGTCGTGGTGGGTCCGACACCACCGCCGTCGCGCTCGCCGCGGCCTTGAACGCCGACGTCTGCGAGATCTACACCGACGTCGACGGTATCTTCACCGCAGACCCGCGCATCGTTCCCAACGCACGCCACCTCGAGACCGTCTCGTTCGAGGAGATGCTCGAAATGGCAGCCTGCGGCGCGAAGGTGCTCATGCTGCGCTGCGTCGAATATGCCCGTCGCTACAACGTTCCCGTTCACGTGCGCTCGTCGTACACCACCAAACCCGGAACGATCGTCTCCGGATCTATGGAGGACATTCCAGTGGAAGAAGCAATTCTCACCGGCGTCGCACACGATCGCAGCGAGGCGAAGGTCACCGTCGTCGGTCTGCCCGACACACCGGGCTACGCCGCCAAGGTCTTTCGCGCCGTGGCCGACTCCGAGATCAACATCGACATGGTGTTGCAGAACGTCTCCAAGATCGACACCGGCAAGACCGACATCACCTTCACCTGCCCCAAGGCCGACGGCCCGACGGCAGTGGAGAAGCTCACCAAGCTGCAAGCCGATATCGGCTTCGCGCAGGTGCTCTACGACGACCACATCGGCAAGGTCTCGCTCGTCGGTGCCGGTATGAAGAGCCACCCCGGCGTCACCGCGACGTTCTGTGAGGCCCTCGCCGACGCCGGCATCAACATCGATCTCATCAGCACCTCCGAGATCCGTATCTCGGTGCTGTGCAGCGACACTCAGCTCGACGATGCCGTGCGCGCACTGCACGCCGCCTTCGATCTCGGCGGCGACGAAGAAGCCGTCGTGCACGCAGGAACAGGACGATAGCCATGACCACAGTTGCAGTCGTAGGAGCCACCGGCCAGGTCGGTGCCGTCATGCGAACCCTGTTGGAGGAGCGCAACTTTCCCGCCGACACCGTTCGATTCTTCGCCTCCGCACGCTCGGCGGGCAAGAAGCTGCCGTTCCGCGGCGAGGAGATCATCGTCGAGGACGCGTCCACCGCGGACCTCACCGGTATCGACATCGCACTGTTCTCGGCCGGTGCCACGCTTTCGCGTGAGCAGGCACCGCGATTCGCTGCCGCAGGTGCCACCGTCATCGACAACTCGTCGGCGTTCCGCAAGGACTCCGATGTGCCGCTGGTGGTCAGCGAGGTCAACCCCGAGTCCGCGAAGAACCCGCCCCGCGGCATCATCGCCAACCCCAACTGCACCACCATGGCCGCCATGCCGGTGCTCAAGGTGCTGCACGACGAAGCCGGCTTGCAGCGGTTGATCGTTTCGAGTTACCAGGCGGTGTCCGGTAGCGGCCTCGCCGGCGTCGACGAGCTCGCCACTCAGGCACGCGCCGTCATCGACGACGTCGAAAAACTGGTGCACGACGGTTCGTCGGTCGATTTCCCGGCCCCGAACAAGTACGTCGCGCCCATCGCTTTCAACGTCCTGCCGCTGGCCGGCGCGTTGGTCGACGACGGATCCGGCGAGACGGACGAGGACCAGAAGCTACGCAACGAATCGCGCAAGATCCTCGGACTGCCCGACCTGCTGGTCAGTGGCACCTGCGTGCGCGTTCCGGTCTTCACCGGGCACTCGCTGTCGATCAACGCCGAGTTCGCTTCACCGCTGTCAGTGGAACGCGCTCGTGAACTGCTCGCCTCCGCACCGGGTGTCTCGCTGGTCGACGTACCGACGCCGCTGGAAGCCGCAGGCAAGGACGACTCCCTCGTCGGCCGCATCCGTCAGGATCCGGGCGTCCCCGAGGGCCGCGGACTCGCCCTGTTCGTCTCGGGCGACAACCTGCGTAAGGGTGCCGCGCTCAACACCATTCAGATCGCCGAGCTGCTGGTCTGACGTCGTGCGCGTTGTGCGTACCCAGGGGTACGCACAACGCGCACGAGGGGGTCAGTTGAGGCGGCGACCCTCGGCGGAGGCGTCGAAGATATGCGCATGGGCCTCGTCGATGCGGACGTGAACGCGGTCGCCCTTCTCGGGTGGGCTGCGCCAATCTGCCCGAGCGACAATGGTTTCGGTCCGGCCGTTGATGTCCGCGCGGCCGAACACGAAGGCCTCGGAGCCGAGTTCTTCGACGACGTCGATCTCGAGAGCGATTCCGCTGTCGGCGATTTCGATGTGCTCGGGACGAATGCCGAACATCACCTCGGTGGCGGAACCGAGCGTCTGACGTGGGACCGGGACTACCTGATCGGCCAGGCGGACGCCGCCGTCGGTGACCGGAGCGCGGAACAGATTCATCGACGGTGAGCCCATGAACCCGGCGACGAATGCGTTGACCGGGGTTCGGTAGAGCTCACGCGGGGTGGCGCACTGTTGCAGCACACCACCTTTCAGGACGGCGACGCGATCACCCATCGTCATGGCCTCGACCTGATCGTGCGTGACGTAGACCGTCGTCGTGCCGAGCCGACGCTGCAACTGAGCGATCTGCGTCCGCGTCTGAACCCTCAGTTTGGCGTCGAGATTGGACAGCGGCTCGTCCATCAAGAACACCTGGGGCTGCCGAACGATGGCGCGCCCCATGGCAACTCGCTGCCGCTGGCCGCCGGAGAGCGCCTTGGGCTTGCGGTCCAGGTACGGCTCGAGGTCGAGTAGCTTGGCGGCCTCCTCGACGCGAGTGCGAATGTCCTCCTTGTTCGCCTTCGCCAGCTTGAGGGCGAACCCCATGTTCTCGGCGACGGTCATGTGTGGGTACAGCGCGTAGTTCTGGAACACCATCGCGATGTCGCGATCCTTGGGTTCCGAATTGGTGACGTCCTTGCCGCCGATGAGGATGCGTCCCGAGTTGACCTCCTCGAGCCCGGCGAGCATTCGGAGCGACGTCGACTTGCCGCACCCGGAGGGGCCGACCAGAACGAGGAACTCACCGTCCTCGATGTGCAGATCGAGCTCGTTCACCGCGGGGGTGTCGGAGCCGGGAAAAAGCCTGGTCGTGCGCTCGAACGAGATTGTTGCCATGACGAAATAGATCCCTCCACCGGCAGGAACGTGCCGGACGATCCGAGTGTGGGGTGACGGCGGGAGCCGACCAGCACATAGTATGGGCCCCATCACAACCAGGAGGAAGGTGGCCGGGTGAGCGGCTCCGTGTCCAGACGCACCGCCCTACGTGGGCTGGCGGCGGCCGCAGTGGCAGCCGGAGCAGCAGCGATACCCGTGGCGTCGACGACGCGTCGAGCACTGGCCGACGACTTCCTCCGCGGGCAGAGCCCACTGCTGTTCCATTCGCCGCAGCTGACGCCGTTCCGTGACGAGCTACCGCGGTTGCCGCTGATCAGCGGTACCGAGATCTCCCTCGACGCGCACAGCGCCACCCACTCGTTCCACGCCGATCTCAGGCCCGCGCCTACGTTCGGTTACGGCCAGTGCGACTACCTCGGGCCCACCATCGAATCGCAGCAGGGCCAGCCGTGGACGCTGAAGTACTCCAACACCACCGCAGGCAACCCACTCGCCGCCGACGTCGACACCTCGCTGCACGGCATGAGCGAGATGGATCGCACGATGACGCCGACGGCACTGCACCTGCACGGTGCCGTCACCGAACCCGCGAGCGACGGGCACTCCGAGATGCTGGTGCGCCCGGGTGAGTCGATGACGCACAACTTCTCGGGTCTGAACGACGCCGCCGGACTCTGGTACCACGACCACGCCATGTCCATGACACGTATCAACGTGTACGCGGGCCTGCTCGGGATGAACCTCGTCCGTGATCGGTGGGACACCGGCACATCCGACAACGCCCTCGGTCTGCCCTCGGGCGAATTCGAGTTGCCGTTGGTGCTGCAGGAAAAGATCATGAATCCCGACGGCAGCATGAGTATCCGGTCCAATATCACCGTGCCGCAGGGTAAATGGGAGGGCGGCGGTACCGGCGACGTCGGCGTCGTCAACGGCAAGATCTGGCCGACGATGGAAGTCGCCCGGGGCATGTACCGGCTGCGGCTCGTCAACGCCGGGTCGTACAGTGTGTGGAACCTGTTCTTCACCAACAGGTTACGTTTCTGGGTTATCGGAAACGACGGTGGATTGCTCGACGCACCGGTGGAGACCACCAGCATCCGGCTCGCGCCCGCCGAGCGTGCTGACATCCTCGTCGACTTCGGAGCGGTCGAGGCAGGTGCCCTCGTCGAGCTGTTGAACGACGAGCCTCCGCCGGCGCAGGCCGCGTCCCTCGGAGCCGTCCCGATGCCGATGTTCTGCCAGTTCCGCGTCGCGTCCGCGGCGGGGTTCCGGGGTGGCATGCCGTCGTTGCTGCGCGGGGGAAAGGGGCAGCCGGATCTGTTGCCCGCGTTGCCGACACCCACCTTCACGCGCACTGTCACCGTCAACCAGCCCTCCGGTGGGCTGAACCTCGACATGACGCTGATGAACTTGAACAACCTGCGGTACTCCGACCCGGACATCGAGATGCCCAAGCAGGGCACCGTGGAGATGTGGAACATCGTCAACACGACGGTGGAGCCGCACCCGATTCACCTGCACCTGGCGCACTTCCGGACGCTGGGGCGAATTCCCATCGACATCGCGGCGTACCAACGCGACTTCCCCCGGCCGACGTTCGGCACCAAATGGGCTCCGCCGGTGGAGAAGTTCCTCACCGGGCCCTCGGTGCCGCCGGCCACCTGGGAAGCCGGGTGGAAAGACACCGTCAACACGTACCCGGGCACCGTTACCCAGATCCTCGTTCGATTCCCGACGGCCGACGAACTCGGCTTCGATCCCGACGCCACGTTCGCGGGACCGGTCGCACACCACGGCGGTCACGACATGAGCGGTCACGACATGCCGGCTGCGGGTCCGTCCGAACTGCAGGGGTACATGTGGCACTGCCACATGCTCGACCACGAGGACCACGAAATGATGCTGCGGTACCGCACCGTCGCTCCGTGACGCACGACCCCGAACCTGTCCCGGGTCGAGAGTTGGTTGTATTCGCCGTCAGGTCGGCCCACACTGACCGTGCCGTGTAAGGCAATCACCGTGCTCGGTCGGTCTTTCTGCCCGTCGGCTGACTGCGACGACTGAACGGACCCAGGCCATGACCAGCGGAACGAAATCCGACCCGTGGGCTCTCACCACCGCCCCCGGCACCTCGGCGTACACCATGTACCGTGATCCCGACCACGAGCCACCTGCCCTCGTGTGCCAGGTGGGGTCGACGACTCTTCGATACCGCATCGAGGCAATCGAAGACCTGCACGGTTGGCTCACCGAACGTGGCGACTGGGTATTGCTCGGTGCCGCTGACGAGAAGAAGCCGGCTGCGCCGGACACGGTCGAAGCGTGGGGACGCTCGCCGGACAACCCGGTCGGTGGTTGGTACGGGCTCAGGAACGGATACCGCGGCCGCTTCGGCATGTATCTGCCACCGCTACTCGAAGAGCTCGGCCTTGCAGAGCTCACCCACAATGCGCGGAACAACAGCATGCGCGCGCTGTAGCGGAGTCATCGAAAAAGTCTGTCGGTGGGTGGGTATAGCTTTCGTGGGGTGAAGACATGGGGGGATGTGTTCGGGCTCGGGGACCAGGAGTTGGTCTCCGAGCTCGCCGATGTGACCTCCCTCGAAAACGCTCTCGCAGCACAGAGATTGTCGTTGCTCGCGGAAATCGACCGCCGCGGCTTGGCGATGAAACTCGGCCACTCGTCCGTCACCCGCTGGTACGCGAAGTCGGTGCGCATCACCGACGGGTCCGCCGCCCGCCAGAACGCATTGGGCTACTGGCTGTTCGATCACCCCACCGTGCTCGACGCCCTCGCCGATGGCCGGATCCATGCCGCGCACGCCGCCGCCATCGCCGAGGGATACGACGTCGTGCTGGTGGCCGACCCGACGTTGGATCAGGAGCGCCGCGACGGAATTGTCGACGAACTCCTCGACACCGCGATGCGCAACACCGCCGGCCAAGTGACCTCCCGCGCGCAGGCTTTGGCGCATGCGGCCGCGGACGACGCCCGAGCACGACACGCGAAAGCCGAGAAACAACGCCGAGAGCGAGAACAGCAGGAACGCGAGCGTCACGATCAGGAGCGGCGCAGCGATGATGCTGCGAGCTCTACCGGCGGGCTGCCAGATCCGGAACCGCCTGCGCCCGAGCCTGTTCCGCCGACACCCGCACCGCGGCCGGTGTCGGAAAACCCGGACCTGAACCGATTCGACCTGCACCCGCTGGCCAACGGCCGCTTCCAGTTCGGTGGCGACATCGACCGGTTGCTCGCCGAGAAGCTTCTCACCGCTCTGTCGCCGTTGACGGCACCGCGACCAGGTCCCGGCGGGGAGCGCGACCCACGCAGCCCGTCGAAGCGCCGGGCCGATGCACTCGATCAGATCCTCGACCGACACCTCCGCGGCAGCACCCGGGGGTCGGCGGGCGGGTCGCGGGCGTCAGTGCACCTGATCGTTCCCCTGCGCGACTTGCTCGCCCACGGCGGCAACAAGCAAACGGGTCGCACCGCAACCGAATCGGGCGACACCGGTACGGGCGCGGGGAGCTCCTCGAACGGCGGCGACAGCAACGGCTCGCGTCCGCATGGAGTGGCTCGAGGGGATATCGCTGCTCGCGGCGAAACGACATCCGGATGTGGTGGTGCCGGGCAGAAATCTGTTTCCGAGCCGGGCGACGCTGGTTCTCGCGGCGAAGCGTCAGCCGGTGGCCATGGTGGCGGTGGTAGTAGCGCCGGGCATAGGTCTGCCTCCAGCCCAGGGAGAATGGCTGCTCGCGGCGAACCAGCGTCCGGTGGTGATGGTGGCGATCTCGACCGTGCCGGGCAGGAGTCTGCGTCCGACCCGGGCGACGCTGGTCCTCGCGGCAGTGACGCCGGGCATAAGTCTGTGCCCGAGAGGGGAGTCGCTGCTGCTTGCGGCGAAGCTTCAGCCGATGGTGATGGTGCCGGGCAGAAGTCTGTCCCCAAGCCGGGCGACGCGGACTGGCCGTTCCACCTCGACTGGACCGGGCCCATCAGTCGCTTCCTCGCCGAGCTGGTCACCTGCGACGCCGACCTGACCCCCGTCATCGTCGACCACCACGGCGTACCACTCGCGCTCGGACGAACCACCAGACTCGCCAGCGACGACCAACGCATCGCCCTGACCATCCGCGACACCTGCTGCGTCATGTGCGGCCGCCCCGCACAGTGGTGCCAAGCCCACCACATCAGATTCTGGGAACACGGCGGCCGCACCGACCTGATCAACCTCGCGCTGGTCTGCGGAGAATGCCACCGCCTCGTCCACCACGGCGACTGGCAGCTCATCATGGGCGACGACGGACACCCGTACGCGATCCCGCCGGAATCCGTCGACCCACGCAGACAACCACTCCCCAGCTACCGTCGACGAAAACAACGAGCTGCGTGAGCAATTGACGCGCGCGACGTGCGCTCGTGCAGAGTTCCGCTCTGGTTGCGGGGCACCTCGTCGGGGAACGTGACGGTCTCGGGCACCGCTGACGGCGCGATCCGACCCTTAGTATGCTCGGGCCACTCCTGCGCCGAGACTTCGCATTCGTCCTCGAGGACGGCGACTGTCGTCACTGCGTCCATCGCATGGGGTGGCGTGCACCCATGCGCTGCCGAGTTGTGGGTCCATTCCGGACTGGGTCGACCTCGGTCATTGACGTTGCGACGCAGGCACTATCAAAGTTCCCGATCGGTCGTTCACGGCGAACTCGGTGTGGTCCGAACGCGTCGACTATTTGCCGCTTCCAGGCGTGGATGTCTCTGGTGGAGGTTCAACCGTGCGGTAGTGCGCCGCGATGTCGCCGGGGGTGGTGAACCAGACGCCGTCGTTGTTGGCGGTCAGGTGCTCGAGTGCAGCACGGAACCGTCGCAGTCGGTAGGGCTGTCCCGTCAGGAAGGTGTGCACGGAGATCGCGAGCACCACCGGTTGCCTTGCCGAGTTCTCCTTCAGCTCGTCGAAGCTTCCGATGATGTTGTGCTCGAACGCTTCTGCGGTCTGATGGTGATGGACGAACATCGGCAGATCGTTGATCTCGTGGGGATACGGGACGCTGAGCAGCGGGCCGCCGCGGGTCTGTAGCCACACCGGTTGGTCGTCGACGGGCCAGTCCAAGGTGTACTGGTAACCGTGCTCCGCGAGGATGTCCTCGGTGACGCGGCTCGGGTTGGCACCTGGGCTCATCCATCCTCTGGGCGGTGCTCCCTCGTGTCGTTCGATCGCGGCGGTGACATCCTCGATGGAGCGACGTTCGGTGTGCTCGTCTTGATCGTTCGGTTGCACCGCGTTCGTTCGGCCGTGTGCGACGACCTCGGCGTCGAGTGCTCGGAACGCTGCGGTCAGCTGCGGAGCGTGCTCGTACACCTCGGTATTGACCAGCAGTGTCGGCCGAATTCCGCACTGCTGCAATGTCTCTGCGATGCGGAAGCCGCCGACGCGATTGCCGTATTCACGCCAGCCCCAGTTGTACGTGTTGGGTTGGTCCATTGCAGGCGTGTAACCGAGGCCGGGCTGCCCGTCGTCGTACGGAAAGTGCTCGCAGTTGACCGCGACGTACACCGCGAGACGTGCGCCGCCGGGCCACTCGAACCGAGGCCGATCGACGATGGGGGAGTACTCGAAGCGGCCGTGTGAGGGGAGAGCCATGGCCGGGGTATTGCCCGCGGCGAGTCGGCACAAACTGTCGGTCAGTCGGTCTGAGTCGCGACGTCCACCAGGTGGGCGATCTGCGGGTCCCGTGGCTCGAACACCTCGAACACTCCGACGGCCGCCAGCTGGGGTGCCAGCTCTTTCAGCGTCGCGACCAGTTCGTCGTGAGCCTCGGTCCCGGGTTCCACGTCACGGAGCGCGTGCGCATTCGCGATAGACGCCGCCACGGTGCCTTTCCGTATCGGGTGACCGTCGAACGTGGCTCTCTCGGCTCCGTCGGGAAGTATGTCCTCGGGGCGCACGGAATGACCGGTCATCGTGTATTCCTTCCGTCGAAGCAGCGTACGAATGCCAGTAAGGCCGACGTCAGCGCGACGATGTGGTGCCACGGCTGGCCGCCATGCGGGCCTTCTTCTGACGGTTTCCACACGTGTTCATGTCGCACCATTTTCGACTGCGGCTCTGGCTGGTGTCGAAGAACGCCGCGCGGCACGTAGGGGATGCGCACAACGCCACCGTGCCGTCTCGCTCACCGGCGACAATGTCGATTGCGTCGGCTGCGATGACACCGAGGGCGTCTTCGACCGCCGTCGTAGCCGTCAACTGCCACTGCCGGACGCCCGACGGCGACAGGATTGCCGACGCCCGACCCCGAAGGCTGTGGTCGTTCAAAATGCGAACGGGGGAAGCGGGCAGTCGATCTCCAGTCGCGGCTGCGGTAGCGCAGAGGTGGATCGCTTCCCGTAGCTCCCGAGCCGCGTCGAGCTGTGAGTCGGTGCAGGATTCGACGGCGAGTCCGTGGAGAGTCAACCAGTCGGAGAGCCGTTCCGGCACAGGGATTCGTTCGACGGCATCGCCGCGACGCTCGGTGAGGGTTCCGGTGAATGCCGTCGACAGGACATTGCCAGGTCGGAAATCGGGGAAGCTCCTTGCCATAGAACCACCTTAGCCGGTTGCGACAGGCCGTCTGCGCTGTTAGAACTGCCTTAGCCGGTTCAAGTAAACAAAGGAGCCTTCATGATGCGCGTCGACAAGCCCGATGTCCGCCCGTTCGAGTGGCGCGCAACCGACGCCGACCTCGCCGATCTGGTCGCACGGCTCGACGCGGCTCGCCTGCCCGAATCCGAGACCGTGGCCGGCGCGCGCAGATGGGAGCAGGGGGTACCGCTCACGGAGCTCACGGACGCGATCGAGTTCTGGCGCACCGAATACGAGTGGCGATCGCTCGAGTCGAGGCTCGACCGAGTCGGGCAGTTCTGCACGACGATCGACGGCGTGGGGATTCATTTCCTGCACCGTCGTTCACCGCGGAGTGACGCAGCGCCGTTGATCGTGACGCACGGCTGGCCGGGCAGCGTTGTCGAATTCCTCGACATCATCGACGAACTAGCCGATCCGTCGGACCTCTCGGCACGTGCATTCCACGTCGTGGTCCCGTCTCTTCCGGGCTTCGGGTTCAGCGACAAACCTGCGACGACCGGGTGGGGCACCGAGAAGATCGCGGCCGCGTGGGTCGAGCTGATGGGCCGTCTCGGCTACGGCCGGTTCCTCGCCCACGGGGGCGATTGGGGAGGTGTCGTCACCACGATCCTGGGCGGCCGATTCCCCGAGCAGGTCATCGGAATCCACACGACTTACGCCGAAGCGCCGCCCGGGTTGTCGACGGACGGACTGACGGCCGAGGAGCTCGGCTGGGTTCAGCACACCAGAGAGTTCGACCGTGATCGCATCGCCTACGCGACACTGCAGGCGACGCAGCCGCAGACGATCGGGTATTCACTCGTCGATTCCCCGGCCGGGCTGTTGGCCTGGATTCTCGACAAGTTCGCGGAGTGGACGGACACCGAGGGCACTCCGTTCGAGACGGTCTCTCGCACGGCCTTTTTCGATAACGTCACCCTGTACTGGTTGACACGTAGCGGGGCGTCGTCGGCCCGCATCTACTACGAAAGCCATCACTCGCTCGACCCGGACCTCCGCGTCGATGTCCCGGCCGCGGTCACGACATATCCCCGGGACATTGCGAAGTGCCCGCGGCCATGGGCTCAGCAGCGGTACCGGCGCATCGTTCGATGGCGGGCACCCGACGCCGGCGGTCACTTCCCTTCACTCGAACGGCGCGACTACTTCGTCCGGGACCTTCGCGCGGGTCTGTCGGCGGTCCTGGAGGCGGATGAGCGCAGTTGTGACAAAACTTAAAGTCAGGCTGGACTGTTTGTTGTTTTGACGCTACTGTGCGAAGTGTGACTACCGACACAGAGCTCAGCGACGGCGCGCCTACCCCGCGCCGCACGCAGGCCGAACGCACCGCGGGGACCCGCGCAAAGTTGCTCGATGCAGCCATCGAGTGCCTCGTCGAGCTGGGTTTCTCGAAGACCAGCACGCAGGAGATCGCGCGGCGTGCCGGAGTATCCCGTGGAGCGCAGCTGCACCACTTCCCTACCAAGGAGACGTTGGTGACCGCGGCCGTCGAGCATCTCGTCGACCGCCGCCTGTCCGAAATCTTGGAAGCCGAGCCCGATCCGGAACGCGGACCGGAGATCCTCGTCGACGCGTTCTCGGGCCCGCTGTTCTATGCCGCGCTCGAGCTGTGGGTCGCGGCCCGCACCGATCCGGCTCTGCACGAGGCCATGGTTCCGCTCGAACGACGCGTCGCCGAGGCCATTCAGAGCGGCGCTCAGATCGTCATGGGTAGCCGCATGTCCACCGAGTCCATCGAGCTCAGCGTCGAGCTGGCACGCGGGCTCGCTGTATCGGCTCTGTTCCGTACCCCCGAAGCCGACGCGCAGCTGCGCGGACGGCTCCTCCCCGTCTGGTCCGAAAAGGTGATGGACTCGTGAATTCTGCACTGCCCCAACAACTCGACGTGCTCGTCGTCGGAGCCGGTTTCGCCGGCCTCGCCGCGGTGGCGAAGATCCTCGCCGCCGATCCGAGTGCCGACGTGACCGTCATCGAGCGAGCGTCGGAGGTGGGCGGCACATGGCGGGACAACACTTACCCCGGGTGTGCGTGCGATGTCCCGACGTCGTTGTACTCGTTCTCGTTCGCGCCGAGCCCGAAGTGGAGTCACACCTTCGCGCGCCAACCGGAGCTGTTCGACTACCTCCAATCGGTGGTCGAGCGGCTGAACCTGCGGGATCGCATCGTCACCGATTGCGAACTGCTGTCGGCCGATTGGAGTGACACGGACCAGCGGTGGACCGTGCAGACCTCGAAGGGCGCGGCGAGCGTCAGAGTTCTCATAGCTGCCACCGGCGCACTGTCGACGCCGAAGATCCCGGACGTCCCGGGCATCGACACATTCCAGGGAACTGTGTTCCACTCCGCGACGTGGAACCACGAGCACGATCTCACCGGAGAGCGCGTCGCCGTGATCGGCACTGGAGCGTCGGCGGTGCAGTTCGTGCCCGAGATCGTCGACAAGGCCCAGCGGCTCACCGTCTTTCAACGCACACCGGCCTGGGTCATCCCGCGCCTGGACCGCACCATCGGCCGGGTCGAGCGGACTCTGTACGGGAAGGTCCCCGCGGCTCATCGCGCGGTTCGCGGCATCATCTACGGGTACCGCGAGGCATATGTGACCGTTCTGGCCGACAATCCGTGGATGTTGCCCGCCGTCAAGGCATTCGCGAAGGCCAATCTGAAGCGTCAGGTCAAGAACCCGACGAAGAGGGCGGCTCTGACCCCCGACTACGCACCCGGCTGCAAACGTCTTCTGCTGTCCAATGATTGGCTGCGGACGCTGGATCGACCCGACGTCGACCTGGTGACATCGGGCCTGACGTCGGTGACCGAGAACGGCGTCGTCGACGCGTCGGGCCGCAACTACGAGGTGGACACCATCATCTTCGCGACGGGGTTCACCCCGACCGAACCGCCGGTGTCGCATCTGTTGCGCGGCAGCGATGGTCGTACGCTCGCGGAGCGCTGGGGCGGTAGCCCGCAGGCCCACCTGGGCACCACCGTCGCCGGGTTCCCGAACCTCTTCCTGATGTACGGCCCCAACACCAATCTCGGGCACAGTTCGATCGTCTACATGCTCGAGTCGCAGGCCAATTACGTCGTCTCGGCGCTCAGCGAGATGCGGGACCATCATGCAACCGCCGTCGAGGTGTCCGAATCCGCTCAGCAGCAGCACAACTCGTGGGTCGACTCTTCTCTCGACGGCACGGTCTGGAATGCCGGCGGCTGCTCGAGCTGGTACCTCGACGCCAACGGACGCAACTCGACGATGTGGCCCACGTACACGTTCCGGTTCCGCAACAAGACGCGAACGTTCGACACCTCGAATTACCGACTCGTCTCCGACACCCGTGAATCAGACAAGAAGGCGGTTTCCGCATGAGCGACTACGACGTACTGATCATCGGCTCCGGGTTCGGCGGCAGCGTCGCCGCTCTGCGGGCCGTCGAGAAGGGCTACCGGGTGGCGGTGCTGGAATCCGGCCGACGGTTCGCCGATCACGAATTGCCCAAGACCAGTTGGCGTTTGCGTAAGTACCTGTGGGCTCCGGCGCTCGGCTGCTACGGCGTCCAACGTATCCATCTGTTGCCCGACGTGCTGGTGATGGCGGGGGCAGGCGTCGGCGGAGGCTCGCTCAACTACGCCAACACGCTGTACCAGCCGCCGACGAAGTTCTTCGAGGACCCGCAGTGGGGTGCCATCACGGACTGGAAGCGTGAACTGAATCCGTATTACGACCAGGCGCGTCGGATGCTCGGGGTCGAGACGAACCCGACGATCACTGCCTCGGACAAGGTCATGAAGGAGGTCGCCGAGGACATGGGCGTGGGCGACACGTTCACCTCTACTCCGGTGGGCGTCTACTTCGGTGACCGTGGCAAGACCGCACCCGACCCGTTCTTCGGCGGTGCCGGCCCCGAGCGGACCGGGTGCACCGAGTGTGGTTCGTGCATGACGGGTTGCCGCGTCGGCGCGAAGAACACCCTCGTCAAGAATTACCTCTATCTCGCCGAACGTGCAGGCGCACACATTCTTCCGCTGACGACCGTCGTGGACGTCCGCCCGAACGGCAGCGGCTACGACGTCGTGACGCGCCGCACCGGCGGCAAGCTGCGCCGCAAGGAGAAGACGATCACTGCCGATCAGGTGGTCTTCTCGGCGGGCACCTATGGAACGCAGAAGCTCATGCTCGCCGCGAAGGAGAAGGGTTCGTTGCCGCGGCTGTCGAACAAGATCGGTTCGTTGGTACGTACCAACTCCGAGGCCGTGCTGGCCGCAACGGCGCGCGGACGCGAGGTCGACTACCACGAGGGAGTGGCGATCACCTCGTCGTTCCACCCGGACGATCACACGCACATCGAACCCGTGCGATACGGCAAGGGCAGCAACGCGATCGGGCTGCTTCAGACCGTTCTCAGTGACGGCGGCGGCAAGGTGCCGCGGATTCTCAAGACGCTCGGAGTGGCACTGCGTCACCCCGGCGCGGCGGCCCGCAGTCTGTCGGTCCATCGGTGGTCCGAACGCACTGTCATCGCTCTGGTGATGCAGACCGACGACAACTCCCTCGAACTCGGCTCGAAGAAGGGGCCGTTCGGGCGTCGTCTGACGAGTCGGCCCGGGGCGGGCGATCCGCCGCCGCAGTGGATTCCGCAGGGGCACACGGCTATCAGGTTGCTCGCCGACAAGATCGGCGGCGATCCGGGCGGGTCGATCGCCGAGATCGTCAACATTCCGATGACCGCGCACTTCCTCGGCGGCTGCGCCATCGGTGATTCACCGAATACCGGTGTGATCGACGGCTACCAGCGGGTGTACGGGTACGAGGGCTTGCACGTGCTCGACGGGTCTGCCGTCAGCGCCAACCTCGGCGTCAATCCGTCTCTGACCATCACCGCGCAGGCCGAGCGGGCAATGGCGTTGTGGCCCAACAAGGGTGAGCCGGACCGTAGGCCTGCCGTCGGCTCGGGTTATGTCGAGGTGGCACCGGTTCAGCCGTCCAACCCGGTGGTGCCGGTGACCGCGCCGGGCGCGCTGCGCCTGCCGCTGACCGTCGTGGGGAGGGACTCCTGATGTGGAGCGTCGCCGAGTCCGAGACCGAGCGCACCGATTGGCCGGTCAGCCCCGCCGCGCCGTGGCCGGCGAACGTCCGGGCCACGATCTGGTGGCATCGCGCCCGGTCGTCGGATTTCGCTCCCGCCGGCGCGAAGACGTTGCCGATCACGATGTGCATGGTCGTCGACTACATGACGTCACCCGTCGGTCCCTACCGCGAGATACTGGCGAGCCCGGTTTTGCGCCGGGACGTCGGAAAGATTCCGCGCATGTCTGTGCCGTTCATCGCCGTCGATTCCGCGACGTCGGTGCACGGCGGCAGGACCAACTGGCATCTGCCCAAGGTGCTGGCCGAGTTCGACGGCGACGTGCTGAACAAGGCCGGGGTCAGCGGTGGGGACTGGTCGGTGCGGACCGGCTCCCGCGGCATCGGGCCCGCATTTCCGATGCGCGGTTCGATCGGGTTCGCGCAGCCGGTGCTCGGCGGATCGGCTCTGGGCGTCGCGAGCTTGAAGGGGAAAGCCAGGTTGGCCCGGGTGCAGGTGGATGCGTCGGGGCCGACGCTCGATCGCTGGATGCCGTCGGGCACGTATTTCGGGTTGCAAATCGTGTCGGGTTCGATGCGGACGGGTGAGGCGCGGCTGGTGCCCTGACGACAGTCCTTTTCTTGACTTAGTACAGATTGATGGCATGCTGGTGGTCGAGCTCGAGGGTTTATGCCGCGTGAGTACGGGCATTCCCCATGAGAATCCGGCCGCGCCCTCGGCCGCACAGATTTCGTCCGGGACAGCCCTCTCGGACTCTCTACAGCCATCAGGAGGCTTCGTATGACCAAGCCGACCACCAGCAAGCCCACCACCAGCAACTCGGGAATCCCCGTAGCCAGCGACGATCAGTCGCTCACCGCCGGCGCACAGGGCCCGATCCTGCTGCACGATCACTACCTGATCGAAAAGATGGCGCAGTTCAACCGCGAGCGAGTCCCGGAGCGCGTCGTGCACGCCAAGGGCGCGGGCGCGTTCGGCGAACTCGAGATCACCGGTGACATCAGCAAGTACACCAAGGCGAAGGCGTTGCAGCCCGGCGCGAAGACCGAGATGCTGGCACGGTTCTCCACCGTCGCCGGCGAGCAGGGTAGCCCCGACACCTGGCGTGATCCGCGCGGCTTCTCGCTGAAGTTCTACACCGAGGAAGGCAACTGGGACCTCGTCGGCAACAACACGCCGATCTTCTTCGTCAAGGATCCGATCAAGTTCCAGGACTTCATCCGCAGCCAGAAGCGCATGCCCGACTCCGGTCTGCGTGACAACAACATGCAGTGGGACTTCTGGACCCTCTCGCCCGAGTCGGCGCACCAGGTCACGTGGCTCATGGGTGACCGCGGCATCCCGAAGTCGTTCCGCCACATGGACGGTTTCGGTTCGCACACCTACCAGCTCATCGCCGAGGACGGCACGAAGACCTGGGTGAAGTTCCACTTCAAGACCGATCAGGGCATCGACTTCCTGACGCAGGACAAGGCCGACGAGGTTGCGGGTACGTCACCCGACCACCACCGTCAGGATCTTTTCGGGTCCATCAAGAACGGCGACTTCCCCAGCTGGACCCTCAAGGTCCAGCTCATGCCGTACGACGAGGCGGAGAACTACAAGTACAACCCGTTCGACCTCACGAAGGTCTGGTCGCAGAAGGATTACCCGCTCATCGAGGTCGGCAAGATGACCTTGAACCGCAACCCGGAGAACTTCTTCGCACAGATCGAGCAGAGCTCGTTCGAGCCGTCCAACACCGTGCCCGGCATCGGCTTCAGCCCCGACAAGATGCTGCTCGGCCGGGTCTTCTCCTACGCCGACGCACACCGGTACCGCATCGGAGCGAACTACGCGCAGCTGCCGGTCAACGCCCCGAAGTCCGAGGTCAACTCGTACTCCAAGGACGGCAACATGCGGTACTCGTTCAACTCTCCGGAGACGCCCGTCTACGCCCCGAACTCCTTCGGCGGCCCATCGGCGGACACCAACAAGTACGGCGACGACGGCGCGTGGGACTTCGAGCCTCGTTTCGTACGCACCGGTTACATCGAGCACCCCGAGGACGGCGACTTCGTGCAAGCGGGAGCCCTGGTCCGCGAGGTCATGGACGATGCGCAGCGCGAGCGTCTGGTCGGGAACATCGTCGGACACGTCCTCAACGGTGTCAGCGAGCCGGTTCTGAGCCGGGTGTTCGAGTACTGGACCAACGTCGACCCCGAGCTCGGCAAGAAGGTCGAGGAAGGTGTTCGGTCGCAGCAGAACGAGACCGCTCCCACCACCGGTGCCGGCGCGATCGACGATCCTGCCGACGAGGCCGCCAAGGTCTGATCCGCACGTTCCTGGGATCGGCGTCACAACGACGCCGATTCCGGAACAACCGGCGCGGTGCCGCCGTTGTGCAATACAGACGGAAGCACAATAATGACGTGCGATGCACACCGTCGTACAACGGCAGGGAGGCCACATCATGACGAACCCCATCACCAGCACCCTCGACGCAGGTCAGCAGAAGATCGCGGGCGACGCTCTGCAGGGCACCGTCGTCGACCTGATCGATCTCTCGCTCATCGCGAAGCAGGCGCACTGGAACGTGATCGGCAAGAACTTCCGGTCCGTGCACCTCGAGCTCGACGAACTGGTCACTGCTGCACGTGAATTCACCGATCAGGCGGCCGAGCGCGCCACCGCTATCGGTGTCAGCCCGGACGGCCGGGCAGCCACCGTCTCCTCGACGGCAGGAACCAAGGGATTCGGTGCCGGGTGGACCCAGGACAGCGAAGTGGTCCCGGCCATCGTCGACAACATCGCTGCCGTCGTCGACCGGCTGCGTGGACGCGTCGCCGATACCGCGGAAGCCGACCCGGTGACGCAGGACCTGCTCATCGCCATCACTGCTCGGCTCGAGCAGCTGCACTGGATGTGGCAGGCCCAGGCCAGCTGAAACCTGAATTCGATGCGGGCCCCTCACCGGTGGTGAGGGGCCCGTTTTGTTTGCGTGTACAGCCCATGGGTATTCGTACGCCCATGTCTGAAAGTGCTCCGAAGGTCGACGCGGTGTTGTTCGATATCGACGGCACGCTCGTCGATTCCAATTACGTCCATGTCGACGCGTGGTCCCGCGCGTTCCGCGATGCCGGGCACGAGGTGTCGTCGTGGCGCATTCATCGCAGTATCGGGATGGACGGGTCGAAGTTGCTGGAAGCGTTGGTCGGTTCATCCGACAGCACGCTCGCGCAGGAAGCGAAAACCCTGCACGGGGAGTATTACGCGGCGGCGTCGAAGACCTTGGAAATCCTGCCGGGTGCACGAGAGCTGTTGGCAGAGCTGAGTACTCGCGAGGTCACCGTGGTGCTCGCGACGTCCGCTCCGGAGTCCGAGCTGTCGACGTTGCGTGATCTGCTCGAGGTCGAGGATTCGGTAGCGGTGGTGACGTCCGGCGAGGACGCCGAGGTGGCGAAGCCGGAGCCCGACATCATCGGTGTTGCGCTCGAGCGCGCCGGCGTCGACGTCGAACACGCGATCATGGTGGGAGACAGCGTGTGGGACATCGAATCCGCGGGCCGGGCAGGGGTGCGGGCCATCGGCGTGTTGAGCGGCGGTATCTCACGCGCAGAGCTGCTCGACGCGGGTGCGGTGGCAGTGTTCGACGACCCGGCCGATCTGCTGGAACACCTCGCCGAGAGCCCGGTCCTTGCCGACAAGGCAAGTGCTTGAGCAACTTCCGAAAGCCTTGTCCGAGGGTCGACGGGTACGTCCCCATCGAAAGTTACGGCGCGATCGGTGACGGCCGAACCGTCGCGATGATCGCCGACGACGGCCGCATCGATTGGTTCCCGGTACCGAATCTCGATTCGCCACCGCCGTTCGCCTCGCTGCTCGACGCCCCGCACGGTGGGTACATCGAACTGACGCCCAGAGGCGAGTTCACCGTCGAGCGCGAATTCGTGCCCGGTACAAACGTTCTGACCACCACGTTCCGCACCGACGGCGGTACCGTCCGAATCACCGACTCGCTCAATACCGGTGTGGCCGGGCGATTGCCGTGGGTGGAGTTGGCACGCCGTATCGACGGACTCGACGGAACAGTCGACATGACGTGGTCCGTCGCACCGGGCACGATGCTCGGTATCGCGTCGCCGTGGGCGTACGACACCGAGCACGGAACCGTCCTGCGCGTCGACGGATTGACGCTGGCAGTCCGGACTTTGGGGATCGAAGACGTGCAGCTCGCGGATCGCGACATCAGCGGCGTCTTCACCACGCGCTCTGGTTCGCGTCACGTCATCGGTGTGGTCGGAACCGAGAACGAGCCACTGCCGCTGCCGGATCCTCGACACCTCGACGAGGGCATCGACCGGACCATCGACAATTGGCGCGTCTGGTCGGACGAGTTCTCGTACGAGGGCCCGTGGGCGAAGCACGTCGCTCGTAGCGCGTTGGCATTGAAGCTGTTGCTGCACAGTCCATCCGGTGCTATCGCGGCGGCAGCGACCACGTCACTGCCCGAGAATCGCACCGGTGGCAAGAACTGGGACTACCGGTACGCCTGGGTTCGGGACGCCGCGTACACCATTCGGGCGCTGCAACGGTTCGGTCTGCGTGAGGAAATCCATGCGGCGGTCGCGTGGCTGCTGAAGGTCATTCGAGTCAACGGTCCGTTGGTTAACGTGTTCTACACCCTCGGCGGCGAATTGCCGGGCGGCACAGAGCAGCCCGACGTGCCCGGCTGGCGCGGCATCGGACCGGTGGTCAACGGTAACGCCGCGGCGGACCAACTCCAGCTGATGATCTTCGGAGACCTGTTCTCGATCATTCGGCAGTACGTGGACGCGGGCAACATTCTCGACGCGCAAACCGGCCGGCTGTTGGCGACCATCGCGGACGAGGCCTGCGACTCGTGGCAGCGCAAGGATGCCGGTATCTGGGAGCTCGAGGTGGAGCAGCACTACACGAGCTCGAAGCTGGGGTGCTGGCAGGCGCTGGACTGCGCGGTGCACCTGGCCGAAGCCGGGGAGATCCCGGGCATACCGGATCGGTGGAAGGCCGAGAAGGAGTGCATACGGCGGTACATCGAAACCGAGTGCTGGTCCGAGGAGCGGCAGACCTACCTCGCTTACCCGGGTGCCGACGGGCTCGACGCGTCGGTGCTGTTGGCAGCCGAGATGAATTTCGATCGCGGAGAACGTATTTCGGCCACGATCGATGCGCTCGGCGAGGAGCTCGGTGCCGGGCCGTTGATGTACCGCTACAGCGGAGTGTCCGAAGAGGAGGTCACGTTCGTGGCCTGCGCGTTCTGGCGAGTGTCGGCGCTGTCGTGCGTCGGCCGCGACGACGAGGCCACGGCCCTGATGGACCAGTTGGTGGAAATGTCCAACGACGTCGGGCTGTACAGCGAGATGATCGATGCTTCGGATGGGTCGTTTCTGGGTAACTTCCCGCAGGGCTTGAGCCACCTGGCCCTGGTGAATGCGGCGTTGACCATCGCCCGTTCGCACGACGCCACAGCCTGACAACCGACCTCTAGCGCAAAGTGGGATCGAATGGATTTGGGAATCGACGGTAGAGCCGCACTGGTGACCGGAGCCGACTCCGGCATCGGGTGGCACACTGCGAAGCTGCTGCTGGCCGAGGGCGTACGGGTGGTCGTCAGCGACAAGGACCAGAGTTCGTTGGACGAGGCCGCCGCGAAACTCGGTGCAGCAGAGGGACAGCTGTTCGCGTTCGCCGCGGACGTGACCGACACCGAGGCCGTCGAGAACCTGGCAGTGCGCACGCAGCAGGCCGTGGGCGACATCGACATTCTGGTGCAGTCCTCTGGCGTCACCGGCGCGCAGGGGCTGTTCCACGAGATCGACGAGGAAGGGTGGCGCTCCACCCTCGACATCGACCTCATGGGCCCGGTCCGCTTACTGCGCGCGTTTCTCCCCGCCCTCCGGCGCGGTGGATGGGGGCGCATCGTGCTGTTGACGTCCGAGGACGCCGTGCAGCCGTACGACGACGAATTGCCCTACTGCTCGGCCAAAGCCGGAGTTCTGGCTCTGGCCAAGGGGCTTTCGCGCAGCTATGCGTCGGAGGGCCTACTCGTCAACGCGGTCTCACCCGCATTCATCCACACCCCGATGACCGACGCGATGATGGACAAACGAGCCGAGGAGAAGGGCACCGACAGAGACGGCGCCATCGAGAGCTTCCTCGACGAGGAGCGTCCGTACATGGAACTGGGACGCCGCGGCGAACCCGAGGAAGTGGCCTCGGTGATCACGTTCCTGTGCTCGGATCGCGCGTCCTTCGTCAACGGATCCAACTACCGAGTCGACGCCGGTTCCGTCGCAACAATTTAGGAGAACAGCATGACCAATTTCGGATACACGTTGATGACCGAGCAGAGCGGTCCCAAAGAGCTGGTGAAGTACGCCGTTGGAGCCGAGAAGGTCGGCTTCGACTTCGAGGTCAGCAGTGACCACTACTCGCCGTGGCTTTCGTCCATGGGCCACTCTCCTTACGCGTGGACCACTTTGGGTGCGGTCGCGCAGGCCACCGAGCGCGTCGAGCTGATGACGTACGTGACGTGCCCGATCATCCGGTACCACCCGGCCGTTGTCGCCCAGAAGGCCGCGACATTGCAGATCCTGGCCGACGGACGTTTCACTCTGGGCCTGGGCAGCGGCGAGAACCTCAACGAGCACGTCGTGGGTGAAGGCTGGCCGTCCATCGACAAGCGACAGGACATGTTCGTCGAGGCACTCGAGATCATCCGCGCACTGCACGCCGGTGGCCTGGTCACCTACGAGGGCAAGCACTTTCGCGTCGACTCGGCTCGGATCTGGGACCTGCCCGAGGGCGGCGTCCCGATCGGCATCGCAGCCGGCGGCGAGAAGGCCGTGGCGAGGTTCGCCGAGTACGGCGATCACCTCATCGCTACCGAACCGGATGCTGATCTCGTCAAGGCGTGGTCGGACAACCACGACGGACCGGCGCGGTCCATCGGCCAGATCCCCATTTCGTGGGATCCCGACAAGGATGCAGCCATCGATCGCGCACACGACCGTTTCCGCTGGTTCGCCGGCGGTTGGGCCGTCAACGCGGATCTGCCGACGACGGCTGGTTTCGCCGGTGCGACGAAGTTCGTCAGGAAAGAGGATGTGGCCGACACGATCCCGTGCGGACCGGACCTGGACGCGATCGTCGAGGCCGTGAAGCCGTACTGGGAGGCCGGTTACACCGACATCGCGCTGGTGCAGGTGGGCGACGAAACTCAGGAGCGCTTCCTGGCCGAAGCGGCCGGCCCACTGTTGGAGAAGCTGCGCGCTGCGTCCAGCTGAGCACACACGACGAGACCCCGATCGAGACCATCGATCGGGGTCTTGTCGTTGTGCGGCTGTGCTACCGAGCCAAGCGCGGCAGGTTCTTCGAGATGCTCGACGTCAGTGCCTTGCCGACGATCGCGGCGAGACCGGGGATCGGGGCGTCGAATCCGATTGTGTAGTCGAGTTCGGTACCGCCGTCAGTGGTGGGGGTCAGCTTCTGCACACCCCAATGACCGCGTAGCGGGCCACCTTTGGTGATGCGGTACTCGATGAGGGTGTTCGGCTCGGAGACGGTGGTGGTCTCCTCGAACGCGGGGAGTGGCCCCAGCTTCAGGCTACGAGCCGATCCGACGCCGTTGCGGGAGGTGTCTCCGTCGCGCACCCGGCGGATCTTGGCCAGGAACAACGGGCCGAGGTTCTCGTGTTCGGACAGCGCGGCGAAGACGGCGTCGGGAGACGAAGCGAACCGATGGGTGACATGAACGCGGGTGGGGGTCGGCATGCCTCACAGTAGCGCCGATCAGGCAAAGAAAAGGGACCCGCTCGATTGAATCGAGTGGGTCCCTTTTCGTGGTCCAACTGTCGGGGTGGCGGGATTCGAACCCACGACCTCTTCGTCCCGAACGAAGCGCGCTACCAAGCTGCGCCACACCCCGTGTACCGCTGGAGAAGTCTAACTCACGACTGCCTCAGAACGCGAAACGCCCTCGTCGGAGACGTCCTTCGGGCCCTTTCTGGGGGCGGGAGTGAGCGTGATCAGGGTTGCTTCGGGGCGGCAGCAGAAGCGGGCAGGCGCGTACGGCGAGGTCCCGAGACCGGCGGACACGTGGAGCTGCGTGTGCGCGCCCCACTTGGACGGACCCTTGACCCGGGAGCGGTCGATCTCGCAGTTCGTCACCAGCGCACCGTAGAACGGCAGGCACAGCTGGCCGCCGTGGGTGTGCCCGGCGAGGACGAGGTCGTAACCGTCCTGTGCGAACTTGTCCAACACCCGGGGCTCGGGGGAGTGGGTGATGCCGAGGCGCAAATCTGCCAACGGGTTCGGCTGGCCGGCGATGGTGTCGTAGCGATCGCGCTTCAGGTGCGGATCGTCGACGCCCGCCGATGCGATCCGGACGCCTGCGACCTCGAGTTCGCGGCGGACATGCGTCACGTCGAGCCAGCCGCGTTCGGAGAACGCAGCCCGCAGATCACGCCACGGCAGCGACTCGCCCGTCGTGCGCTTGTGGTTCTTGTCGAAGTACTTGAAGGGGTTCTTCGGCTTGGGCGCGAAGTAGTCGTTGCTGCCGAACACGAACAGTCCGGGACGCGACAGCAGCGGCCCGAGGGCCTGCACGACGCTGGGAACGGCGCGTTGGTGCGACAGATTGTCGCCGGTGTTGACCACGAGGTCGGGTTCGAGGCGGTCCAGTTCGCGGAGCCAGTTCTGCTTCATCCGCTGGCCCGGCATCATGTGCAGGTCGCTGATGTGCAGTACTCGCAGCGTCGCGGAGCCGGGTTCGAGCACCGCCATCGACGTCTCACGGAGCGTGAACGCGTTGCGCTCGACGAGGGTGGCGTAGCCGATGCCCAAGGCCGCAGCACCCGCCGTCCCGATCACCGAGCTCTTGAGCGGTGCCGCTCTGACGACGTCGCGCGTGTGCTCGGCAACCGACCGCAGCTGCGTGGAAGCGCTGCGCAGTTGCGCCGAGGTTGGCAGTAACGAGGAACTGAAGTGAACGGCCACCCAGTCCACGATACGGCAGCAAGCCGATATGGACGCGCGAGCCGACGGCTGGGCCGCGTAGCGTTTCTGCCATGTCCGAACTCAAGGCCCGTATCCGAACCGACCTGACCACAGCGATGAAAGCGAAGGACAAGCTCCGGCTGGCAACGCTGCGCATGATCCTCGCCGCCATTCAGACCGAGGAGGTCTCCGGCAAGGAGGCCCACGAACTGACCGACGACGACGTCCTGAAGGTGCTGGCGAAGGAATCGAAGAAGCGCGGCGAATCGGCCGAGATCTACACGCAGAACGGTCGCGGCGAGCTCGCCGCCAACGAGCACGCCGAGGCGCAGATCATCAACGAGTACCTGCCCACTCCGCTGACGGACGAGGAACTGGCCACCATCGTCGACACCGCCATCGCCCAGGTCGCCGAACAATTGGGTGAGCGACCGGCCATGAAGCAGATGGGTCAGGTCATGAAGATCGCGTCGGGACTCGCCGTCGGTAAGGCCGATGGATCCCGCCTGTCGAAGGCCGTCAAAGACCGCCTGTAGTGCGCTCCGCGCAGTGGTGCGGTTATGTGCCCCAGGAGGGCCGTAACCACACCACTGCCGCAGGCACTAGCGAGGAGCGGTGAGCCCGGGGATTGCCGGTATCTGGATACCCGGCGGCAGGTCCGGTATCTGGATACCCGGCGGCAGGGCAGGGGCCGGAGCCGGTGCCGGGCGAACCGATCCGTCACTGACGTAGATCGTGATGTTCGATCCGGGAACCGCACTGCCCGACGGTGACGTCGACACCACGGTTCCGCGCGCAGCCTGATCGGCCGTCGTCACCGCGGTCACCTGGAAGCCCGCACCCTGCAGCGTGGACGTCGCGGACGACTGGCTCTGGCCGGTGACGTCGGGTACCTGTCCGTTGGCCGAACCGCGGACGTACTTCTGATCGACCGGTGGAAGTTGGACGGGCCCGAAGTTGGTGGCGATCGGGCTCATCGCGTCGAACCAGGTTCTCGCGGGTTCGTTACCGCCGTACAGGTTTCCCGAACCGCAGGGCCGAAGCGGGAACGAGCAGATCTCGCTGGGCGTCGGTGAGTCGCCGTAGGTGTACACGGCGGCGGCGTAATTGTTGGTGAACCCGAGGAAGCCCGAGGATCGGTTCGACTCGGTGGTACCGGTCTTGCCGGACATCGGCAGATTCCAGCCGGCCGAGGCAGCGGCGGACGCGGACGTGCCACCTGCCTGGTCGTCCTTGCTCATAGCGTTGGCGAGGGTGTTCGCCAGACCGGGTTCGACGACCTGCTCGCAGGCCTGGTGAGCGACGGGAACGGGCTTGCCGTCGCGGTCGAAGATCGAGTCGATCGGGGTCGGCGGGCACCATTTGCCACCGGAAGCCAAGGTCGCGGCCACGTTGGACAGCTCCAGCGGGTTCACCCAGGTGGGTCCGAGGGTGAACGAGCCGAGGTTCTGACTCTTCTGGAAATCGGCCATCGACTGCTCGGCACCCGAGGAACCCGGGTCCGTGTACGAGCGCAGGCCGAGACGGACGGCCATGTCGACCGTCGGCGTGACGCCGACGGACTCGATCAGCTTGACGAAGGCCGTGTTGGGGGACTGAGCCAGCGCGTCGGTGATGGACAGCGCGGGTGGGTAGTTGCCCGCGTTCTCCACGCAGTAGGTGGAGGCCGGGCAGTTACGAGCACCACCGTCGCCGACGCCCTTGACCTCCACGCGCTTGGGGACCTGCAGCGTTGCGCTGGTGCCCAGTCCGCGTTCCATGGCGGCGGCCGTGGTGAAGATCTTGAAAATGGAGCCGGCTCCGTTACCCACGAGGGAGTGCGGTTGCGGCTGCACGGTCTCGTCGGCGTCGGCGTTGAGGCCGTAGGTGCGGCTGCTGCCCATCGCCAGGACGCGGTGCTGGTCCTGGCCCGGGGCGACGACGTTCATCACCGTCGCCACGCCGTCGAGCGAGGGGCTGGTGTTGCTGACCAGCGCGGCCTTGGTGGAGTTCTGGACCGCGGGGTCGAGCGTCGTGCGGATGAGGTACCCACCCTTGTCTATTTGCTCCTGGCTGATTCCGGCCTGAGCGAGGTACTGCAACGCGTAGTCGCAGAAGAATCCCCGGTCTCCTGCGGCGATACAGCCGCGGGGCAGGGTCTGGGGGACCGGCAGCACGCCGAGGGGCTCGGCCTTGAGTGCGGTGAGCTCGGCCGCACGCTCGGGGAGGTTCTGGATCATCGTGTCGAGCACGGTGTTCCTGCGCTCGATCACACCCTCTTCGTTGGTGTACGGGTTGAGGGCCGAGCTGGACTGGACCATGCCGGCGAGCATCGCGGCCTGGACGGCGCTGAGCTGGCTGGCATCGATGCCGAAGTACGTCTGAGCCGCGTCCTGGATGCCGAACGAGGCATTACCGAACGGCACCAGGTTGAGGTAGCGGGTGAGGATCTCGTCCTTGGTCAGTTCCTTGTCGAGCGTCAACGCCATCCGGATCTCGCGGATCTTGCGGGCGGGCGTCGTCTCGATGGCGGCGCGTCGCTCGGCGTCGGTCTTCGCCACGACCAGTAGCTGATAGTTCTTCACGTACTGCTGGTCGATGGTCGATGCACCCTGCTGGACCTGGCCGCTGGTGGTGTTGGTCAGGAACGCGCGCAGTGTGCCCTGCCAGTCGACGCCCTGGTGCTCGGCGAAGCGCCGGTCCTCGATGGAGACGATGGCCAGCTTCATCTCGTTGGAGATCTTGTCGCTCGGTACCTCGAAGCGGCGCTGCTCGTACAGCCACGCGATCGGGTTGCCGTTGACGTCGGTCATCGTCGAAACAGCAGGTACGGCACCCTCGACCAACTCGGCCGAGACGTTGTCGACGGTATCGGCGGCGCGGTTGGACGCGAACCCGAACCCACCGGCCAAGGGGAACATCACGCCGGCGAGCAATGCACCGGCGAGTGCTGAACATCCGGCGAGCTTCGCCACGGTTTTTCCAACTGACACAGAGCACAGCGTACGTGTGCCTCGTTCGGATCGGCAGTGCCCCGCATGCGTTGTGCGCTGCGCCCCTGCTCGGGACGCCCGTACCAGAAATGTGACCTCACCGTCTTGCATTCGGGGCCGGGTTTACCTAAATTATGAGCACAGTGTGATTCGCATAACACTTGATAATGAATGTGGGGCAGCTCCTAGAATTTGTGCTTCGACACCGAGGTACAAACTGCTCGGAGCCTCCAGGACGCCCAGTGAGGGCGACCGAGACGTAAAGGGGATCCGCCATGCACACGACAACCGCGCCGACGCGACTCGATGTAGAGGAAGCAGAAGCACGTATCGCTTGGGTGTCACACGCTCGGTGCAAGGGCACGGATCCGGACCAGCTGTTCGTCCGGGGTGCAGCGCAGCGCAAGGCCGCGACCATCTGCCGGCACTGCCCGGTTCTGATGCAGTGCGGTGCGGATGCGCTCGACAACCGCGTCGAGTTCGGTGTGTGGGGTGGCATGACGGAGCGTCAGCGCAGGGCACTGCTCAAGCAGCACCCCGAGGTCGACTCCTGGTCCGAATTCTTCGAGACCCAGCGTCAGCAGCAGGCGGCGATCTGACCGCCTGCCGGTACGGCCGATCAGCCTCTGCGGGTCAGCTGGTCGGCCACCGCGCGTAGTGCGGCGAGGTCGGAGACCTCGAACGGCAGGGACGGAACACCGACGATGGGCACGCGGGGGTGCGCGCCGGTGAAGCGTTTGAGCAACCGCACCTCGCGCGCCGCGGTCACCGCGCGTTGAGCGTGGATACGCAGCACCGCAGCAGTCAGTTCGGCACCGGGGTCGTCGATCCGGTCCAGGAGATCGGCGGCAGTGGCGGCGTGATCGGCCTGCACCGACGACAGCGTCGGATGCGTCCGGTTCACCACCAGTCCGGCCAGCGGCATGTTCTCGGCGGAGAGTCGCTCGACGAAGAACGCGGCCTCGCGCAATGCGTCGGGCTCGGCAGCGGCGACGACGAGGAAACTGGTGCCGTCCTCGCGCAGCAGTTGGTATGTGCGCGTGGCGCGTTCGCGGAAACCGCCGAACATCGAATCCAGCGATTGCACGAAAGCTGAAGCGTCGGAGAGCATTTGGCTGCCGATGACGGTCGAGACGCCGCGCATCGCCAGGCTCATCGCGCTGGTGACGACGCGGGTGATTCCTCGTCCGGGAGCGGTCAACAGCCGGATGAAACGACCGTCGAGAAACGACCCGAGCCGTTGCGGAGCGTCGAGGAAATCCAACGCGTTGCGCGACGGCGGAGTGTCCACCACGATCAGATCCCACGACGCGTCGAGGGACAGCTGCCCCAGCTTCTCCATCGCCATGTACTCCTGCGTGCCCGAAAAGGACGACGCCACAGTCTGATAGAACGGGTTGGCCAGAACCTGCGCCGCCTTTTCCGGCGTCGAATGTTCGATGACCATCTCGTCGAACGTGCGCCGCATGTTCAGCATCATCGCGTGCAGTTCGCCCTTGGCGTCGGCACCCAATTTCACCGGCTGCGGGCTGTTGTCGAGGTCGCCGAGCCCGAGGGCCTGGGCCAGCCGGCGAGCCGGATCGATGGTCAGCACGACGACACGCCTGCCCTGTTCGGCGGCACGCAGAGCCATCGCCGCTGCGGTGGTGGTCTTCCCGACACCGCCTGCGCCGCAGACCACGACGATTCGTGACGCGGGGTCGGTGAGGATGCGGTCGACGTCGAGTTCGGTTGCTGCTGGTCGAGTCATCGGACACCCTGTTCTGCGAGCGTGGCGGCGAGCTCGTACAAGCCGCCGAGGTCGACGCCGTCGGCCAACATCGGCAGCGTCATGCGTGCAACGTCGAGTTCGTCGAGTTGTGTTGCGCTCTCCACCTGAGCGGACAGCGTCGACGCGTGCTCGATCGATTCGGTCAGTAGACCCGCGAAATCGGCTTCGGACAACGTGATTCCGGTCTTGGCCAGACCCTCCTGAATTGCGACGGCGTCGATCTCGCCCTCGGCGATGGGTTCGAGGGAGTCGGCAGGCAGGTACGTCGGCTCGGTGCGGTTGACGATCACCGTGCCCAGGCGGAGGTCGGCTGCTTCGAGCTCGCGTACCGCATCTGCCGTCTCCTGCACCGGCAATGCTTCGAGCAGGGTGACCAGGTGCACGACGGTGTCCGACGAATGCAGCAACCGCACCACGCCCTCGCTCTGCGAGCGGACCGGGCCGCCCTTGGCCAGGTCGGCCATGGCCTTGGTGACGTCGAGGAAGTTTCCGATGCGGCCGGTGGGCGGCGAATCGACGACCACCTCGTCGTACGCGCGGTTGCCCTTCTTGTCGGTGCGCACCACGCACTCCTTGACCTTGCCGGTCAGCAGTACGTCACGCAGGCCGGGCGCGATGGTCGTCGCGAACTCGATGGCACCGATCTTGCGCATCGCGCGGCCGGCGAAACCGAGGTTGTAGAACATGTCGAGATACTCGAGGAACGCGGTCTCGATGTCGATCGCCAGCGCGTAGACCTCGCCGCCGCCGTCCGCCGAGGCGACGCGGGTCTCCACCGGCGGGAGCTGCGGCACGTCGAACAGCTGCGCGATGCCCTGCCTGCCCTCGACCTCCACCAACAACACTCGCCGGCCACCCGCGGCCAGCGCCAACGCCAGCGCGGCAGCGACCGTCGACTTACCGGTACCGCCCTTGCCGGACACGAAATGCAGCCGCGCGGCATCCGCCTTCGCCGGCCATCCCTCTTGCTTCGATGTACCCACGCCTCGACCATATAGAGACGCGATGCCGGTCGTCCGACAGAACCGAGAATCACCCGATCGCAGTGACGCACCCCTCGTACTCCGGTGGGCGATAGGCTTCGGGTCATGAGCGAAAAGATCATCTGGGAGTACTTCACCGCACCGGTGCTGATTCACGCCACCAAGCAGATTCTCGACAACTACGGCTCCGAGGGCTGGGAGCTCGTGACGATCATGGCGGGACCGAACGGCGGCGACACACTGGTCGCGTACTTCAAGCGTCCGAAGGGCTGACGCCGTGGCGAACTGGAGCGAACGCCTCTCCGAGCTGGGCATCGAGCTGCCCGACGTCGTTCCGCCGCTGGCCGCGTACGTCCCCGCTGTACAGGTGGGTTCGCTCGTCTACACCTCCGGTCAACTGCCGATCGTGGACGGAAACCTGACCTCCGTGGGCAAGGTGGGTGCCGATGTGTCGGCCGAGGACGCCACGGCAGCTGCGCGGATCTGTGCGTTGAACGCGCTGGCCGCGGTGCATGCGTTGGTCGGTATCGACTCGGTCGCACGCGTGATCAAGGCCGTGGGCTTCGTGGCCTCGGCGGAGGGCTTCACCGGTCAGCCCGGTGTCGTCAACGGAGCCTCGAACGTCATCGGCGAGATTTTCGGTGACGCAGGCAAGCATGCCCGCTCGGCCGTCGGCGTCGCGGAACTTCCGCTCGGTGCGTCGGTGGAAGTGGAGCTCATCGTCGAACTGCAGTAGTCGACGTCCCATGAAGTGCACCGCAGGTCTCGTCGACTGCGGAACGCAGCAGGTCGGCATACACGGCGTGATCGGGGACCGTCGTCGGGCAGGCCGTCACACAGACGGTGACGACGTCCCCGTATCCGTACACGGCGTGGGTGATGCTGCAGCCCGGGCTCAGCGACGCGACCCCCGCGCACAGGGTGGCCCGGCTGGACCCCAACTCGAGGTCCAGACCGGTTCGGTTGACGCTGGTCACCACGGTATGGCTGGTGACACGCTCGGGCGTACCGCTGCGAGGGGCGACGAGCCGGGCGCGGCGACCGAAGCCGAGCAGTAGCGCGGCCGGGTAGAGCTCGGCCGACCGAGTGGCGTCGATGTGGCGGCGATCGTTCACGCGTTCACGCTGCAGGTTCAGCGCATGCGCCACTGCCGATGCTCGGTCGGGCACGTCGGTGAGCTCGGGATGCAGATCGACGGCAGCCGGGACGGTTCGGTTGACGGCAGGCCAGGCCGCCGACGTCTCGATCGCGGTGGGAACCGTGGCGCGGATGCGGGTGCCGTCCCTCTCTCCGTGCGCAGCGAGATACGCCGACAACGCCGCTCCGACGGCGGTGAGCGCGGTAGCCGTGACGGTGGCCGGCCCGCCTGTCCACTGCGACTTCGGGAACTGCAGGACGTGCACCGCTCTTGTTTCGTCGGGATGGGCGTTGACGCGCGTGGGTTCGACCGGTGCGGGGGCAACCAGCTCCCCGGTCCGCACGGCGTCGAGATACGTCTGCTGTGCCCGCCCCATCCGCCGCTGCGACCGCGCCCAGCGGTAGGGCAGGAGCGCCGTCGCAACGACCGCATCTCGCACGCGACGTGGACGAGAGACGGCAGGGTCGTCGGGGAACGTGACGTTGTCGGTCGGCTCGTCCGGTCCGAAGAGAGCGCGAACGATGCGGGTACCGACCGACCCGTCGGACAATGCGTGGCTGACCTGAACGATCACGACGGTGGCCGCACCGCGGATACCGTCGACGCCCGACAGGCCCCGGCCGACGTGCACGGTCCATGCCTGCGTCGTCGCATCGACCGGAACGCACACGCGTTCGGCCAGAAACGAATTCAGTGTGTGACGACCGTCGGAGAGATCGTGGTCGACCACGTGGTCACGAGGCGGCGTCGGGTCCCTGATCCATCGGGGGTACTCCAACAGACCTACCGCATCGCCGATGCGAATCTGCAGTCTCGGAACGAATCGAGCGCGTCTCTCGACGTGGGCCACGACGTCGTCGAACGTCGGTGGCTCGTGGTCCCCCGAGTCGAAGACGAACGTCGTGTACTGGTCCATCGAGCGATGCGGGGCCGAGGTGTAGTGGAACATCGCATCTTTGACGTCCATGGTGGTCACACGATCAGGGTGCCCACTCCCGCGCCCGATCAATCACCCTCTGCAAGTGCAGTCCTCGGTGTACCGAGCATTCGTGGTCGACACCCGATTCCACCGACTCGAGGAACTCGTCCAGCAGTACGGCGTAACAGTCGGTCGACGACGTGGATCGGTCGGTGAAGGTGTCGACTCCGGCGGGTCCGGACAGCTCGATCCGCATGAGCGACGGCATGACCGGTGTCCGCAGCGACAATTGGACGGTGCTACGCGCGCCGCCCTCGTGTTCGAGTAGAACGGTCCAACTGTCCGACGCCACGTCGCGGTGCGAGTAGGCAACGCGCGCAATGGTTCCCAGTGCCGCGTCGAGGAGATCGAAGACGTGTGGCCCGATGTCGAGGATCGCCCCGTCGTCGTGTCGCCACTGCGATTCCGAGTACGCCCCGCCGAGAGTGGCGCCGGAGAACCAGGTTCCGGAGCCGGCTGCCCAGGGGCGGCCCGCTGTCGAGGCGAGGAATTGCCTTGTCTCCGGGGCGAATCGGAGTGTCAGAGTCACCATCGAACGAACTCCGGCGGTGGTGACGGCCTCGGCCAGTTCTTCGGCCTCTGCCACGGTGGCGGCAATGGGCTTGTCCAGCAACACATGTTTGCCTGCTCGCGCGGCGCGGAGCGCGAACCCGGCTTGCACGGCCGGTGGTACCGCGAACGCCACCGTGTCGACGGCATCGAGCAGGGCGTCGAAGGACTCGTAGACGGGTGCACCCAAATCGGCCGCAGCGTCCGGTCTGCGGGCCCACACTCCGGTGAAGTCCACTCCTGGATGGGCGAGCAGCGAGGGGGCCTGAGTCTTGCGGGCCCAGGGGCCGGCTCCGACGAGTCCGATCTTCATATGCGTCGACGTTAGTCGTCGGCACCGGTCCTGTTCCACCTCGAGAACAGTGGGCGTCCTACAGTGTTTCAATGGCCGACTCGAACTTGACGCATCCCGCCTACGGACTGGTCCGGCACGTGACGCCCACGGCGTCGGTTCTGCTCGCGGAGAACCCGGGCAAGATGACGCTCGACGGAACGAACACGTGGATTCTGCGGGCACCGGGTTCGGAGGAGTGCATCGTCGTCGACCCGGGTCCGAAGGACAAGGCCCATCTCGACGCCGTCGCCGCGTCGGGCACGGTGGTGCTGACCCTGGTGACCCATCGCCATGCCGATCACACGGCAGGGTTGAAACGGTTTCACCGCAAGACAGGGGCACCGGTGCGGGCGGTGGGGGAGAAGTTCCTGCACGGCGGCGGCGAGCGGTTGGCGGACGGCGAGGTCATCGATGCGGCGGGTCTACGGATCCGAGTGCTCCACACGCCCGGTCACACGGCGGATTCGGTGAGCTTCGTGCTCGACGACGCGGTCCTGACGGGAGATACGATCCTCGGCCGCGGCACCACGGTGCTCGACCCGAAGGACGGCTCGCTCGCGGACTATCTGAATTCGCTCGATCGGCTCGAGGCCGCCGGTGCGGGCAAGACGGTGTTGCCGGGGCACGGGGCCGATCTACCGGACACCGCCGAGGTGGCGCGACTGTATCGCGTTCACCGTCGGCAGCGGCTGGATCAGGTGCGGGCGGCGTTGGCCGAGATCGGAGACGACGCCAAACCGATGCAGGTGGTGCGCCACGTCTACTCGGACGTGGACAAGAAGTTGTGGCCGGCTGCGCGGATGTCGGTCAAGACGCAGCTGGCCTACCTCAGGGAGAACTAGCTAGCGAGCTCGGCGAGCCAGGCGCTCGGAGTCCGAGATCAGTACGGACTTGCCCTCGAGGCGCAGCCATCCGCGGTGCGCGAAGTCGGCCAGTGCCTTGTTGACGGTCTCGCGCGACGCTCCGACGAGCTGAGCGATCTCTTCCTGCGTCAGGTCGTGGGTGACGCGCAGCGATCCCGCTTCCTGGGTGCCGAAGCGCTGGGCGAGCTGCAGCAGCGCCTTGGCCACGCGTCCGGGGACGTCGGTGAAGATGAGGTCGGCCAGGTTGTTGTTGGTGCGACGCAACCGGCGAGCCAGGACGCGCAGCAGCTGCTCGGCGATCTCGGGGCGCTGATCGATCCAGTCCTTGAGGGCCGCGCGGTCCATGCTGACTGCGCGCACCTCGGTGACCGTGGTGGCCGAGGACGTGCGAGGGCCGGGGTCGAAGATGGAGAGCTCGCCGAACATGTCCGACGGTCCCATGATCGTCAGCAAGTTCTCGCGGCCGTCGGGGGAGCGTCGCCCGAGCTTGATCTTGCCGGAAACGATGATGTAGAGCCGGTCTCCGGGCTCACCCTCGTTGAACACCACGTGTCCCCGGGGGAAATCGACAGGCTGCAGCTGCTTCGTCAGTGCCGCAACCGCAGAGGGTTCGACTCCTTGGAAGATGCCGGCCCGTGCCAGGACGTCGTCCACTTGCGCTCCTTTTGGGATGTCGGCGATGCGGTGACCCGCACCCCCGAAGGCGTCTGTACACACTCGTCTCACCACCGAATCGCGCTGCGATTCAGGCGTCGATGCCGATGCAATGTTCAAACACAACAATTACCTCAGGGGAGTCTACTTCGACTCGGCCGAAACCGAGTGATCGACGCCACCACAGGTTGCCAGAGGAACGGTACGTCTGTTCGCGTTCACCGTAAATTCATCCGAATGCGGACAAATGGGTGCTCAACTGGCCCGTTGGTCGACCATGCCGTCGCGCGTGTCGATCGTGCGCGGAGGAGTCTGGTGACGCTTGCGGGAGTTGAACCGAGCCAGGGCGTGGGGGAAGCCCTCGTTCGCCAGTATGGCGACCTCGGACTTGCTCGCCTGATCGAGGAATTCCTCTACTTCGTGCTCCCGGACGCCGAGCTTGCTGAGCCGGAACTCGACGCGCTCCATCGCGAGTGCGAAGAGCATGAGTAGTACCGGAAAGAGCACCACGGCGAGTCCTTGCATACCGGCCAGTTAACACCGAAAAGGTCTCGATACAAACACAGCTCGGCGCGCTCGCGTAGTTCGTTACGCATTCTTGTCCGTACAGTTGTGGCGTGGAATCGACAGCCCCGAAACGCCCCGACGTGCGCAAACGCGAGGAGACGCGACTCGGCCTCGTGCGGCGGGCCCGGCGGATGAACCGAACGCTCGGGGTCGCGTTTCCGCACGTCTACTGCGAACTCGACTTCACCACGCCCCTCGAACTCGCCGTCGCGACCATCCTCTCGGCGCAGTGCACCGACAAGCGCGTCAACATGGTGACTCCGGCCCTGTTCGTGAGATACCGCACAGCTCGCGACTACGCCGAAGCCGACCGAACCGAACTCGAAGAGTTCATCCGAACCACCGGCTTCTACCGCAACAAGGCCAACTCGCTGATCGGGCTGGGTCAGAAGTTGCTCGAGAACTTCGACGGCGAAGTCCCCGCATCGTTGAAGGATCTGGTGACGTTGCCCGGCATCGGCCGGAAGACGGCCAACGTCGTGCTCGGCAACGCGTTCGACGTTCCCGGCATCACCGTCGACACCCACTTCGGCCGACTGGTGCGGCGCTGGCAGTGGACCGAAGAAGAGGACCCCGTCAAGGTGGAGCACGCCGTCGGCGCGCTGATCGAGCGGAAAGAGTGGACCGTGCTCTCCCATCGCGTCATCTTCCACGGTCGACGCGTCTGCCACTCCCGCACGCCGGCGTGCGGGGTGTGCGTCCTGGCCAAGGACTGCCCGTCGTTCGGCCTCGGCCCGACCGATCCGGCGACCGCTGCAGCCCTGGTGAGAGGCCCCGAGACCGATCATCTGCTCGCTCTAGCCGGAATCGTGTCGTGAACAAGGCCGCACTCCGCTGGTCTTTGGTCGCGCTCATTCTCGTCGTCGGGATGGTCTATGCCCTCTGGCCACGCAATGAATCTCCGGCAACGCAGCGTGCCGATGGTCCCGGTCTGGGGCAGCAAGGACCGTCGACGGCCGAGCGTCGTGCCGCCGATACTCCCGAGGCTCTGGCACCGCTGCGGCAGACTGCCGGTCTCGACGCATGTCCGACGCCGTCGGGCGCTGCAGCAGGCCCGTTGACGGGCATCACCCTCGAATGCATCGGCGACGGCTCGTCCGTCGACCTCGGCCAGGCTCTGGCCGGGCGACCCGCACTGCTCAACATCTGGGCCTACTGGTGCGGCCCGTGCGCGAAGGAGTTGCCGTACCTGCAGCAATACGCGCAGCGGGCGGGTGATGCAGTCACGGTGTTGACCGTCCACAACGATGCCAACGAGTCCAACGGGCTGACCCGTCTGGCCGAGTACGGCGTCACGCTGCCCGGCGTTCAGGACGGTGCCGGACGCGTCGCCGCGGCGGCGGAAGCGCCGAACGTGTTGCCCGTATCCGTTTTGATATCTGCGGATGGCACTGTCGCCAAGGTGCTGACCGAACCCTTCACAGGCGTCGACGACATCGCCGACGCAGTCCGCGAGAACCTCGGAGTCGCGTCGTGAGCGCACCCGAGTGGCTCGGGCGCATGCTCGACGTCGCCGGCAGCGAAAACGGACTGACCGACACCACCGGCATCAACCCGGTACTGCAACGACAGGCGCAGCCGGCCGATCGAACCCGCTCGGCGGCGGTGTTGGTGCTGTTCGGCGGTCCGGCTGCCGCCGATCCGACCGCGCCCGGTGGGCTACCCGCCGAGGCCGACGTTCTGCTGACCCAGCGGGCGTCGACCTTGCGCGACCACAGTGGGCAGATCGCCTTCCCCGGCGGTGCCACCGACCCGGGTGACGACGGGCCCATCGGAACGGCGCTGCGGGAGGCCCAGGAAGAGACCGGTCTCGACCCGGCCGGCGTCGTACCGCTCGCGACGATGCCCGGCATCTACGTGCCGCCGTCCCGATTCGACGTGGTTCCCGTGCTCTCGTACTGGCGGAGTCCAACCCCGGTCCGCGTCGTCGACGCCGGCGAAACCGAGCGCGTGGTGCGAGTTCCCCTGCGCGAGCTGCTCGATCCGGCCAACCGATTCCAGGTGCGTCACCCCGCCGGCTACCAGGGCCCGGCCTTCTCGGTGCAGGGAATGCTGGTGTGGGGATTCACGGGCGGTATTCTGGCGGGCCTGCTCGCTGTGTCGGGCTGGGAGTCCGAATGGGACACGGGGGATATACGCGATCTGGAGGCCAGCTTGACTGCGGTAGGAGCGAGGCTCGATCGGTGACGGGTTCAGGGTGGGTCGATATCGCGGTGCTCGCCGTCGCGCTGCTGGCGGCGACGTCGGGATGGCGACAGGGGGCGGTGGCGTCGGCGCTGGCGTTTCTGGGAGTCGTTCTGGGTGCCGTCGCCGGAATTCTGGTGGCACCGCACGTGCTCGAACACGTCGACGGATCACGCACGAGGGTGTTCGTCGGTATCGCGTTGATCGTGGTGTTGGTGATCGTCGGTGAGGTGGCCGGCATGGTTCTGGGTCGTGCGTTGCGCAGCGGAATACATTCGCGCTCAGCAAGATCGGTTGACAGCACGATCGGGGCAGGTCTGCAGGCCGCGGCCGTGCTCGCTGCCGCATGGTTGCTCGCCATTCCGCTGACGTCCTCGTCGCAGCCCGAGGTGGCCAGTGCCGTGCGTGGCTCGACGGTCCTGGGCAAGGTCGACGAGGTGGCACCCGAGTGGCTGCGTCAGGTGCCCAAGGAATTCTCGGCGCTGCTCGACACCTCCGGGCTGCCGGACGTCATCGGTCCGTTCGGACGCACTCCGGTCGCCGACGTCGCCGCTCCCGACTCCGGGATCGCCGCAGGCCCCGTCCCGGTGGCGTTGCAGGCGAGCGTCATCAAGATCAACGGAATCGCCCCGAGTTGCCAGAAGGCGCTCGAGGGTTCGGGTTTCGTCGTCGGGCCGGATCTGGTGATGACCAACGCCCACGTGGTGGCCGGTACCTCCGAGGTGACCGTCGATTCTCCGGACGGCCCTCTCGACGCCGACGTCGTCCTGTTCGATCCCGAAGAAGATGTTGCAGTGCTTCGTGTTTCGCAGCTGCAGGCTCCGGTGTTGCCGTTTGCGCCGAACCCGGCCGAATCCGGATCCGACGCCATCGTGTTGGGCTACCCGGGCGGCGGTCCGTACACGGCGAGCCCAGCGCGCATTCGCGAGATCATCAACCTCAGCGGACCGGACATCTACCGCACCGGAACTGTTCAACGTGAGGTCTATACGGTTCGCGGATCGGTGAGGCAGGGCAATTCCGGTGGGCCACTGGTCAATTCGAACGGTGAGGTACTCGGTGTGGTGTTCGGTGCTGCCGTCGACGACCCCGATACCGGATTCGTCCTGACCGCAACCGAGATCTCGGACGAGCTCGCCCGCAGCTTCGATGCGCCGGTCAGTGTGGGGACCGGCGACTGCATCGTCTGACGGCGGGACGTCAGCTTTTCAGCGCGACGCGCAGGATTTCCTCGGACACCACGTCGGGGGCTTCCTGGTGCACGTAGTGCCCCACGTCCCGCACCGTTCGACGGGTCAGCCCCGGTGCCCAGTGCCGATCGCGATCGAGGGTGGTGGGTAGGACGTACGGATCGAGGTCACCGCTGATCTGCGCGACGGGGATCGAGGTCTTCACGTCGACGGCGTCCATGAAGCGTCGGCCCTCGGCGCGGAACTGGCTACGGAACGCCCAGCGCTGATATTCGAGTGCGCTGTGCGCGGCCCCGGGAATTCGGATGGCCGAGCGCATCTTGCCTGCGGTATCGGAGAAATCGTCGGTGCGCTGCCACTGCGACCCGGCGCGGCTGCGCATCAATTCTTCCACTGCCGCGCCCCCTCGCCGGGTGAGCAGCTTCTCGGGGCGCAGCGGAACTTGATACCGAATGAAGTGCGGCAGCAGAGCACCGCGCTGTTCAGAATCCTTCAGCACGGCGCGGCGCAACGAGATCGGGTGCGGTGCATTGATCAGGACCATCGAGCGGACCATTCGCGGATGCAGAGCCGAACTCGCCCAGCACACCAGGCCGCCGTCGGCATGACCTACGAACGTCGCATGTGGGTACCCCAGCGCGCGAACGAGACCGACGATGTCGCCGGCCAGGGTCCATCCGTCGTAACCACGTGGGGGCTTGTCGGAGTCGCCGTAGCCGCGGAGGTCGACTGCGACCGCTCGCACTCCGGAACTCGCGAGCGCGTCGAGCTGGTGATGCCAGGAGTACCAGAAGTCGGCGAAGCCGTGCAGCAGCACCACCAGCGGGGCACCGGGAGCATGCTCGCCGACCTCCACGGTGTGGAACCGGATTCCGTTGGCATGGATGTCGCGATGGATCCACTGTCCCGGGTAACGGACCGTGGACGGATCGGGATGATTCATACTGCTCGACTCGCCGGGCGTCGTCTACTTCTTGTAGCCGGGGATTCCGGGAATGCTCTCGTGCTGGTTGGGCAGCACGGTCGACGCCTGCTTGAGGGAGTCGATGGTCTTCTCGGGCTTGCGCAGTTTCTTGACCCTGCGGTAGCCGAGGAACCCGAACAGGCCGGCAACCAGCACCATGAACACGAAGACGATGAGGAACGAGGCCCAACGGTAGAGCCACACGTCGAGGAGTTCGGCGGCGAAGAAGAAGAAGAAGAACGAGCTGAACAGCAGCACCGTCAGCGCGACGATGAAGAAGACGCTGCCCTGCAGACCCTTCTTGACCTCGCCGGTGACCTCGGCCTTGGCGAGGGCCACCTCGGCACGCACCAGCGTCGAGACCTGAGTCGTGGCGTCCTTGACGAGGTTTCCGATGCTCGCGCTACCGGGTGTGCGGGCATCGACATCGGTGAGAGGTATCGACGAAATCGTGTTCGGGACGCCGTTGCCGTATCCCTTGTCATTGCTGACGCTCAACTCTCGACCCCTTGTAATCGCTGTGCTCGGTATTGCGGTGATCGCTCTGCTCGGTGTTGCGGAAGATCGTATCGACAGTAGTGCCTAAGTAGCAGATTATCTGTCCCGCGGCGGCCGAGCGACGCTCGGCCCGTCGTCGGTTACCTCTCCGCCCGTCGCGACAAACACGGGAATGTTGCACGAATCGGCAACGAACGGCCCGGGGGCGTGAAATTCTCAGGTGTTCATCAGGTAATTTTCAGGGAACTTTCCCCTTCAGGAGCACTCGTGAGTTCAACACACGCCGTCACGGACGACGGCGCAATTCCCGCACCTCAGGTGCCTCGGTCCCGAATCGTCATCGCCTCGATGGTCGGTACGTCCATCGAGTTCTTCGACTTCTATATCTATGCAACGGCCGCAGTGCTCGTCTTCCCCCGCCTGTTCTTCCCCGCGGGCAACGACACGACCGCGCTGCTGGCGTCGTTCGCGACGTTCGGTTTGGCGTTCGTAGCGCGACCCATCGGCTCGATTCTGTTCGGCCACTTCGGTGATCGCATCGGACGCAAGGCCACCCTCGTCGGGTCCCTGCTGACGATGGGTGTCGCGACGTTCGCGATCGGGCTCCTGCCGACCTACGCCGCGGCGGGTCTGTGGGCACCGGCTCTGTTGGCGCTGATGCGCTTCACTCAGGGCGTCGGCCTCGGCGGCGAATGGAGTGGTGCGGCGTTGCTGGCCACAGAAACCGCGAAGCCGGGCAAGCGAGCCTGGGCGGCGATGTACCCGCAGCTGGGCGCGCCGATCGGCTTCTTCTTCGCCAACGGCATCTTCCTGCTCATCGTCATCGCGACCGGCTACGACTCCGCGAACTCCGGCACCGACCATGCGTTCCTCACGTGGGGCTGGCGCATCCCGTTCCTGCTCAGCGCGATCATGGTGATCATCGGCCTGTACGTCCGCCTCAAGCTCGAGGAGACGCCGGTGTTCAAGCTGGCAGTCGAGCGCGGCCAGAAGGTCAAGACCCCGTTGGCCCAGGTGTTCAAGACGAGCTGGCGTCAGCTGATCATCGGCACGTTCGTCATGCTCGCCACGTACACGCTCTTCTACATCATGACGACGTGGGTGGTCAGTTACGGAACAGGCAAGGTGGCCGACGTCAACGGGCCCAAGCTCGCGATTCCGTACACGGACTTCCTGGAACTCCAGCTCATCGCGGTGCTGTTCTTCGCGGCGCTGATCCCGGTCGCCGGGCTGCTCGCCGACAAGTACGGCCGCCGCCCCACGCTCATCGTCATCACCGCGGCGATCGTGCTGTTCGGTCTGTCGTTCCACTGGTTCGCCGACCCGTCGTCCGCGTCGGCAGGCAAGATGCTGGTGTTCATGTGCGTCGGCCTGGGACTGATGGGTCTGACCTTCGGGCCCATGAGTGCCGTTCTGCCCGAACTGTTTCCGACGAACGTGCGCTACACGGGCTCGGGAATTTCGTACAACACCGCGTCGATCCTCGGAGCTGCAGTGGCTCCGTTCATCGCAACCTGGCTGGTGAGTTCCTACGGCGTCGGCTGGGTGGGCGTCTATCTCGCCATCGCCGCTGCGCTGACACTGATCTCGCTGATCATCATGAAGGAAACGCGAGACCAGTCGCTCGACAGCGTGTAGGTGCCTTCGGCAGTGGTGTGGATATGTGCCTCATAGGGCGCATATCCACACCACTGGCCGCTAGCGGCCCTTCTTGATCGCCTCGAACACCTTCGGGTCGACGAGAGTGGAGACGTCACCGAGTTCGCGGCCCTCGGCCACGTCACGGAGCAGGCGGCGCATGATCTTGCCCGACCTGGTCTTCGGCAACTCCGGCACGATGGAAATCTCTCGTGGCCGCGCGATCGGCGAAATCTCCTTGGAGACTTGAGCTTTGAGTTCGGCGATCAATGCGTCGCCGGTGTTCTCCTCGCCGCCGCGCAGGATGACGAACGCGACGATGCCCTGACCGGTGGTCTCGTCGGCGGCACCGACGACGGCAGCCTCGGCGACACTGTGATGACTGACCAGTGCCGACTCCACTTCCGACGTGGAGATGCGGTGGCCCGAGACGTTCATGACGTCGTCGACGCGGCCGAGGACCCACAGGGCGCCGTCCTCGTCGTACTTGGCACCGTCACCGGCGAAGTACCAGCCTTCTTCGGCGTAGCGGGACCAGTAGGTGTCCTTGTAGCGGTCCATGTCGCCCCAGATCCCGCGGAGCATCGCCGGCCACGGCTCGGAGAGAACGAGGTATCCGTTGCCGCCGTTGCCCAGTGGCTTGGCGTCGTCGTCGACGATCTTGGCCGAGATACCGGGCAGCGGAGTCATGGCCGAGCCGGGCTTGGTGGATGTGACGCCGGGGAGCGGAGAAATCATGATCGCGCCGGTCTCGGTCTGCCACCAGGTGTCGACGATCGGTGCGCTGCCGCCGCCGACGACGTCGCGGAACCAGCGCCAAGCCTCGGGGTTGATGGGCTCGCCGACGGACCCGAGCAGGCGGATCGAGGACAGATCGTGTGCCTCGGGAATCTCCTTGCCCCACTTCATGAACGTGCGCACCAGGGTGGGGGAGGTGTAGTAGATCGACACCTTGTACTTTTCGATGACGTTCCAGTGCCGGTGCTCGTCGGGCGAATTGGGCGTGCCCTCGTAGACGACCTGCGTGGCGCGGTTGGAGAGCGGTCCGTAGACGATGTAGGAGTGCCCGGTGACCCAGCCGATGTCGGCGGTGCACCAGTAGACGTCCGTGCCCGCCTTGTGGTCGAAGACGTTGTGGTGGGTGTACGAGGTCTGTGTCAGGTAGCCGCCGGAGGTGTGGATGATGCCCTTGGGCTTACCCGTCGTACCCGAGGTGTAGAGGATGAACAGGGGGTGCTCGGCCGGGAACGGCTGCGCCTCATGCTCTTTCGACGCTTTCGCGACGGTCTCGTGCCACCACAGGTCGCGTCCCTCGGTCCAGGCGACGTCGGAGTCGGTGCGCTTGACGACCAGAACGTTCCGGATGGAGGCGGCTCCGTCCACGGCTTCGTCGACGGTGTCCTTGATGGGGGCGGGCTTGCCGCGTCGCCACTGGCCGTCGGTGGTGATGACGAGTTTGGCTTCGGCGTCGTCGATGCGCGAGCGCAGTGCGGTGGCGGAGAACCCGGCGAAGACGACCGAATGGGTCAGGCCGAGGCGTGCACAGGCGAGGATCGAGACGATGGCCTCGGGGATCATCGGCATGTAGATCGCGACGCGGTCACCGGAGACGAGGCCGAGTTCGGTCAGGGTGTTGGCCGCCTGGCTGACGTCGGCGAGCAGATTGGAGTAGGTGATGTCGCGGCTGTCGCCGGGTTCACCTTCCCAGTGGATGGCGACCTGGTCGCCGTGGCCGTCGAGGACGTGGCGGTCGACGCAGTTGTAGGCGACGTTGAGCTCGCCGTCGGCGAACCATTTCGCGACGGGGGCGTCGGACCAGTCGAGTACCTCGGTGAACGGGGTGTGCCAGTGCAGCCGGCGAGCCTGCTCCGCCCAGAACCCGAGTCGATCCTTCTCCGCGGCGGCGTACAGATCTGCCTGAGCGTTCGCCTGCGCCGCGAACTCGGCCGACGGCGCGTAGGAGGCAACCGCGGTGTCGTCGCTGCCGGAGGTACTGGTCGTCATCTCGAATAGCTCTCTTTCGTCCGATGCTTTTCGCCCATGAAACGGCACTTACAGGCCGGTCTTGAGCCCCTAGTGAGGGTAGTCACATGTGATGGCGATCGCACCGTTGCAATCGGCTGCAACCCCTTGATCTGCGGTGATCGGTTGTTTCCGCACGATGGACGGTCATCGCCGTCGTCGACGGGAGGCTGTCTCGGCGGCTATGCCCGCACTGTGAGAAATCGACTTGCCGAAACGTTTCGATCATGTTTCCGACTTACTCGCCGGTCAACAAAACCCGGGGGAGTTCACATGTTCGTTTCAGGATGTGTCTAAAGTTCGTTCCATCAGATCGTTGGTACGGCTCACAGGCCGTGTCTTGCGGTCGCCCACGAATCCCCGGGCGTCGCGCCCGAGGAACTGAGCACGGACGACCCCGTGTTCACATCTGGATGGAGGATTTCCTTGCGTATCAAACGTGCCGCGGTAGTCACCACGGCTGTGCTGATGAGTGCGAGCTTGCTCGCTGCCTGTGGGGGTGGAGGCTCGAGCTCCGGCGGCAGTGCAGACGGGATCTACAGCATCTACATCGGTGAGCCCGAGAATCCACTGGTTCCCGGAAACACCACCGAGAGCGAAGGCAGCCAGGTACTCAAGGCGCTGTTCACTCCGCTGGTGACGTTCAACGACGAAGACAACAGCGTCGAGTACAACGGCGTTGCCGAGTCCGTCGAGTCCGAGGACAACGTCAACTGGACCATCAAGCTCAAGGATGGTTGGACGTTCCACGACGGCACTCCCGTCACCTCGGAGTCCTTCACCAAGGCGTGGAGCTACAACGCGCTCAGCACCAACGCATTCGGTGCCTCCTACTTCTTCGAGAACATCGAAGGCTACGCAGATCTGCAGGGCAGCGACACCGCAGAACCCGCAGCGACCGAACTGAGCGGACTGAAGGTCGTCGACGACACGACCTTCACGGTCAAGCTCAACGGACCGTTCGCGATCTTCCCGCTGACGCTCGGCTACACCGCGTTCGATCCGCTGCCGGAGGCGTTCTACGCCGACCCGACGGCATTCGGTGCCCGCCCGATCGGTAACGGTCCGTTCAAGGCCGACTCGGACTTCGTCCCCGGACAGGGTTTCACCGTCACCAAGTACGACGACTACGCAGGTGACAATGCCGCCAAGTCCGCAGGCGTGAACTTCAAGGTCTACACCGAGCTGAACACCGGCTACAACGACATTCAGGGTGGCGGACTCGACATCATGCTCGATCTGCCCGAGGACGCTTGGGCCACGGCGCGTGACCAGTTCGGTGATCGTTACGCCGATCGTGCTCGTCCCGACATCACCTCGCTCGGCTTCCCCACGTACGACCCGCGGTTCCAGGACCCGAACGTGCGCAAGGCATTCTCGATGGCCATCGACCGCCAGGCCATCGCGACCGCGATCTTCACCGACACCCGCACTCCCGCCAATTCCTTCGCCTCTCCGGTGGTCGAGGGCTACCGTGCGGATGCGTGTGGCGCGTCCTGCGAACTGAACAAGGACGAGGCGAACCGCCTGCTCGACGAGGCCGGGTTCGATCGCAGCCAGCCGATCGACCTTTGGTTCAACGCTGGTGCCGGACACGACTCGTGGATGACGGCCGTGGGCAACCAGATTCGCGAGAACCTGGGTGTCGACTACGCATTGCGCGGCGATCTGCAGTTCGCTCAGTACCTGCCGCTGCAGGATGCCAAGGGTATGACCGGTCCGTTCCGCTCGAGCTGGATCATGGACTACCCGTCGATCTACAACTTCCTGTCTCCGCTGTACTCCGTCGCAGCAACCCCGCCGGCCGGCAGTAACTACACCTTCTTCAACGATCCGGCGTTCGACGCCAAGTTGGCCGAGGGCAACAATGCGGACAGTGTCGAAGCAGCAACGGAGAAGTACCAAGAGGCGGAGGATCTCCTGATCCAGCAGATGCCTGCTACTCCGCTGTTCTACGGGCTGAATCAGGCAGTGTGGTCCGATCGCGTCTCCGACGTCAAGATCGACAACACCGGCGACATCGTCCTCGAGGACGTCGTAGTCAGCTAATAACGGACACCGGTGGGTGGCAACGGATGTGACTCCGTTGCCACCCATCGGTTCGTTTCGGCGGTGGGCCTACGCCCGCCGAAGACCTGCGTAAGCGAGACCCGATTCGCAGGATCGCCGCATCCAAGGAGAAACCACAGTGGGTCGCTACATTTCCCGCCGATTACTGTTGACGATTCCCGTCCTGATCGGCTCCTCTTTTCTCATCTTCGCCATGGTGTACGCATTGCCCGGTGATCCCATCCGCGCCCTTGCCGGAGATCGCCCGCTCGCCCCTGCCGTCGTCGCACAGCTGCGAGACGAGTACAACCTCGACGACAACCTGTTCGTCCAGTACTTCAAGTACATCGCCGGATTCTTCCAGGGCAACTTCGGCACCGACTTTTCCGGCCGCCCGGTGCTCGACACCATCGAGCGGGCCCTGCCCGTCACCATCAAGCTGACGATCGTCGCGGTGGCCTTCGAGACGGTGATGGGTATCGCGGCCGGCGTGCTGTCGGCCCTGAAGAAGGGGTCGTTCTTCGACAACCTGGTGCTGATTTCGACGACGCTGCTCGTCTCCGTCCCGGTCTTCGTGCTCGGCTTCATCGCCCAGTTCACGCTGGGGCTCAAGCTCGGTATCTTCCCGATCTCGGGCATCAACGACGGCTGGTCGAGCTTCCTGCTTCCCGGACTTGTCCTCGCGTCGTTGTCGATGGCTTACGTCGCCCGACTGACGCGTACCTCCGTTGCCGAATCGATGGCGGCGGATTACATCCGCACCGCGAAGTCGAAAGGAATCAGCAACCGTCGCATCATCGTTCGCCATGCACTGCGCAACTCGTTGATTCCCGTCGTCACCTTCATCGGTGCCGATGTCGGTGGTCTGCTCGGTGGTGCGATCGTGACCGAAACGGTGTTCAACCTACCGGGTCTCGGCCGCGCGATCTATGACGCACTGGCGCGTCAGGAAGGTGCCGTCGTGGTCGGCATCGTGACGCTCTTCGTCTTCTTCTACATCTTCTTCAACCTCGTGGTGGATGTTCTCTACGCGGTTCTCGATCCAAGGATTCGTTATGAATAAGGACGACACGACCGCAGCTCAGCACGCCGCGGACGAGGGCCAGCCCGGCAACGTCATCACCGGCGAAGCCGTCGATCTGGTCGGCCAGGCCAGCCTGTGGGGCAATGCGTGGAAATTCCTCCGCAAGAGTCCCTTCTTCATCATCGGAACGTTCCTGCTGGTCGTACTCCTGGTGATGGCGGTGTTCCCGCAGTTGTTCGCCCGCGGTATCGACCCGCGCGTCTGCTCGCTGTCCAACTCGCGGAAGACCCCCAGTGCCGAGCACTGGTTCGGTACAGACATTCAGGGCTGCGACTACTACGCCAACGTCATCTACGGCGCGCGGATCTCGCTGTCCATCGGCGTTCTGTCGGTCATCGGCGTACTCATCATCGGCGTCCTGATCGGTGCTCTCGCAGGCTATTTCGGTGGATTCACCGACAGCATTCTGGCTCGCTTCACCGACGTCTTCTTCGGAATCCCCCTTCTGCTCGGTGCCCTCATCCTGTTGACGGTCACCGAACAGCGCACCATCTTCACCGTCTCGCTCGCCCTGGTCGCATTCGGCTGGATGACGGCAATGCGGCTGGTTCGGTCGAGTGTCATCGCAATCAAGAACAGCGAGTACGTACAGGCTGCTCAGGCTTTGGGCGCATCCACGTACCGAATTCTGGTGCGGCACATCCTTCCCAATGCTCTTGCACCCGTGATCATTTACGCGACCATCTCGGTCGGTACGTTCATCGCGGCCGAGGCGACGTTGACGTTCCTCGGAATCGGACTCCAGGCACCCGAGATCTCCTGGGGTCTGCAGATCAACCTCGGTCAGAACGTGTTCCTGACGGCACCGCACCTCGTGCTGTTCCCGGCCGCGTTCCTCTCGGTCACGGTGCTTGCGTTCATCATGCTCGGCGACGCACTCCGTGACGCACTCGATCCGAAACGGAACTGACATGAGTATCCAGAAGGACACCGTCCTGACCGTCACCGATCTGACGGTCGAGTTCGAGGTCGAGAAAGTGTGGCGCAAGGCTGCCGACTCCGTCTCGTTCACCGTCGCTGCCGGTGAAGTACTTGCCATCGTCGGTGAGTCCGGATCCGGTAAGTCGACCACCGCCATGGCCATTCCCGGTCTGCTGGCGGACAATTCGCGAGTCTCGGGCAGCATCGTTCTCGGCGAGAAAGAACTGGTCGGGCTGCCCGAGAATCAGCTCGCACCCATCCGCGGCAAGAACGTCGCGGTGATTTTTCAGGAGCCGATGACGGCTCTGAATCCGGTCTACTCGATCGGATGGCAGATCACCGAGGCCATTCGGGCACACACCTCGCTCTCGAAGAAGGAAGCGAAGGCGCGGGCCGTCGAGTTGTTGAAGCTCGTCGAGATGCCTGATCCGGAGACTCGGGTGGACTACTACCCGCACCAGCTCTCCGGTGGTCAGCGTCAGCGCGCCATGATCGCCCAGGCGCTGTCCTCGGATCCGTCGCTGCTGATCGCGGACGAGCCGACCACGGCCTTGGACGTGACGGTGCAGGCCGAGATCCTCGACCTGATGCGCGACCTCAGAAACCGCATCGACGCGTCGATCGTGTTGATCACCCACGACATGGGTGTGGTGGCCGACATGGCCGACCGCATCGCGGTGATGAAGGACGGCGTCATCGTCGAAACCGATGCGGCGCAAACAATCTTCAAAAACGCGTCGCACCCGTACACGCAGCAATTGCTGGCGTCGGTTCCGCACCTCGGCAGCAGTATCGAGTCCGTTGCGGCCGGTACTGTAGCCGAGCCCAAGGCAGCGGAAGATACGCGCGCGCTGAGCATCGTCGACGGCGTCATCGACTATCCGGGGCGTACCGTGTTCCGAGCCGTCGATGGGGTCAGTCTCGACATCGAGATGGGTGAGGTGGTCGGTCTCGTCGGTGAGTCCGGCTCGGGTAAGTCCACGATCGGCAAGGCCGTGGTGGGCTTGAACAAGCTCACCGGCGGCTCGTTGTCGATCGCTGGCGTCGACATCACGAATTTGTCCAATCGCGAACTGCGGTCGGTACGCAGCAAGGTCGGCATCGTGTTCCAGGACCCGGGTTCGTCGCTGAACCCCCGCTGGCCGATCGGCCAGTCGATTGCTGAGCCCATGCTGCTGCACACCGAACTCGGTGCGGCCGAGAGGAACAAGAAGGTCGAGGAACTGCTCGACCAGGTCCACCTGTCGCGGACCATGCGTAACCGCTATCCGCACCAGCTGTCCGGCGGTCAGCGTCAGCGAGTCGGTATCGCGCGGGCGCTCGCCTTGGAGCCGACGTTGCTGGTGGCCGACGAACCGACGTCGGCACTCGATGTATCGGTGCAGGCCAAGGTGCTCGAGCTGTTCAAGGAACTGCAGCGGGAGTACGGGTTCGCATGCCTGTTCATCAGTCACGACCTCGCCGTGGTCGAGGTGCTGGCCAAGCGCATCGCGGTGCTGAACAAGGGCAAGTTGGCCGAGTTCGGTACGACGGATCAGATCCTGCGTCGTCCAACCAACGAATACACCAAGCGGCTGCTCGCAGCCGTCCCGGTGCCCGACCCGGCCGAACAGGCCAAGCGTCGTCAGGCCCGCGCCGAGTTGTTGGCGGCAGGGGCGAAGTAGAGCGTGAGGTGAGGGGGTACCGTCGTCTGTCGTGACGGACCCCCTCGCCCCGCTGCTGGAATTGCCCGGAGTTGTCGATTCCGCCGAACGGGCACGCGATGCCCTCGGTGCCGTGCATCGGCACAAGGCCAATCGTCGTGGGTGGCCGGCGACCGCGGCCGAGGCCGCTGTGCGGGCAGCTCGTTCGTCCTCCGCGCTCGAGGGCGGTTCGATGGATTTCCCTCGCGAAGGCGAGGAGGGCGACCCGATTCTGGCGGGTGCGCTGCGAGTGGCTGCTGCTCTCGATGGTGACGCCCTGCAGAACACGTTGTCGACGTGGAAGCGCGCCCCACTGCAGACGCTGGCCCGCCTACATCTGTTGGCCGCCGCGGATCTCGTCGACGATGCTTCCTCGCTCGGTCGGCCGCGCACGGACGCGGGCATCGGCGAGCGGCTCGATCTGCTTGCGCAGTTGGTGACGGGTGGAACTTCCGCGCCGGCTCCGGTGATCGCGGCAGTCGTGCACGGTGAACTGTTGACGCTGCGGCCTTTCGGAACTGCCGACGGCATCGTGGCGCGTGCTGCATCGAGGTTGGTGGCCGCATCGTCGGGATTCGATCCGCACAACCTCGGCGTGCCCGAGGTGAGTTGGATGCGTCGAGCGAACGCGTACCGAGACGGTGCGGCGGGATTCGCCGAGGGCACCGCAACGGGCGTTGGCAGTTGGGTGATCCTCTGCCTCGGGGCATTCGAAGCTGGTGCCGCAGAAGCGACTTCGATTGCCGAAGCTGCACAGTAGGAGTTGTGCACACGTAAAAGGGCGGCGATGCCGACTTGCGTCGACGTCGCCGCCCGTTAGCACGGAGCGCCTGGTTACCAAGCGTGCACAGGTGGGCTGTGATGGACTACCACGTGGCCTCGGCGAGAACTCGACGGTGATGAGGTCATCCGTGCAACCGGTGCAGGGTTCTTGCTGATCACCCACGAATATCGCAGGCCCACAGCGCTTCTGCCATTAGGTGGCAAGCTCCGCGTGGGTGCCGGTGTCCGTGCTGGGAATCGCGGTCGGGAGAAGCGAACCTTCTCTTCCGGTTCGTTCTTGGCCTTCCGTTCTTCCGTACGTCATTTGTACCCCGTGACGCCGCTCACATCAAGGGTTTGGGCTCATCGTTTTCTGCGGAGTAGTCCGTAGGTGATCGCGCCGGCCGCTATTGCGCTGAAACCTGCTGCAGCACTGGCTACTACGGTCTTCCCGGACGGATTCGGAATGCGGGAGCGCAGCGAAACGGGGTTCGAGAATGTCAGAATCGGCCAGCCGAGGGACGAGGCCTCTTTGCGGAGCGCGCGGTCTGGATTGACGGCGGTGGGGTGCCCGACCGCCCGCAGCATCGGCACGTCGGTGATCGAATCCGAGTAGGCGTAGCTCTTGGACAGGTCGTAATCATGTTGTGCCGCCAGGGACTTCATGGCGTCGACCTTGCCCTCGCCGTAGCAGTAGAAGTCGACCTCGCCGATGTACTTGCCGTCGACAGTCACCATCGTCGTGGCCATGCTGTGGTCGGCACCCAGCAGTTCGGCGATGGGATGCACGATCTCGTCGCCCGACGCTGAGACGACCACCACGTCGTGTCCGCGGAGCTTGTGGTCCGCGATCAGATCGGCCGCTTCGGCGAAGACGAGGGGATCGACGATGTCGTGCAGGGTTTCGGCCACCACTGCTCGCACCTGTTCGACGTGCCACCCGGCGGTCATACCGGCGATGTGTGCGCGCATGCGTTCCATCTGGTCGTGATCGGCACCGGAGAGCAGGAACAAGAACTGCGCATAGCTGCTCTTGAGTACCGCTCGCCGGTTGATCAGACCTTGGTCGAAGAACGGCTTGCTGAAGGCCAGAGTGCTGGACTTCGCGATGATCGTTTTGTCGAGGTCGAAGAAGGCGGCGACGCGCGCTGCGCGTCGGCCGGCGGGGGCGTCGTCGGTGTCTGCGCTGAGGGTCACGATTGTCACCATAGTGGCCGGTGGTGACCGGTGGATGTCGCGCAACTTCTCTTCTCGACTCGCTCCGAACATGTCCACAAATTGAGACGGTTGAACTTGCAAACAAGGACGTCCACGGGTGTAGTATTTTCCACGAGCCCGGTTCATTCCGGGCGGTGTTCAGCCCGACCCCCCGGGGCTGAACCAGACGACCCTCGCCTCCTCCCCCCCTGGCGAGGGTCGTCCTCTTTTTCGGGGTAGGCCGAAAACTGGTACCGCGGTACCGGTATTCATCCACAGGGGCCGATCTATCCACATTTCCCCAAGTCGCGCGCCGCGCGAGCGGATTCTCGCGCACGCTTGGGTCCATGAAAACGGATCCGATTTCACGGCGGACGAATGCGAACGCGTCGATGTCGATCGACCATCACGGACTGCGTCAGGACGTGTATCGAATCGCCGCAGCCGCGGATTGTGTTGTGGAAGAGCAGAACTTACTGGTCGGTATCGGATCGGCGCGCCCGATTTGGGAATTCCCAGGAACTATTTTGATCGATTTTTCTTCTGCCGAGTCGGCGCTCGCAGGCGGACTTCCGCGGCGGCCCGGCGTCGTTCTGGTCACGGCCGCCTCGCCGACACTCGACGATTGGCGGACGGCCACAGCGCTCGGTGCCGAACACGTGGTGTCGTTACCCTCGGACGAGGACACGCTCGTTCGCATCCTCGGTGAACCCGTCGTCACATCGCCGGGCGGCGGTGGCGTCATCGTGGTCGTCGGTGCCCGCGGAGGTGCGGGTGCGTCCACGTTCGCGGCGGCGCTGGGCCTGTGCAGCAGTCGCACGGGGCAACGCACGCTCGTGGTCGAAGCCGACCGGTACGGCAGCGGCCTCGATCTGCTGCTCGGCTGGGAGAACGCCCCAGGCTTGCGCTGGTCCGGCCTCGTCGTCGAGGGCGGGCGCGTATCCGGCGACGCACTCCACGGCGCGCTGCCGTCGAAGAACGGATTGTCGGTGCTGGCACTCGGGCGATCCGACGACCGGCGAACCGGACTCTCGGCCGTCGCCGCGGCGGCTGTGCTCGACGCAGGGCGCGCTGGAGGCGATCTCGTGGTGTGCGACGCCCCGCGCCACTCCGATGACCTCTCGGACGCCCTGTACGCCGCAGCCGACCTCGTCGTACTGGTGCTGCCTGCCGAATTGCGGGCCGTGACCTCGGCAGAAGCAGTAGCGGACGAGATCTCGAGTCGCAATGCGAACGTCGGATTGGTCGTTCGTGGGCCCGCACCCGGGGGACTACGGGCAGCGGACATCGCCGCCGCCCTCGACCTGTCGCTGCTGACGTCCATGCGGGCCGAGCCTGGATTGGCCGAGCGTCTCGAGCGGGGCGGGCTTGCTCTCGGACGCCGCTCACCGCTCGCGGCGGCGGCCACCGGGGTCCTCGATACGTTCGCGCACAAGCCCGGTGGTCAGCGGTGGGCGGCATGAGCGCAGTCGTCACCGCCGAATTGCTCGACCGCGTACGAGATCGGCTGGCTGCTTCGGCACAGTCTCCGGTGCCCGCCACCGTTGCCGCGGCCATCCGCACCGAGGCAGGGGGAGTCATCGGTGACACCGATATGCTTGCGGCACTGCGTATTCTGCAGACCGAGCTCACCGGAGCAGGCCCGTTGGAGCCGCTCCTGTCCGAGCCAGGGGTGACCGATGTTCTGGTCACGGCGCCGGATCAGGTGTGGATCGATCGCGGTAGAGGCCTGGAACGCACCGGAGTCCAGTTCGCCGACGAAGCCGCGGTCAGGCGGCTGGCGCAACGGCTCGCGCTCTCGGCCGGTCGGCGATTGGACGATGCGCAGCCGTGGGTCGACGGCCGATTATCCGGCGTCGGACAGGGAGCGTTCGGGGTCCGTCTGCACGCGGTGCTGGCACCGGTGGCGAGCGGTGGAACCTGCCTGTCGTTGCGAGTGCTCCGCCCGGCCACCCAGGGACTCGCCGCGCTCCGGGCGTCCGGTGCGGTGACCGAGGAGGGCTACGATCTGCTCGCGCGGATTGTGCTCGCGCGCTTGGCGTTTCTGGTCGTCGGAGGTACCGGTGCCGGGAAGACCACTCTTCTGGCTGCTCTGCTGGGCGAGGTCGACCCAGCCGAACGAATCGTCTGTGTGGAGGATGCGGCCGAGTTGGCTCCGTCGCATCCCCATGTGGTGCGTCTGGTGGCCCGTGCTCCGAACGTCGAAGGTGTGGGCGAGGTGTCTGTTCGGCAATTGGTTCGCCAAGCACTACGGATGCGACCCGATCGGCTCGTCGTCGGTGAGGTGCGCGGGGCCGAGGTGATCGACCTGATGACGGCCCTCAACACCGGGCACGACGGCGGTGCCGGAACCATCCATGCCAATTCGCCCTCGGAAGTACCCGCTCGGCTCGAAGCCCTTGCCGCACTGGGCGGAATGGGTCGCGACGCCTTGCACAGTCAACTCGCGGCGGCCGTCCAGGTCGTCCTGCACGTCCACCGGAGCGCCGACGGCACGCGCAGATTGCGGGAGATCGGACTGGTGGAGGTGGATTCGACGGGTCGTGTTCATATCGTGCCGGCATGGTCCGCTGATTCCGACGCCGTGCCCGGGCAGCGCGGGCTGCACGAACTGCTCGCTCGGCGCTGTGGCGAGATGCGATGACGGCTGCACTGTGTGTCCTGGCCGCTGCATTTACGCTGTGGCCCAGCCGCTCTCGCCGACTACCGCGCCGCGGTCGAGTTGCCGTCGGCGTTCCTGGGTGGGCGCTCCCTGTCGCTGTTGCCGCGGCGTCGGCCGTGGGCATGTTCTGGATCGGCGGTCCGTGGGGCGCGGCGGCTCTGTTCGTGGCGGGCGGTACCGGATGGCACCGACATCGCCGTCGCACCGTGCGCGCCCGTCGTACGGCCGAATTGGATTGGTTGGCAACCGGAGTCGAAGTGGTCATCGGTGAACTGCGGGTCGGTGCGCACCCGGCGACGGCCGGCGAAGTGGCTGCGGACGAGTGCGGCGGGATCGCCTCGGAGGCGCTGCGCGGTGCTGCGTCCAGATCGCGAATCGGTGGACGCGCTGCCGACGGGATAGCCGCGTCGGATCCACTGTTGAACCCCGAACTGGACCGCTTGGCCGCGGCATGGCGGGTGGCCGACGAACACGGCCTCGCACTCGCCGAGTTGCTCGACGCCGTGCGCGAGGATCTGCTCGGACGTCGGCGATTCCGGGAACGAACCGAGGCGTCGCTCGCAGGGGCCCGCGCTACTGCATTGGTGTTGGCTGGACTGCCCGTTCTTGGGGTCGCGCTCGGACAACTGATGGGGGCCGATCCGCTGCGCATACTGCTGGGCGGCGGGCTGGGCGGAATCCTGCTCCTCATCGGAACCGCTCTCGGTTGCGCAGGTCTGCTGTGGACCGATGCGATCACCGGCAAGGTGACGACATGACGTGGGCGATCACGCTCTGTCTGGCAACGGCTTTGGTCGTCGTCCCCGCTGCCCGTGGCGGTTTGGCGCGAGTAGAGGTTTCAGGGCTTTCGACGACAGAAGCCGTCGACGACTCCGGACCCGATCCGCTCGCCGTGGCGACGACGTTCGACCTTCTCGCTGCGTGTCTGCGTTCCGGACTCCCGATCTCGACTGCCGCGGCGGCCGCAGCCCATTCCGCTCCGCCCGCATTCGGTGTCGCACTGCGCAAAGCCGCCGATCTGCTCGAGCTGGGGGCCGATGCAGCGACGGCGTGGGATGCAGTGGCAAAGGATCCGAAGACCGAGGCGCTGGCACGGATGGCGCGACGATCCGCTCGGGCCGGGTCGTCCATGGCGTCGGCGATGACGGAACTGGCTGCCACCCAACGAACTCGGGCCGAGGATGCGTCGGCGGCTGCGGCCGAACGGGCCGGTGTGCTGATAAGCGGACCGCTGGGCCTGTGCTTTCTGCCGGCTTTCATCTGCCTGGGCATCGTGCCCGTGGTGATCGGCCTTGCGGGCAATGTGCTGGCCGGCGGCGTGCTGTGACCGCCGAACTACGAATCGTCCGGTGCGGATACGCCGCGCCGGAATACTGGGAGGGGAAGCGTCATGATGCGGAATGCACTGCAGGAGATCAAGACTCGAGTCGCATTGTTCGGTGTGGAGGACGACGGTATGTCGACCGCGGAGTACGCGATCGGCACCATCGCGGCCGCGGCATTCGGCGCGGTGCTCTACACGGTGGTGACGGGGGACAGCATTGTGACCGCGCTGACGGGGATCATCGATCGAGCGCTCAACACAGCCGTCTGATTCCGGGCGGTGAGGACGGGGCTGTGACGGTGGAGGCGGCGATTGCCGTCGCGTCCATCGTCGCAGTGATCGTGGTGTGCATCGGTGCGATCGTGTCGGTGACGATGCACATCGGCTGTGTCGATGCTGCGCGGGAGGCGGCTCGGTTGGCGGCGAGAGGTGATGCGACCCGGGCGGTGTCGGTGGGGGAGCGGGTTGCGCCGGAGGGTGCTCGGATCACGGTGCGCGAAGACGGTGAATTCTTCGTCGCGCGGGTGGAGGTGGAGAGTCCGCTCCCGGGACTGACGTTGTCGGCGGAGGCCGTTGCTGCTGCGGAACCGGTTGCAGCGGAATGAGGCTCGCATTCCGAAAGGCGCTGCGCGATGACGAGGGCGGGGCGACGGTCTTGGCGGCACTGGCGATGTCGGCGTTGATCGCCGTCGTGGTGATGGTGATGCACGTCGGGTCGGCGGTGGGCGCTCGTCATCAGGCGCAGTCGGCTGCTGATCTCGCTGCATTCGCCGGTGCGGGGGCCCTCGATCGCGGGGTGGCCGATGCGTGTGAGACGGCGAGGGGATTGGCGATGCGAATGGGAACGGAGTTGCGGGAGTGCACGATCGACGATTGGGACGTGATCGTGACGGTGGGTCAGTCGGTGTTCCTCGGACGCTTCGGAATGTCCGACGCCATCGCGACGGCGCGGGCGGGGCCGGAGTGAGTCCGGGCCCCCGCCCGCCGCCCGCCCGCCCGCCCGCCCGAATCCGCAAACGCGCGCGCGTTTGTCAGGTGCGAGCGGAATCGCCCCGTTCGAGCCGGCGAATTCGCGCGCGTTCAGCGAATGCGCGCGCGTTTGCGGTGAAACCCGGCCTCGACCCCCGCCCGAGGACCCGAACCCGTGGCCGAGAGTCTTGCCACGGCCTCGACGGGTCGCGACGGTCCGCCTGCAGCGGTCAGCGCGGCGTGAATGCGGCGGCACCGGACTGCAGAGGGGCCAACCGAGTGAGTTGAGTGACGTGTTCCGGGGTCAGTTCGGCGAGTGAATTGACCTGCAGCAGTTGCATGGTGCGGATGATCTCCTCCCTCAGAATCTCGATCATGCGGTCGACGCCCGCGCGACCGCCGGCCATCAGGCCGTACAGGTAGGCCCGGCCGACGAGCGTGAACGATGCCCCCATTGCGATGGACGCGACGATGTCGGAACCGTGCATGATGCCCGTGTCGACGGCTACTTCGAAGTCGGGGCCGACTTCACGGACGACCTGCGGCAGCAGGTGGAAGGGAACGGGAGCCCGATCGAGTTGTCGGCCTCCGTGATTGGACAGAACGATGCCGTCCACACCCAGTTCGGCCAGGCGCGCCGAATCCGCCACCGACTGAACACCTTTGACGACCAACTTGCCGGGCCAGATCTCACGGATGACGTCGAGATCCTCGAACGAGATGGAGGGATCCATCGCTGAATCGACCAGCTCTCCGACCGTGCCGCCGGTAGAGGTCAGCGACGCGAACTCCAGCTTGGGCGTGGTGAGGAAGTCCCACCACCACCATGGACGCGGAATGGCGTTGGCGATGGTCGACGCGGTCAACTGCGGCGGAATGGAGAACCCGTTGCGTTTGTCTCGCAGGCGAGCCCCGGCGACCGGTGTGTCGACCGTGAACAGGAGGGTGTCGAAGCCAGCTTTCGCGGCGCGTTCGACCAGACCGAACGAGATGTCGCGGTTACGCATGACGTAGAGCTGGAACCAGTTTCGGCCGTTCGGGTTGGTGGCCTTCACGTCCTCGATCGACGTGGTGCCCAGCGTCGAGAGGGAGAATGGAATTCCAGCAGCGCCGGCGGCGGCAGAACCGGCGTACTCACCCTCGGTCTGCATCAGGCGCGTGAAGCCCGTCGGGGCGATACCGAACGGAAGCGCGGACGGTCCGCCGAACACCGTCGTCGAGGTGTCGACGTGGGAGACGTCTCGCAGGATCGAGGGGTGGAATTCGACGTCACGGAAGGCCTGCCGGGCTCGGGAGAGTGAGATCTCGGCGTCGGCCGCGCCGTCGGTGTAATCGAATGCCGCGCGCGGGGTACGGCGACGGGCGATGGTGCGGAGATCGTCGATGGTCAGTGCCGCGCTGAGGCGTCGTCGGCGCAGGTTCAGATCGGGCTTCTTGAACGAGAGCACCTCGCGCAAGTCGGTGGCTTTCGGTATCTGCCGGGCAATGGGCATGCGTCGTCTCGATTCTGTGGGCTGATCCTCTCCCCACCACACCACCCGAGGTGTCGGCAGCAACGAGCAGGGTGGCGCACCAGTTCGATCCAAGCCTTGAACGCGCGCGCGTTTGCGACAAATGACTGGTAATCCCCGCGAAACCCTGGCAATTTTGCGCGCGCATGGCAAACGCGCGCGCGTTTGCGGTGAACCCCCACTCGGTCCCCAGCCACCAGGTTCCTGACTGCGAGATGGGCCGGCTCATCCCTCGCGAGTGACGGCCGCCAACACTGCGGTCAGCACTCGAACGGCACCCTCTTTGTCCAGGGGGTCGTTACCGTTTCCGCATTTCGGGGATTGCACGCATGACGGGCAACCGGTCTGACACTCGCAGGAGACGATTGCGTCCTTGGTGGCGGCGAGCCAGTCGGCGATGGCCACGTGACCGCGGTCTGCGAAGCCTGCTCCGCCGTCGTATCCGTCGTAAACGAAGACCGTCGGCAGCCCGGTGTCGGGGTGTAATGCCGTCGACACTCCACCGATGTCCCATCGATCGCAGGTCGCGACCAACGGCAGCAAGCCGATGGCGGCGTGCTCGGCCGCGTGCAGCGATCCGGGGAATCGCTCGAACGGAACACCGCTGTGCTCCAACAACTCCGGGGTGATGGTGTACATGACGGCGCGGCTGTCGAGGGTCTGGGCCGGCATGTCGAGTTCGATGGAATCGAGGACCTCGCCCGAGGGGAGGCGTCGGAGATATCCCACCACCTGATGGGTGACGTTCACCTGCACCAGCGCGACGCGGACCTCGCCGTAGTCGACGGATTCGTGCACCGCGGTGATCGCGATGTCGGTGATCTCGCGCGCCGAGGTGTTCCACTCGGGTTGTTCGGCATGCACCAGCGCGAGGCCGGCCTCGAGATCGAGCTCGTCGACCACGAAGGATTCGCCCTGATGAATGTGCACCGCACCGGGATGTGCAGTGGCAGGGGCACGTCCGCCGTCGACGGTGCCGAGCATGCGGCCGGATTCGCCGTCGACGATGGCGACCTGCACGCCCGTGCCGCCGCGAATGTTGACCGCACCGTGCGGAGACAGCTGTTGCCCCTCGGGGGTGATGAACCACCCGTGAGGACGCTTACGCACGTAGCCCTTCAGCTCGAGCTCTTCGAGTACCGATTCCGCGCTCAACGCCTCGGCCTCGGCCAGGGTGATCGGTAGTTCGACTGCAGCACAAAGCAATTGGGGAGCAAGAATATACGGATTGGTCGGGTCGGTGACGGTTGCCTCGACCGGCTTGTCCAGCAGGGCTGCCGGGTGATGCACCAAGTAGGTATCCAATGGGTCGTCGCGCGCGACGAGTACCAGCAGTGAGCCCTCCCCGCGTCGTCCGGCGCGCCCACCCTGCTGCCAGAACGAGGCGACGGTACCGGGGAAACCGGCGACGATCACCGCGTCCAAACCGGCGATGTCGACGCCGAGTTCGAGGGCGTTGGTGGTGGCCACTCCCAGCAGGGTGCCGTCGGAGAGGTCCCGTTCGAGCTTTCGCCGATCCTCGGCCAAATAGCCTGCGCGATAAGCGGCGACGCGTCGGACCAATTGCGGATCGACGTCGGCGAGAATTCGCTGGGTCCCCAGCGCAGTGACCTCGGCTCCGCGCCTGGACCGCACGAACGCGAGTGTCCGTGCACCCTCGATCAACAGATCCGCCATGATGCGCGACGCCTCGGCCCCCGCCGATTTGCGTACCGGCGCACCGTTCTCGCCGGTGATCTCCTTGAGCAGCGGCGGTTCCCAGAGTGCGACGGTACGCGCTCCGTGGGGCGAGCCGTCCTCGGTGATCTCCTCGCAGGGCGCTCCGATGAGTCGACTGGCAGCGCGTCCCGGCTCCGAAGTCGTGGCACTGGCGAGAACGAACACCGGAGACGCTCCGTAGCGCGCGCAGAGGCGTCGCAATCGGCGTAGCACCAAAGCCACGTTGGAGCCGAAAACACCTCGGTAGTAATGGCATTCGTCGACCACCACGTACCGCAGGTTGCGCAGGAAACGCGACCATCGCTCGTGCGCGCCGAGGATGCCCAGGTGCAACATGTCGGGATTGGTGAAGATCCAGCGCGCGTTGGTTCTGGCCCACTGCCGAATCTCGATCGGGGTATCGCCGTCGTACGAGCTGGGAAACACCTCGGCGAGATCGTCTGACAGCGAACGTAACTCGTCGGTGATCGAGATGGTGGTGCGTAGCTGATCGGCTCCGAGGGCCTTGGTCGGTGCGAGATACAGAGCCGTCGCCCGGGCGTCGGCGGCCAGCGTCGTCAGAATGGGCAGCTGATAGGCCAACGATTTGCCCGACGCGGTACTCGTCGAGAGCACCACATGACTGCCCTCGGCGGCGAGCGTCGCGGCCCGGGCCTGATGCGTCCACGGTTGTGCGATGCCCCGAGAGGTGATCACCTGCACCACTTCCGGGCCGACCCACGACGGCCATGGTGCAAAGCTGGACGATCGAGCCGGCAACTCGGCGACGTGCGTGACGGGGCCGTCGTCGGCGGGGGTACCGGCCAACACTCGATCCAGCAGCCGCTGCCCGTAACTCCGGACATCCGCACCGTCGTGCGGATGCTTCTCGCTCACTGCCGGTCTCCATACATTCGTTCGATCTACTGGCCGCCCATTCGGGCTAGGTGCGACCTGGGGTCCTCATGCTATCGCGGACCCGAAACGAGCGGCTCGAGCCCTGGTGAGAGCCGCATTCCACCCGTCCGGCGTTGTGTGTTGTTACAAGACGGGCAATTTGTTCGAAAAGGGTCGGTTTTCGACTGTTGCGAACGCGGAGTTCATGGTTCACTTGACGCGGTCGCAGCTTCTGTGTTCGTTCTACGCTTCGCAGGATCTTATGTTGCGGGCGCGGTACTGGGAGAGCTCGTCCATCAGGGGGAATCCTGAGGGGGATTCGTACAAGTGCAGCGGTCGGAACCGGCCCGATGGATCGAAAGTGCGCTCCATCGAATCCGGTGTTAGAAAGAGAAGGAAAAGCATGGCACAGGGAACTGTGAAGTGGTTCAACGCCGAAAAGGGCTTTGGATTCATCGCACCAGAAGACGGCTCCGCTGACGTTTTCGTTCACTACTCCGAGATCCAGGGCAGCGGCTTCCGCACCCTCGAGGAGAACCAGCGCGTCGAGTTCGAGGTCGGCCAGGGCACCAAGGGTCCTCAGGCAACGGGCGTTCGCGCAGTCTGATTCTTTTCTCTTCGGAGACGAGAACCTTCATCCCCCTTTCTCGATCGGCCGTGAAAAGCCGTTCGAGAAAGGGGGATGTTTCGTTCGTGGCGAACCACCAGGAAGCGTCGAAAGCAGTGTCTGCCGGTGTCGATGTCCTAATGTCCATGCTGTGAACCAGCTGTCCTTCTTCTCTGCCGAGTCGTTGCCGCCCGCGGTGACCGATCTCAGCGGACTGCTGGCTGCCACCGGCCATGTCGTCACGTCCTCGGGAGCGGCGCGTATCTCCGTCGTCGTCGACGCGCAGTGGCGGGCCGATGCCATTGCCGAGTTGATCGAACAATGTGGTTTGTCGGCAGAGCTGGGACGGTCCGAAGAAGACCGTCCTCTCGTCCGCACCGCGTCGGTTCCGGAACTGTCCGCGTTGGCGTCGTTGTGGACCAAGGGCGCGGTGAAGGCCGTGCCTCCCGGGTGGGTGCCCGGTTCTCGGGAGTTGCGGGCATGGGTGCTCGCGTCGGGGCGTCCCGAGGCGGAGGGGGAACGCTACGTACTCGGCCTCGATCCGCACGCGCCGGAGACTCATGCGGTCCTCGCTCAATCGTTGATGCGCGCGGGCATCGCGCCGACTCTGATCGGCACCCGCGGGTCCAATCCTGGCCTTCGAATCACCGGCCGACGTCGGCTGTTGCGCCTCACCGAGAACGTCGGCGAGGCTCCTGCGAATGTGGACGCACGTACCAATTGGCCCCACGCTGAGTAGGAAGATGAATGACTGATCTGCGAGTATTTGCTCGACGTATGTCAGTCTGTTAGGAGTGGGGCAGGCAAATCTGCTTGTGAAAACGCACTAGGGAAGGTTCGGCAGCAAGGTGGCAGCACGTAACAACGGCTCGGGGGACAGCTCCGCCGAGCCGCGTCGTCTGGTCATCGTCGAGTCTCCGACCAAGGCCAAAAAGATCGCTCCCTACCTCGGGAGCAACTATGTCGTCGAGGCCTCGGTCGGCCATATCCGCGACCTTCCTCGTGGTGCTGCCGACGTGCCCGCCAAATACAAGGGCGAGCCGTGGGCACGTCTGGGCGTGGACGTCGACCACGACTTCGAGGCCCTCTACGTCGTCTCGCCCGAGAAGAAGGGCAAGGTCGCAGAGCTCAAAAGCCTGCTCAAGGACGCCGACGAGCTGTATCTCGCCACTGACCCCGACCGCGAGGGCGAGGCCATCGCCTGGCATCTCCTCGAGACCCTGAACCCCAAAGTCCCGGTTCGACGCATGGTCTTCCACGAGATCACCAAGCCGGCGATCCTCGCGGCCGCCGCCGATACTCGCGACCTCGACCAAGACCTCGTCGACGCACAGGAAACCCGCCGCATCCTCGACCGTCTCTACGGCTACGAGGTCAGCCCGGTGCTGTGGAAGAAGGTCATGCCGAAGCTGTCGGCAGGCCGTGTGCAGTCCGTGGCCACCCGCATCATCGTCCAGCGTGAGCGCGAGCGGATGGCGTTCCGTAGCGCCGAGTACTGGGATATTTCTGCCACCCTCGACGCCGGGGCCGAGGCGAGCCCGCGCAGTTTCGGAGCTCGGCTGGTCAACGTCGACGGCAATCGCGTCGCCGCCGGCCGCGACTTCGGTCCCGACGGCAAGCTCAAGACCGAGTCGGTCACCGTTCTCGACGAACCGCATGCCCGACGCCTCGCCGACGCTCTCGAAGGCGTCGACCTCACCGTCGCGTCCGCCGAGGACAAGCCGTACACGCGCAAGCCGTACCCGCCGTTCATGACGTCGACGCTGCAGCAGGAGGCCGGCCGCAAGCTGCGGTTCAGTTCCGAGCGGACCATGCGCGTCGCGCAGCGTCTGTACGAGAACGGCTACATCACCTACATGCGTACCGACTCGACGTCGCTGTCCGCGTCTGCGGTCTCCGCGGCACGGGCGCAGGCGACCGAGCTGTACGGCCCGGAGTACGTGCACCCCACTCCGCGGCAGTACACCCGCAAGGTCAAGAACGCGCAGGAGGCGCACGAGGCCATCCGCCCCTCGGGTGACGTGTTCCAGACTCCCGGTCAGCTGCATTCGGCTCTACAGACCGACGAGTTCCGGCTCTACGAGCTGATCTGGCAGCGCACGGTGGCGTCGCAGATGGCAGATCTGCGCGGCACCACGCTGACCCTGCGCATCACCGGAACCGCCGGTACCGGCGAGGAGTGCACGTTCTCCGCGTCGGGTCGGACCATCACGTTCGCGGGCTTCCTCAAGGCCTACGTCGAGAGCGTCGACGACGAGGCAGGCGGTCAGACCGACGACGCCGAGTCGCGTCTGCCCGCGTTGAAGGCCGGCCAGGCGGTGACGGCCACCAAGCTCGATCCCGACGGTCACACCACCAACCCGCCGGCTCGATTCACCGAGGCGTCGCTGATCAAGACGCTCGAAGAGTTGGGAATCGGTCGGCCGTCGACGTATTCGTCGATCATCAAGACGATCCTCGACCGCGGTTACGTCTACAAGCGTGGCAGCGCTCTCGTGCCGTCGTGGGTGGCGTTCTCGGTGATTGCGTTGTTGGAAGCGCACTTCGGACGTCTGGTGGACTTCGACTTCACCGCCGGCATGGAAGACGATCTCGACGCGATCGCGGGAGGTCGTGAGCGGCGCGGAGATTGGCTGCAGAGCTTCTACTTCGGCGGCGAGACCGGTGCCGAGGGTTCGGTGGCGCGCTCGGGTGGCCTGAAGAAGATGGTGGGCCAGAACCTCGAAGACATCGATGCGCGCACCATCAACTCGATTCGTCTGTTCGACGACTCCGAGGGGCGCGAAATCCATGTGCGCGTGGGCCGTTACGGTCCGTACCTCGAGCGCATGGTCAAGAACGACGACGATCCGGACGGCGATCCGATCAGCCAGCGCGCCAACCTGCCCGACGACTTGCCGCCGGACGAGCTGACGATCGATTTCGCCGAAAAGCTGTTCGCCACACCACAAGAGGGCCGCAAGCTCGGTGTGGATCCGCTGACCGGTCACGACATCGTGGCGAAGGAAGGCCGTTTCGGGCCCTACGTCACCGAGATCCTGCCCGAGCCGGAACCTGAACCCACGCCCCCCGAGCCCGACATCGTCCCGGTGCCGTCCGGCAACGACGGTGATGGCGGCGGTGGCGTCAAGACTGCGGTGAAGAAGGCCGCGGCCAAGAAGGCACCGGCAAAGAAGGCTGCAGCGAAGAAGGCCACCGGCCCCAAGCCGCGGACCGGTTCGTTGCTCAAGTCGATGGATCTGGCGACGATCACGCTCGAGGACGCGCTCAAGCTGCTGTCGTTGCCACGCGTCGTCGGTGTCGATCCCGAGTCCAAGGAAGAGATCACCGCGCAGAACGGCCGCTACGGCCCGTATCTGAAGAAGGGCACCGACTCTCGCTCGCTCGCCGACGAGGATCAGATGTTCACGGTCAGTCTCGAAGAGGCTCTGAAGATTTACGCCGAGCCCAAGCGTCGGGGCCGTCAGGGCGAGGCCAAGCCGCCGCTGCGGGAACTGGGCGTCGACCCGATCAGTGAGAAGCCGATGGTGATCAAGGACGGTCGATTCGGGCCGTACGTCACCGACGGCGAGACCAACGCAAGTCTGCGCAAGGACGACGAGGTCGAGACGATCACCGACGATCGCGCGTCGGAGTTGTTGGCGGACAGGCGTGCTCGTGGCCCGGTGAAGAAGAAGGCTCCGGCGAAGAAGGCCGCTGCGAAGAAGGCTCCGGCCAAGAAGGCTGCTGCGAAGAAGGCTCCGGCCAAGAAGGCTGCAGCCAAGAAGACCGCCACGAAGACGACGGCGGCCAAGACGACGACGAAGAAGGCTGCTGCCAAGAAGGCACCGGCGAAGAAGACCGACGGCGAGTAGCTCGCGAACTCGAAGTTGTGGATGGAATCGGCAGCGATCACGTCCACAGCTTCGAGTTCGGCACTGTCCGGGAACAGTGCGCCGGGACTAGTCGGTCCCAACCGTTAGGGTTGCCAGCATGGCGGGTGTGTTCGATCGTTTGGTCGGTCAGGAAGATGTCGAGGCCGATCTGACGGCTGCAGCAGTGGCTGCTCGTACGGGCGTCGACTCGTCGGCGATGACGCATTCGTGGCTCTTCACCGGCCCTCCCGGGTCCGGGCGTTCCATCGCCGCCCTGTGCTTCGCTGCGGCGTTGCAGTGCACCACCGAGGGCACTCCGGGGTGCGGATACTGTCAGGCGTGCTCGACGACGATGGCAGGCACTCACGGCGATGTGCGACGCGTCATCCCGGAGGGTCTGAGCATCAGCACCAAGGAGATGCGAGACATCGTCTCGGTCGCGTCGCGTCGGCCGAGCACCGGTCTGTGGCAGGTGGTCGTCGTCGAGGATGCCGATCGACTCACCGAGGGTGCCGGAAACGTACTGCTCAAGGTCGTCGAGGAGCCGCCCGCTCGGACGGTGTTTCTGTTGTGCGCTCCGTCGGTCGATCCGCAGGACATCTCGGTGACGCTGCGCTCGCGCTGCCGGCACGTCTCGTTGGTGACGCCCACGGTGCCGGCCATCGCGCAGGTGCTGCAGACCCGCGACAAGCTCGACGCCGAGACGGCGGAATGGGCCGCGTCGATCAGCGGCGGCCATGTGGGCAGAGCACGCCGACTCGCGACCGACGAGGACGCGCGGGCGCGACGCAAGCGGGCACTTGCCCTGGCGTCGGCTGCTGCTCGCCCCAATCAGGCGTACCTCGCAGCCGAGGAACTGGTGAAGGCCGCCGAGGACGAGGCCAAGGAAATGAGTGCCACTCGTGACGAGGCCGAGACCGAGGAGTTGCGCACGGCCCTCGGAGCCGGAGGCACAGGTAAGGGCGCTGCCGGAGCATTGCGCGGCTCGGCGGGCGTGCTCAAGGACCTGGAGAAGCGGCAGAAGTCTCGCGCCACCAGAACCGGCCGCGACTCGCTGGATCGGGCGTTGATGGACCTGGTGGGCCTGTACCGCGACGCGCTCGCACGTTCGTACGGCTCGACCGCGACGGCCACGCACCCCGACATGGCCGAGCAGGTCGAGCGAATGGCGAAAGCCGTGCCGCCCGAGGCTCTGCTGAAAAGCATCGAGGCGATCCTCGAATGCCGAGAGTCGTTGGCTGTCAACGCAAAACCCAAATTTGCGATCTATGCGATGGTCGCGACGCTCGGGGATGTCCTGCGCTAGCTCTGTATTTTCCGTCGGGCCCGTGAGGCGCGAAGATTGGCGACATTGCCGCACGTCTTCACGTCGTGCCAGACGCCGCTGTTGTTGCGGGAGCGGTCGTAGAAGGCAGATCCACATGCCTCGTTCTTGCATCGCTTGAGTCGTCGCCACGTGTCCGCTTGTTGAGCGAGAAGCACTTCGGACCAGATCGTCGACACGATGTAGTCGGTCCCGGTGCCGGTCGGCATCAGTCGTACGGTGCCGTCGCCGCCCGGTAGAAGTTCCGCTCGGACGGCCGGACGCGTGGGCAGGTCGCCGGCAATGGCCGCTTCGACATCCGAGCGCAGAGCCCGCAGCGTGGCCGCATCGTCGTCCGACAGCGCGGTCTCCCACACGAGCGATGCTGCCTTCCCGTCCGCTAGGAGGTCGGGGAGGCCGTACGCGTCGATGGCTCGCGTGTTGAGCAGATTCTGAACCACCTGCAGTCCGTCGGGTGCCGGTGCGAGGTGAAAGCGCTCCGTCGGCGACTGTGACATAAGTGAACAGTATTTGACTATGTCGAACTGGTCAACTACTACTGACAGAGTCAAAAGCAATTAACCTCTGTCGTAAGGGTGAGTTCGATGGTGTCTGTTTCGGGAGCAACGGTATTGGTGACCGGCGGTCAGCGCGGTCTGGGCAAGGCGACAGTCGACGCATTGCTCGAGCGTGGGGCAACGAAGGTGTACGCGACTGCGAGGAGCCCACGAGAGGACTCGGATCCTCGGGTGGTGCCCGTTGCTCTCGATGTCACCGACGCGGATTCCGTTGCCGCACTTGCCGATATCGCGTCCGATGTGTCGATCGTCTTCAACAACGCCGGCGCTCCCGGAACGACACCGTTGCTGACGACGTCGATCGATGAGGTTCGCGCGGTGTTCGAGACCAATGTCTTCGGCGCGCTGCGAATCGCGCAAGAGTTCGCTCCGATACTGAAGGCAAACGGCGGCGGGGCGTTGGTCGACATTCACTCGGTGCTGTCGTGGCTCGGCGGTGCAGGTGCCTACGGGGCATCGAAGGCGGCGATTTGGTCGGCCACCAACTCGCTCCGGCTCGAGCTCGCACCGCAGGGAACCCTCGTTGTCGGGGTGCATCTCGGGTACACCGACACCGACATGATCGCCGAACTCGACGTCCCGAAGAACGACCCGCGCGACGTGGTGCGCCAGGTGCTCGACGCCCTGGAGGCCGGGGAGACCGAAGTGCTCGCCGACGACCTGACCAGGCACGTCAAGACGATCCTCAGCGGGCCTGCGGAAGGACTCGGCCTCGCGGGCTGACCGTCAGGGAGGGCGATTTTCGTTTCGACCCGATGCTCCGTTAGACTCACCAACGCCGAAAGGCACGCCGCCTTAGCTCAGTCGGTAGAGCATTTCACTCGTAATGAAAAGGTCAAGAGTTCGATTCTCTTAGGCGGCTCAGACTCAGCCCCTCACCGATACAAATCTGTGAGGGGCTTTTTCGTATCCCGCTCCGGTGAGCGTCGGACTCGTCAGCCTCGCGGACCCCGCGACATCCATCACCGAACGAACAGGAACACCCACATGATCGACGCCGTCATTTTCACCAACTACTCCGACACCGAAACCCCCGTCCGAATCAGCACCATCGACGGACACCAGCATGTCGGCAAGATCGGGGCCGTGGACAACAACGATGACGACGGTGGCTTCATCACCGTCGCCCTCACCGAAGTCCCCACAGGGTCTCCCTACGTCACCGTCGTCATCGCTGTCGACGCGATCACCGCCATCGAAAGCTGAACCGCAGACACCCTGACCTTCCGCACCACCGTCGACGGGCACACTGGACGAGGTGTTCGCCTCCCTCGCCCCGGCCCGTCGTCGCCTCGCGTACGTCGTACTCGCTCTCGTCCTGATCGGGCTCGTCGTGGCCGTGGCGGTCTTCGTCGCATCGCGGTCCACGAACGACCCTGTCGCAAGCGTCGACCAGTCCGTTCCCGGCCCGGTGCTGCTGGTACCCGGGTTCGGCGGATCCACCGATGCTCTCGAGGTACTCGCGGCGGAACTACGGGAGAACGGCCGCGACGCCACCGTCGTGGCCCTGCCCGATGGTGGCGTCGGTGACCTGACCGCACAGGCGCAGACACTGCGCGACGCCGTCGACGCGGCACTGACTCGGACGGGAGCGACCTCGGTCGACGTCGTCGGGTACTCCGCCGGCGGGGTGGTGGCCCGGATCTGGGCTGCCGATCTGGGCGGTGCCGAGCAGGCCCGACGCATCGTGACCCTCGGCTCCCCACACCACGGCACCCAGGTGGCGGGGCTGGCTGCCCAGGTCCTACCCGACCGGTGCCCGATCGCCTGCCAACAGCTGGCCCCGGACAGCTCCGTGCTGGCCGGCTTGAACTCGGGCGACGAGACGCCGGACGGGCCGCAGTGTGTGTCGATCTGGACCGAACTGGATCAGGTGGTGACCCCGCCGAACTCGGCCCAACTCGACGGCGCGATCGACATCCCCGTCCAGAGCGTGTGCGCGGACTCGACCGTCGACCACGGAAACCTGCCCCGTGATCCTCTCGTCGGCGCGATGGTCTCGGCCCAGTTGGACGGCAGCTCTACCGTCGAGCTCGGCGCAGCCGACTGCAGCCGTCTCAGCTCGTGATGTCCTTGGTCGTGAAATTCGCCCACGAGGCCCCCAGGAGCACGACGACGTAGACGCCCTGCAGACCGACGCCGCGCACCAGGTCCCGCGTCGGCACCGGGTCGCGGAAGAGATCGACGAAGGCCAGCCAGTACCGCGTCGGAAGGTACGGCGCGATGGCGTCGGCGGCGTCCAGCGTCAGCAGTAGCGAGCTGGCGATGAGGAAGGCCAACGCGCCCAGCGTCGCCGCGAGTGGCGAGTCGGTCAGGGTCGAGAGGAACAGGCCCATGGCAGCAACTCCGAGCATCGACAGGGTCACGTAGAGCACGGCGATGACAGTGCGCACGGCGACCTGTTCGTCCGTCAGTACCGTGCCGGACACGCTCGACACTCCGGCCAACGACGTGGTGGCGAACAGCGTCGTGCCGACGAAGTATGCGACAGCAGCCACGATGACCACGGCCAGCAGCACGAACGCAGCCACCGAGATCAGCTTCGCGACCAACAGCTTCGTTCGTCCCACCGGGCGGGCCAGCAGGTAGCGGAGGGTGCCGGCCTGGGCCTCCCCGGCGACGGAATCGCCGGCGATGACCGACACCGCGACGGGCAGGAACAGCGGGAGCACGATGGCGAGAGCGGCGAGTGGGAAGAGCTGGCCGTTCGTGGTCACCGCGGACAGGAAGGCAGGGCCGTCGCCGGGACGCGGACCGACGTCGGTGAGGGCCAGCAAGCCCGCGACGATGGTCGGCAGCAGGTTCAGCAGGAGAATGACGACCCAGGTGCGGGGTCGGCGAAGCATCGCGCGCAGTTCGACGCCGATCATGCGGTCACCTCCGATCGGACGGAACCGTCGCGAGGGCCAGCGGGACCGTCGACTCGGTCCGAGCTGGCACCGGTGACCGCCAGCACCGACTGCTCGAGGCTCATCTGCTGCGGGCTCAACTCGCTCACCCGGACTCCGCCTTCGACGAGCAGTCGATTGAGCAGGGCCGGATCAGGGTGTTCGATCACGAGCTGTTGCCCGTCGCGCTCGAGCACGGTGGCGTCCTCCACATCGGACAGGACCGTCACCGCGTCGGCGGGGTCGGGGGTACGCACGAGCACTCGGCCGGTGGGTTGTTGGAATGCAGAGAGCTGATCCTGCAGAACGAGGCGACCTTGATCGAGTACTCCCACTCGGTCGCACAATTGCTCCACTTCGGCCAGCAGGTGGCTCGAGAGGAACACGGTTGTGCCCCGGGAATGCAAGTCCAGCAACAACTCTCGAATCTCGAGGATCCCCTGTGGATCGAGGCCATTGGTCGGCTCGTCGAGTATCAGCAGCTCGGGGGTACGCATGAGGGCCGCGGCCAAACCGAGGCGTTGCCGCATGCCGAGAGAGTACTGCTTGACCGGCCTGCGTCCGACCCCGGCGAGGCCCACCTGCTCGAGGGCCTCGCCGACGCGGGCGGTCCGGGTGCGCCGAGAACCACCGGGGCCGGCCGCGTCGAGCAGGGTGAGGTTCCGGCGCCCGGAAAGATTGGGGTAGGCGGCGGGGTTCTCGATCAGCGCACCCACCCGCGGCAGCACGCTCCTGCGTCGTCGGGGCATCTCCTCGCCGAGCACCTGCATCTGCCCGGAGGTGGCCAGGACCAGCCCGAGCAGCATCCGCACGGTCGTCGTCTTGCCGGAGCCGTTCGCGCCCACGAAGCCGTAGATGTCGCCGGCGCGCACGTCGAGGTCGACGCCGTCGACGGCCCGCACCGATCCGTAACGCTTGGTGAGGCCGGTCGTGCGGATCATGTGGCTGCTCCTTCGAGCTGCTGGGCGGCGGTGGCCAAGGTTTCTGCGGTGACGGTGCCGGAGAGCAGATATCGGCGGCGGTCTCCGGCGGGCTCGGTGATCAGGACGTTCAGCGGTCCGATCGACAGCGCCACGCTGTCGCCGGTCACGACCGCGCCGGGAGCGGCCCGCAACTGGTCGACGAGCCCGCGCGCGGCGCGACGCGGCAGCGGAGCGGCGATCAGCTCGGTCACTCCGCGGCCGTATATCCCGACGGATCCCGGTTCGTCGCGGTCCCGCAGATCCAGTCCGGACAGAGTCGACGGAAGACGGGGAGAGTCGATCCCGTCGGCGAACGAGGCGATGTCGAGACCGTCCTGCTGCTGCACATCGGTTCCCGGGGGCGGGACGAATCGGACGGTGTCGGCGTCAGGCATCTCGGGTGAGAAGTCCAGGAACGCGGTGCTGACGACAGGGCGAGCGGCCCCGCCGGCGAGCACGTCGACCTGCAGCGGCAGCCCGCTGTCGGGGTCGGCCCACACGTCGACCTCGGTGATGGTGCTCTGCGGCTCGGCGGGGACGAGCCGCAGGCCAGGAGCGTCCCGGCCGGCAATTCGGCGGGTCGGCAGCCGGGTGACCTCGTCGGTGGTCGCCTCACTGAGCAGCCGCTGCCCGAGCTCCGGCGGCAGCAGATCGGCCTCGCGCGGCAGACGCAGGCTCGGTTCGGGGACCGGGTTTGCCACAGCCGTGTTCTGCTCGTAGTCCCATCTCCACAGCAGAGCCGGGGACCGGTAGAGACCGCGTTCACCGGCCAGGCGGACGGTGTCGACGCGAAAGCTGTCCGGGGCGCGGTACCAGGCGCGCAGGGTCGTGGTGTCGCCCAACAGATCCGGTAGGCCGCCGAGTCCGTCGGTGACCGGCAGGGTGACGCCGCCGACGGCCTGGGCGTAGCCCGAATACGGTGCTGCGGTGGAGGACTGGACCCGAGACAGCAGTTCCGCCGCACCGATGTCCGACGCGGCGACGGGCAGGCGCTCGATCACCGAGGGCGTGGCGACGAGCACGGCGATGCCGAGCACCACCGCCAACCACCGCCACTGTCCACGCACCTCATCGACCGTACGGACGTAGCCGATGTGCCGCATGTGCGTGGTACAGAACTCGCGGCTAGCGGACGAGCACGAACTCCGCGAGACCGTAACTCACACCGTTGATCTGGAGCTCGATCGAGTGCGGGCCGGGGTAGTACGTGCGTGTGGTCAACGTTCTGAACGAGTGTCGGCGCGCAACCTCGATGCTCTCTCCGGGCGCGATCGTCTTGGTCGTCAGCTTGAACGTTTTCCCTGTCACTCCGCCGTTCGCCTTGGTGTGGTGCACGACGTAGTCGATCGCGATCTGTGCGGGCTCGACGCCGACGTTGCGAATTTTCGCGGTGAACTGCATGCTGTCGCCGATCTGCAGCTCGGCCACGTCCACGGCGGGGCCCGTCACCTCGAGGTCGGCCGGGGCGAAACCCAGTAACGCGAGCGCGTCGGTGTTCCCCTTCTTGATCACCGTCCGAAGCGCATGGCGCGCAAGCCGGTCTGTGTTGGCGTCCGGCTCGCCCAGCCACCGCGCCGCGGTCCCGACGACGACATCCGGGATGTCTCGGCTGAAGTCGTTGAGATGGTTGGCAACCGACCTCCGAACGTAGTCGCTGTCGTCTCGGTACAGCCTGTCCAGAATCGGCACGGTCACGCCGGGGCGCGCAAGTATTTCGGGCACTCTCACCGACCACGGCAAGTACGGTCGAGTGCCTTCCGACGCGAGGCGGCGAACGTGTTCGTCCGGTGATTGCGTCCACTCGGCCGCGATGGCGAGAGCCCGATCCAGATCGGTTCGGAGAAAGGTCCGGATGGCGAATTCGGAGGTCAGTCGGCCGGTGAGCTCGGCGAGCAATGACATCCCGTCGTCGAACGCGGTCGCAGTTCGCTCGTCGACGGCTTTCGATGCGACAGCACTCGTCACGGGCCAGACCGACCAGCCTCGAAAGTCGGGATCCGCAGCGGCCAGTCGGATGGTCCGAGCGAACTGGGCGTAGTCGCCCGGCAGCCCTGTCAGTAGCGCGTCACGCAGCAGGTCGGCGCGGGCTCGGAGTGCGAGTGGGCCCAACCCGTCCGACGACTCTCGAAGCGACGACAGATCCGCGTTCGGAGCAGCCGTACGAATGGTCCGAAACAGCGTGTGGGCTGCGTCCGGACCGAGTAGTTCATCGGCGAAGGGCATGAGAGCTTCTTACCCGACGCATCGCGTTCGTTCGGCGGCGGACCGAAGGTACGGATTATCCGGCGAAACGCCCGATTCTCGGCTGCCCGAACGGCAGCAGTGTAAAAAGAACTGCGATAACCTTCGCGAAACACAATGTGCTGAAACGCTGGTCAATGCGGGTCTTCGATGGTGAAGTACCGAATTCCGGTCCCGGTCCGATCATTCTGTGCAACGCGCTACGAACCTGGGGGGGTCGCATCGTGCTCGTCGTCGACTCGAACCGACTCGTGAGCCCGGTGTACCGAGCCGATGAGCGATCGCGGTGAGCGGGTGGCTCTGGGTGGTGATCCTCAACGGGATCACCGCTGCTGCGTACTCGGGGATCGTGCTGTTCATCGTCCGAGGGCTGTTGCGAACCGGGCAGTTTCGCGCCAACCGGCTCGCGGTCGCCACCGCCGCGATCTTCACGACGTGTGCCGCCCACCACTTGATCCATGCGTGGCATCTGACGGCCGGGCTCGGCACTCACACATCGCATCTCGGTACCGATTCCGGCATGGGAACCCTGGACGCGATGCGGGAGTCGATGGGCGGGACCGTCGATGTGATGGTGACGGCCTCGACGGCACTCGCCGGCGTCGTCTACCTGGGGATGCGCCGCTTCTACGGACCGTTGCTCCGCTCACCTGCGATGTTCGACGACGCGAGCGAGGCCCGGTATCGGCAGCTGGCGGCGAACCTCCCGCACACGTCGGTGCTGGTCGTCGATCGCGACCTGCGATTCATACTCGTCGAAGGTGCCGGACTGCTGGCGGAAGGATACGACCCGCGGCGGATGGAGGGGCAGCTGCTGCAAGACACTGTGCCGCCGGAGGTCTATGCCCGGCTGAAGCCGTTCTACACAGCGGCCATCGATGGGGAGGAATCGTCCTTCGACTCCGTGGGTTCCCGGACGGGTGCGATCTTCGCCGTGAAGACCAGACCTCTGCGCGATGACACAGGTCGAATCGTCGGCGCGATGGTGCTGTCCGAGGACGTCACCGCCGAGCGCGAGGCGCGCGCCGAGCTCGAGCAGGCGCGCGCGTTCCGTGATGCGGTGCTGACGGCATCGCCTGACGTCACCATCGTCACCGATGTCGAGACCAGGACCGTGAAGTGGGCCTCGCGCAACGTCAGGTCATTGTTGACCGGGCCGAACCAGGACGGCTCACCCGGCGACACCGCCGCCCCCGAGGACGGGTTGGAGTCGGTGGTGTCCCAGGACATCGACGTCGTCCGGGCAGCGGACCGGGACGCTGCCTCCCTGCCGGATGGGGAGAGCGTCAGCATCCGGTACCGGGTGCGTGCGGCGGACGGCTCGCTGAGGTGGCTTTCGCGGCGCACGCACCCGGTACCGACATGGACCGGCGGGTTCAGCGGCGGAGGTGCTCTCGGTGGTGCGGGAGGTGACCGATGTCGTCGAAGCCGAGCGCGCTCTCGAGCGTGCAGCCCTGCAAGATCCGTTGACGGGCCTGCCCAACCGTATGAAGCTGCTGGAGCGAATCGGATCGGCGATCGAGCGGGGTGCGCGCACCGGCGCTGCCGCGGCGGTGCTGTTCTGCGATCTGGACGGGTTCAAACGGATCAACGACACCGGTGGCCATGCGGCCGGAGACGCCGTGCTGGTCGAGGTCGCTCGCCGCTTGCGCTCGGTGCTGCGAGCCGAGGACTCGATCGCCCGCGTCGGCGGCGACGAGTTCGTTCTGGTCCTCGATGCGTTGCCTGCGGAGAACGGGACAGGCAAGCCTGCGGGCGGCGCGCTTGCCGCACAGGTCGCCGAACGAATCCGGACGGTACTCGCAGCGCCCATCGCGTACGGAGGCCGTGAGTACGTGGTGTCGGCAAGCGTCGGGATGGTGTTGGTCCGCCGGGGCGTCAGTGCTCAGGAAGCGCTGCGCGATGCGGACTCCGCGATGTACCGGGCGAAGCAATTGGGCAAGGACCGAATCGAACTGTTCGACGACGCGCTGCGGGTGCACGCGATCGAGCGTGCGTACATCGAACAGACCCTGAGGGACGCGCTCGATCCTGATCGCGGCGGTTCCGCGACATTCGGTGTGGCCTACCAACCGGTCTACGATCTCGGCAGTCGGCGACTCGTCAGTTCGAGGCGCTCGCTCGCCTGCGGGACAGCACGGGCACAGCGATTTCACCCGACAGATTCATCCCGGTGGCCGAGGACACGGGGCTCATTTCCGATCTGGGTGAGCGCGTGCTCGACGACGCTCTCGGCACCCTCGCGCGGTGGAAATCCGAGAACCCGCCTACCTCCGCGTCCGACGAGCCCGTCACGATGGCCGTGAATCTCAGTGCCCGACAGGCTCAACACGTCGACATTTGTGCGGCAGTGGAAACAGCCCTCGAGCGGCATCGAATGGCTCCGGGGGACCTCGTTCTCGAGCTCACCGAGTCCGTGTTGCTCGATTCCGGCTCGTCGGTCCTGCGTCAGCTCGGCGAATTACGCACGCTGGGTGTGGGAATCGCCATCGACGACTTCGGAACGGGCTTCGCGAGCCTGCGATACCTCGCTACGCTGCCGGTGAGCGCTGTGAAGATAGACCGGTCCTTCACGTCCAGCATGACCAGTGACGCGACGAGCAGCAGCATTGTCGGCGCAATCATAAACTTGGCCCGCGATCTGAAACTGGGCTGCGTGGTCGAGGGCATCGAAACTCTCGATCAACTCGAGGCGTTGCCCAATTCTGTTCAGGGACAGGGCTATCTGCTGGGCAGACCTGCCGAGATCGCGTCGGATACGTGGAACTCCTGAGCGTCACCGCGGTGTTGCCGAGGCCCGTCGAGCCAGGGTTGCCACTCCCAGTAGAAGTACCAGCACTAAGGCCGCAAGTCCGGTCATGGCTGCGGTTGCGGACATCGAGAGGGTGGCGATTCCGATTCCCACGGCCGGAATGCCCAGGCCGAGGTATGCGATCAGGAACAGTCCGGCCAAGGCCTCGCTTCGTTCGGCCGGTGCCGCCATCGCGGCGACGGCTCCCACTGCGGCCTTGAACAGGACGCCCGCCCCGATTCCGGCCACGACGCCGCCGACCAAGAATGTCGGCAGGCTCAGGGTGTGCATTCCGACCACCAACGCGATCAGACCGAGGGCCTCGGCCGAGATGCCGAGTGAGAGTTTCGCTGTACGCGACATGCGACTGGTCATCGTCTGCGCGAGCGCTGCCGTGCCGAACACTGCGAACACGGTGGCTCCGCTGAGGGCGCGGGACGGGTGGTCGAGTGTGCCCGCCACGAATCCCGGTGCCACCGAGGTGAACACGCCGAACACTGCGAACGACGCGAAACCGGCTGCGGCCGCGGCGAAGTACCCGCCGCGATCACCGTGATCGGCACTGATTCGCTGCGGGCGATAGGCGGGCCGCTCAGGCATTTCGGCCACGGTCTCGGGTACCAGCGCGACACCGACGGCAGCGACGACGATCAGTACCGCGAACACCAGATACGGGGTGTGCAGGGGAGCCGCGACGAACTGCGCCAGGAACCCGGCTACCAACGGCCCGACGCCGAGTCCGCCGATGTTCGCTGCGGTGGAGACCTTCTCGAATCGCTGGCCGGACGCGGTCGGCCGGTGCGTGGAATGCAGCTCGTGCAGGTAGGCCGTGGCGGTCGCGGTGAGTGCTCCGACGCCGAGTCCGGTGATGAGCCGTGCGACGAGCAGTAGAGGAAGTGCAGTGCCGCTGAGGAACATGACCGCAGCCACCAATTCGAGCAGCAACGCGGCGATCAAGACCTTCTTCCGGCCCACCCAGTCAGAGACATGGCCTGCCAGAACAAGACTGACGATCACGCCGACGGCGTAGGCCGCGAACACGATCGTGACCATGAACGTCGAGAAGCCGTCACGCACCTGATAGAGCGGGTACAGCGGGCTGGGCACGGTGGAGAACGCCATCGCGGTGAGGAATGCCGCCGCAACCACCCAGAAGCCGACGCCGTGTCGACGAGTCGAGGTCGGTGAGTGAGTCTGTGCCGGCGGAGCGGCGGGCAGGGTGTCGTGGGACATGTCGTTCTCCGATGTCGGTGTTGTTCGTTCGGATACGACTGTCCTCGGACTCGACGATCACGTCCAACGAAGAAAAACGCTGACAACTATCTCGATATGCGATCATCGACGGATGGAGCTGCGGCACCTCGAATACTTCGTCGCGGTCAGTGAAGAACAGAACTTCACCCGTGCCGCTGCCCGTCTGCATATCGTTCAATCTGCGGTTTCGGCGGCGATCAAGTCCCTCGAACGAGAACTGGGTGCATCGCTGCTCGATCGCAACTCCAAGCGTGTCCTGCTGACCGAGGCCGGTCGGGCTCTGCTTCCCCGTGCTCGGGTCGTCCTCGATGCCGCTCGCGATGCCCGTGATGCGGTCGACGACGTTCGAGGCGGCCTGCGCGGCACCGTCAGAATCGGCACGTTGACCTCCATCAAGCTGATCGACCTTCCCGGTCTACTGGGCGAGTACCACCGCCGGTTTCCGCACGTCCAGCTCATCACCGGCGCAGCGCCGTCGGGCACCCAGGGGCTACTCGAATCGGTGGCGGACGGTCGACTGGATCTCGCGTTCGTCTCCGACTCCGGCCGACGGCCCGCCGGGATCGACGTGCGAGAACTCGCGTCGTCGGTATTGGATCTGGTGCTCCCGTCGGACCACCCCCTGGCCGAACGAGAATCCCTGACGCTGGACGACATTGCACCGTACGACTTCATCGATTCGCCGATCGGCTTCGGAAATCGCGCCGTAGCCGACCGCGCGTTCGCCGACGCGGGATTGCAGCGACGCGTGAGCATCGAAATCACCGATATCTCCACCGGCGTTGCCTACGTCCGCAACGGCCTCGGGATATCGCTGCTACCCCGGTTCGTCCTGACCGAGCGGAGCGGTGTGGTCGTCACCACGGTGTCGAAAGTAGATCTCACGTGGCCGCTCGCGGTTGCGACCTCGTCGACTCGCGCTCCGAGCGCGGCGGTACGTGCCCTGCTGGGCGTGCTCGACGAATTTCTCGCCTGAGCTGCGGTAACCGGGAAGCATTGCACGCTGCGACGCGTTGAACACGAGTAATGGATGATCTTCTGGTTGCCCCCACTCGACTCTGGACACCCTCGCGTGTCCTGGTCACCAAGTCTGCGTCCGAGCTACCGCACACCGCGGAAATTCTCCGTCGGTGCGAAGCAGCAGGCGTCGCCGACATCGACATTCTGTCCGGTGACCGCCTCACCGGACTGCGTGGTGAGTCCGAGCGCGAGACCTACGCACGAGCCAAGACGACGATGGCCGTGGTGGTCGCGCCGCCGAGTGTGCTGAAACCGCAACCGATTCCGCCGAGCGCGGACTGGCGGATCGACCTGGCCAAGGGGTGCCCGGCGCATTGCCAGTACTGCTATCTCGCCGGCTCGTTGTCCGGTCCGCCGATCACCAGGGTCTTCGCCAACCTCGACGACGTGTTGGCCGGTATCGGCACTCATGCAGGCCGCGGTTCCATCACCTCCGGCACCGATGAGCGCGGGCACGAAGGCACCACATTCGAGTTATCCTGCTACACCGATCCTTTGGGGATCGAACATGTGACGGGCTCTCTTGCCGAGGCCGTTCGCGGAGTGGGCGCGGGCGTGTACGGCGACGACGTGTCGCTGCGTTTCACCACCAAGTTCGACGACGTCCGCGAGTTGGTGACGCTCGACCACGGCCGCCGAACGCGAGTTCGGCTGTCGGTCAACGCCGATGACATCGCTCACCGCTTCGAGGGCGGCACGGCACGTATGCCGGCTCGGATAGAAGCTCTGCGGCAGTTGGCACTGGCCGGTTACCGAGTGGGGTTGACGATCGCGCCGATCATGCCGATCCCGCAGTGGCGCGAGCAGTACGGTCGATTGCTCGCGAATGTCGCCGACGCGTTGCGCGATGTGCCCGATCTCGATCTGACCGCCGAAATCATCACTCACCGCTTCACGCCGTCGAGCAAGGATGTGTTGTTGAGCTGGTATCCGGGAACGAAACTGGAGATGGACGAGGGCGCGCGCACAGCGAAGAGAAACAAGTTCGGTGGCGTGAAATACGTCTATCCGAAGGACACGATGGCCGAGATGCGCAGCTGGTTCGTCGACGAACTTCGCGACGTTCTGCCCGACGCGCAGCTGCTGTACTGGACGTGAACCGTCACAGGGCATCGAATCGGTCTCGCGCTCGGTCGATGTCGTCCATGTGCGTGGTTGCCCACGCCAGCAGGACGTCGACGGGAGTTCGGAGCGTTTTGCCCAGGGGAGTGATTCGATATTCCACCGCCACCGGGCGGGTGCTCAGCACCGTGCGTTCGATGATTCCGTTGCGTTCGAGCTTGCGCAGCGTTGCGGTGAGGGACTTCTGAGTCACCTCGGGAATCCCGCGGCGGAGATCGTTGAATCGGCAGGGGCGCTCGCACAATTCGTTGAGTACTTGCAGCGACCATTTGTCCAGCACCTGATCCAACAGTTCGCGGTGCGGGGCAGTGATCGTGAGTTCTGCGGTGCCGTCGGCGGTATCGGTCATGAAACCAGGTTCCCTTGAAGTGTCCTTTGTGTACCAGGTATCAACGTTATACCTGAATTTCTACGACGAAGGACCAACCATGAGCGTCACTCGATTCACCCCGCCCGGAATGATGCAACCCACCCCGTATCACCACGTGGCGGTGGGTCAGGGTTCTCGACACATCCACGTCAGCGGTCAGATCGCCCGGAACGAGGACGGGTCGGCCATCGATACCGACGACCTCGCCGGTCAGGTTGCGCAGGCGCTGCGCAAGACCGCGATCGGATTGACCGGTGCAGGAGCAACATTCGAGGACGTACTGCGGCTGACGTTCTACGTCACGCACTGGGCTCCCGAGCTGATCGGTGAGTTCATGGACGGCGTCACGCGTGTCGCCGACCAGATCGGACTGCCGACTCCTATGCCGCCGGCGTCGCTGATCGGAGTGGATTACCTCTTCGAACCGGACGTGCGGGTCGAGGTGGAAGCAACCGCGATTCTGGACTGAATCCGCGGATAGGCCGGTGACTTCTCGGCGGTGCAGAGGTCGAAACCGGCAAACCCACCCGACCTCTGGAGTGACATGGCGATTCTGACCTACAACCTGCATGTTTCCCTCGACGGCTACATCGAGGATCCCGACGGCAGCCTCGACTACTCGATGCCCGACGAGGAATCGCATCGGTTCTCGAATCGACAGACCGTGGAGACGAGCGTCTTTCTGTTCGGACGGCGGCTGTACGAGGCCATGGAGGACTACTGGACCGACCCGGAACGGGCGGCCGGCGACCCCGTCGAAGCCGAATTCGCCGAGCTGTACCAGGCAACTCCCCGGGTGGTCTTCTCGGACACCCTCACTTCCGTGCCCGACGGTTGCCGGCTGGTCCGTAGTGCCGACGCCGTAGCGGAGGTGGAGCGAATGAAACGGGAGACCGAGGGCACGTTGGCCGTCGCCGGCGCGTCGTTGGCCGCATCGTTGTTCGACTCGATCGACCAGTTCGAGCTCATTGTCGTCCCGACCATCCTGGGTGGTGGCAAGCCGTACTTCCCCGCGGGGCACCGACTGAACCTGGTGCTGGAAGAGCAAAGGCACTTCCCCACGTCGGGCTGGATGTATCTGCGGTACAGGGTGGTTCGGTAAGCAGACCTGTCGTCCGGCCCGATCGCGCAGAATGGGCTCATGACATCCGGTGATCGTCGTCAGTGGTGGACCTTGCCCGCGCACCAGCGGTGGCTCGACACAGAATCGGCTCGGCTCCTCCGGTTCGGTAGCTCGCTCGAGCATCCTGCCGGGGGAGCGGCGTGGTTGAACGACCGCGGACATCCGGACCTGAGCCATCCGGCCCTGACCTACATCACTGCTCGGATGGCGCACGTGCATTTCCTGGCCTCGATGCAGGGGTATCCGGGGTCTCGTAGGAAAGCCGATCGAGTGTTCGACGGTCTACTGACGACGTTGCGGGACAGCACGAACGGCGGGTGGTTCGAGTCCAGCGCCGACGCCTCGTCTCCCGATGCGACGAAGACGGCCTACACGCACGCCTTCGTAGTGTTGGCTGCAGCCGCAGCCGCAGCGGCGGGACACCCCAGTGGACGGGGGCTTCTCGACGAAGCCCTCGAGGTCGTGGATCGGCGATTCTGGGACGAGAACCACGGCATGTGCGCAGACACCTGGAATGCGAGCTGGACCGCGCTCGACGGTTATCGCGGAATCAACGCCAACATGCACATGGTCGAGGCGCTGCTGGCGGCGGCCGATGCGGGTGCGCCCGAGGTCTGGCGAAGCAGGGCAGTACGCATCTGCGACAACGTGATCGGCTGGTCACAGGCGAACGAGAATCGCATTCCCGAGCATTTCACTGCGGAATGGCAGCCGATGCTCGAGTACAACAGCGGCGACACAGCAAACCAGTTCAAGCCGTACGGAGCAACGGTGGGGCACGGTTTCGAGTGGGCGCGGCTGCTCGTGCAGGCGAGTCTCGTGGCCGATAGCCCTGGTGGCCACGATTACGTTGCCGCCGCCGCGTCGCTGTATCACCGCGCGGCGCAGGACGGCTGGCAACCCGGCCCGTCGCCTGGCTTCGTCTACACCACCGACTGGACTGGGCGACCGGTAGTGAGAGAGCGTCTGCACTGGGTGTTGTGCGAGGCGATCGCGGCCGCCGCGACACTGGGTCGTCGGACCGGAGAAGACCGCTACGACAACGACTATCGCACCTGGTGGGACATTGCCGCCGACTCCTTCATCGACCTCGTCGACGGCTCCTGGCATCACGAACTCGACGCGGACAACAGGCCCGCAGCCACGGTGTGGAGTGGCAAACCCGACCTGTACCACGCTGTGCAGGCAACATGGATCAGCCGAGGTGTGAACAGCTCGAGTATGGTGGCGGCGCTGCTGGCGGCCTGAGTGGCCGCATCGGACGAAAACCGTCCGTTGGGTATGTAGTGTCGTCTCGTGCGCGAAGGTAGAAGACACAACGCCGTCATCGACGTATCGGTCATCGTCACGGTGGTCGCACTCGGTGTCGTTGCGGCCGGACTGCTGCATTCGCCGGAAAGTGAACTGCCGCGCGGAAATGCTGTGTCATCCGGAGAGGCCGCACGCGACGGTGACTACTCCATCGTCTCCGAGCCCGTCGAGTATCCGGCCGACATTCCGGGGTGCTCCGAGGTCGAACCGCCCCCGCCCAGTGAGGATGGGCGCCTCATCTCGGTCATCGGAAGTCAGGCTCCGTCCTACGACAATCCTGCCTACCCGTGGTTGACCGCGAGCAAGGCAGGAGCGATGACCGACGCTCTCGTGGGCGCACTTCCAGCGGATGTCACCGTGAAGTTGGCCGCCCCATCCCAGTCGCTGACCTTCCAACCGGTGGAGGACTTCGGCGGTAACGTGCCGGAGGGCCTCGAGGCCAGCACCAGTGCCCGTGGCGATCTGGTTCGTGCGGGGGTGTCTGCGTTTGCCAGCGTCGATGTTCGACCGTCGTCGACGGGGATTCCGGCCTGTGTCGCAGGCGTTCTCGATGCCCGCAGTACCGAACCCGATGGGACGGTGGTCGATACCGACGACAGTTGGTACGAGATCGGCGGTGACCGCACGAACAGTCGCAGAGCGACGGCGTATCACCCTGACGGAACTCTGGTCACCGCGAATCTCAGTACTACCGTCGGTCCCGACTTTCCCTTGGATACATCCGAGTTGACCCGAATCGCGGCGCTGCCGGGCCTCCGAGTCGGTTCGCCTGCACCGGCGGGAAGCGCTGAGCCGCGTCAGGATTGCTCGGTCCCGTTCGTCGGGGAGGCGACTGCGGTGAATATCGACGAGGTGTCCTTGGACGCCGCGAACGAGGCGTTGTCGACAACCTGGCAGGCGCTACCCGATGCGCCGGTACTGAACCGGCCGATCGGGTCACTGGTACCCGATCGCACGGGCAGGGGTGCCTGTACGGACATCGACGTAGTGAACTCCGATGTAGCGCTGTCGATTTCTGTGTCCTCCGGCGCGGTACTCCCGGTGGCGAGGGACCCCTACGATCCGGAAAATGCGTACGAACCTGTTGTCGAGTTGCGAACACTGCCCGACGGTTCGGTGCTCGAATCGTACGACGTCGATCTGTCGAGCAGCATGACCGCGGAGGACGGAACCATGCGGTTGGCGAGGTCGGTCACGCTGACGCGACCGTCCGGCGTGCAGGTGTCGGTTCGGTCGACGGCGGATTTCGTTCCTGGCGGGGGCCGTTCGACACGGCCGGAACCGCTGCCATTCGAGCTACTGAATGCAGTGGCCCAAGCTCCGATCACGGAGTGGCCGTGAAAGATTCGACGACACGCACTGTTCTCGCTGCAGCCGCGGTGATGGTGGCAGTGGTATCCGTCGCCGCGGCTGCGGTCGTGCTGGTGAATGTGGACGTGTCCGTGAAGCCGTCGATGGACGATGCAACGACGTCGGCCTTCGACGAGATGCCGACGTTCTCGGAGGAGACGGAGACAATTGAGGCACCGGCTGGGCCGGCGCTCGAGCCCAGCTGGCGGATCGACGCAGAGACCGTCTACGGCAGGCAATTCGCTGCATTCCGTTCGCCGACCACAAGTTTGACGTTCGATCTCGGGGTCACGGGCGTGATCGACGCCGGCGATGTTCTCGTCACCGCAATGGGCCTGCCGAATCCGCGGTCGTCTTCGCTCGATGCAGTCGAGTTCGTGGCCCTCGATGCCGACGACGGCAGTGTGCGATGGAAGGCGTCGCCCAGCACAGTCGACGTATGCGCGAGTGTCCCCGTTCAGGGCGACATCGTCTGTCTCGACACGTATTCCGATGTGCAGTCCCTCGTCACTATCGGTACGAACGACGGGGTGGTGAAGCGGATACCGGTCCCCGAGGACTGGTACGTCTACGCGATCGAGAGCGACGGGACATCGGTGCTGTTGTTGGAAGGCAGCCCTGAGGATGGCGAATCCGTGTTGCACGGCGGGTCGGTGAATGCACTCGACCGAATGTGGACGCTACCGATCACCACATCCGTGGGGTGGGAGGGCCTGAGTGGCACGGTGATTCACACGGCCGACCGGCGAGGCGTCGTGACGATGGGCGGAGAGGCTACATTTTTCGATCCGACCACCGGAGCACCCGTCGAGGGTCTCGACATGACCTCGGACGACACCGTCGTCGACTCCACCGGCGCTACTGTCTGGGAGTTGCCGGATCCGTTCGATACGGACAAGGTCATCGGCAACACTCGTTATTCGATCGACGGTCCGGCGTATGTCGCGACGACGGATTCCGGTGATGTGCGGTGGCATTGGACCATCCCGGCTGGATCCGATGGGTTCACCGACAGCGGCACTATCGCCCAGACGCGATCGGGTGTGTTCTTCCTCGGAACCGATTCGATGGTTCGTCTCGAATCGGTTCCGAGTTGACGCCGAGCAGCTCTTACGTGCGGCAGTGCTATTCCCGGTGCGGAGTGCGCTCACCGGTATTCGGGTCCACGTCGAACAGTTGATCGGTGTTGTCGGGGGAGTAGACGACGGTGTCGACTTCCCGCGCGCGTCGTCGGGCACCGTCGCGAACGGCGAAGAACGCGGCTGCGAACAGTACGACCACGGTGATGCCGGCGACGATCGCCCATCCCTCGAAGCCGCCCGCCAGAGCCGCGATCAGACCGCCCGCAGATGCAATTCCGGCGAATATCAAGATGACGGCCAGCATGTTCTCGACTGCACGTGCCCAGCTCGTTTTCGAAGGCCTTTTCTCGACCATGGGGATGTTCCTCTCGCTAAGTTCCGTCGCCGAATACCCGAAACCCGGTCGTCTAAGCTCTGCGGTGCTACTGGGCCTTGCGTGCGCGGTACGCGGCAACCGCCGCGCGGTTGCCGCAGGTGGTGCTGCAGAAGCGGCGAGAGCGGTTTCGGGAGAGGTCGAGAACCAGCCCGTTGCAGTCCGGATCGGCGCAGACGTCGAAACGGGAGAGCTCGTCGGCTCGGATGACGTCGATCATGGCCATCGCAGTCTCGACGACGATGCGGGTTGCCAGTGGACTGTCGTCGGCGACGGCATGGACGTGCCAGTCGAGAGTGTCGTGCCGGACCAGTCGGGGCAGGGCCGAGGATTCGGCAAGCAAGCGGTTCACCTCGAGCACGGCGTCGTCTCGACTGCTGGTGAGCAGTGATCGCAGGGTCGGACGCAGTGCCCGCACAGCCTCGAGCTCGGCGTCGTCGCCGTCGAACCGTCCGGAGTAGCCCTGGTCGGTGAAGAAGTCGGCCAGCTCCTCGCGGGTGGTCAGCGTGTCCGGGTCTTCGGCGGAATTGACCAATGCCACGGCGGACAGAAGCGACAGTTCTGCGTCATGAGCAAAAAGCATGTTGACACCTTACCAATCCACTCCCTACTGTCACATGTCATGACGGCTTACACTCATGACGCGCAGGTGGATCGCGCAGCTGCACACGACGCTGCGGCACGGTCGCGTCGACTCTCGGGGCTCGGGTTCGCGCTCCTGTCCGCGGCATCGTTCGGGCTCTCCGGCTCGCTGGCCAAGGGCCTGCTCGATGCCGGCTGGACCGCCGGTGCCGCTGTGACTGCGCGCATCCTGCTCGCGGCAGCGGTGTTGCTGATTCCGTCGATTCTCGCGCTGCGTGGGCGCTGGGGCCTGTTGGCCAAGAATTGGAAGCTGCTCGTGGCCTACGGTGCCTTCGCGGTGGCCGGTTGTCAGCTCGCGTTCTTCAACGCCGTCGGCCGAATGGACGTGGGTGTCGCACTGCTCATCGAATTCACCTCGCCCGTAGCCGTCATCGGCTGGATGTGGTTTCGGCACCAGCAGCGTCCGGGTCGGCTGACGCTGGTCGGTGCGCTGTTGGCCGCAATGGGACTGGTGCTCGTGCTCGACCTGATCTCCGGCGCGGACGTCGACAGCGTCGGCGTGCTGTGGGCGCTCGGTGCGATGGCGGGAGCCGCCGTCTACTGGGTGCTCTCCGCCGACGAGAGCAACGGTTTGCCGCCGATCGTGCTCGCCGGGGGCGGTCTGCTGGCAGGTGGACTCATTCTGCTCGCCGCCGGGCTCGTCGGCATCGTCCCGTTCGCGGCTCCGCTGACCGACGTCACCTTCGTCGATGCCGTTGTGCCGTGGTGGGTTCCGATCATCGGTCTCGGTGTGGTGACCGCCGCGTTGGCGTACGTGCTCGGAATTGCGGCCGGCCGACGCCTCGGCTCGCGGCTGGCGTCGTTCATGGGTCTCATGGAAGTTGTTGCAGCGCTTGTGTTTGCGTGGCTGTTGCTCGGCCAGGCTCCGGGACCGATCCAATTGGCCGGTGGCGCACTGATTCTGCTCGGTGTCGTCGTCGTCAAATCAGGTGAACGCGTCACCTCGGACGAACCGGTGGAGCCGCTGCAGAGCAGAGCATGACAGCTGCTCAGCCGTCGACGCGTCCGAATACGACGGCGGCCAGAATGGTGTGCGCGCTGGCGATCACGGAGTCGAGAGGTTCGCGTTCGGGGGACAGCAACCATTGCTGAGCAATGGTGAGTACCGCGCCCACCAGGCCCATCGCCAGCGTTTTACGGTTCGGCCCGGCCAGGCCCCGGCTGGACCCTACGGTGTCGGCGACCTGTAGCACCGTCGCCGAGAACGAGGTGGTGGTCTTGCGGTACAACGCGTCGACGGTGGGGGATACGCCGAGGATTTCGACGAAGGCGATACGAGCGGACTTCGGTTGCTCGGCGACGAACGTGAAGAAGCCGGTCAGGGCTCCTCGGAGCACCTGTTCGCTGGACTCCGTTTCCGAGCCCGCTCCGGCGAGGATGCTCTCGCGCATCGCATCGGTGGCGCGGGCGTAGGTGGCCATCAGGAGTTCTTCGCTGTTGGTGAAGGACTCGTAGAAGTAGCGCTTGGTCAGCCCCGCTTCGACGCAGACTTTCTCCACGGTCGCCGTCCGGTACCCGGTGGTGCCGAACACTTCGACGGCGGCATCGAGCAGCCGGGTTCGACGCTCCTGCTGCCGCTGCTGCGGATCGGCACCTCGATAGGTGCGGCCGACTTCACTGTGATGGGTAGTCACAGACAGATCTTGACACCGCTCGGTATCAGATGCAAAGTGTTCGCAGGAATGCATCTCGATCGAGGGGGAGACATGGCGTCATCGACGCTCCGGAACAAGGTCGTTCTGATCACCGGCGCGGCACGAGGAATCGGTGCCGAGACCGCACGTGCGTTGGCAGGTCGTGGAGCCAAGTTGGTACTCGTCGACGTCGACGAGGCTCCGCTGCGGGAGGTCGCGACGCAGCTGAAGGCCGAGGCGTTCGTCGCCGACGTCCGAAATCTGGACGACATGCAGCGCGCCGTCGACGGCGGCATCGCGGCCTACGGAGGCATCGATCTGGTGCTCGCCAATGCGGGAATCGCCAGCTACGGATCGATCCTGCAGGTGGACCCGGCCACGTTCCAGCGCGTCATGGACATCAACGTGATGGGCGTGTTCAACACCGTCCGCGCTGCCTTGCCGTCGCTGATCGAACGCAACGGCTACATCCTCGTCGTCTCCTCGCTGGCCGCGTTCACCCCGTGCCCCGGCTTGGCCGCGTACAACGCCAGCAAGGCCGCAGCCGAACATTTCGCCAATGCGCTTCGGCTGGAAGTGAACTACCGAGGAGTCGACGTCGGCTCGGCCCACATGGCCTGGATCGATACCCCGATGGTCCAGGACGCGAAGTCCGATCTCACGGCATTCCAGGATTTGCTCGCGGTATTGCCCGGCCCCCTCGGGAAGACGATGACCGTCGAGCAGTGCGTGGATGCGTTCGTCGACGGCCTGGCCAAGCGCAAGCGCCGCGTCTACGTACCGCGGTGGGTGGGTGCGGCGTCCTGGTTCAAGGCCGTCATCACCTCGCGCGTCGGCGACCGCAGCATGTTGGCGCACGTGCCGACGATCCTGCCCAAGATGGACGAAGAAGTAGCGCGCCTCGGTAGGTCCGAGAGCGCACGCAACAAAATCAGCTGACCCCCCCACCGAAGGAATCGTTGCTCATGACTGCCGTACTGACCACCCCCGAGGTCGATGTCCTCATCATCGGTGCCGGCCTGTCCGGGATCGGTGCCGCGCGTCACCTCGGGCACGATCTGCCCGGGAAGACGTACACCATCCTCGAAAGCCGCGGGGCGATCGGTGGCACCTGGGATCTGTTCCGCTATCCCGGTATTCGCTCCGATTCCGACATGTACACCCTCGGGTACAGCTTCAAGCCGTGGACGGGAGAGAAGTCCATCGCCGACGGTTCCGACATCCGTAACTATATTGTCGAAACCGCACGAGAAGCGGGTGTGGACAAGCACATTCGATACCACCACAAGGTTGTCGCCCTCGAATGGTCGTCCGAGCAGCAGTTCTGGACGGTCACGGCGCAGCGCAGCGACACCGACGAGACCGTCACGATCACCGCGTCGTTCGTGTTCTCCTGCAGTGGTTACTACAACTACGACAAGGGTTTCAGCCCGGAGTTCGTCGGCCAGGAGAACTTCGGTGGGCAGGTGATCCACCCGCAGCACTGGCCCGAGGATCTGGATTACGCGGGCAAGAAGGTCGTCGTCATCGGCAGCGGTGCAACGGCGATCACGTTGGCTCCCAACCTCGCTCGTGAGGCCGAGCACGTGACGTTGCTGCAGCGCTCGCCGAGCTACATCCTCTCGCTCCCCTCGAAGGATCCGATTGCGCAGACACTGCGGAAGCGTTTGCCGAAGAAGTTGGCGTACAGCGTGACTCGGCTCAAGAACGTATCGATGGCCATGTTGATCTTCACGTTGAGCCAGAAGTACCCGGAATTCATGAAGAAGCGGATCCGGAAGATGCAGGAGGGATGGCTGCCGAAGGGATACGACCTCGACACCCACTTCACCCCGTCGTACAACCCGTGGGATCAGCGCCTGTGCCTGGTGCCCGACAACGATCTGTTCCGCTCGATCCGCAAGGACGAGGTCTCGATCGTCACCGATCACATCGACAGCTTCACCGAGACCGGCCTGAAGTTGAAGTCCGGCCAGCACCTCGACGCCGATATCGTCGTCACCGCAACGGGATTGAACCTGTCCGCACTCGGCGGCGCGACCTTCCGCGTCGACGGTAGAGACGTGGATCTGCCCAGCACCATGGCGTACAAGGGCATGATGCTCACCGGAATCCCCAACTTCGCTTTTGTCGTCGGGTACACCAACGCGTCGTGGACGCTCAAAGCCGACATGGTCTCGAACTACGTCATGCGCCTGCTCGCCCACATGGACGAGAACGGATACAGCACCGTCGAGCTCGAACGCGACCCGACCGTGGACGAAGAGCCGTTCCTCGATTTCGCCGCCGGCTACGTGCTGCGGGCCGTGGACAACTTCCCGAGGCAGGGCAGTGAAACTCCGTGGAAGCTGCGGATGAATTACTTCCGCGACCTGCCGGTTCTGCGGTACGGCAAGCTCGTCGACAAGGCGATGAAGTTCGGGCGGCCTCGATCGAAGGTCGCGGTCGCTTCCTGACGGGAATAGATCGAGTCCCTGATCGTTTGTTCCGGACATGAAAATTGGCATCATCGGAAGTGGATTCATCGGTGGAACGCTCGTGCGCCGGTTGACGGCGCTCGGTCACGAGGTTCGATTCTCGAACTCACGCGACCCGGAGACTCTGGCGGAGCTGGCGTCGGAAACCGGAGCGACGGCGGTGTGGGCAGCGGACGCGGCGCAGGATGCGGACCTGGTCATCCTCAGCATCCCGCAGAAGAACGTGCCCGACCTCGCCGCCGGTATCGCCGGCGCACGCAAGCCCGGAGCGCCGATCATCGAAACGAACAACTACTACCCGCAGCAGCGCGACGGTCTGATCGAAGACATCGAAGGCGGCACACCCGAGAGCGTATGGGTGTCGCAGCAGCTCGGTGAGCCGGTGATCAAGGCGTTCAACGGAATTTGGTACAAGCATCTGCTCGAGAAGGGTGTTCCTGCCGGAACCGACAAGCGCATCGCACTGCCGATCGCCGGGGACGACGCAGAGTCGAAGAAGTTGGTGTTCTCGGTGATCGACGAGCTCGGCTTCGACCCGGTCGATGCCGGTTCGCTCGCCGAGTCGTGGCGTCAGCAGCCGGGAACCCCGGTGTACGGCAAGGACTTCGGCGTCGACGACACGGTGAAGGCGTTGGCCGAGGCGTCCCCGGAACGCTCCGCGGAATGGAAAGCTTGAGCCGAGCTGCTGAACTACCTGACGCGACCCTCGCGGAGTGTGCGCTCCGCGAGGTCGCGTAGCGGCCCGGTCAGGGCCGAATCGCCGACCCGGCACGATTGCTCGCCCACCGACACGTTCCACACGAAGGTGTCGCGGGCCTGCGACTCGGCCGGCTCGGGTGGGGGCGGCTCAGCGAGGTACGGGCGCGCAGCCTCGACCAGCGACTGCCATTCCGGCTCGTCGGTCTCGACCACTCCGCGTTTGGACATCCCGGCGATCCCACCGGTTCGCAGTACCTCGATGCGCAGGCTCATGCCCCTCGATCACACCCGATCGTCGCTCGGCTCCCGTGTTGACTGAACTCCCACGGTAGACCAACCGGTGGCCACGGCCCGGGCGACGTCGGAATTGGTGCCGAATCGCTTCTGCGCTGCGAGCAGCGTCGCCGCGGAGAAACCGGCGAAGTCGACCGTTGGTTCCAGGCCCCCGACAGTCATGGTGTCGAACCAGACCTGCCCGACGCGGTCCCATGCCGGGCCACCCAAAGTGGTTGCGGCGACGGCGAACGCGCGGTTGGGAATGCCCGAGTTGATGTGCACACCGCCGTCGTCCTCGGTGGTGACGACGAAGTCGTCCATGCTCGCCGGCTGTGGGTCTTTGCCGAGTACATCGTCGTCGTACGCGGTACCGGGCTCGAGGAGCGAGCGCAGCGCCTTGCCCTGCACCGCAGGCAGGAACAGACCTTCGCCGATCAACCACGACGCGTCCTCGGCGTTCTGCTTCGCGGTGTACTGCTCCACGAGTGCACCGAACACGTCGGAGATGGACTCGTTCAGTGCGCCGGCCTGGTCCTTGTATTCGAGCGGGGTGGTGTACTGCGTGAAACCGTGCGCGAGCTCGTGTGCAATGACGCCCAGAGAAATGGTGAAGCGGGCGAACACCTCTCCGTCACCGTCGCCGAACACCATGCGAGAACCGTCCCAGAACGCGTTGTCGTAGTCCCGGCCGTAATGCACCGTCGCATCGAGGGGCAGGCCGCTGCCGTCGAGACTCGAGTAGCCGTACACCTCGTCGAAGAACGCATACGTGGCACCGAGGCCGTCGTATGCCTCGTCGGTCGCAGCATCGCCGGTGGGATCCTCACCCTCGGTGCGAACCTGCTGACCCGGGAGGTCGCGGGTCGCTTTCGCATCGGAGATGGTGCGTTCGAGGGTGCCGCCTGTCCGCGGTGCGATGGCGGTACGTGCCTGGACGACCTCTCTGCCCGCCCGCATCTCGCGGTCGGCCAGCAGAGTCGCGCGGGCACCGGCTCCCTGCAGACGCTCGAGCAGAAACGGTGGAACTACGCCATGCGAGTGGAGCCTGCGGAACGATCCGGAATCGGTATCTGTCGTCATGTGCGGTGACCCCCTAGGTCCGTTGCATGTGCGGTGATGATTCCCAGTGTGCCCGAGGGCACCGACACAATCGGCTCCACCGCACCGAGCTCACTCACGCAGCGTCGACAGATCGATACTGTCCACCTCGCTCGGGGGACGCAGCGCGGTGACGGTCGCCCAGTTCCGGGCCAGCAGGGAGGCGTCGGAGTCGTCGTCCTCGGCGTGGATCTCGTCGAACCGGACGGTGACGAAATCTTCTCCGCGATCGCCTATTTCGGCCTGCACCGCGCCGTACCGGGCCAGCGAGACCGGAACGATCCCGGCAAAATCCGACCGTGCAACGTCGGGAATGTTGACGTTGACGACCGCATCGACGGTCAGATGCGAGATCATCCATGTCACCGCCAGATGCGCGACGTGTTCGGCGGTGTCCCAGTGCGACGGCCGGGTGGCGAGCGACGACAGCGCCATGGCGGGAACCCCGTGCGTCAGGGCTGTCAGCGCCGCGCCCACCGTGCCCGAATGTAGAACGGCCGCACCGGTATTGGGGCCGTGATTGATACCGGAGAGGACCACGTCGGGTGGATCGCCGAAGGCCCCTCGGGTGGCGACGAACGCGATGAGGGCCGGTGAGGCCTGTACCGCATAGACCTCGACGCCGCGCAGCCCCTCGATCTCGGTTCGCTCGATACCCAGGTGATCGTCGACGCCCATCCCCGTCAGCGATGCACTGGCACCGCTGCGTTCCTCGTGGGGTGCGGCCACCACGACGTCGAGGCCGGCGTCGAGCGCGACCCGCGCCAGCAGTGCGATGCCTGCGCTGTCCACGCCGTCGTCGTTGGTGATCAGCGCCCTCATTTCTTGCCAGCCTTGCTGTACGGACGCACGTCGACCGATTCGGTGAGTCCGAGAACCAGGTCTTTTCGGCCGCTACCGAGGCCGCGGCGGGTGACGTTGGCGGTGCCCGCGCCGCCGCCCAGGCGGAGCGCCTCCGGCATCGACATTCCCTGGGCGATTCCGGCGGCGATCCCGGCGCTCATCGAATCGCCTGCGCCGTGATGGTCGACCATCTGTAGACCCGGGGTGACGATCTCCAGCACGTCCCCGTCGACCAACGCCAGGGCGGGGTCTCCCGCTCGGGAGATCACAACCACCTCGGCACCGTCGTCGTGCATCTTTCGCATCGCATCGATCAGGTGCTTCGGGTCCTCGGACTCGGCTCCGCCGTCGGCAATGAGGTCCTCGTGGCTGACCTTGAGCACCGTGAGACCGCCGGCGAGAGCGGCCAGCATCGTCGGTCCGGACAGGTCCGCCACCACCGGGACGTCGAGCGCACGTAGGTCTGCGCACAGTCGCTCGTAGACCTCGGGCGGCACGATGTTGTCGGCGTGCGGACCGCCGAGAATTGCCACGTCGCTGCGGGCACCGGTGGCCAGTGCCGCGCCGAACAGGTCGTCGAGCGCGTGCCTGGCCAGCGGCGGCGGATCGACCGTGGCCAGTACCTCGCGCTCTCCGCTGCGGCGATCGTGCACGTAGGAGCCGCTTTCCTGGCCGATGTCGACGGAGACGACGGAGATGCCCTCACTCTCGACGATGCCGCGCAGTACGGCACCGATCTCGCCGCCGAACACCCCGGCGAGTGTGACATCGAGACCCAGCACCGACGCCATCCTGGCGATCCAGTGGCCTTGCCCGCCCGCGTGCACGTGCAGTTCGGTACTGCCGTTGGGGGCAGCGTCGAGGGTCACCGTCAGTAGTGGGGACGGCGCGAAGACGAGCGCGCTGGGCGCGCGGGAGGAGGTGGACATCGTGAGCGAATGCCCGATATGTCAGGTCCGAAACAGCTACAACTCGAAAACGTCGACTCAGAATCGACGACGCAGGCGCATCCCGATGGGGCGTCCGTCGGGGTCGACGAACAGCCGGTAGGCGAGTGCGGCGAGTCGCTGCTGCCAGACGGGCGGCACCGTGATCTCGTGCATTCGCAGACGGCCGACGGGCCGGGGCTTCGCGGACGGGTTGCGGTGCCAGTTGTCCAGGGCCGTCGCGCTCGCCGAGACCACGTCGAAGAACTGCTGCGGGTCGACGAGGTCGGCGTCGTCGCCGTCGGCCCGCCCGAGGTGTTCGCGGATCAGTTCGAGTCTCAGGTTGCGCGCGTGGGTTCTGGCACCGTCGCCGAGGCCCGCTGGGTCGAGCGGTGCCCGATCGTCGCGCTGCTCGTCGACGATGGCCGCGGTCAGCTCCGAATCATGGGTCCAGGAGCGGCGATTGAAGTTGTCCGACCCCACTGCCGCCCAGACGTCGTCGATGATGCAGACCTTCGAGTGCACGTATACCGGTATGCCACGGTCGTTTTCGATGTCGAGTACCAGTACGCGGTCACCGCCGGCTGCGCGGATGACCCCGAGCGCCGCCGAGTGTCCCAGCAGCGCAGAGGGAATGGTCAAGTTACTGTCGTCGTCGAGGTGCTTGGGGACCACCACCACCAGCCGCAGGTTCGGCTTGCGGCGCAGTGCCGCGGCGAACACGCGCGCGACGTCGACGGACCACAGATATTGGTCCTCGATGTAGATCAGCTCGGTGGCACGGTCCAGGGCTTTGGCGTATGCGCGGGCAGCGCTGCGCTCGCCTCTCGTCGCGAACGGGTAGGCGGGGCGTCGACGCGGGTAGGTACGCAGCAGCTGAACCGAGCACGTGCCCTGCGGCTCCGGGGCGGCGGCAGCGGGTGGCAACTCCGACGGTTCACGCCTGACTCCGCGCAGGAAATCGGGAATGGCGTGCCACGGTAGACGCGAGAGCGCCGCGGGATCTTCCCACCGTTCCCGGAAGACGTCCTCCACATCCCGGACTGCGGGCCCCTCGATCTGCACCTGAACGTCGTGCCACGCCGGAATCTCGCCGTACTCGGGAGGGAAGGGGCGCGAGACGGGATCGCCGAAGTGATCGGCGTCGTCGCGTCGAGCACGTGCCAGATCGATACCGCCCACGAAAGCGACGTCGGGCAAATCAGTCCTGCCGTACCGCACGACCACGAACTTCTGATGGTGGCTTCCGGTGACCAGCACGCGCTGGTCCAGAATGACCTCGCCGCCCGCCTCCTCCAGCCGCAGCGCGAGCTTGCGGTTCTTCGGACCGGTGAAACCGAGGGTTTCCATGTGGGAGCGCCACACCATGCCCTTGACGACGCCACCGCGGTGCGCGACGGCGGCCAGGGCATCCTCGACGGTCACGCCGTCGTCGGTGAGCAGCTGCTCCGGGTCCCCGCGCCAATCGGTGAAGAGCACCAGATCGTCGCGCTCGGTCTGCTCGAGGGCCCGTGCGAGTGCCGCGAAGTACGTCTTGCCGTGCACGAGGTTCTCGACGCGATTGCCCTCGGTCCAGGCCGAAATTCGGGTGTCGTCGTTGCCTCGCTCGGGCGCGGTCAGGAACCATGGGTGCCCCGGATCGAAACTGCGCTCGGGAGCTGTCAGAGCAGAGGTGGACCGACCGAATTTCTCGGCAACTCCGTCTACGACGCGCCGGATGCGCTGCACTATCACGATGGCATTGTTCCACCCGGTTTGAAGGCCAGAGTGGGCGGGCACCCCGGCGATATGACTCAGGTACCCAACGTCACGCTCAGAAACGGCAAGCAGATTCCCCAGCTCGGTTTCGGCGTCTTTCAGATCGACGCCGACGAGACCGCGAAGGCCGTCGAAACGGCGCTCGAGATCGGCTACCGACACATCGACACCGCGCAGATGTACGGCAACGAGAAGCAGGTCGGCGAGGGCATTCGTAACTCCGGCATCGACCGCGAATCGGTGTTCGTCACCAGCAAGCTCAACAACGGTTTCCACCGGCCCGACGACGCGCGCTCGGCGTTCGACAAGACGCTCAGCGACCTCGGGACCGACTACGTCGATCTCTTCCTCATCCACTGGCCGCTGCCCACCCGGTACGACGGCGACTTCGTCTCCACGTGGAAGACGTTGGAGGAGTTCGCCGCCGACGGCCGGGCCCGCAACATCGGCGTCTCGAACTTCCAGCCCGCTCACCTCGATCGCCTCGCCGAAGAGACCGAGACGGTCCCCGCGGTGAACCAGATCGAGGTGCACCCGTACTTCGTCAACCACGACGTGTGGGCCTACGGCCGCGAACATGCCATCCCCACCGAGGCGTGGTCGCCGATCGCTCAGGGCAACGTTCTCGACGACGCGGAACTGAAGCGAATCGCCGACGCCGCAGGCAAATCCGTTGCACAGGTGGTGCTGCGCTGGCACATTCAGCGTGGCAACATCATCTTCCCGAAGTCGGTGACTCCGGAGCGCGTGAAGGCCAACTTCGACATCTTCGACTTCGAGCTGAGCTCGGCCGACGTCGATGCGATCACTGCACTCGACAAGGGCGAGGAAGGCCGGAACGGTCCGAATCCGGACACGTTCGACATGATCCCGGACTAGAACGTAACACTGTGGGCCCGAACGTCTTCGGACGTTCGGGCCCACAGTGTTGTTCGAACGGCTGTCGGTGCTTCAGTGCTTCAGGGTTGATCCGGTTGCGGCGATGACCTGTTCGGTGGTCACGCCCGGTGCCAGTTCCACCAGCTTCAGCGTGCCGTTGCCGACGACGTCAATGACGGCCAGGTTGGTGATGATGCGGTCGACGACGCCCTGGCCGGTCAGCGGCAGGGTGCACGCGTCGAGGATCTTCGGATTGCCGTCGCGGTCGGTGTGTTCCATGACCACGATGACGCGTCGAGCCCCGTGCACCAGGTCCATCGCGCCGCCCATGCCCTTGACCATCTTGCCGGGGACCATCCAGTTGGCGAGGTCGCCGTTACGGGAGACCTGCATGCCGCCGAGAACGGCTGTGTCGATGTGGCCGCCTCGGATCATGCCGAAGCTCAGCGACGAATCGAAGTACGACGCACCGGGATTGACGGTGACGGTCTCCTTTCCGGCATTGATGAGGTTGGCGTCGACCTCGTCCTCGGTGGGGTAGGGGCCGGTGCCGAGGATGCCGTTCTCCGAATGCAGAGTGACGTTCACCTTGTCGGTGAGGTAGCCCGGGATCAGCGTCGGCAAGCCGATGCCGAGGTTGACGTATTCGCCGTCGACCATCTCGGCCGCCGCACGCTCGGCCATCCGGTCTCGGGTCCATCCTGCGGTCATGCTCGAACTCCTGAACTGACGGTGCGCTTTTCGATGCGCTTGTCCTGTGGACCGGTATGTACGACACGTTGGACGAACACTCCGGGAAGATGCACCTGGGCCGGGTCGATTTCGCCCGGCTCGACGAGCTTCTCCACCTGAGCGATGGTGATCCTGCCCGCCATCGCTGCCAGCGGGTTGAAGTTCATCGCTGTCTTGTCGAACACGAGATTGCCTGCGGTGTCGCCGATCTCGGCGTGCACTAGAGCGAAATCGGCGTTGATCGCCTCCTCGAGCACGTAGCGTTTGTTGCCGAACACCCGTGTTTCCTTGGGCGGTGACTCGATCGAGACGGAACCGTCGACGTTGTAGCGCCACGGCATTCCGCCGTCGGCGATGGGGCTGCCGACCCCGGCGGGGGTGAAGAAGGCGGGAATGCCGGTGCCGCCGGCGCGGAGACGCTCGGCGAGCGTGCCCTGCGGTGTCAATTCCACTTCGAGTTCGCCGGCGAGGTACTGCCGGGCGAACTCCTTGTTCTCGCCGACGTACGACGCAGTGACGCGGCGAATACGTCCGGCTGCCAACAGAATTCCCAATCCGTAGCCGTCGACGCCGCAGTTGTTGGAGAACACCTCCAATTCGTCCGCGTCGGTGTCGGCGATGGCCTCGATGAGGGCATCGGGGATGCCGCACAGGCCGAAGCCGCCGACCGCGATGGTCGCTCCTCTACCGATGTCCGCCACCGCGTCGGCTGCGGAGTCGTAGGTCTTTCCTGTCACGTGAACTCCTGATGTGTTCGTTGAGCAAACGATGGGTCCAGTGAACTCGACCTGCGGGCATTGCGGAGGTGTTGGGAAATTCTGCTCGATTGTCGAACATGAAGTGCGTCGGCGTTCACTCAGTGGACGTACAGTGGTGCGGTGACTGTGCTCGATGCCAACGCAGGCGTCATCGCCAAAGTGTGTGCTCTGCTGCGTGCCGCCAGTGCGGCGGAGGCGGCCGGTACCTCGACCACCGAGTTGGCGAGGTCTGCTGGCGTTGCGCGGCCGACGGCGCATCGGCTGTTGACGGAATTGGCCGACGAGGGATTCGTCGACCGCGATACGGGAACCGGACGGTGGGCACTGGGACCGGAAATCTATCTCCTCGGCTCCATGGCCGCGTTGCGCTACGACGTCACCGATCAGGCCCGAGATATCGTGCAGGACTTGGCAATGCGGAGCGGCGAGAGCGCGTTCCTGTCCGCGCGTCGAGGTGGCGAGACGGTGTGTCTGCTTCGGGTGGAGGGCAGCTTCCCGCTACGGTCGCATGTGCTGTACGAGGGCATCCGATTACCGCTGGGTGTGGCCTCCGCAGGCTTGGCCGTTCTCGCTCATCTCCCGGACCGCGAGGTCGACGACTACCTCGACGGAGTCGATCTGGTGCCCGAGTGGGGAGCCGATCATTCGGAGTCGGCGATTCGCCACCGGATCGAGCAGACGCGGTCCTCGGGCTACGCCGTCAACCCGGCGTTGCTCGTGGAAGGCAGCTGGGGACTGGGCGCGGCGGTGTTCGACCGCGGCCGCAGGCCAGCATGGGCGTTGAGTCTGACCGGTGTGGAAACGAGGTTTCGAGAGGACAGACGTCGGGAGTTGGGAAAGATGCTGCTCGACGCGGCGCATCGGCTCACCCTGCAGGTGGGCACCCGTCCTGATCCGATCTAGCCGTCCAGTTCTTCGAGAATGTCTGCGGCATCCTGGCTTCCGCCGGCTGCCAGCCGCTGCAGTTCGTCGCGGTCCTCGCGCTCTCCGGCGCTTTCGACGAGCATGTCGACGGCGTCGCTGTTGCCGGCTGCGGCAAGTGAACGCAGATCGTCGACGGTGCCCTGCTCCACCAATTCGTCGATCGCGTCCTGGTCACCGCCCGCAGCCCGTGCACGTAGCGCGGTCAGGTCGGATGGCGTGGGTTCGGTCATGTACGGAGTTTAAGTCGCCCGTGCGAGGCGAGGAACAATTCTGACGTACGCGATCATGCCGATCAGCTCCACCAACGTCTGCGTCACCACAACGACTGCGGCGAGGGAAAGAGCCGGCGGCAGCGCGAGCGCGAGAGGCAGCACCACCAGCGAGTTCCGGGTCGCCCCGGAGAAGATCAAAGCCCGGGTCGCGGGCACGTCCTGGCGGGTGACCCGAGCCGTCGCGAGTCCCACGACGGCCATGACGACCAGAAACGCCACGAAGATCGGCACTGCTGCGATCAGCTGAGATGCCTCGCTGCGGACTGCGTCGGCTTGAGATGCGACGACGACTGCGAGGGTTGCCATCATGATCGGCACCATTGCCGCGGCCATGGCGTCCATGATGTGAGTGCCGAGGCGTGTGCGTCGTGCCAACCACTGCGTTGCCGCAGCCAATGTCAGTGGCAGCGCGATCAGTAGGACGAACGCCTCGACGAACGGTGCGACGTCGACGATCTCCATTACCTCGGATCCGACAAACAACCAGAGGTAGAGCGGCAAGAACGCGATCTGCAGCAGCATCAGTAATGGAGCAGCGGCGAGAAGTCGTTCCGATGCCGCCCCGGCCAATCCGCTGAAGACGATGACGTAGTCGATGCACGGAGCCAACAGCACGAGAAGTATCCCGACGAGCACCGCTTCGTTACTCGCAACGAACCGGGTCAGTGCGAACACGACGATCGGGACGAGTACGAAATTGAGCACCACGACGCTCAGCAAGAAATTCCGGTCGCGTAGCGAATCGCCGATGGCGGAGAACGGAACTGCGAGGAACGTTGCGTAGAGCAAGACGATCAGCGCCGGATTGATGGCGATCTCGAATGCGGGAGCCGATGCCGGTGCCGCCAACCCGACAACAACTCCGACGGCCAACGCCAGTAGGTACAGCGGGATCTGGAACTTCTCCAGCCACGCCACTGCCGAACCGGTCACGTGGTACTCGTCGATGAAGTGCAGAGGGTGGGCACGTACCGAGGATAGGCGTTGTCGAGTATTCGGGGGATGTGGCTCGGGTACGCGATCATCGCCGCGTCGGTCCGACGACCTGGGGTTCGACGGGTCCGGCGTTCTTGTCGGTGGGTCGGGATACTCTTCTTCCAGTTCGAACATGCGTTCTTGTTTCGATTCACTGGGGGGTGAAGAGATGGCGATACCGACGGTGTCGTTGGATGCGTTGACCGCTGCTGCGCGGGAAGAGAATCGGCTGGCGGCTCGCAAGATTTCCGCGTGCTACTCCGTCCATCGGAGCTGGATCACTCTCGACACCAAGCACAAGCACTACAGCCGGTATGGGCGCACCGAGATGGCGGTGGCGTTGGGGTGTTCGGCGACGGTCGCCGAGGCGTATGTCTCGGTCGGGGTCGCCCTGCACACTCGACTGCCGCTGGTGAAGAATGTATTCGAGGCTGGGGAGATCGACCTTCCGCGAGTGAGGGTGGTGTGCCGGATCCTCGACAACCTCTCCGACGACATCGTGAAGTCGGTCGAGGACGAGATCGTCGAAACAGCCCGCCGGTCGTCACCGGGGCCGCTGGAGAAGGAGATCTGGGACATTCTGCTGCGGGTGGCACCGGAGGAAGCGGCAGCGTTGCGGGAGTTCGCGAAGAGGTTCCGCAATGTTTCTTACGCCCCGGCTGGGGAGTTGGCGCGGATCCGAGCAGAATTGACCGCCCCCGAAGCCGCGGCCGCATGGCAGCTCCTGGAGGAAATGGCCGACACGCTCTGCCCGAAAGACCCACGCGGCAAACAGGATCGGCTGTGTGACGCCTTCATGGCGCGGATGCACGGAGAACCCCGGCTGGTATGCCTGTGTCAACGAGCGGACTGCCCGAAGAAAGATGCAGAGCTGCCGGATCGTCGGGTGCCGTTGACGATGGTCACCGTCGACATCGCAACGCTGATCGGACTGTTGGCGAATCCTGCGTACCTGGCCGGGCACGGATCCATCGATCCCGACCTCGCGCGGGAGTTGGCGCGCAACAGTCACTGGCAGGTCCTGCTCACCGAGGCGGTGACGTTGGCAGAGAAACTCGGACTGGCAGTGCAGAACCCGGAAACCGGGGAATGGGAACAACGCTCGGCAGAAACGACAGCCGAGCCGAGTGCGGCAGAGCCCGAGCCGGCAGAGCGCGACGCAACAGAGCCTGACGCGCCAGAGCCTGACGCGACACAAACCAACGCGGAACCGAATGCAGCGAAACCGGATACGCGAGTAACGCGGACGGATACTGGCCCTGGCACTGGCACTGGCAGCGCAACGAACACAGCAGCGCCACTACCGTCGATACCGCCACCTCCAGTACCGCCACCGTCGCTACCGGACCCAGGACCGCATCCCGGCGCAGGGCCCGTTCAGGGTTCGGGTTCGGTTGCTGCAGAATCGCATTCGACGCCAGACCCGACACCGCCTGAGCCGACCGAATACGACGAGACCCAGCACCGGCAACGACGTCGGAATGCCTTGGCGTCCGTTGCAGCCCTGTTCTGTACTCACACACCCGTCGGCAGGGGCACACGGCACAGCTCTGCCCTCGACCTATCCTCGGCGGTCCGCCCCGACAACCCGACGATCCGCCCCGCAGGCTGTACCGCACAGCGGCCTTCCTCCGGCATCTACCTCGGCAATGCATCCCTTGCCGCAGCACTCGAAGCCGCCATCGCCGCCGACCCCACTCTCGGGAAATCCGTAGCACGTGACCCCCTGACCGACCGAGCGCTGATCTACCGACCTGACGCCCTCACCACCGCCGCCGTCCGGCTACGCGATCGCCATTGCCGCTTTCCTGGCTGCCACCGACCTGCCGAACGCTGCCAACTCGACCACATCATCGCCTTCGATCACGCCAATCCACTCGGCGGCGGCTGGACGACAGTCAACAACCTCCAATGCCTCTGCGAATACCACCACAGCGTCAAAACCGCAGGCTACTGGACCGCCGTTATGCTCCCCGGTGGCGCGGTTCTGTGGACCTCCACCTCGAGGACCGCCCGAATCACCCTGCCCGCCAACGGAACAGCCGTACCCATCATCGGCAACGACCTCCGGCCGTACATACCCACCAAGCCCAAACGATCTGGCATCATCGCCTACCCCGACCCACCGGACAACGAACAGCCCGAGACAGACGACACGACAGCACCGCCCTTCTAGAGGCCGCGTTCTTAGGTGCAGCGTTCAGTAGTCGAACGCCTCGAACCTGACGTCTTCACCGGCCACCCACTTCAGAACTGCTTGGTGCAGAGGCCGATCCGCGCACACGTAGAACTGTCGTCGCCCCACGCGGCCTACGGCTTTGACGTCGGCCGCGGTCATTCGTCGTATGTATGTCCGGGCTCGGAGCTGTTCGAGAGTGCGTGCCTTGGCATGCCCGTCGGTGTCCAACTGCCCGGTGATGAACACCGTGATCGCCATCCCCAAGTGGCCGACCTGCTCGATGACGTCGACGGCGAGAGCCAGGTCCTCTGCGCGGATGCTCCACAGCAGGGTCAGCGCGAGTCCGGATTCGTGGGCAGCATGCGCCTGCGCCATGAATGGCGTGATCCCGATCCCCGATGCCACGACCACTACGTCGTCGGTATCGGGCTGCGTATCGGCGTATCTGGTGTCGTCCTCGCCGCCGAAGCCCATGACAGGGACGGCCAGGTCCGACCCTGGAGTCCACCGCGACAGCAGGCGGCTGACCGGTCCGTGCTCCCGAACGGTTATCTCGAATACATTGCTGTCCGAAGTGTTCGGTTCGCTGGACACCGTGAACGTTCTGATGAAGTCGTCGTTGAGGGAGCTCGGGTCATGATCGCGCATGTGCGACCAGCCACGATCGAGTCGATCCGAGAAGTCGAGGGTGACGTGTTGCCCTGCACGCCATCGCACCGGCGTCGACGACTCGCCCGGAGAAAGCCGGAATGTGTAGCGCGATATCGTCGGTGTGATCGGCAGCTTGTGGATCAGCGAGGCAAGCATTCTGTCCGCTGATCTGGGCCGCCGGCCCGAATCTCCGACCTCGCGGGCCAATCTGCGAACCGGCGGGTTGTACGGCGACGGGTCGAGCAGCGTGCCTCGGAATGCAAGGCCCTCTCTTACGAAGCGCACTGCCTCGATATCGATCCGTACAGCCATACTGCTATGTGGCAGAACGCTTTCAGCGGCATCTCCGATCAGTACCTCTGCGCGTCCCGTCAGGTAGAGGATGTCGCCGGTGTCGAAATCGGGGAAGGTGAGTCCCACTGCCCGGTCGGAAGTGATGTTTCCCAAGGTCTGGTAGAGGCGGTTCCCCGAGTACTCCGGGTACACCAGGGTCACGCCCTCCGTGTCGGAGTTACTGAATATCCGGACGAATCCCGGCGCCCCACCGCGGATGTTGGTGTCCATGCTGTGGGCGCCGTGTCGGCTGGAGATGAGGAACGTGTCGGATCTGCCGATAAGGGCGCGGGCGTCGGCTGGTAGCGGGAGTGTATCGGTGATCAACTGCGGAGATGATGCGTAGGGTGTTATCGCCCGCTTGTTGAGATATTTGGGGCAGTTTCCGAGGGTTTCGTCGACTGCGACATTCACCTGTACGTCGATAGGTTCGCTGGTCTTCGAAGGCGTTGTGTTCGTTCGCCTTTCCATCACTATCCCGTCGTGCAGCCGTCCTGCGATCTTGACCCGGCCCCTGTGCTCGAGATCGATGACGAGGCCCGAGACCAGCCTTCCTCGTCCGTTCGTGGCTTCGTCGCCCACGAGACCCTCGAGCACTGGGTCGGTACCCGTCCAGTGAGCGCCTGGATCTGCGGGGCGAGGTTCGAGCCGAGTCCGAAACCTCACTCGGAGAACACTGTCCGCGGCCACGGTTGCTGTTCCCGGAGCGCCTCCGAGCAGCGTTGTCCACACACGGCCGTCGACGCCGATCGTCCCCAGCGCCACGAGTGGGCTCCGGCTCATCCAGGGTCCGTATGCGGCGGGCAGCCCTGGGACAGTGGGGTTGTCCTCGTACGGCACCTGCAGAAGACGGTGCATCGTCTCCTCCCCTGGATGCCACTGGCTCGGCATGTGGTCGTCATCTGCTCGCATGACGTCTGGCCTTTCTCGGAGGCTGTTGGCATACATGGCTATTGGGAATAGCTGGTGCGGAATCGAGAACAAGTTCTCTATCAGGCTGCGTGTCGCGCCCCGGAAGATCGGTGCAGGAAGGTGGTGATCAGGGTGGCGACGTCGTCGAGGTGGCTTTCGAGGAGGAAGTGGCCCCCGTCCAGTAGATGAATTTCCGCGTCGGGAAGATCGCGCAGGAACGCGCGCGCGCCGTCGGGTCCGAAGATCTCGTCGTTCTTGCCCCAGACAGCAAGGAGTGGGGGACGACAATCGCGAAAGTAGCGCTGCACCGCCGGATACAGGCGGACGTTGGTCGGATAGTCGGCGAACAGCCGCAGTTGGATCTCGTCGATGCCGGAGCGGGTGAGTAGCGTGTGGTCGTGGATCCAAGCGTCGGGACTCAGGAGCGTCGAATCGGAGACGCCGTGGACGTACTGCCATCGGACCGCGTCCAGTTCGAGTGCTTCGCGCAGCGGAGCCGCGGTTTCCGGTGTGCGGTTATTCGCGTAGGTCCATAGAGGAGCCCAGAACGAGTCGACGAACCCTTCCTCGTAGGCATTTCCGTTCTGAGTGACGATGGCGGTGATGCGATCGGGATGGCTGAGGGCGAGACGCCATCCGACGGGTGCGCCGTAGTCCTGGGTGTAGATCGCGTACCGGTCGAGACCCAGCTGCTCGAGGAGGTGATCGGTCACCGCGGTGAGCGTGTCGAAGGTGTAGTCGAAGTTGTCGACGGATGGAGCTGACGAGTATCCGAAGCCGATGAGGTCGGGTGCGATCACGTGAAAATGTTTGCCCAACAACGGGATGAGGTGGCGGAACATGAAAGAGCTCGAGGGCGTTCCGTGCAGCAGCACGATGGTGGGATCGGCGGGATTGCCGGCCTCGCGGTAGAAGACTTCGAGTCCGTCGACGGTGGTGGTGTGGTGATGAACGGCGACCATGAATAACCCCTATGGGTAGTTGATGTGGTTACTCCCATGACGGAACCACACTGGCCGTAACCTGTCAAGCGGTCTATGATGGTTACATGGACACCGCGGAAGCACGGGCGATCGATGAGGCACTGCTGATCGACCTGCTCAACACCACACCGGTCGTGGATGATCAGCCGATCGATCTCCTGGCGGGCGACGCCGACGGCCGAGACTGGCTGAGTGCACGCGGCGGGACCGGAAGCGCCAAGGAGCTTCGGGTGTGTCGCGCTCTGCGTGACGACCTTCAGCGGGTGGTGCGGGGTGAGGCGTCACCGTCATCGCTGAGAACGTACTTGGATGGCCTCTCGCGGGTGCCGGTGCTGACCGATGACGCGCTGGACTGGAATCTGCAGGTGGCCGAGGATCGCCGACTGGCTGCGCGAATAGTGCTGGCCTGGGCGGAGATTCGTGAGACTATTCCCGGCGCACTGCGTCCGTGTGCGAATGACGAGTGCCGCCTGTTTCTCCTGGATCGCTCCCGTGCGGGCACCGCGCGGTGGTGTTCGATGGCCACGTGTGGCAACAAGATGAAGGCCCGACGGCACCGTGCTCGGGCAGCGGGCGACTGATTGTCGCGCGCCGCAGCGGGCGCAGGGCGATCGCCCTCGTCGCGAACATTCTGCTGGCCGGCGCGGGGTGTGCCGTCTCCTGCTCGGGCGCAACACGCGAGCCCACGACCGACCGATCGTGGGCTCGTCGTACAGGAGGTGAGAGTCGCCCTCGGGCGCTAGGACCCGAGGGCGACCAGGGCTGGGGGTGTCAGACCAGGTTCCGAATGTGGTCGCGCGTGAATTCGATGCGCTCGTCGACGCGGCCGTCGCCGACCTTGTTCACCCACTCCGGATCGGAGAGCAGCGCCCGTCCGACGGCCACCAGGTCGAACTCGCCGTCCTGGAACTGACCGGCCAACGCGTCCAGTCCCGTCACACCGGAGGCCGCGTCCTCCGACCATGCCGAGGTGAACACCGAATCGAGGCCCACGGAGCCGACGGTGATGGTCGGAACGCCGGTGAGCTTGCGCGTCCAGCCGGCCAGACCGAGCTTGCCGTCCACTCCGTCCAGTTCGGGGAATGCCGGATCCCAGTGCCGACGAGTCGAAGCATGCAGTACGTCCACGCCTGCGTCGACCAGTGGCGTGAGGACGCGATCGAGTTCGGCCGGGTTCTCTGCGAGTCGAGCGTCGAAGTGGTTGCTCTTCCACTGCGAGAAGCGGTAGACGATCGCGAAGTCGTCGCCCACCGCGGCACGGATCGCAGCGACCACCTGTGCGGGGAAGCGGGTCCGGGCCTCGAGAGATCCGCCGAACTCGTCGTCGCGCACATTGGTTGTTGCCCAGAGGAATTCGTCGAGGAGATAACCGTGAGCACCGTGCAGTTCCAGGCCGTCGAAGCCGGTGTTCTTCGCGTTGACGGCAGCCTGAACCCAGTGCGAGGTCAGTTCGTCGAGATCGGCGTCGGTGAAGGCGCGACCGACCGAGGAGCCGTCGAGAGCGATGCCGGACGGGCTGACGGTGGTGACGTCGGGGAACAGGCGTGGCTCGGTGCCGCGCTCGACCCCCAGGTGCCACAGCTGCGGGATGATCGCGCTGCCCTCGGCGTGGACCGCATCGACGACGCCCTTCCATCCTTCGAGGCTGGTGTCGCCGTAGATCCTCGGTACGCGGGTGTGCGGTCCTGCGGCGGGGTCGGGGATGTAGGTGCCCTCGGTGATGATGAGGCCGGTGCCGCCTGCTGCACGTTTGCGGTAATACTCCGCCACGTCCGGGCCGGGGATGCCGTCGGGCGAGAACGCCCTCGTCATCGGGGCCATGGCGAAGCGGTTACGCAGCTTCAGCGACTTGACCTCGAACGGCTCGAAGAGCCCGGCGGTGGACAGGTGCGGTGTTGTCGTTGCAGTTTCGGTCACGCCTGCGCACAACCTGGTCGGACTCCGAGCTATTCCCCCTCCCGGACTGTAGCGTCGAAACACTATGAGCCAGTCGCCGCTGATATCAGCTTCCGAATTACACGATCTGTTCGAGATGGGTCGCGGCCCAGTGGTCCTGGACATTCGGTGGACCCTCCAAAACGGTAGCGACAGAGCAGGTTACGAGGCGGGGCACATCCCGACCGCACAATTCGTCGACCTCGGTACGGAACTGGCGGCACCGCCAGACGATCGTGGTCGCCATCCGCTGCCCGACGCGGATACGTTCGTTGCGGCGATGCGAGGAGCCGGAGTCGGCGACGATTCCGCGGTGGTGGTCTACGACGCGGGCCCGGCAACTGCGGCTGCGCGGGCCTGGTGGTTGCTCCGCTACTTCGGCCACCGTGATGTGCGCGTCCTCGACGGCGGGTTCGCGCGATGGGTGGACGAGGGATATTCCGTCGGCACCGAGCCCTCGATCGTGGCGGCCGGATCGTTCACGGCGCGGCCGCCGCTGGCCCGGGTCCTCGAAGTCGGGGACGTGCTCGACTTCGCACGCGAGAACGTCCTGCTCGACGCCCGCGCACCCGAGCGATTCCGCGGCGAGGTCGAGCCAGTCGATCCTGTGGCCGGCCACATCCCCGGGGCGGTCAACAGGCCGACGACCGACAATGTCGATTCCGCCGGGCGCTTCCTGCCCCCGGAGGTACTCGATGGCGCATTCGGTGGACTCGTACCGAAGGGAAAGGACGTCGCCGTCTACTGCGGCTCGGGCGTGACCGCGGCGCATCAGATTCTCGCACTGGAGTTGGCAGGTATCGATGCCGCGTTGTATCCCGGCTCGTGGTCGGGTTGGATCGCCGATCCGACGCGGCCGAGGGCATGACACACCGGCGCTGAGCTGGCAGTTCATTCAACCAGGGTTGAACTTGAATCTGACTTCAACTATACCTGGGGAATGAAGGTTGCAGGCAAGGTCGCCATCGTCACCGGAGGTGGTGGCGGAATCGGCGGAGCCATCGCCGCCAGACTCACCGAACACGGAGCCCGCGTCGTCGTCTCCGATGTCGACGAGTCCACGGCCCGATCCGTGGTCGACGCCATCGAGCGAGACCGGCCGGGCACAGCCGTCGCTGCCGCGGCCGACGCGTCGGACATAGGGGATATCGAGCGGCTGATCGCGGTCGCCGAAGAGTCGTTCGGTCCGGTCGATCTGTATTTCGCAAACGCCGGCATCAGCGGTGCCCCCGGGCTCGACGCCAGCGAACAGGACTGGGATCTGTCGTTCGACGTCAACGTGCGCGCGCACATCCGCGCTGCGCAGCTGTTGGTGCCGGGTTGGCTCGAACGTGGTGAGGGCTATTTCGTCAGTACGGCCTCGGCAGCCGGTTTGCTCACCCAGATCGGTTCCGCGACATACGCGACGACCAAGCATGCCGCGGTGGGGTTCGCCGAGTGGCTCAATGTCACCTACGGCAATCGGGGCATTCGCGTCAGCTGCCTGTGCCCGATGGGCGTCAATACCAAGCTGCTCTACGAAGGCCGCGAATCGGGAGATGCCTTGGGAGCGGCCGCAACTGCCGCCGTACTGAGCGCGGGCGCTGTGCTCGAGCCGCTCGACGTCGCCGACGTGGTGCTCGACGCGATGGACCGGGAGCAGTTCCTGATCCTGCCCCACGAGAACGTACTGGACATGTACCGCAACAAAGGTGCCGATTACGACCGGTGGTTGCGCGGCATGCGCCGCTACCAGGACAGCTTGCTCGACAACCAACAGGGGAACTGAACGTGGCATTTTTCGAGACCAGCGACCGCGCAAAGAAGTACGAGTCGGATCTGTTGGAGTTCATGGACTCTCACGTCTATCCGGCGGAGGCGGTGTACGAGCAACAGATGCTCGAAGCCGGGGACCCGCACTTCCATCCCCCGGTTCTCGAGGACCTGAAGAAGGAAGCGCGCTCGCGTGGACTGTGGAATCTGTTCCACCCGCACCCCGAGTGGGGCCCCGGCCTGACCAACCTCGAATACGCTCCGCTGGCCGAGATCATGGGCCGCAGCCTGCTCGCCCCCGAGGCATGCAACTGCAACGCACCCGATACCGGCAACATGGAGGTGTTCACCCTCTTCGGTACCGACGAGCACAAAGAGAAGTACCTGAAGCCGTTGCTGGACGGTAAGATTCGTTCGGCCTTCGCGATGACCGAGCCCGACGTCGCCAGTTCCGATGCCACCAACATCGCAATGAAGATGGACCGCGACGGCGACGACTTCATCCTGAACGGGCGCAAATGGTGGACGTCGAACGCGATGCACAAGAACTGCAAGGTCCTGATCGTCATGGGCAAGACCGATCCCGAGGCAGCAACGCACCGGCAGCAGTCGATGCTCGTCGTGCCCATCGATGCGCCCGGCGTCACCGTGCTGCGCAACCTGCCCGTCTTCGGCTACGTCGACCGCGAAGGGCACGCCGAGGTGCTCTTCGAGGACGTGCGGGTGCCGGCGAAGGACGTGCTGAAGGGGCCGGGTGAGGGGTTTGCGATCAGTCAGGCTCGACTGGGGCCCGGCCGCATCCACCACGCGATGCGGACCATCGGTGTTGCGGAGCGAGCGCTCGAATTGCTCTGTCGCCGTGCGGTTTCACGGGTGACCTTCGGCAAGCCGGTCGCCATGCGTGCGAACATCCAGGACTGGATCGCCGAGGCGCGCATCGAGATCGAGAAGACGCGGCTGCTGACGTTCAAGGCCGCCTACCTGATGGACACCGTCGGAAACAAGGAAGCACGCACCGAGATCGCCGCGATCAAGGTCGCTGCGCCCGAGATGGCGCTGAAGATCATCGACCGCGCCATTCAGGTGCACGGCGGCGGCGGAGTCAGCAACGACTTCCCGCTCGCCATGATGTACGCACACGTGCGGACGCTGCGGCTCGCCGACGGTCCCGACGAGGTGCACAAGATGTCCATCGCGAAGATGGAGCTGCGCAAGTACATGTGAACGTAGCTCACCTCAGGAAGGCAAGGCTGTGCTAATTTCGGCCGATGACAAGGACCTTCCTGGGGTGCGCCTTTGCCGTCGCCACGGCCCTGACGCTGGCATCGTGCAGCAGTAACACCGCTGACGACGCCGGCTCCGACACCCGCAGCGTCACCGTCGACACACTCGCCGGACCCACGCAGATCACGGGAACGCCACAGCGCATCGTCGCATTCGGGCAGCAGTGGGTGGACGCGCTGCTCGAATTCGACGTGCAACCCGTCGGGTATGTCTCCGCCGGATCGAACGGCGACGAACGCGGGCTCTACCCCTGGCAGTCCGCAGTGGATACGGATGCCCAGATGCTCGACTCGGCCGCCGTCGATCAGATGGGGGCTTCGGTGCCGACCGAGCAGATCGCGGCGCTACAGCCCGACCTGATCCTGCTGTCGGGGATACCGTCGATAGAGCCGTACAAGAGCTTGTCCGACGTCGCGCCCACGATATTTCCGAAGGCGGAGAAGGTCGAGACGTGGGAATCGCAGATCGAGACGCTCGGGCGGGTGCTCGATCGCGAGGACGATGCACAGAGCATCATCGACGAGGGGCATGCCGTCACCGATGGCATCCGTCAGCAGTACCCGGCGCTCGACGGTAAGTCGGCTGTGTTGTCGCAGTTCGTTTTCGACAGTCAGCAGCTTGCGGTCGTCGCCGACCCGGAGGACGGTGCCGCGAAGGTCTTCGACAGCATCGGACTCGACGTCCCGCAGGATTTGGTGAACTCGCCCGACATCTCTCACGGCCGGATCGTGCTGAGCCCCGAACGGCTGGACGTTCTCACCGCAGACCTCGTGGTCATTCTCCCCAACGGCGGCACGCGCGAAGACCTCGAACAACTTCCGGGGTTCACCAGCCTGCCCGCGGCGACCGGCGGCGGAGTTGCCGTCGTCGACTACGCGACGGTGGTGGGATTCAATACACCATCGAAAGCGTCGGTCGAGTTCTCGCTGAACAAGATTCGTCCGCAGCTCGAGGCTGTGGGTACCTAACTCTCGGGTGACCAGGACGGGTCGCGTCCGATGAAGGCCATCAACCTGTCCTGGGCGGACGCGTTGTCGTCGACGTCGACGGCGGGGCCGAACTGCCCGCTCGCGCGGAGCACGCGGTCCATCGGTTTCATGGCGATCAGCGCTGCGGCGCAACGCTTTTCGCCGAGATCGGGTTCGCGTCCCAGGGCTTTGGCCAAGTCCCAGGTGTGCATCCACACATCAGCGGTATAGAACCGGTCGATCGCGTCTTCGACCGGCATGTCGCCGATGTGCGGATTGCTCAGGATGCGGCCCGCGGGGGCGTCGAGGATGGCTTGGATGTCCGCGGCGTGTCGCGCCCACGCGGCGGCGGGGTCGCGCGTCACGTCGAGTTCGGTGAGCTCGACACCCTCGACACCGCCGAGGAAACCACGTGACCAACCGACGATGTGTTCGACGACACCCAGCGCGTTCCACTCCGGTACCGGACTGGGCCGAGACCACGCGTCCCCGGAAACGGATTCGACCAACGCCGTGAACGCGGCGGCGTCCCGTGCATGCTGTGCAGCGGGTCCCGTCAACAGTGCATCGAGTTTCTCGTAGCCCTCCCTGACTCCGACATCCATTCCGCTGGAGAGCATCCCGTCTCGGGTTGCGAAGTCGGACAGCACGCTCAGCACCCTCAATCGCGTGCCGCCGTCGTCGCGGGCCTCGAAAGCCATTGTCTCGAGGGCGACCGAATCCGGATCGCCTTCGTAGGTGAAGGTCCACACGATCCGCTCGTTCGCGCGAACCTCGTGGAAGCTGCCGAAGAACGACGCGATCTCTTCGCCGTCGCGGTCGTTCGCGAACGACCATGCACCGCCGGTTCGCGCGTCCCACGCGATGATTCGCGTCGTCACCGACCGTGGGCCTACCCACTGCCGATACAGATCGGGGTCGACATGCGCGCGGAACACCTGCTCCGGCGACGCGTCGAACTGCCGGATGATTTCGATTGTGGGTACTTTGTCGTCCGCTACTATCTCGGTTTCGTGCTCGGTCATGACACGTCCTTCTGAGAGTCGTCTTGTGTTACAACGTGATCCAGCAGGTCGTCGAGTCGGCGGTAGCGCTGCTCGGCCTCCTGGCGATAACGCTCGATCCACTTCGCCATAAGGCCGAACACCTCCGCATCCAAGTGCACCGGTCTGCGCTGGGCGTCTTTGCTGCGCGTCACCAGCCCGGCGTCCTCGAGCACCTTCACGTGCTTGGAGACTGCCTGCAGACTCATGTCGTACGGCTCGGCGAGTTCGCTGACGTTGGCGTCGGCACCCGCAAGCCGAGCAACCATGTCACGCCGGGTGGGGTCCGCCAACGCTGCAAAGGTTCGATTGAGCTGCTCGATCCGGTCGTCCATGGTCACCCACCTCCTCGAATACAGCCAAGATATGCCCCTCGAGCTGTGTAGTCAACCAATTGGTTTATAAAGGATGATTCGGTGCCCTACGCTCGACTCATGAGCTTGGGTGACGATGTGGTGTCCGATCTTGTGTCTCTCGACCCGGGTCATCCGGTGCGTGTGGCGGTCGATGGGGTGACGGCATCGGGAAAGTCGACGTGTGCTCGGTGGCTGGCCGAAGCCGTTGTGGCGCAGGGTCGATCTGCCTTGCATGTCACCATGGACGGCTTTCATCACCGGCGAGCCCATCGGTATCGGCAGGGTCGAGCATCTGCTGCGGGCTACTACGAAGACGCATACGACTTCGGGGCGCTGATTTCCCATGTGTTGGATCCTCTTGGGCCGAACGGGAGTGGGTGTATTCGGCGTCGAGTGATCGATCTGGCGTCTGACGAATTGGTCGAGGACGCCCCTGAGTACGTTCCCTCGGATGCAATTCTCGTCGTCGATGGAACGTTCTTGCATCGGCCACCGCTACCGGACTATTGGGATTACTCGATCTTCGTCGACACGCCCTTCGATGTCGCGAGGTTGCGCGGAATTGCGCGTGACGCCGATGCGCTGGGTGGTGCACAAGCGGCCGGCGACGCGTTCGATCAGCGCTATCACGCTGCTTGCCGGATCTACTTGCGCGAGGTGGGACCTCGTGAAAAAGCAACGCGAGTGATCCCCGGGATTGACAGCCTGTTGTCAAAAGCGAATGATTGACAGCATACTGTCAATCGACGTGAGGACCGTTCCATGATCACCGTTGCGCTGTATGCCACCGACACCATGGCTGATTGGGAGTACGGCTACCTCATCGCCGGGCTCGCGATGGCCCGCGAGCAGAATCCCGACGCCAACCGGTTGCTCGTCGCATCGGAGTCGGGGGAGGCGGTGACGACGATGGGCGGCCTGAGGATTACCCCCGACGTCGCGTTGGCCGATCTTCCGTCCGTCGACGCGCTGATTCTGCCCGGTGCCGGCACGTGGGAATCCGCTAAAGATGCAGCTTTGGAGTTGGCCGCCGAACTCGTGGCAGCGGGCACCCCGGTCGCAGCAATCTGCGGGGCAACCTACGGGCTTGCTCGGACCGGCCTGCTCGACGGCCGGCCACATACCTCGAATGCCGCCGAATTCCTCACTCAGGCTGCGGAATACCGCGGAGCGGAGCATTACCGTGAGGAGAAGGCAGTGTCCGACGGCACCGTCATCACCGCGGGAGCGACCGCACCGATCGAGTTCGCCAAGCTGGTGTTCGAGCGCCTGGACGTGTTCCCGCAGCCCATCATCGACGCTTGGTACGGGCTCTACACAACGGGGGAGCGCAGATTCTACGACCAGCTGACGGGCGCATGAGCGGACGAACGCCGGAGGGGGACGCGCTCACCGAGGTGGTCCTGCCGGTCTTCGAGCTCAACGGCGAATTCCTCGCTGCCGCACAGGACATCACCGAACCGACAGGATTGACGCCGGCCTGGTGGCAGGTTCTCGGGGCCACTCTCGACGAGCCGCTCTCGGTGGCCGATATAGCGCGACGCGTCGGTCTGGGTTTGGCGCGGCAAAGTGTGCAACGAACCGCAAACCTGTTGGTGGACAAGGGCTGGGCCGTCTACATCGAGAATCCGAACCACAAGCGAGCGAAGCTCCTCGAGCCCACCCCGAAGGGACGCGAGACCGTAGCCGCTCTGCGAGATGCTCAACACGCGTGGTCGGACGCGGTGGGCGCCGCGGTGGGTGAGGACGAATTGCGTTCTTTTGCAAAGACTTTGGAGAAAATTGTTGCGGCATCCCGCGCCTACCGTGGTGGCCGTGCATAATTCGGGGATGTCAGCGCTCGCGATCGTTCTTTCCGGACTCCTGGCCGGTTTGCTCTCGCAATCCGACGGGGTCGATATCTTCGGCGACACCAGCGTCGGGGGTGTGGTGTTCTCCAGCGGCGGAGGGGGAGTCGCCGTAGCAGTGATTCTGGCGTCGGGTCTGGCTATGCTCGTCCGTCGGCGCAGTATTCTCGCCGGTCTGTCCATCGCCGCGGCCGTAGTCGCCGGGGTGACGGCACTGATGATGCCCTCCGACCTCGCCGAGGTGGTGGCAGGCGGAGTTCTGTTGGGATGCACTGCAGTACGGGCGAACGGTGTACGAGTTCGACAAGCGTTGTTGATCGGGTCGTTCCTCGTCGGACTACTCAGTGTAGGCGCGGTCGAGGCCTTGCAGCATCCGAGTATCCCGCGGCGCTACGCCGACTACCTCACCGAATCCGATATCGGCCCGCCGGTGGTCGTTCCTGTGCTGTGCGTACTGGTCGTAATTGCAGTGGCCTCGGCAGCTCGTGTCGACCGCAGCGACGACCATGCGCCACCGGAACGGAGCATCCGCACGGTCGGGGCGATACTACTGATCTCGATCGGTGGCTTGCTGCTCAATATGTTGTTCGTGCAGATGCTGTTTCGAGCTGAAGACGGCTTCGGTGGAAGCTGGTACTTCGGCCTCCTCGTCGTACCGGTGCTGTTCACTGCCGCCGCTCTGCTACCGGGTCGCGGAGGCATTCTTGTGCTCGCCGGGACAGCCGTGTTGCTCACCTCGACCACCACCTCTGGGGTGGGCATCGATGTTTCGGACGGTATCTGGGTGCTCGGGCTCGTGGCAATCACGGCAGTTGCGGTGACAGTGGGCGCGGCACTCGGGCTGCGCTGGGGTCGACCGATCGTCGGCTTCGCGACCCTGGCGGTGGTGTGTACGACCGCGCTGTTCGAGCGCCCCCCGTGGGACAACGTGCACTACGCGGCAAGTCTGGTGATCTTCCCGGCCGCTGCGGCCTACCTGTACGTGGCGTGCACGCCGGCTACTCACACTCCCTCGCCCCCCACGCCCTTGACCATCGGCCTCGCGGTACCGGTGGCAATCACGGTGCCGATGGTCGTCACCTACGGTTGGACGGCGTACACGCCGCTCACATCCGCCCTCCACCACTCGACGTGGCCCAGTGCCGAGCTGTGGCTCTCGACGGGCGCGGCAGTGCTAGCGGTGGTCCTCGCGGGTATCGGAACCCGGTTCCTCGGCCGTCGGCTACTTGTGAATTGATCACCGGAGTACCGTTTTCTTACATGGCTTACAGATACCTCGGAAACAGTGGACTGAAGATTTCGGAGATCACGTACGGCAATTGGTTGACCCATGGTTCGCAGGTGGAGAACGACATCGCGACCCAGTGCGTGCGTGCGGCTCTCGATGCAGGCATCACCACATTCGATACCGCCGATGTCTACGCCAACGGGGCTGCGGAAACGGTCCTCGGTGACGCATTGAAGGGCGAGCGCCGCGAATCGCTGGAGATCTTCACCAAGGTCTACTTCCCCGTCGGACCCAAGGGTCCCAACGACACCGGACTCTCACGCAAACACATCTTCGAGGGCATCGATGCCTCGCTGCGTCGCCTCGGTACCGACTACGTCGATCTCTACCAGGCCCACCGCTACGACGTCGAGACCCCGCTCGAAGAGACCATCGCCGCGTTCGGCGACGTCGTCCGTCAGGGCAAGGCCCTCTACATCGGCGTCTCGGAGTGGACGGCAGATCAGCTCCGCGCCGGCCAGGAACTGGCACGGCAGAACGGGTTCTCGATCATCTCGAACCAGCCGCAGTACTCGGCCTTGTGGCGCGTCATCGAGGATCAGGTGATCCCGACGTCGAAGGAACTGGGCATCTCGCAGATCGTCTGGTCGCCCATCGCTCAGGGCGTTCTCACCGGCAAGTACCTACCCGGACAACCGCTGCCCGACGGTTCGCGCGCCAAGGACGACAAGGGCGGCGACAAGATGATCGCGCGCTACCTCGACGATCAGACGCTCACCCGGGTGCAGGCACTCAAGCCGATCGCCGACGATCTCGGAATCACCATGGCGCAGTTGGCTGTTGCTTGGGTTCTGGCCAACGACAACATTTCCGCCGCGCTGGTCGGGGCATCGCGTCCCGAGCAGATCGCCGAGAACATCAAGGCGTCCGAGGTCATCCTGGACGCGGATGTACTCGCCAAGATCGACGAAGCCCTCGGCGATTCGGTCGAGCGCGATGCGGGTAAGACCGGCTCCCCGGAAGCCCGGTTGGTCTAGAAATTCGTCGCCCGGTCCACGTTTGACGGGGCGGAGCTGCGGTACTCGGCGTTAATGTGGACCATGCGCTCACCACTCCGTAATCGCAGCACCGCCCCGGCTCCCGCATCCCCAGCCCGGGTGGTGGTGGTCGGCGGCGGGTTCGGCGGCTTCTACGCACTGCGCAAGATGCAGAAGCTGTTGGGCCCGGACCGCGCCTCGTCCACCCTAGTCGCGCCCAACGACTACCTGCTCTACAGTCCGCTGCTGCCCGAGGTAGCAACCGGCGTGCTGGATCCGCGGGACATCGCAGTGTCGACACGACAGACGTTGCGGCGCACCAAGTTGGTGCTGGGACACGTCACGTCCGTCGACTTCGAGAATCGACGCGTTCGTGTCGCCGGCCCCGACGGTGATTCGGAACTGGCCTGGGACAAGCTGATTCTGGCCCCGGGTTCGGTGACGAGGCAGTTCGACATCCCCGGTGTCGCCGAGCACGCACACGGTCTCAAGACCCTGAGCGAAGCGGTGTTCATTCGCAACCACGTGTTGAAGCAGTTGGATGCAGCCGACGAACTGCCCGACACGCCGGAGGGCCGCGCCGAACGCAAGGAACGGCTCACCGTCGTCGCTGTGGGAGCCGGCTATACGGGCACCGAATTCGTTGCGCAGATGCAGAATTGGATTCGCGGTATCGCTACCCGGTGGGCGACGGTCGACCCGTCGGACATTCGGTGGTTGCTCATCGACCTCGCGCCTGCGGTGCTGCCGGAACTGGGCGAGCGACTCGGCAAGGAAGCAATGGAAGTCCTCGCGGCTCGCGGCGTCGAGGTGCGTCTCGGGGTGTCGGTGGAATCGGCCACGGCGAACGCGGTGACGCTGACCGACGGTGACGTCGTACCGACACGCACCCTGGTGTGGGGAGCGGGCGTGGCTGCGAGCCCCCTCATCGCGCAACTCGACCTGCCGACCGAAAAGGGGCGGCTTGTGGTCAACCCCGACCTCACGGTCCCCGGCGTGGACGACGTCTGGGCCATCGGTGACGCGGCCGCGGTGCCCGATATCGCCGCCGACCCGTCGAAGCCGACGCCGCCCACCGCGCAGCACGCGCAGCGGCAGGGCACAGCGGTGGCCAAGAACGTCGCCGCGTCCCTGGGTGTCGGCACTGCTCGACCGTACCGACACAAGGATCTGGGACTGGTCGCCGACCTGGGCGGATTCGACGGTGTGGCAAAGCCATTGGGCGTGCCCCTCACCGGAGCCGTCGCGAAGTTCGTCGCCCGCGGTTATCACCTTTATGCCCTGCCCACCGCCTCCGCCCGGGTGCGCGTGGCCACTGATTGGCTGTACTCGACGGTGCTGTCCACCCGCGTGGTCAACCTCGATCAGGTGCGCTCCGAGGATGCGTTGATCGCCAAGGCGCAGGGGACCGGCGTGTACGACTAGGCAGCCATGTGCGCGGAAACTCGTAGCCCACTACGAGTTTCCGCGCACGACCGTCACCGAAGGTGATGCACCTCCTGCAGCCCGTAGACCGGGGTGTCGATGCCCTCGTAGCGCGCCTTGATCTGCAGCGCCAGGTACAGCGAATAGTGCCGGGACTGATGCAGATTGCCGCCGTGGAACCAGAAGTTCTCCTGCTGCGTCGGCTTCCACATATTGCGCTGTTCGCCCTCCCACGGACCGGGGTCTTTGGTGGTGTCCGAGCCCAGGCCCCAGCACTTGCCCACCTTGTCAGCGGTCTCCTGGTCGATGAGATCGGCGACCCAGCCGTTCATCGAGCCGTAGCCGGTGGCGTAGACGATGAGGTCCGCCGGTAGTTCGGTCCCGTCCTCGAGTACGACGCCGGTCTTGCTGATCCGCTCCACCTGTCCGGCAACGAGTTTGATCTTGCCGTCCGCGACGAGCTCGGATGCGCCGACGTCGATGTAGTAGCCCGAGCCGCGGCGCAGGTACTTCATGAACAGGCCGGAACCGTCGTCGCCGAAGTCGTGCTGGAAGCCTGCCTTCTCGAGGCGATCGTAGAAGTCCTTGTCCTGCTCTGCGATCTGCTGATACACCGGGATCTGGAACTCGTGCATGATCCGGTACGGCAGCGACGCGAACGTGAGATCGGCCTTGGCCGTGGTCATTCCGGACTCCACCGCGCGCTCCGAGTACAGATCGCCGAGAGCGATCTCGCACAACGAGTCCGACTTGACGATGTGCGTGGACGAGCGCTGCAGCATCGTGACGTCGACACCCGTCTCGTACAGCGCCTTGCAGATGTCGTGCGCCGAGTTGTTGGAACCGACGACCACCACACGCTTGCCGACATAGGCGTCGGGACCGGGGTGTTCGCTGGAATGGTGCTGCTCGCCCTCGAATTCGTCCATGCCGGGGAAGTTCGGCACGTTCTTCTTGCCGGACATCCCGGTGGCCATCACCAACTGCTTGGGCCGCAGGATCACTTCCTCGCCGTCGCGGTCGACGACGACGGTCCACTCCTTCGCGGTCTCGTCGTAGGTCGCGGACTTCGCGGTCGTCTTGCTCCAGTACGGAACCTCCATGACCTTGGTGTACATCTCGAGCCAGTCGCCGATCTTGTCCTTCGGTGCGAACACCGGCCAGTTCGGCGGGAACGGCAGGTAGGGCAGATGGTCGTACCAGACCGGGTCGTGCAGGCACAGTGACTTGTATCGGCCACGCCACTGATCTCCGGGGCGCTCGGCACGGTCGACGACGATCGCCGGGACGCCGAGTTGACGGAACCGAGCACCGAGAGCGATGCCGCCCTGCCCGCCGCCGACGACGAGGACGTACGGCTGCACGCTGTAGCCGAGCTCCTTCTCTTCCATCTCCTTCTTCTCGGCCCAGTTCTGGGTGTCGGCATTCGAGCCGTGCACGGCACCCTTGATGCGGGACTTGCCCTGCCGCTCCTCGTATCCCTTGAGTTCTTGCATCGTCGTCAGCAGCGTCCACGCCACGTCGTCACCGGTCTCGGCGTCCGTCGTCAAACGCAGATGTCCCTTGCCACGGCTCGTCGCCGTCTCGAATGCGATCCACGCCGAGACGACGCCGTCTGCTTCGTCGGGGGTCTCGGTGGTGTGAAATCCCGTCGGGTCGGTATCGGCGAGCCTTTCACCGAGCATGTCGGCGACGCCGTCCCGGCCCTCGACCGTCTTGAGGTTCCAGGTGAACGTGACGAGATCGCGCCAGAAGCTGCTGACGGCGAACATGCCGGCAACACGAGGAATGTCCCGGGTGACCAGGGCGTCCTCGAACTTCGACAACCAGGCGTCGACCCGTTCCTGCGGGGTGTGCGTGCGGGTGATCGAGTCGGGCTCGATGGTCTGGGTCATGAAAACTCCTTGCGATGAAGAGGTGCCGTGTATGTGACCCAGCACACTCTCTTCGGATAGCCGGGTCGAGAGTTGCAATGCGTTGCAGCGGCTCATGCCGGTGACAGCTTCTTCAACCCCAACGACTGGAATCCAACGACGTAGATCAATGTCCACAGCACCAGCCAGTCGACGAAGCCCAGTGCGTTGCCGGAGATGCCGGCCGCGACGACGGGTTCGTGGAGCACGTGCTCGGCAAGAACGTAGTAGTAGGGCAGGAACGTGCCGATAGCCAGCGCGAAAGTCAGTACTGCGCGTCCCGCCGCCGGGAAGCGATTGCCGAAGCCGTTCGCCCAAAAGATCATCCAGAATGCCCAGCAGACTCCGATCTGTGCCGGGAACTGGTTGATCACCGTGCCGAGTTCTGCGGTGGCTTCCGAACCGACGAGTAGCTTCGCGAGCGGAACCATCAGGAAGTAGATCGCCGTGCCGAGCGCAGCGTTGCCGACGGTGGCCGCCAGTGCGGTCCGTCCGCCGCCGCCGGCCAATTTCCAGGGCCAGTTGTCCAGGGTCTGGCCGGTCAGGATCACCGAGACGACGATCGAGTAGAACCAGCCGAGTGCGGTGTCCACGGACATCAGTGGATCGGTGGCCGAGAGCGAGACCGACGGCAGTCCGAACACGAAGTACAACGCGAGGGTCGGGACGGCGACGAATGCGATCTCGCACAGCCCGATCAGCGGTTGCTTCATGCGCAGCACGGTCCACGGCCAGTGCTGCCAGTTGAGGACCACCATGACCCAGGTGCCGAATCCGAACAGCACGAACAGCGCTCCGGCGAAGTAGCCGAGCCCGCCCTCGCGAGAACCGGCGAAATCCGGGTACAACGCCCCGAGGCCGCTGCCGAGGATCCAGGTGACGGCAACGGCGAACACCGCCGTCGAAGTCAGGATCGCGAGCCCGCGCATCGGTTGTTTCAGAGAGTCGAATCCGGCGAATTCACAATCGAATCCGATGAACACGATGAAGAGAATGGCCCAGAACAGCGCGGCGTTGAACGGCAGCGGATAGAAGTTCCAGGGACTGGTGGTGGGATCGGCGAGCACATACCAGGTCGCCAGCGACACGGCCATGACCACGGCGAGGTTGGCCAGTCCGAATATGAGCCAGTTGCCCTGTGCTGACGCCGTTTTCGGCTCGTCGAGGGGTCGGTCTGCGGTTGCGGTCATGGGGGTCTCTTCTCGGTGGGTCGACAGGGTCGCCGTCACTATGAGCTGAATCACAGCCCACCGTCAGGGTTGCGGGAGGTTGCAGTGCGACCGATTCGATGCAACGCACTGCAACCCTGTCGGAAGTGGTCGTCGTCACATAAACCTGTGTGCATCCAATTCAGTCAGGAGTGAGAACCGATGCGTGCAGCTGTGTATTACGGCCCGAACAAGGTGGAGATCACCGACGTACCCGAGCCGAATCCCGGTGCGGGGCAGGTCAAGGTCAAGGTCGGGTTCAACGGAATCTGCGGAACCGACCTGCACGAGTACTACGCAGGCCCCATCTTCATCCCCACCTCGCCGCATCCGCTGACCGGCCAGGAGATGCCCCTGGTGCTCGGACACGAGTTCTCGGGCACGGTCACCGAGCTCGGCACGGGTGTCACCGGCATCTCGGTCGGCGATCGCGTTGCCATCGAACCGCTCTACCGCTGTGGACACTGCGGACCCTGCCGGGCAGGAAACTACAACATCTGCGCGCAGATCGGCTTCCACGGACTGATGTCCGACGGCGGAATGGCCGAATACACCGTGGTCCCCACGGACATGATTCACGCCCTACCCGACAACGTCTCTCTCGAACTCGGTGCCCTCGTCGAACCGATGTCGGTTGCCTATCACGCTGCGACACTGGGGGATCCGAAGCCCGAGGACACCGCGATGGTGTTCGGAGCCGGCCCCATCGGCATCGGCCTGTGGTTCGCGTTGCGCGGTAAGGGACTCGACATCGTCTACGTCGTCGAACCGTCGCCGACGCGTCGCGCCTCGATCGAAGCGCTCGGTGCCAAGACCCTCGACCCGACGGCAGTGGACGTGCCCGCCTTCATCGCCGATCTGACCGACGGCAACGGGGCCGACGCCATCTACGACGCGGCCGGTGTGCAACCGGCCGTCGAGACCGCGCTGGGCTGCATCGGTGCTCGCAAACCGCTCGTCAGCGTCGCGATCTACGAAAAGCCGCTCACCACACCGCTGCAGAAGCTCGTCATGAACGAATCCCGCATCCAGGGATCGCTCTGCTACACCTCCGCCGACTACGAGGCCGTCATCGATCTGATGAGCCAGGGCCACTACGACACGACGGGCTGGGTGGACAAGATCACGCTCGACGGCGTCATCGACGACGGATTCGAGGCGCTGCACGCAGGCACCAAGATGAAAGTTCTGGTCGACCCCTCGACGGGTGTACCCGCATGAGCGCGGTGCTGGTGACAGGGGCCGGTCAGGGCATCGGACGGGCGATCGCGTTGCGGTTGGCCAACGACGGGCACGACATCGCGTTGGTCGACCTGGCCGAGGACAAGATCGCCGGCGTGGCCGACGAGGTGCGTCGAACAGGCTCGAAGGCAACGACATTCGTCGCCGACGTCAGTGATCGCGATCAAGTGTTCGCGGCCGTCGAACATACCCATAAAGCGCTCGGCGGCTTCGACGTCATCGTCAACAATGCCGGAATCGCACAGGTCGCGCCGCTCGACGACGTCCGCCCGGAAGACACGAAGAAGATCTGGGCCGTCAACGTCGACGGTGTGCTCTGGGGAATTCAAGCTGCGGCAGCCACATTCAAGGCGCTCGGCCAGAAGGGCAAGATCATCAACGCTTCCTCGATCGCAGGCCACGACGGGTTCGCGATGCTCGGGGTCTACAGCGCAACGAAATTCGCGGTCCGGGCATTGACCCAGGCTGCGGCCAAGGAGTACGCCTCGGACGGCATCACCGTCAACGCGTACTGCCCCGGCGTTGTCGGCACCGACATGTGGGTGACCATCGACAAGCGCTTCGCCGAGCTGACCGGTGCCGCCGAGGGGGAGACCTACGACAAGTTCGTCGGCGGTATCGCTCTCGGTCGGGCGCAGACTCCCGAGGACGTCGCCGCGTTCGTCTCGTATCTCGCCGGACCCGACTCGGACTACATGACCGGACAGGCACCGTTGATCGATGGTGGTTTGGTCTACCGGTGACCCCGCATGAATCCGCTTTGTGAGCTGGAGCACAATTGACAGCGATGACGCAGTCGACAGGCCCTGAACCTGCGCTGGCGGCCGGCGAAGACCCGCGCCGCTACGCGCAGATTCTCACTGCCGTGTACGACGCGACCATGACCGGCGGGAAGTCTCCCGCGCGTCCCCGCGAGGTCATCGGTGACTCCTGGCGGCGGTTGCAGACCCTCGGTATCGACCCGGAACTGGGCAATCCTGCCGAGAGACAGATGGACGCGTCCGATCTCGAGTTCAGTCGACGGGAATCGGGGTTGTTCGACATTCTGGACGACCTCGCCCGTGGCCTGGAATCGGTGGTGCAGGACGGCGACAACATTCTCGTCGTCGCCGATCGGAACGGTCGAGTGCTGTGGCGCAGCGGATCGACGTCGGTGCTCGACCGCGCCGACGGTCTCGGGTTCGTCGAAGGGGCCAACTGGGCCGAGGACTCGGTGGGCACCAATGCCATCGGGACAGCATTGGTCTCACGCCGCGCTGTGCAGATCTTCTCGGCCGAACACTATGTGCGCAGCCATCATTCGTGGACCTGCGCCGGAGCGCCCATTCGCGATCCGCGTACCGGCCAGGTGCTCGGCGCCATCGACGTCAGCGGGCCGGCCAAGACGGTGCACCCCACCACCATCGCCCTGGTCGACGCCGTGGCGAGGTTGGCGGAATCGCAGCTGCGCGAGATTCACCGAACCACCTTGGATCGACTGCGTTCGGTGGCCGCACCGATGCTGGCGCGCCTGCAGTCCCCGGCGCTGGCCGTCGACGCGAACGGGTGGGTCGCGGCCGTCGAATCGGTGGCACTGCGCAATCGCATCCTGCTGCCCGAGGACCTCGCGACGGGACGCTTCTGGCTGCCGAGCCTCGGGGTGTGCGACTTCGAACCCCTGCCCGGTGGATGGCTGGTGCGACCCACTTCTCATGGTCGTTCCGCCGGCTCCACTCCTGGCGACTCGGCGGACTCGTTCGTCGCGGAGTCCGGTAACACGACGACGATTCGCATCGACCTGCGCGATTCGCAGAGGCCTCGTATGGAGGTGCGCAGCGAGGTGGGGGAGTGGACCCACGAGCCGACGCCCCGGCACGCCGAGATTCTCTACCTGCTGGCCATCCACCGGCAGGGACGCACCGCGTCGCAGATGGCTGCCGACCTCTTCGGCGACGACGGCCGCGCGATCACCGTGCGGGCCGAGATGTCCCGCCTGCGCAAACACCTCGCCGGCATCATCTCCACCCAGCCCTACCGGCTGGACGAGTCGGCGACGGTCGACGTGATCACGCCGGCGGACAGGAACAGGCTGCTACCGCATTCGTCGGCCCCCGCTATCCGGGCCGCACGGGGCTGAGCCGTAGCGCAGAATCGGGGAATGAACCGCCTCACCCGCATCCTCGACGCGTCGGATCCCGGGCAGTTACGGCTGCGCGGTGCCTCGGCGACGACGCTGACGGTGTTGCTCGCGATGGTGGTGCTGCTGCTCGCCACTCGCGCCATCGGCCAGCCGGTGACCGTGGCGATGCTCGGCACCGTGGTGGCGATGCAGGCGTCGGCGTCGGTCAAGGACAAAGACCAGCACAGCCGGCTCGTCACCACCGCCCTGATGGTGCTTCCCTCCTCGGCGGCAGTGACGGTCGCGGCGCTGCTCTCGCGGCTCGGCGCGGTGGCCGACGTCGGATTCATCGCGGTGTTGTTCGCGGCCGTATGGGTGCGCAGATTCGGACCCCGTGGCACCGCGCTCGGCATGGTCGCGTTCATCTCGTACTTCTTCGCGTTGTTCCTTCAGGCGACCCCGGGGCAAGTGCCGATGCTGATCGCGGCGATCGGCGGCGGAGTGCTCATCGCTCTGTTCGTACGGGCGGTGGTCTTTCCGGACCGACCGATCGTGGAGGTGCGGCGGCTGCTCTACGCCATGCGAGCGGTATCGGAATCGGTGCTCGCGGCGGCATCGGCGCGTGAGGACCGTGATCTGGAACTGTTGCGGCGCAGGCTCGATCGGCTCGGAAACACCGCCCTGATGATCGACGACTGGCTCGACCGTCACGACGCGGGACAACTGCTCAGCGTGACGAGTACCGATCTGTCGCTGCGTGTGTTCGACGCCCAGATCGCCACCGAACAACTCGTCAGCTCACTGTGGGCTCTCGATCCCGCCAAGCCGTGGCCGACCGCACTGGGTCAAGCGACCACCGCGCTGGGATCGTGCCTGCAGAACGCCCCGTCCGCCGAGCAACTCAAGGCCGCCCGACGGTTGGCCGCCACGGCGGCCGAGCGCGCCGACCCGTCGACCCCCGCCGGTATCGCGACGGTGTCCGCCCAACGAGCGGTGCAGGCACACATCGCCATTCATCACATCACCACCAATGCGGTGGCTGTCACGTCGAGCCCTCGACAGGCTGCTGCCGAGCCGTCGGACAAGGACGAGCCTGCCGGCCTGAACCCCAGCACGAAGGCGGCAATCCAGGTTGCTGTCGCGACCAGCGCGGCAACGGTATTGGGGGAGTTGGTATCGCCGGACCGCTGGTACTGGGCCGTGCTGACGGCGTTCCTGGTGTTCACCGGGGCGTCGACGCGCGGCGAGATTCTGACCAGAGCCGGCCAACGCATCCTCGGCACGATGGCGGGAGTGCTTGCGGGAGTGGTGATCGCGGCACTCGTCGGCAACCACCAGTCCGTTCAGCTGGTGCTCATCGTCGTCTGTGTCTTCTTCGCGTTCTACCTGGTGACCGTCGCGTATGCGCTGCTGTCGTTCTTCGTGACCATTCTGCTCGCGATGCTCTACGGGCTGCTCGGCACGTTCAGCATCGAGGTTCTGGAACTACGGATCATCGAGACTGCAGTCGGCGGAGCCGTCGGTATTGCGTCCGCCTACTTCATCTTCTCGACCGGAACACGTAAGACATTGGTGGACAAGGTCGATACGTATCTCGACCAATTGGACGCCCTGATCGACACCAGCGTCGAATCGGTGATCACCCCAGGAAACGCCACCGACCTCGTGGCGTCGACGCGCACGCTCGACAACGCGCTGAAGGAGGTCGTGACGGCGGGGAAGCCGCTCGTGCTCGGGCCGACGACCCGCAGCCGGCGAGGGGCGAAGCGATTACTGCGGGTGCTGACCGTCAGCGGCCGATCCGCACACGGCCTGGCGCGAGCGGGTGTAATCGCCTCGCGCGCCGATCCCGCATCGATGCCCTCGCCCGAGACGGCCCAGGCTTTGCGTGAGGCCGCAACCCTGGTGCGTGACACCGCCCGGCAAGTGCAGGCGGCGATCGCGGGAAAGCGCGTCGATCAGCCCGAGAAGGTGACCGACACAACGGTATTGGATGTGTTGCTCACCAGCACCAACTCACCCGGACCGGTGCGGATCGCGGTGCGAGCCCTGAACACTATGAATCGGACCCTGGCCGATGTCCTCAGGCGGGGCTGACCTCGGCGCGGTGTCAGGGAAATGGCTCGACCGCATCGTCGACGGTTCTCTGCGTGAGGGTCTCGATCAGCTGTAGACAGTTTCGGGGCTGAGAATTTCCGTGATCGGAGTCATCAAAGCGCTCACGAGGTCACTCGGTCCGTCGATATCGGTGTTGACGAAAACCACGAGGGTAGTGTCCTTTTCGGGTAGGTACACGGCGACGGTTTTGTACCCTGGCAAGCTGCCGTTGTGGCCGATCCAGCCGTGAACGTTGAACAGCCCCAGACCGTATCCGCTCATAGGATCCTGCGGGTCGAGGCTGTGGGTCTCCAGACGCTGGTGCTGAGTGCCTGGTGCGAGCAAGTCGCCCTTGGCGAGGGCGGGTACCCACACGCGCAGGTCGTCCAGGGTCGAGATCATCGCACCTGCCGCCCAACCCCATGAGGGATTCCAGTCGGTGGCGTCGGCAGTGGCTCCGTCCAGTGTTTGCTCCGTGTAGCCCCGTGCGTGCGGCTCGGGAAACTCGTTAGCGGTAGGGAACACCGTGTGCGTCAGTTTCAGCGGAGTCAGAATTCCGGCACCGATGACATCGGCGAGCGGTCGTCCGGTGACCTTTTCGATCACCATGCCCAGAAGAATCAAGTTCGTATTGGAGTACTCCACGTCGGTCCCAGGTTCGACATGGAGGGGATGGCCGGCCGTGTAGGCGAGTAGTTGCTCCGGAGTCAACGACTGCTCCGGGTTGCTCAGGATATCGGTCACGAACTGCTCGTTGGATGTGTATGGGTCCAGCCCACTGCGCATACCGGCCAACTGCCGCAGCGTGATTCGACCTCCCTCGGTGACTCCACCGACATATTTCGCGATCGGATCGTCCAGACCGATCTTCCCCTGGTCCACCAGCTGCAGCAGGGCTGTGACAGTGAAGGTCTTCGTCACGCTGCCGATTCTGCTGTAGAAGCCGGGCTCCATCGGAGCTTTGGTGGCAGTGTCGGCAACGCCACGCGCTCCGACATAGCTACCGCCCGGGCCCCAGATTCCCACAAGAGCGCCCGGCAGACCGGCCTTTTTTACCGCTGAATCGATTACCGCATCCAGGCGCGCGGACAGCGCGGCATCCACTGGTCGATCAGCGGGGTTCACAGCCGACGTGGGTGAAGTGTCCACAGGCGAATTCGGTCGGTCTCCGTTACTGCAGGAGGTCGCGGTAGCTGCAAGCCCCACGGTCAATACGGAACAGATCATCGTTTTAACAAGAGTGGTTCTGATCATCGATCGGTCCTTTCGAGAGTTGTTCACTGCGATGTCCGGCAGCAGTCAACCATGATCACGTTGAATCACGTTTTCTCGCTTGATATCTCGAATGCAGCTGACCATGAGAAATGGAACGAAGTGGTATTCGCCCGAGGCAAAGATCATCCTTTCGGACGATGCCGACCTCGAGATGGTCGGTCGCTAGGCGTACAACGCGCCGGTAGAAGGCGTAGTAGGGCGCGAAACTTCGAGCCGATCTGGCGATACCCATATCGACTCCTGGGGCATAGGGTTCGGCCAAGTCGAAGATTTCGACGGTTTCGGACAAAAATCTCACGGTCGGAGTTGCCATGCCGAGCAAGTGTTTTCCACAGTGACGTGGCTGGTACGTGGCGAGCGATCGGTCGGTCGTCCCTGGCGTCGGTGGATCTTCGATGGCACCGCGACGATGGTGGCCTTCGCTGTCGCCTCTCCCTACGTCTTCTACGACGACCGACACAACGTTGCACCGGCGATGATCGCGTTGGTTGCCGTACATGCACCATTGCTGCTCAGGCGGGTGTATCCCGTTCCCGTGTTCGCATGGGTGTTCGTCGCCGCTTCGGCTGCAGTCCTGTGGAACGATCATGTGATCGGCGGCTTGGGTGTTCTGGTTGCCCTCTATACCGTTGTCGCGACGCAACCACGCCGAACAGCAAGTGCTGCTACGGCACTGGTGGAGGTTGCCGCCTTGTCGGCGGCGCTGACGTCTTCGAGCGAGTCGCGGACGGTCGACGCACTGTTGCTGTCCGGCCTCGTCGGGTTGGCGACAGGTCTAGGAATTCACTCATGGACCCGCCGAGCGTATCTGGCCGAATTGATTTCTCGAGCTGTACATCTCGAGATCGAACGTGATCAGCAAGGCGCGTTGGCTGCTGCTGCCGAGCGCGACCGCATCAGTCGCGAGATGCACGACATCGTCGCCCATCACCTCACCGTCATGGTCGCTCTCAGCGATGGCGCTGCGGCGGCTACGGCGTCGTCGCCGGAAAGGGGTATCGAGGTGATGCGCGTGGTGTCCGAGACGGGCCGTTCGGCGCTCGCCGATACCCGTCGACTACTCGGAGTACTTCATCGGCAGCGTGATTCAGCACTCGATGGTTGCAATCCGACACCCGTCCGGGCCGATCTGGAGTCGTTGATCGAGCGGGTCTGCAATGCCGGGGTTCCCACCACGCTGACGGTGTCCGGTGCCGGATCCGAGGCGACCCGGCCGATGCATCTTGCAGTGTTTCGAATAGTTCAGGAGGCCCTGACAAACACTCTCAAGCATGGTGGATCTGGAACGTGTGCGGAGGTCGATGTTCGATACGGACCGGAGGGTGTGGACGTGTCGGTACGCGACAACGGCGCGGGCGTTCGTGCGAAGGCCACCGACGGATCCGGGATCGGTTTGATCGGCATGCGCGAACGGGCCCTCGTCCACGGCGGAACATTCACCGCGGGTCCTCATCCGACTGGCGGATGGGCAGTCGCGGCAACCTTGTATGTCGGTGACGCTGTCGGCGCTCGATGATCACCGTCTTGTTGGCCGACGACCAGAGCTTGTTGAGGCTGGGCTATCGCCTCATCCTCGAAGCCGAAGACGATATCGAAGTCATCGGGGAAGCAGGCGACGGAGCCGATGCGGTGTCCATGGCGGTCGCTCTTCGGCCCGATGTCGTACTGATGGACGTTCGGATGCCCAACGTGGACGGGATTACTGCGACTGCAGCCATCGAATCTCGTTGCCCGACTGCATCGGTTCTCATTCTGACGACATTCGATCTCGATTCCTACATCCATGCAGGCCTGCGTGCCGGAGCCAAAGGCTTTCTGCTCAAAGATGCTGCACCGGTCGACTTGCTGACAGCTATCAGGGCCGTGGCCGACGGGAACGTAGTCTTGGCTCCGCGCGCGACAAAGCATCTCGTGGAACAGTTCACCCGCTCACTGCCTCCGGCGGAACGGCAGACGCGCCACGACACCGTGGTGAGTGCACTGTCCGATCGCGAACTGTCCGTTCTGCGTTCGCTGGCCAACGGTAGGTCCAACAAGGAGATCGGAGTCGATCTGGGTATCTCCGAGGGGACCGTCAAAGTTCATGTCAGTCGGATTTTGAAAGCACTGTCCTTGAGGGATCGAGTGCAGGCCGTCGTACTCGCATACGAATCCGGAATCTGCCAGGGCGGGTGAGCGGTGGCCCGGCTGAATGTTCGGACTTTCGCGTACGCCCTGAGTCGGGGTTGACATTCACACGGTGACAAGGTCTTGGCTGACGGCCATGATCGAATTACTCCGGCACCAGAACTCTTCCGTGCGGCTTCGGGCTGCGCTCGACATCGGAATATCGAAGGACCCAGAATCCCTCGACGCGCTGCTCGAGCGCTGCGCCGTCGAACCGGATTTTCAGGTGCGAGAGATGTTGACGTGGGCGCTGATTCGTCTCCCCGCTGCATCGACGGTGCCCAGGCTGATGCATGAAGTGCGCACCGGCGGCGCGCAGGCTCGCAGCCAGGCGTTGCACACGTTGTCCAAGGTCAAGGACCGGGCGGCCTGGCCAGTGATCACCGAGCCGCTCATCTCCGACTCCGACGACGAGGTGGCCCGGAGCGCGTGGCGGGCGGCGGTCGTCCTGGTCCCCGACGGCAGCGAGCAGTGGTTGGCGACGACGCTGTCCACTCAGCTGGGGCGAGGCGGGCGGGAGTTGCAGCGCAGCCTCAGCCGCGCACTGGTGGTACTCGGGTCGGTGATCGAGCCGATGGTGCGCGAGGCCGCGTCGAGCAAGGATGTTGCTGTTCGCGCGCACGCGCTGGCGACGGAGTCGCTGCTGCGAGACCCCGACAGCGGATTTGCGTTGTTCGAGGCCCAGCGCGTCGATGCACTTGGCGCAGCCGACCCGACGGGGTGAGATAGGCAGATGTTGATCGGTGAGGTGGCGCGGCGGTCCGGGGTCAGCGCGCGCATGCTTCGGCACTACGACCGGCTCGGGCTCGTGCAGCCGACCTCGCGGACTGGCACCGGATACCGCGAATACTCTCCGGCCGACGTGCGTCGTCTGTTCCACGTCGAATCGCTCCGGTCGCTCGGGTTGTCCCTGCACGACGTCGGGCGTGCACTGGACGATCCGAGTTTCGCGGCGACGGGACTCGTCGACGAGCTGGCTACCCGAGCCGAAGAGCGCATCGCGCGAGATACCGAGCTGCTGACGCGGTTGCGCCGCATCGGGAGCGCCCGACCGGAGGATTGGGAGGACGTCCTCGGTGTCATCGGAATGCTCGGAGACCTGGACTCGGTGAGCGCGGGGAAGCGGCAGTCGGCGGCGTTGGCGTCCGTCGGAGATCGCCCCATCCCGGCCGAGGCTCTGGCCGAGGCGGTGCTGCGCGAGCCCGCCACCAACGTCGCCGGCGCGCTGCGATGGGCACTCGCGCAGACCGGGAGCGATGCTGTCGCGGCGCTGCGGCAGGGCCTCGACTCACCGGATCCCGAGGTGCGTCGCCGCGCCGTCGATACCGTCGTCGAAATTCCGCATCCCGACGCTACCGAGGTGCTGCGGGAGGCGCTGGGCCACGAGGACGGGCAGGTACGACGACTCGCTGCGCTGGAACTGGGTGCCCGAGGAATCGTCGACGCGATTGCGGTGCTGATCGACATGGTCCACGAGGGTACGAACGATGTGGACGCGGCAGACGTGCTCGGTAAGCTCGGGTATGCAGACTCCACGGTCGCGGCCCTCATGGACGGCCCGAGTGGGATTGCGGCGCGCCTACGGGTGACCCAGGCGCTGGCCAGCATCCCGGGCCCGGCGGCGGCGCAGGCTCTGCGCGAGCTGACTCAGGATGAGGACCGCTCGATCGCGCTGACGGCGACGTACCTCCTGGACCGGAGAGAGTAAGCCGCTTCGGTACCGTCGGAGTCATGAAGGCACTCGGATTGCTCGCGGCACTGTCGATCACATTGGCCGCGACTGCCTGCTCCACCTCGACCACCCCGGCCGCACCCGCCGAGCCCGCTGCCGAGAACCAGGTGACCGTCGCCGACCGGATGTTCACACCGCAGTCTCTGACGATTTCTGCGGGCGAGACCGTGACGTGGGTGTTCGCCGACCGCGCGATGGCACACAACGTCGTCGCCGACGACAAGTCGTTCCGCAGCGAACTGATGCAGTCGGGGCAGTTCACCCATACCTTCGACACCGCGGGCACCTACACCTACCACTGCACCCCGCACCCCGACATGACCGCGACGATCATCGTCGAACCGTGATGGACCGATAGTCGTGGCAACTCGGGCCCGCAGCATCGTCGCACCCCTGGGGGTGGCGGGAGCAGCGGTCGGCGGTGCCATCCTGTTGCATGTCCGCGATCCCCGAAGCTCGACGTACCTGCCGTGCCCCTTCCACGCCCTCACCGGACTGTGGTGTCCGGGATGCGGCGCGACCAGGGCTTTCGGTGACCTCACTCGCGGAGACATCGCGGCGGCCGCGTCGAGCAACGTCGTGGCGGTGCTGCTCGGTGTCGTCGCGATCGGTGTCTGGGCCGCGTGGCTGCGAGCACGATGGACGCAGACGCCACTGACGCTGCCTCGTCCCAATCGCCCGACCGTCGTCGTCGGGGTTGCCCTATTGGTCTTGTTCACCGTGGTGCGCAACACTGCGTGGGGCACCGCCCTCGCCCCGACCTGACATCCCTAGGAGGCTGCTGTGCTGCTGCAAATCTTCTCGATCATCGTGCTGCTGGGCGTGCTCATCGCGCTCATCCCCACGGCCCGACGCGTCTTCAAGAAGGGTGACGACGAATGAGCGACTCACTGCGAGATCGGGTGCGAGCGAAACTGCTCGCCCAGATCGCCGACGACGGAGGCACGGCCGCCGAGCAGGCAGAGGGCGACGACCCCCGCCTGAACGCACTGCGCGACGACCTCGAAGCACTGGACGCAGCCCCCGACGGAGACCCGGTGATCGACGACATCGCCGCCAGACACTGGGTGCCCTGACCTAGCTCCTATTTCAACGCGCCGAGGAAAGTCCGCAGATCCGCCGCCAACTGAGCCGGGTTCTCCATCGCGGCAAAATGCCCACCGTGATCGGGGACTTCCGTCCAGTGCACGATGTGGAATTCCTGTTCCGCGAGGTGCCGAATGCCGATGTCGTGCGCAAACATGATGGCACCCACCGGTTGTGACGGCTTCTGCGCCTTCTCGCCCCAAGCACCGGAATCTGCTGCGTACACGGTGTACGCAGCACTACCGGCGCAACGAGTGAGCCAGTACAGAGTGACGTGCGCCAGGATGCGTCTGTCCGGTTCCGCGTCGAACGGATATGTCCACGCACGAAACTTGTCCAGCATCCACGCGAGCTGACCGATGGGACTGTCGGTCATGGCGGCACCGATCAACTGCGGCCGCGTCGACTGGATGGATATGTACCCGAACTCGGACTGCAAGAAGTCCGCTACGCGGCGGTAGCGGTCCAGTTCGACTTCGGTGCAACGCTTTTGCTCTTCTTCGTCAGGCGCCTGCTGGGGTGCGCCGATCGAACCGTTGACGTGAATGGCGGTGCAGTGATCGGGATCGAGCCGTCCCATCGCAGGTGCAACGCCGGCACCGTAGTCGCCACCTTGCACGACGTACGAGTTGTACTCCAGGTGACTCATCAACTCCACGAACGCTTTCGCTACACGGTCGGTGGTCCACCCGTCGTCGGAGAGCGGCATGGAGAAAGCGAATCCGGGTACGGAGGGAACTATCACGTCGAAGGGACGGCTGTTCACGTCATCCGGCTCGGTGAGGAGCGGAATGAGCTCCAGAAACTCGAGATACGACCCGGGCCACCCATGGCACAGCAGTATCGGTGTGGCATCGGCCCGCGACGATCGCACGTGCAGATAGTGGATGCGCTGCCCGTCGATTTCCACCAGGAATTGGGGGAATGCTTCGAGCTGCTCTTCCACGTCCCGCCAGTCGAAGTCGTCGATCCACGTCGAAGCCATGGACTTCAGGACGGAGATGGGGACACCGGTGGTCCAGTCGTCGGCACCCAGAGGTTCGGGGAGACGGGCATCGCGGACGCGTCGTGCCAGGTCGTCGAGGTCGGACTGCGGGATGTCGACGGTGAACGGGACGGGGGACTCGGTGATAGTCATGGAAGTACGGTTGCAACTATTGCGGACATTACCTGTCCTGATCGCCAGTGGCTTGTCGACCGTCGATGTCACGTCGAGTGGACCTTGGGAGGGACCTGGGTTGGTGTCAGCGTGAGGCGCATCTAGTATCTATGTTGTGTCCGAGACGAGATCCGCCGCCGATACGGCGTACCTGACTGTCAAGGAGCTCGTCATTTCGGGGGAACTTCCTGGTGGTGAGCTCGTCAGTGAAGGGGAGATCGCGACGCGGCTCGAGATCAGCCGCACACCGGTCCGCGAGGCGTTCCTTCGCCTCCAGGTCGAGGGATGGATGCGCCTCTATCCCAAGCGGGGGGCGCTGGTCGTCCCCATCGCGGTGGGTGAGGCGGAGAGCGTCGTCGACGCGAGGCGATTGGTCGAGGCCGGCAGTGTTCGCGCCTTCGTCGGCGATGCGGATGCCCGCGCACGAGTGGTCGAGGCGCTACGCGACAACCTGCGAATCCAGGACAAGCTCGCAGTCGACGGCACCGCAGCGGAGTTCAGTGCCGCCGACGCAGATTTCCATCGGACCGTCGTCCGCGCCGGCAACAACCCGTTGCTCGACGCGTTCTACGACGGACTTCGCGAGCGACAGCGGCGGATGACCGCGGCATCCCTGACCCGTGATCCGGGTCAGATCTCCCGCATCGTCGACGACCATCGCAGACTCGCCGACCTGATCGAAGCCGGGGACGCAGACGAATTCGAGCGAGCCGTCGAACAACACATGCTCAGGGTGCACGGCTTGCGCACAGACAGAGGGGGAACACGATGACCGAGGCCATGATCGAAGACGACGTCCGACAGGCGACGGCCAAACGCTGGCTGTTGGTTGCCGTCGGCATGTTCGCCGTCGCCTGGGGCGGCAACGAATTCACACCGCTTTTGGTGATGTATCGACTCGACCACGGCTTCTCTGCCGTGGTGGTCGACACGTTCCTGTTCGCATACGTTCTGGGCATCATTCCGGCGATGCTGATCTGTGGTCCGTTGTCCGATCGACTCGGCCGACGCCCGATCATGTTGCCCGCGCCCGCAATTGCCGCTGCCGGTTCCATTCTGATCGCCCTCGGCCCCGACAACGCCTTCATGCTCTTCGGCGGGCGAGTGCTCAGCGGCATCGCGCTCGGAATCGGTATGGCCGTCGGCGGTAGCTGGGTCAAAGAACTCTCCAGTCGCGACGCCACCGCCAAGCCCGGTGCCGGAGCGCGCCGCGCCGCGATGTCGTTGACGGCGGGCTTCGCCCTGGGAGCCGGCGTCGCCGGTGTGCTCGCGCAGTGGGCACCCTGGCCGACGCACCTCGCGTACAGCGTGCATGTGCTGATCTGCATCGCCGCGTTCGTCGGCATGCTGTCGGTCCCCGAGACACGCAGCGCCGCAGCATCATCGGGAAGGAAGAGCCTCGTCGACGATCTCAGAATTCCGTCGGCGTCGCATCGACGCTTCCTGTTCGTCGTGTTGCCCTTGGCCCCATGGGTTTTCGGCGCGGCAAGCGTGGCCTATGCGGTGCTGCCATCTCTGATGGCCGACGCGTTGGCCGACGAGCCCGGTGGCGGTTACCCCGTCGCCCTGTCCGCTGCGATGGCGGTGATCGCCCTCGGTTCCGGATTCGCGATCCAGGCTGTCGGGCGTCGGATCGACACACCCGCCAATGCGCGCGGCGCTTTGGTTGCGCTGTCTCTGTTGGTGGTCGGTATGGCTGTCGCGGCGTGGGCGGCGTCGGTGCTCACCATCGCCGCGGCATTGATCGCGGCAGCGGTTCTCGGTTGCGGGTACGGCATGGCGCTGGTTTCGGGTCTGCAAGAGGTGCAACGCATTGCGGGCCCCGACGATCTCGCCGGCCTCACCGCTGTGTTCTATTCGCTGACGTATCTCGGCTTTGCGGTGCCCGCTGTGCTGTCGGCGCTGACCGAGACCTGGCCAGGGGTGGTCACGTATCCGATCATCTTCGGATTCGGCGCGGTGATGGCGGCACTGTGTGGCCTGGTGGTGCGATCGAAAACGTCCGCTCACCTGCCCTAGGGGTCGTGCGCGTTGTGCGTACCTGGAGGGACGCACAACGCGCACGAAGGAGGCTAGGATCAGCGCCATCATGGTGCAGTCCTCGCGCACGGTCCCGCCGTATCGGGTGCCCCCGACAGCTTGGGTAGCTGCTGCCACGGTCTGGAATCGACGCGAAGCGTACTGGTTTCTCGTCGCGGTGATCGTGCCTGCCGCATGCTGGTCGAGGTATCCCGCGCTGGTGCCGTACATGTTCGCGATCGTTCTGTTCGGGGCTCTGGTGTTTCGCTATCGACGGATCGCCTCGGGGGTGTCGATGCTGCGCTGGGGAGTGATCGCACACGTCGAGACCGTGGACACGGCACTGCGCGGCGATCGCAACCTCCGACTCGCACACGCCACCGGGTGGAATGTCCAACGGCGTTGGTACACAGGACCGTTGACGGAATCTACGGTGCGCTATCGAGCGGGGGATGCGCGCGGGCACCTGTTCGTTCGGGGACTGCCGTTCACCACCGGTGTGGTGCTCGCGCACTCGAAACAACCGGCTTCAGCGATGGTCATCAGCGACTTCCCCTGCGATCTGCAACTGGACGGCAAGGGACGCTGGGCGGCAACGTTCCCGCAAGGATTCTGGCGACAGGCATCGGCGACGGTCGCGCTGTACGGCTACGCCGTGACAGGCCTCGCGGTCTCGCTCGCGTATCGCTGACGACAATCGGCTCCCCAGACTCGGAAATATGCCTCTGATCGGAGGCACATTTCCGAAACCGGGGAGCCGATTGCCCGCGAAACTAGGGCAACGACGGCAATTGCGTGTCCACAAGCCATGCGTCCCACAGGGTTCGGGGGCAACCGAAGCGAGAGGCGAGGTCGGTGAAGTCGGCGGTCGCCACGGTGGAGTAGCGGTATTTGGAGGTCCATTCCTGGATCAGGCCGAAGAATCGTTCGTCGCCGATGGTGCGTCGCAGTGCGTGCAAGGCCAGCGCGCCGCGCTTGTAGACGCGGTCGTCGAAGATGCGGGCGGGCCCGGGATCGGTGAGCTGCAGATCCATCGCGAGCCCTCGCTGGATGGTGTGAGCTCGCTTGGCCTTGTCGTGAGCCGTTGCGCCGCCGGAGTTCTCGGCCCAGATCCACTCCGAGTAGCAGGCGAATCCTTCGTGCAGCCAGATGTCTGCCCACTTGCCGAGGGTCAGGGAATTGCCGAACCACTGGTGCGCCAATTCGTGTGCAACCAGACGCTCGTAGTATCGGGAACCCGAACAGTGGTTCGCACCGAAGATGGACAGGCCCTGCGCCTCGACCGGGATTTCGAGATCGTCGTCGGTCACCACCACGGTGTACGACGCGAAAGGATAAGGGCCGTAGAGCCGTACGAAGGTGTCCATCATCTGCGGTTGACGGCCGAAGTCGTGATCGAACTGCGCTCGTAGCCGCGGGGGCGTGATCGCGTTCATCGGCACCGGTCCCGGGCTCACGACGCGATGCTCGTACGGTCCGACCTGAATGGTCGCGAGATAACTCGCCATGGGCTCGGGCTGCTCGTACACCCACGTGGTCCGGCTGGCCCGAGTCTGCTTGCGTACCAACGTGCCGTTGGCCACCGCGTAGTACGGCGAGTCGGTGGTGATGGTGATGCCGTAGCTGGCCTTGGACACCGGGTGGTCGTCACACGGAAACCACGATGCGGCACCGTTCGGCTGACTCGCGACGATCGATCCCTCGGTGAGCTCTTCCCAGCCGACCTCACCCCAGAAACCGTTGATGGGCTTGGGTGTTCCGCCGTACGCCACCGTGACCACCAGTGCCGCTCCGGACGCGATGGGCTTGGCGGGAGTGATCTTCAGCTTGCCCCGCTGGTGGCTGAACTTCACCGAACGTGACCCGTTGACCGACACCTTCGACACGTTCATCGCCGGGCCGAGATCCAACGCGAATTTCGACACCGTCGCCGTGGTGACCGCGGTGATCTTCGCTTTGCCCGTCAATCGGTTGCTCTCGACCTTGTACTCGAGGTCGAGTTCGTAGCGCGAGACGCGATAGCCGCGATTGCCGTTCTGCGGAAGATACGTATCGATCGGATTGTCACTGGAGTCGACGTCGAACACCGGTGCCACGAGCCTGTCCGGCATTGAAGATCACCCCTCGTTTCGGTCGTCGCGAATCCGCGGAAAGGGATCACCCTTGGCCCACGGCGCGATCGGATTGCCCTGCCAACGAGTATGCGCGGGAACCGTATCGCCGCGCATCACCAGAGAGGCAGGCCCCACCGTCGCACCATCACCTATACCCGATGCAGGCAAAGCGACACAGTGCGGTCCCAGGGTTGCGCCTCTGCCGAGATCGACGGTGTCCATGGACATGATCCGATCATGGAACAGGTGCGTCTGCACAACGCACCCTCGGTTGACCGTCGCACCGTCGGCCAACGTCACCAGGTCGGCTTCGGGGAGCCAGTACGTCTCACACCACACGCCGCGGCCGATGTCCGCCCCGAGCCACCGCAGCCACATGTTGAGCACCGCAGTGCCCTCGGCGGCGCGCGCGAACCACGGTGCGGCGACGGTCTCGACGAACGTGTCGGCCACCTCGTTGCGCCAGACGAACGAACTCCACAGCGGATGGTCGGTCTTGCCGATCCGGCCCACCCACAGCCACTTCGCGGCCGCCGACACCGCTGCAGCGACGAAGCCGGCGACGAGCAACACGACACCGCTGAGCGCGGCAGCAAGCCAGTAGCCGATCGAGTCGGCAATCGCGGTCAGTCCGAACAGCACACCGAGGCCGATGCCGAACGTCACGACGACGGGAATCAGCCGGCACGTCTCGACGAGTGAACGGGCGATCTTCAACTTCCGAGGCGGGTCGAACGTGCGCGACGAGTCGGCACTGCCTGCCGCGCGGCGCAACCGGACCGGCGGACTACCGAGCCATGACGAGCCCGACTTCGCCTTGTCCGGAGTTGCCGACAGCACCGCAACGAGACCGTTCTTCGGGACGGTCCGCCCCGGTCCCGTCATGCCGGAGTTTCCGAGGAACGCCCGCTTGCCCACCTTGGCGTCGCCCAGGTGCATCCAGCCGCCGCCGAGTTCGTAGCTCGCGACCATGGTGTCGTCGGCGAGGAACGCGCCGTCGGCGACCGTGGTGAACTTGGGAATCATCAGCACTGTCGACGCCTCGACGTCCTTGCCGATCTTCGCGCCCAGCAACCGGAGCCAATGCGGTGTCAGCAGCGACGCGTAGAGCGGGAACAGGAAGGTGCGCGCCGAATCCATCAGGCGTTCGGTGGCCCACACCTGCCAGCCGATGCGGCTGCGCACGGGGTGGTAGCCGCCGACGAGCCCGATGCCGAGCAACCGCACCGCGACGACGGTGATCAGCGCGAACACCGCCAGCGACACCAGAGTGGCGACGGGCAGCATCACCAAGCCGCGCTCGAAGGCCCCCAGCACGGAGTCCGCGGTGTGAATCCACCAGCCCATCAGCACCAGGCTGACGCCGATGGAGAACAGGGCCATGCCGGAGAGGAACAGCGACGCGACGCCGTAGGCGAACACCCACTTGGTGGCGCGCGGCGGGGTCTCCGCCGGCCACGGATGATCGGCCTTGCCCACTTTCTGCGCGGGCGAGCCGGACCACATCTGGCCGGCCTTGACTCGTCCGACGACGGCGGAGCCGGCCGTCACGACCGCGTTCTTGCCGACCTTGGTGCCGGGCAGCAGCGTGGAGCGGGCGCCGACAGTGGCACCCGCACCGATCTCGATACCGCCGATGTAGACGAGGTCGCCGTCGATCCAATGACCGGACAGGTCGACTTCTGGTTCGATGGAGCAACCGTCGCCGAGTTCGAGCATGCCGGTCACGGGCGGCAGGGTGTGCAGGTCGACGCCCTTACCGATCTTCGAGCCGAGAGCGCGCGCGTAGTAGACCATCCACGGTGCACCCGAGAGGTTGGACGCGCCACTGGCATCGGTCAATCTCGTTGCTGCCCAAAGCCTTATGTGCATGCTGCCGCCGCGTCGATATGCGCCGGGTTTCAACCCCGCCAGCAGTATTCGCGAGCCGATCACCGAGATGGCCATGCGCCCGACCGGGGTGATGAACAGGACGAACGCGAGAAGAATCCACCACCACGACAGCGTCGGAGCCCACGGCACGTCGTCGAACCATGCCATGACGTTGAACAGCAGGCCGAGCCAGGTGACCCACTGCAACCCGGTCAGCGTCGTCAACGGCACGGTCGCCAGAATCTGCGCCCACTGCGCGGTGCGGGACGTCGGTGCCACGTCGCGGGGGATTGCCTCCACGACAGGCTTCAGGTCGTCCAGATACTGTGCCAGAGAACCCAACCGCGGGTGATCGTAGAGCTGCGCGACGGTGATCTCGGGGAACCGCTCGCGCAGTGCCGTCACCAGCTGAGCGGCCGACAGTGAACCGCCACCGTTGGCGAAGAAGTCGGCGTTCTCGTCGTTGACCTGAGCGCCGAGGATGTTGGTCCACAACTCGGCCACCCACCCCGCGGTACCTCCGAGCGCCGACGCGCCCGCCATGCCGGGCAGCGGCCACGGGAGCGCATTGCGGTCGACCTTGCCCGAGGTACGAGTGGGCATCTCGTCGACCAGCGCGAGCCGCGGTACGAGCGCCGACGGCAACTGCTCGGCCAACAAGGCGCGCGCGGCCTCCAGGTCGAAGTCGGGATTGGTACTGGCGAGATATCCCACCAGAACCGAGTTGCCCGCAGCGGTCTTGCGGACTGCCGCGGCCGCGCCGCCGACGCCCGGAAGTGCTTGCAGCGCATTGTCTATCTCGCCCAGCTCGATGCGTCGCCCGCCGAGCTTGACCTGGTCGTCGGCGCGGCCCTGGAACAGCAGTCCTTCGAGCTCGAGCTTCACCAGATCGCCGCTGCGATACGCCCGGTCCCACCCGAGAGACGGCATGGGCGCGTACTTCTCGGCGTCCTTGGCCGGATCGAGATACCGGGCGAGGCCGACGCCGCCGATGACGAGCTCGCCCACTTCGCCGACCGCCACCGGAGTGCCCGAGGCGTCGACGACCGCCAGATCCCAACCGTCCAGCGGTAATCCGATGCGGACCGGACCTTTACCGTCCATGATGGACGCGCACGCGACAACCGTCGCCTCGGTGGGGCCGTAGGTGTTCCAGACTTCCCGGCCTTCGACGGCCAGCCGCTCGGCCAGCTCGGGTGGGCATGCTTCGCCGCCGAAGATCAACAGCCGCACCGCTTCCAGTGCCACGGCGGGCCACAGTGACGCCAGCGTAGGCACCGTCGAGACGACGCTGACGTCTCGGGAGACGAGCCACGGACCGAGGTCGAAGCCGGATCGCACCAGGGAGCGCGGGGCGGGCACCAGGCAGGCGCCGTGCCGCCACGCCAGCCACATCTCCTCGCAGGAGGCGTCGAACGCGACCGACAGGCCGGCGAGCACTCGGTCGCCTGGTCCCAGCGGATCCTTCTGCAGGAACATCCGCGCCTCGGCGTCGACGAATGCCGCGGCGTTACGGTGGCTGACTGCAACACCTTTGGGGGTTCCGGTCGAACCCGAGGTGAAGATCACCCACGCGTCGTCCTCGGGTGTGGGCAGCTCGGGCACCGGAGTACCGGCACCCAGTTCGGGCGCATTCTGTTTCGGCGCGGTGCCGGCAGCGATTCCGCCCGCAGTGACGATGGCCGTCACCTGCGCCTCACCGAAGACCAATTCGGCGCGCTCTTCCGGATCGTCGGCGTCGACGGGTACGTACGCAGCCCCGACGTCGAGGATCGACAGAATCGCGACATAGAGCGAGAAGGACCCCGACGGCATCCTGATACCGACGCGGTCGCCGCGCCGGACACCGGCGTCGGCGAGCCACTGGGCGCCCTCGGCGATGTCGTCCAGCAGTTCGGCGTAGCTGACCGACACCGTCCCGTCGTCGATCGCGGGTGCATCAGGGAAGCGATCGGCGGTCTCCTGCAGTACGTCGATCAGTGTGCGGGCCGGCGGGGCAAGGGGCGAGCGGAGAAACGCGGCCGGAGCAGGTGCGATATCCGTGCTCGAACCCGGCAGATCGTTCTCTTGGTGCACAGGCAACCGGGTGTCCTTCTCGTTCGTTGGCAGATGACTCTTGTGGTGCTGGGGAAAGCAGCGCCGTTGGTTATCTCACGTTCTGTTTGCCAGCAGGTGAACGAGCGCGCCTTCCCACCGCGGAAATCCTACTGCTGTGTCGGAGCGATCCCCGGCTTGACAAAACCGTGGCGGGTTTGCCAGTGTCTTGACCACGGTCACGAGTACCAGCATCGAGCCCCGGCTTGCTGGTCGGCAACCCTCCTTCGCGGTGGGGTGCTCCGGGTGACGACCAGGCTGACACCGAAAAATCGGTGCGGCAAGCGCGGACTCGTTCACGAATATCTTCCGTTGCGGGTCCCTCGAACGTGAGGGCTTGATCTGTCATGACGTCTGTACTTTCCCGTCCCTGCACTCCTTTTGCCCCTGTTTCCGGCACGGAGTTGCAGGTTCCGTTGGTTCACGGCGGGACGTGCACCTACGCCAATTTCGATTACGCGGCCAGCGCGCCTGCGCTGTCCGCAGTGACCGATCGGATCGCGGAATTGCTGCCGTTCTATTCGAGCGTGCACCGCGGGGCCGGCTACGCGTCTCGGGTGTGCACCGCGGCGTACGAGAAGGCGCGCGAGACCGTAGCTGATTTCGTTGGTGCACAAACGAATTCAGTGGTCGTGTTCACACGCAACACCACCGATTCGCTCAATCTGCTGGCCGCGTGCGTGCCGGGGGACACCGTGGTGCTCGATATCGAACACCACGCCAACCTCCTGCCGTGGCGCAATCGCCGAGTGGTGGTCGCAGCATCGACGCTGGCCGAAACGCTCGCCCGGCTCGACGCCGAACTGGCTGCGAAACCTGCTGCGCTACTGGCCATCACGGGTGCATCGAACGTCACCGGCGAAGTGCTCCCCATCGCGCAACTGGCCGATCTCGCGCATCGCCACGGTGCCCGGATCGTCGTCGACGGCGCACAACTCGTTCCGCACCGTCGAGTGGACATCGCCGCACTCGGTGTGGACTATCTGGCGTTCTCCGGTCACAAGCTCTACGCTCCGTTCGGCGCGGGTGTGCTTGTGGGAAGCCGTGATTGGCTCGACGCGGGCGAGCCCCACCTGGCCGGCGGCGGTGCCGTGCGCAGTGTGACGATCGAGCACACCGACTGGGCTCCCGCACCGCAGCGTCACGAGGCGGGAACGCCCAACGTGCTCGGAGTCGCCGCGCTGGCGGCGGCGTGCGAGGCCATCGCGTCGTTCGACGAGGATGCCGCGACGGCGCACGAGCGGGAATTGTCCACCCGATTGCGGGACGGGTTGGCCGCACTGAAGGGTGTCGAACTGCTGCAGGTGTGGGCCGACGCGCCCGACGTCGTCGGCATCGTCACCTTCACCGTCGCCGGCCACGACCCCGGTGAAGTGGCGGCGTACCTGTCGGCCGAACACGGCATCGGAGTGCGCGACGGAAAGTTCTGCGCCCACCCGCTGCTGCGCCGGCTGGGTCACGCCGACGGTGCCGTGCGGGCCAGTATCGGTCTCGGCAGTTCCTCGGCCGACGTGGACCGACTCGTCGACGCCGTGGCAGCGTTCGTCGAGTCCGGGCCGACGTGGGATTACGCCGAAGAAGCCGGGTGGTGGAACCCCGTACCGGACCCTCGTCCCTTCCCCGCCCTGGCCGACGGGGCCGCCGGGGTTGGATCCCCGTGCAGCCCCACAGGCAGTTAGCATGGCGTCATGACCGTGAGTGTCGTGTCGCGTGGCAATCGCCACTGGTGCAACAGGTATGTCGATCTGTGCCGCACTGCGTCCGGGTCGTGTTCGAGTTCGGCTCCGCTCCGACCGCATGCGCATCCCGACCGACGAATCAGGACCACCACTCATGTCGCACAATCACACCCGCATAGCCATCGAATCCGCTGACGTCTGGACCGAGCTGACCGTCGGGCCCGAGGTGAACACCGTCAGAATCGTTGCCTCGGACCTGCGGGAAGCTCAGCAGCAACGCGCCCGGTTGCACGCGGAAGCCGTCGACCGCGGTGAATCGGCCGACAATCTCGCGGTCTTCCTCGATCTCGAGATCTACATCGCTGCCGACGCCAGGACGGCCCGTCGGGAATTCGCCGCACTCGACGCGCCGGCAAGCCCGTCGTCCATCCGCTACGTCGGTACCCCGTCGGGACTGGCGAGTTTGATCTCCGACGTCACCGCGGCCGACGTCGCCGACGGCGTGACGCTGCAGGTACACGGCGAGATCGAGCGGCAGTCGACGTTCCTGGCCGCGGGAGTGTTGCCGCTCCTCGAATCGCGCGGCACCCGCCTCGCCACCGACGTCGTCGACGCGATCCTCGGCGCACCCCGAATTGCCCCGACCCTTGCTTCCTAGGTCGATCGAGCTCAGGTGACGTCGATCGCCAGACCTGCGGTGATGCGCAGCAACTCGGAGTACGACGAGCGGAAGATCGTGTCGATGTGCCCGGCCGCGGCCCACAGTTCGGGGTGGGCCGCAAGGTCCTGATCGACGAACGTATCCAAATTCGTCGGATGGCCCACCGGAGCGATTCCCCCGATCGGCTGGCCGGTGGCGTGCTTGGCGGTACGCAGATCGGCCCGGGCGAGCGTGCCGCCGAGACGCTCACCGGTGTGCTCGAGATGAACATTGTGAGCCCCGGACACCAGGAGCAACACCGGCTCGTCGTCGAGCAGAAACACCATCGACTTCACGATCGCACCCACATCGACGCCCAACGCAGCTGCGGCATCGGCGGCGGTGTGGGTGCCCTCGGGACTGTTCACCACCACCCCGTGATGACCACGAGAAATCAGGGTGTCGGCAACATGGGCTGCATTCGGATGAAGTAGCCGGGACATGCCCCAACCCTATTGCCACACGACCGTTTACGCAGACAGGTCGAGATCACCGAACAGTCTCAATCGCGCCATTCCCCCGTCGGGGAAGATGTCCATTCGCACCTCCGACACCGGAGTGTCGTGGTCCAGAACGAAGCGATGCCGAGTGTCGGGCTGCAGTGTCGTTCGCGGCAAGAGTTCGATCCAGTCGCCGTCGCCCAGTCGCCCTTGCAGGGATGCCGCGCCGGGGGCGTTGCCCAGGAAGCAACTGGTGTCCAGCTCGGCCAGCCGGATTCGGCCCGTGCCGGCGAGCTGCACCTGCACCCAGTCGTTGGCGTCGTTGCGTCGACGCGAGGTCTCCCAGCCTTCGCCCATCGAGCGCGGCGGGCCGGGGAACAGCAGATTGTTGGGGGAGCTGTAGAACATGTTGGAGCAGGCCGAGACGTATGCGCCGTTCTCGAGCGCGGCCAGGTCGACGGGCCCGACGGCGAGGAACTTCGGGTCCGGGACGCCGCGGCCCAGTACTCGCAGCCGAGCGACGCCGCCGTCCGGGTAGATGGACAGCTTGACGTGCGTCCACCGGGCGTCGGACGCGACCTCGAATCGGTTCTCGCTGTCGCCATCGACGGCACTACGGGCGACGATGGTCGTCCATTCCGTGTCGTACAGCTCGGTCGGTGACGGGAATCCGGTCACCTCGGCGGCCTCGATCGAAACTTCCGGCGGATAGTTGCCGGTGAACCAGGACGTATCGACGATGACGGCCGACACGATGCCGGCAGCTCCGAGTCGCACGATCGCCTCGTCGTAGCCGGCCTCGCGTCGGCGCCGCGTCTCCCACCCGTCGTAGATCTGCCCCTTGTGCCCGAACGTCGCGGTCGAGTAGTCGGCTTTGCCCGGTGTGATCAGATTTTCCTTCTCGGCGAACGTCTCGTCGTTCGCCCACACCACTGCGCCACCGAGTGTGCGGACAGCGAGATCGGGCATCGGCAGAGGGAAGGTGGCAGTCATGGGATGCCACTTTACTGGCTCGGCATCGATTCACCGGCGCTGCGACGACGGCGCAGAACCGCTGCCGCAGCCATCAGCAGCACGCCGATCAGGATGTAGAGACCCAGTCCGAGTGCCGGCTGCCCGACCCCCGCACCCGAGAAGTACACGATGCTGCGCACTCCTTCGGTGCCGATGCCCGGGGTGATCCACCGGCCGATCGACGCGTACACATGCGGCAGTACGTTGGCCCCGAAAGCGCCTCCAGCGCTGGGATTTCCGAGGATGACGAACAGCACGATCGCCGCCGGTACCGCGGCCACTCCGATCAGGGCTCGCAGGCCCATCGTGAACAGTCCGGTGGCGAAGACGACCCCGGTGCCCAGCACGGTGAGCGGAAACCAGTGTCCGGCAAAGGTTCCGAGTACGTGGGTGGTCAGCAGTGCTCCCAGTGCGCCCGAGGCAATCGAGTACGCGGCGAGAATGCCGACGTGGACACAGGTTTCGCGTCGGGTCTTCGGTGCCCCGATGAGCAGACCGAAGGCGGCCGCGAGTAGGTAGCCGCCGACGACCCAGCCCACCGACAGGTAGAAGCCGGACAATCCTCGGTTGTCGTGCACACCGACCGGGATTTCGTCACGCACCACGAATTGGCGTCCCTGAGCGGCATCGACCTCGGTGAAGATCGATTCGAGGGCCGTCGCTACCGAGCTCCCGGCAGCACTCGCGGTGATCAGTGTGTCGGTGCCGCTCGAGCCGACGACATAGGCGCCGAGGATGTCCCGATCGCGGAGCAGGGTGCGAACCTCGGCGGTATCCGCTGCCGTACGCGCGTCGAGCGGTGCCCCGTCGATGGCGTCGAGGCGGTCGGCGGTCTGCTGGTCCAGGCCGGCGGGAAGCCCGGCCTCGGTCACCACAGCGATCGGAATCGCGTGGGGAGTCGGCTGATGGAACGCCGACACGTAGCTGAGGATGAAGCCGAGTTGCAGCACCAGCACTGCGGCGGCGAGTAGTGACATCTTGCGCATGAAAAGTGCTCCTGAACATGTCGAGACTCGAAGACCTTGTCGATACCCGAGGTATTCAATACTCTAGGTATCGTGAATGCCGAGCAGCAAGAAGAGTGGCGATCGACACAGCCACAGCGCAGGCCGCAGCGCACCGATGTGCGAGAGAGACTGCTCGCCGCAGCCGCCGACGAGTTCACCGAGCGCGGATACGCGGCGGCCAAGCTCACCGACATTGCCGATCGGGCCGGCTTCACGAAGGGGGCCGTGTACTCCAACTTCGATTCCAAGCAAGGGTTGTTCGCCGAACTGCTGGCACAGCGCTCACTCGATCTCGCCGCCCGAGTACTCGCTCACGTGTCCGACCTGGACCCACAGGCGGCTGCGGGAGCCGGCGGCGGCGAAATCGCGTCCTGGGTGGTCGCCGAGCCGCGGTGGCCGCTACTGACCGTCGAATTCGGGATTCTTGCGGGCCGTGACCCGGTGGTCGCCGAGCGTTACCGCACCGACCGCCGTGCCCTCCGCTCCGAGCTCGAACGACTCATCGCCGATCGAGCGGTGCAATGGGGTGTGGGGGAGGCGTTCGATGCTCGACGCCTCGCGATGTCCTTGGCTGCGTTGATCTCCGGATTGGCCGTGGAACATTCGGTGGATCCGGAGGAGATCGACCGGTCCGTCATCGCCGATGCCGTGTCGGAACTGTTCGCCGGAGCGATAGCCAGAGCACAGCTCGATTGAGGGCTGCGCTACCGGGTACTCCGGGTTCATGACTGCTCAGAATCCAGAACCCGATGAGACTGCCGGCCTCGAAGCGGGCGGTAGCGTGACGCCGGGCGATACTCCTCCAGCCGAGACAGCAGTCGGTGGGCCGAACCACGAACCGCCGCAGCGCAGTCGCGTGATGCCGATCGTCGTCATCGTTCTGGTGGCATTGTTGGCGATCGTGATCGCCGGTGGCCTGATCGGTCGAGTTGTCGGCCTGTTCGGCTGATTTCGCGGTGTCAGTACGGCGGCCAGCCGCCTTCGGGACCCAACAGTCGGCCGAGGCGACGGTGATCGATCTCGACCAACTCCCTGCGCATGACCAGCCGTTCGGTCGGTTCGTCGTTGTCGAGTCGATGGCCGAGCTCCATCAGCACGTCCCTGGGTTCGAAACCGTCGGGGGCCATCATCAGGTTCGAGACGTACCGCCAGCCGAATTTCGATTCGTACGCGCGCGCTGCGGCGCCCAGGGCGCTACGTGATCCTGCGTCCATGGTCGTACACATCTTGTTCGGCTCGGGCAGCGTCGCGGCCAAGGCGTCGATGACGTTGTCGGACAACTCGTTCAGCTCGGCGGCCGCCGCGGTGAACAACTCGTCCCGCGACCGGTACGGGCGGCCGTCGGCGAGACGTGAGGCCCAGGCAACCGAGCAACAGCACTCGTAGAGCGCGTGTACCGCCTTGCGACGCGGCAGATCGTTGAATGTCTCGAGACCCAACCCCTGATGCATCAACATGCATGAATGATGAGGGACCGGAGTCGGCCATTGCCATAGCTGAGCAGGCTCTTAGCGCAGACGTTACTCGGCGTAACACGCCCTGTGGGTACTGCTGCGTCTGCCGCTAGGCTCGCAGGCATGACCGAACGGAACTGGACCGCATTCTCTGTGGAGATCGCAGACCACATCGCGCACGTGACACTTCTCGGGCCGAACAAGGGCAACGCCATGGGCCCTGATTTCTGGAGCGAATGCCCAGAACTGTTCGACCGACTCGATGCCGATCCAGAGGTACGGGCCGTGGTTCTCGCGGGCTCCGGAAGGAACTTCACCTACGGTCTCGACCTGCCGGCCATGGCAGGAACGTTCGGGCCGCTGATGGCCGACCAAGCACTCGCCGGACCCAGGACCACGTTCCACGACACCATCAAGACGATGCAGAAGGCCGTCAACGCCGTGGCGGACTGCCGCAAGCCCGTCGTCGCCGCAGTGCAGGGTTGGTGCATCGGTGGCGGCGTCGACCTCATCACCGCCGCCGACGTGCGATATGCCAGCGCCGACGCGAAATTCAGCGTCCGCGAGGTGCGTGTCGCGATCGTCGCCGACATGGGATCTCTCGCTCGACTCCCCGCAATCATCGGCGACGGCCACCTGCGTGAGCTCGCGTTGACCGGCAAGGACATCGACGCGGCGCGCGCCGAGAAGATCGGCCTGGTCAACGACGTGTTCGAGGACCACGATGCCGTCCTCGCGGCCGCCCGCGAGTGCGCCGCGGCCATTGCTGCGAACCCGCCCCTGGTGGTGCAGGGCATCAAGACCGTCCTCGACCATTCCCGGTCGGCGAGCGTCGACGACTCGCTGAGATTCGTCGCGGCCTGGAACGCGGCTTTCCTCGCCTCGCACGATCTCACCGAGGCCATCACCTCGGTATTCGAGAAGCGTCCGGCCCAATTCACCGGTAGCTGACGTGGTCGAATTCGCCGAAGAGCTGGGTACACAGCTGGTTCGGCTGCAGCGGATTCGGGAGCGCAACATCGCGCAGATCTCGTCCTCGGGCGGCGTCGACGGTGCCGCCTACGTATGCCTGTTCCGCCTGCTGCGCGACGGACCGATGCGGTCCAGCGAGCTCGCCGCGATGGTCAACTCGGACCCGTCCACGGTCAGCAGGCAGGTAGGCCAGCTGGTCGAGCGAGGACATGTCGCTCGGGTACCCGACGAACGTGACGGGCGGGCATTCGTTCTGGCCGTCACCCCGTCCGGCGAGGAAGCTGCAGCCGCCATCCAGCAACGCCGTACCGAGAACCTCGGACGAGTCATCGAAGGATGGGCCGAGGAGGATCGGGCGAAGCTGGTCGGTCTGCTGGACCGATTCTTGACCGATTACGAGACCATCAGACCGGACCTGCCCACTCAACGCCCGGGTAACGTCTGAGCCTCGGACTCCGAGAACTCGGTGCCGACGGTCGAGTCGTTTCGTACGCTCGAGCCCTGCCTCGACGGCCGGGGCGCGACGCCGTCGTACGCGGATGCTCGGACTGCTCGGAACGGACGGAGGGGACGCGATGCCAACCGATCACGACGTACCCTCCCCGTCGTCCGAGATCGGACCCCGATCGGGCTCGATCCGGCTCGAGCGTCGCGTGGCCAGGGGTATCGCAGTGCTCGTCCCGTCGTTCGGCGTGATCGGCGCGATCATCATGCTGTCGGACGACGGTCCGGTGGGTACGACGGCCGTGCTGATCTGCACGATCGTGCTGCTCTCCACCCTGCCGGTGGGAGCGTGGTGGTGGTTACGGTCGGTGGACGCCTCGCACATGCCCGGATGGTTCGTGATCTATGCGGACGTGGGGGTGTCGGGGCTACTGCTGACCTTTGCGGACCGGGACCTGGCTCTGTACGGGGCTGCCCTGTTCTCGGTGATCGGCACCTACATCGCGTACTTCTCCCGCCGCAACGTACTGAAATTTCACACGGCGTTCGTCAACGCCGTCATTCTGCTGCTCGCGGTTCTGGCCGTCCTCGAACGCCCGGACGACCCGGCCTCGATCGTCGCGCGCGCTCTCGTCACGGTGCTCGTGGTCAACTCGGTGCTCGCCTTTCGCGCCGTCATCCAACGCCAGCTCGACCTCGCCAACACCGACTCTCTGACGGGCCTGCTCAATCGGCGCGGTCTGGAACTGCGGCTCGAGCGGATGCTGGGCAGATTGGCCGACACTGAATCCGTGGCGTTGATGGTGGTCGATCTGGACCAGTTCAAGCGGGTCAACGACACCTTCGGCCACGCGATGGGTGACCGGGTTCTTCGCCGGACAGCGCGGCGGCTGAGCGCTGTCACCGGTAGACGTCCGTGCGTGGCGCGGACCGGAGGTGAAGAGTTCACGATTGCCGTTCCGGTCGACGCCGACTCCGCGAAACACCTGGCCGACGACATTCGCGAGGCGGTGCACGATCCAGGCGACGACGTGCCGGTGACGGTCAGCATCGGGGTCGCGATACTCGATGCCGGCCGGTGGCGGTCGGCCGATTCGACCTACGAGTCGGCCGAGTTGATGCACAACGGACTGCTCGACGCCGACGCAGCGATGTACGAGTCGAAACACGCGGGTGGAAACAAAGCAACGGTGTACACCGGCACCTGACATGCCGATGTACACCGTTGGTCGTTCCCGGGAAACGTTCTGGGGAGAACGATTCGAGCCTTCAGCGCAGAGCGCTCTTCGGGTCGTTCCACAGCTGGTCGGTGAAATCCTCCAACGCGACGAGCACGATGGTGTCCTCGGTGCGCCTGAGAATCGACTTGCTGGCCCGCACCTGAACGATGTCGCCGGTCTTGTCGGTCATCCGCCACAGGGAGTCCGCACGGGTGGCGACGGTGGTCAGGAACATCTCCGCGACGTTCACGCCCTCCGGAGCTCGATCCGGGAAGATGTCGTGCAGGTGGAAGTCCTCTCGTTCTGTCCGGTCGAGTCCGAACAGATCGTCGAAGGCCTCGTTCGCGAACACGATGGCACCGGTGGGATCGACAGCCAGAATCGGTACCGGGATCCGGTCGAGAACGACGGTCACCGGCAGATCGGGGAACTGGGTCGGGTCCGATATCGGCCGCGACTCCAGATTGCGCCGATCACCGGCGGTGCCGTTGGAAGTGCTGTCGGTCATACGTCTCCCCAAACTGTGGTTCGTCGGCTCACGGCCGAAACGAGGTGTTGTGATGCCGAAAGGATCAGTGACCCGGATTGTCCGTCAAACGCTTGAAGGACGCAGCGATTTCGGCCTCGGCTTCTGCGCGACCCACCCAGTCTGCACCGGTGACGTGCTTGTTGGGTTCGAGATCCTTGTAATGGACGAAGAAATGCTTGATCGCGTCGAGCTCGAAGGTCGAGACGTCGCTCAGATCCTGGATGTGATCCCAGCGGGTGTCGCCGGCCGGCACACACAGCACCTTGTCGTCGCCGCCTGCTTCGTCGACCATCTTGAACATGGCCACCGGGCGGGCCTCGACGATGACACCGGGGTACACCGACTCGGGCAGCAGCACCAGCGCGTCGAGCGGATCGCCGTCCTCGCCCAGGGTGTTCTCGATGAAGCCGTAGTCGGCCGGATACGCCATCGCGGTGTAGAGGTAGCGGTCGAGGCGAACACGTCCGGTGACGTGGTCGACCTCGTACTTGTTGCGCTGCCCCTTGGGGATCTCGATGGTGACGTCGAACGACACGTGCAGTCCTCACTGTCTTGGTTCGAGCCCGAACGGGCTCGAGTGGTTTGCGAATGTCTCTATGGTGGCGGCGCAAGGCTACCGGACCCGAGGATACTGTTGACTCGATGATCATGGGTACGACCACGGCAATGACGGAGGAACGGTGGCGGGGCTGACACGGCGATTCCTCGGTCCCATGGCGGGGCGCAGACGCAGGAAGAAGCGGTTGATCCTCACGCTGTGCGCGGTGTTCGTCGTGGTCCTTGCCGTCACGACCGCCGCTCTGGTGCTGCCCAGGGTCTCCGAGAGTGCCGACGCCGCGATCGCACCCCCACCCGAGACGGTGCTGCCGAACCCGTCGATCACCGCGTTCCCGGACTCGGCCCCGGTGCCGAGCGCAGCCGGTCTCGCAGGCGCGCTCGCACCCGTCGTGGACGACGCCGCGCTCGGCACCTTCACCGGAACCGTGGCCGACGCGCAGACCGGCCAGATCCTGTGGTCGCAGAATCCCGACACGCCCATGACTCCCGCATCGACGACCAAGGTGCTCACGGCAGCGGCCGCGATGCTCGCGCTTCCGTCCGACCACCGCGTCGCGACCCGGGTGGTCCAGGGCAGCGGTGAGGGCAACATCGTGCTGATCGCCGGCGGCGACCCCACGCTCACCGCCCTGCCGGTGGGTACGACCGGGTTCTATCCGGGAGCGGCACGCATCGACGACCTGGTGGAGCAGATCCGTCGCAGCGGAACCGCAGTACGCAGCATCAGCGTCGACACGTCCATCTACTCCGGCGACACAATGGCCCAGGGCTGGTTCCCGGCCGACATCGCCGCCGGATCGATCACCCCGATCGAACCGATCATGCTCGACGGCGGCCGCTCGAACCCCCTCGTCGACGAATCGCCGCGCAGCACCACGCCTGCCCTCGATGCCGGCCGCGCCCTCGCCGCGGGACTCGGCGTCGACCCCGCTGCGGTGACGACGGGCAAGGCGGCGGAGGGTGCCGATCAGATCGCATCGGTGCAGTCGGCCCCGTTGCGGGATCGGCTGCAGCAGATGATCTATCGGTCCGACAACGTGCTGGCCGAAGCGGTGGGCCGAGAACTCTCGCTCGAGATGAACACGGCGGCAAGCTTTTCCGGGGCGGTGGCGTCCATCGGCCAGACCCTGTTCTCGGCCGGCTTCGACATGGCCGGTCTGGCGTTGCAGGATGCGAGCGGACTGTCGGTCGACGGCAGGATTCCCGCGCGCCTGCTCGATCAGGTGCTGACGTCGGCAGCCGGGAGCGGTCAACCGGCACTGCGGCCCATGCTCGACTACCTACCGGTCGCCGGTGCCACCGGAACGCTGTCCGATCGGTACGCCTCGGGTGATCGTACCGGTGCCGGCTGGGTCCGAGCGAAGACCGGAACTCTCTCCGCTGCAAGCGCTTTGGCGGGATACGTCGTCGACGTCGACGGCCGGATCCTGACGTTCGCCCTGATGTCCAACGACCGGCCACCCGATGTCAGTCGACCCGCCCTCGATGCCGTCGCATCGACCCTGAGAATGTGTGGTTGCCGATGAGCACCGAAACAGCAACCGCCGACGACAACGACGCCACGTCCGGGTTCGCCGGCGCAGTCGACTGGGCGGTGGCCGCGAAGGCCGGAGCGAGATTGGCCCGCCCGGGACCGGCCACCTCGCGATACACCGCCGACGCGGCCGTGGAAGAGCTTGCCGCAGCATCGATTCGGGCCGAGGGTCCGGTGCGGGAGACGACAGGCCTGGCCGATGGCCTGCCGGTGCCCGACGCCCAGGTGGTCGATCGAGCAGGATGGATCGCAGCGGCGGCCGCGTCGATGAAGCACCTCACCGGGGACGAGAACGAGGCACCCCCGACCGGTCTGCTCGGTGGCAAGCCCGCCGGGTTGCAGGCCGGTGCCATGCTCGCGTTCCTGTCCAGTGCCATTCTGGGACAGTACGATCCGTTCACCGGTGAGAGCGGCACCCTGCTGCTGGTCGCACCCAACGTGATCGCCGTCGAACGTGCACTTCGCGTCTCACCCAGTGATTTTCGGCTCTGGGTATGCCTGCACGAGGTGACCCACCGAGTGCAGTTCTCCTCCGCGCCGTGGCTCGGGCAGTACATGCGGGACAACGTCGGATTGCTCTCCGACGGCACCGACGAGCCGATGTCCGATGTCCTCACTCGGTTGAGCGGCGCTCTGAAGGCCAGGAAGAACCCCGGCGGATCCGCCGAGGACGCCGGCATCATCGGTCTGCTCCGCGCGACCCAGCCCGAGCCGCAGCGGCAGGCGATCGACCGGCTTCTCGTTCTCGGAACACTGCTCGAAGGTCACGCCGACCACGTCATGGACGCCGTCGGACCGGCCGTCGTGCCGTCGGTGGTGCAGATCCGCCGCGCATTCGATCGGCGACGCCAACGCAAGGTCAACCCCGTGCAACGCGTCGTGCGCACACTGCTCGGGATGGACGCGAAGATGGCGCAATACGTACGCGGCAAGGCATTCGTCGATCACGTCGTCGGCTCGGTGGGAATGGAACGCTTCAACACGGTGTGGACCGGGCCGGACACTCTGCCGTTGCTGTCGGAGATCGAGGACCCGGATGCGTGGGTCGCGCGAGTCCTTGGCTGAGCCTGCGGAACGACCCATGCTGCCCGAGTCTCCGGCGTTGCTGGAGGTTCGGCGTGCAGTGCGGGGTTGGTTGGCGGCGCATCCCGGCCCGGTAGCGGTGGCGCTGTCCGGTGGTGCGGATTCACTGGCGCTCACTGCGGCGACGGCAGCCGAGGCTCCGAACGTGACGGCGCTGATCGTCGATCATGGGCTTCAGGCGGGATCCGCGGAGGTGGCTGCCGTCGCCGCCGAGCGTGCCCGGTTGCTGGGCGTCGACGACGCCCGAGTGCTGACAGTGACCGTGGCCGGTTCGGGCGGGATGGAAGCCGCGGCTCGCCGAGCCCGATACGACGCATTGGACGGCGCGCGCGGCGAAGCCTCGGTACTGGTGGCGCACACTCTCGACGACCAGGCGGAGACGGTGCTGCTGGGCCTCGGTCGCGGCTCGGGGCCGCGGTCCATCGCCGGAATGGCAGCGTTCGACGACCCGTGGGGTCGCCCGCTCCTCGGGGTGCGCCGCGCCGTGACGCGAGCCGCGTGCGCGGAGCTGGAACTCGAACCGTTCGAAGATCCGCACAATTCCGATCCCGACTTCACCCGGGTGCGACTACGCCACGAGGTGTTGCCGTTGCTCGAGGACGTGCTCGGTGGGGGCGTCGCTCCGGCTCTGGCCCGCACGGCCGAGCAGCTGCAGGACGACGGCCGGGCGCTCGACGCCATCGCCGCGGCCGTCGTCGATACGAACACGCGCGAGTTGGACGTCTCGGCGATCGAATCGTCCGACCCTGCGATCCGCCGCCGAGTGGTGCGGCGGTGGCTCCTCGGCCGGGGTGTGACGTCGTTGTCGGACCGTCAGATCCGGGCTGTCGATGCGCTCGTCGTGCGCTGGACCGGGCAGGGCGGAGTTGCGCTGCCTGGGGGAACGCCGGAGGCGAGGTTGGTGTGCTCGCGTCGGCATGGCAGGCTGAGCGTCGGCCTGGAGAACGAATGAAGGGAAACCCCGTGTACGAGGGCGACATCGAATCGGTTCTCATTTCCGAGGAACAGATCAAAACACGGACCGCGGAACTCGCAGAGGAAATTGCCAAGCGGTATCCCGAGGGTGCTCCCGAAGGCGACTTGCTGCTGGTCGGCGTTCTCAAGGGCGCGATCATGTTCATGACCGACTTCGCGCGGGCCCTGCCCATCCCGGCGCAGCTCGAGTTCATGGCGGTGAGCTCCTACGGCTCGTCGACGTCGTCCTCCGGCGTCGTCCGGATTCTCAAGGACCTCGACCGCGACATCACCGGACGTCACGTGCTGATCGTCGAGGACATCATCGACTCGGGTCTGACACTGAGCTGGCTCAAGCGCAACCTGGCGACCCGGTCGCCCGCCTCGCTGTCGGTGGTGACGTTGCTGCGTAAGCCCGACGCGATCAAGGTCGACGTCGAGGTCGCGAACGTGGGCTTCGACATCCCCAACGAGTTCGTCGTCGGCTACGGCCTCGATTACAACGAGCGATACCGCGATCTGCCGTACATCGGTCTGCTGGACCCGAAGGTGTACAGCTGATCCGAGTTCTTTCGGCTCCGCCCGTGTCGCTGCGCTGGACCGTCCGTCAATGGACCATTGCCGCGCCGAGACGTATGCAATGGTCCATCGATCCGGATAGTGTGCGGCGATACACGGGGAACTGCCGGGGGAGTGCAGTCGTTGGAGGGGAAGAAGCGTCGACGCCGACAGGCGCGTGGACGCAGAGCGCCAGGTAAGAGCGAGTCCGATGTCCGAGTCTCGCGGTAGCCTGGAGTATCCGGCGGGCAGGGAGCAGCCAGCGCGCGGGAGCGGACTGAAAGGACACGGCCGAGTCGGCTGAAGCTGTATGAATCGGAAGACAGTAATACGAAATCTCGCCATCGTTTTCGGCATTCTGTTGGTGATCTATGCCTTCAGCTACTTCGGTAACGACACGCGGAACTGGACGTCGGTCGACACCTCGGTGGCGATCGCCCAGCTCGACGACCGCAATGTCGAGTCCGCGCAGATCGACGACCGTGAGCAGCAGATTCGGCTGACCCTCAAAGAGGCCTCCGACGCCACGGAGAACGAGAAGCAGATCATCGCGAAGTATCCGGACTCGGCGTCCGAGCAGATCTTCGACAAGGTCGACTCGCAGGGCTTGAACAGCTACAACACCACCGTCACCCAGGAGAGCTGGTTCAGCTCGTTCCTGCTGCTCATCCTCCCGATGGTGTTGATCCTCGGCGTGATCATCTTCGTGATGAGCCGTATGCAGGGCGGCGGCCGCGGCGGTGTCATGGGCTTCGGGAAGTCCAAAGCCAAGCAGCTGACGAAAGATATGCCGAAGACCACGTTCGCCGATGTCGCGGGCGCGGACGAGGCTGTCGAAGAGCTCTACGAAATAAAGGACTTCCTGCAGAACCCGGCGCGCTACCAGGCCCTCGGTGCCAAGATTCCGCGCGGCGTCCTGCTGTACGGCCCTCCCGGAACCGGCAAGACGCTGCTGGCGCGCGCCGTCGCAGGCGAGGCGGGCGTCCCGTTCTTCACCATCTCCGGCTCCGACTTCGTCGAGATGTTCGTCGGCGTCGGTGCATCCCGCGTGCGCGACCTGTTCGAACAGGCGAAGCAGAACAGCCCCTGCATCATTTTCGTCGACGAGATCGACGCCGTCGGCCGCCAGCGCGGCGCAGGCATGGGCGGCGGACACGACGAGCGCGAGCAGACGCTCAACCAGCTGCTCGTCGAAATGGACGGCTTCGGTGAGCGCACCGGCGTCATCCTCATCGCCGCCACCAACCGTCCCGACATCCTCGACCCGGCCCTGCTGCGTCCGGGCCGCTTCGACCGACAGATCCCGGTCGGTGCCCCCGATCTGGCAGGCCGTCGAGCGATCCTGAAGGTGCACTCGGCCGGCAAGCCCGTCGCGCAGGATGCCGACCTCGAAGGTCTGGCCAAGCGAACCGTCGGAATGTCGGGTGCAGACCTGGCCAACGTCATCAACGAAGCGGCACTGCTCACCGCTCGTGAGAACGGCACCGTCATCACCGAGGCGTCGCTCGAAGAATCCGTCGACCGCGTCGTCGGTGGTCCGCGCCGCAAGAGCCGCATCATCAGCGAGCACGAGCGCAAGATCACTGCGTACCACGAGGGTGGCCACACTCTTGCGGCATGGGCGATGCCCGACATCGAGCCCGTCTACAAGGTGACCATCCTCGCGCGCGGTCGCACCGGCGGCCACGCGATGACGGTCCCCGAGGACGACAAGGGCCTGATGACGCGGTCAGAGATGATCGCACGCCTGGTGATGGCCATGGGTGGACGCGCCGCGGAAGAGCTCGTGTTCCACGAGCCGACCACCGGAGCGTCCTCGGACATCGACCAGGCCACCAAGATCGCCCGCGCGATGGTCACCGAGTACGGCATGAGCAGCAAGCTCGGTGCCGTCCGCTACGGACAGGAACAGGGCGACCCGTTCCTGGGTCGTTCGATGGGACAGCAGTCCGACTTCTCGCACGAGGTCGCACGCGAAATCGACGAGGAGGTGCGCAAGCTCATCGAAGCCGCGCACACCGAGGCGTGGGCCATCCTCAACGAGTACCGCGACCTGCTCGACACCCTTGCCTCCGAGCTGCTCGAACGTGAGACGCTGACCCGCAAGGACCTCGAGAAGATCTTCCACAGTGTCACCAAGCGCCCGCGCATCACGCTGTTCAACGACTTCGGTGACCGTAAGCCGTCGGACAAGCCACCGGTCAAGACTCCTCGCGAGCTCGCAGCCGAGCGCGGCGAGCCGTGGCCTCCGGTGCCACCGGCACCGAAACAGCTTCCGCCACAACCGTTTCCGCAGCCCAGCTACGCCGGGTCGCCGCAGTTGACCAAGGGTGGGCAGCAGAACGGCAACAACGGTTACAACGGCGCACCCAGCAACGGCGCACCCGGCACCGGCGAGCTCGGACCGAACACGGGTGCCGGTCGACGTAGCGCGCCTGCCCCCGGCGACTACAACGGCGGTAGCAACAACGGTGGCGGCTACAACGGGGCTACCAACGGTGGCGGCTACAACGGCGCTACCAACGGCGGTCCTGCCAACGGAAGCTACGGCGGGCCGACCACGGGCGGCCGATACTCCGAGGGCTATCGCCGGCCCGAGCCCCGATCAGGTCCCAATGGTTCGGGCCCCGATTACGGCGCTCCCGCCGGCTGGTCGGCACCCGGCTGGCCGCCGCGCGATCAGCCACAGGTGCCGCGCTACCAAGGCCCGTCCACTCCGCCGGCTCAGTACCAGCCTCCGCGTGAGCAGGACTCGGATCAGGGCTACCGTCAGCATCCGACGTATCAGCAGCCGCAGTCCTACCAGCCTCCCCAGCCGCAGCAGTCGTACGACCCGCAGCAGCCGCAGCAGTCGTATCAGCCGCCGCAGTACCAGCCGGATCCGTTCCGGCCGGACGCCGGGGAGCACGGTCGCACGTCCCGGCACGAGCCTCCCTACGGCGAGAATTCCGAGGGCGCGCCGGAGTCGACTCCCACATGGGAGGTTCCGGAAAGCTCGCACAACTACCCGCTGCCCGGAGACGGTCGACCCGCTCATGGTTCGTCGGAGGAGTCGCAACAGGGTGAGCGCGGCGACGGTCACGGAAACGACGACGGCGACGCCGGCCCACGCACCCAACGGTGGGAAGGACCGGGCGGCTCACACCGCTAGTCCGATCATTAGGCTGACTGGGTCGACCGTCACGGTCGACCCAGTGCGTCGTTTCGAACCCGTGCTGTTGTCCGTCGGCGAGCCGTTCACACCGAGCAGCACGCCCGCCCAGCTGCCACATTCGCGGAGCCCAACCGGAGGTACGTTCTCGTGTCAGTCAACAGGACCGACGAGTCGACAGGCGACTCGGCAGAAGTCCCAGCAGCCGTGCAATCCGTCGTCCCGCAGCAGGGAATCGCGGAGACGGTGGCCTATGCCACGGGCGCGGTGTTCGACCAGCCCCGCGCGGAGGCCGCGGTACGCGAGTTGCTCATCGCCGTCGGTGAGGATCCCGATCGCCCGGGCCTGCTCGATACCCCGGCTCGTGTCGCCCGGTCCTACCGCGAGATCTTCGCCGGCCTCTACACCGATCCGGACACCGCGCTGAACACGACCTTCGACGAAGGCCATCAAGAACTGGTTCTGGTTCGCGACATCCCCATGTACTCCACGTGCGAGCACCACCTGGTCTCATTCCACGGCGTCGCCCACGTGGGATACATCCCCGGCAAGAGCGGCAAGGTGACCGGTCTGTCGAAGCTGGCCCGCGTGGTGGACATGTACGCCAAGCGTCCCCAGGTGCAGGAGCGGTTGACCAGCCAGATCGCCGACGCGTTGATGCGGAAGCTCGACCCGCGCGGTGCGATCGTCGTGATCGAGGCCGAGCACCTGTGCATGGCGATGCGCGGTATCCGCAAGCCCGGTGCCAGCACCACCACCTCGGCGGTCCGGGGTCTGCTGCAGTCCAGCGCGGCATCGCGTTCGGAAGCCTTGGACCTGATCCTCCGGAAATGACGGTTCCGGTCCGATCACGATGAATGTCGCGCGCTCCGTTCCCGCTGCGCCCATCGTCATGGGCGTTCTCAACGTGACGGCCGATTCGTTCTCCGACGGCGGTCGCTACCTCGACGTCGACGCGGCCGTCGAACACGGTCTGGCGATGCATCGGCTGGGAGTCGACATCGTCGACGTCGGCGGGGAGTCCACGCGCCCCGGGGCGGACCGCGTCGACCCGTCTGTCGAGGTGCAGCGCGTCGTACCGGTCATCTCGGCGTTGGCCGCCGAAGGCGTGAGCACCAGCGTCGACACGATGCGCGCACACGTCGCCGCTGCGGCGATCGAGGCCGGGGTGTCGATCGTCAACGACGTCTCGGGCGGTCGAGCCGACCCCGCGATGGCCGGCGTGGTCGCGCACGGCGGGCTGCCGTGGATCCTGATGCACTGGCGGGCCGCCGACTCGACGTTCCGGCACACCGGTCCGGCCGATCACTACGACGACGTGGTCGCCGACGTTCGCCGCGAACTGCTCGAGCAGGTCGACCACGCAGTGAGCGCCGGGGTCGACGCGTCGCGGATCGTGCTGGACCCGGGCCTCGGATTCGCCAAGAACGCGGAGCACAACTGGCAGCTGCTGCGCGGACTGCCCACCCTGGTGGAATCCGGTTTCCCGGTTCTGGTGGGTGCGTCCCGCAAACGTTTTCTGGGCTCGCTCCTCGCCGAACCCGACGGTTCACCGCGTCCACCGGACGGCCGGGAGATCGCGACGGCCGTCGTCTCTGCTCTCGCCGTCGCCGGCGGCGCGTGGGGAGTGCGGGTGCACGACGTCCGGTCGTCACTCGACGCGGTGGCCGTCGTGCGGGCATGGCAGGGTGGTCGCGCATGAGCGAGATCAACAGTGCCGCTGCAGGGACTCGTCGCGGCGACCGCATCGAATTGCGCGGGCTGACCGTCCGCGGCAATCACGGTGTCTTCGACTTCGAGAAGCGAGACGGCCAGGACTTCGTCGTCGACATCACCGTCTGGATGGATCTCTCGCCCGCGGCCGAGACCGACGATCTGACTCGGACGCTGCATTACGGCGAGCTGGCCGAACATGCCGCGGCGGTCGTAGCGGGCCCGTCCCGGGATCTGATCGAGACGGTCTCCGCCGAGATCGCCGAGGTGGTGCTCGGTTACGACTCCCGAGTCGACGCAGTGGAGGTGGTGCTGCACAAGCCGTCGGCTCCCATTCCCCTGACGTTCGGCGACGTTGCCGTGGTGGCCTATCGGGAGCGAAAGTGAGCCGTGCAGTGCTGTCGATCGGCAGCAACATCGGCGACTCGATGAGCCACTTGCGTTCTGTCACAGCGGAATTGGGTTCGCGCGTGGTGGCGTGCTCGGCCGTCCATCGATCTGCTCCGTGGGGCGGCGTCGAGCAACAGGACTTCTTCAACGCGATCGTGGTGGCCGAGGACGAGGCCTACGGCCCGTGGGACTGGTTGCGTCTGGGGCAGCAACTCGAGGAGGCAGCGGACCGCGTTCGAGTGCAGCGTTGGGGACCGCGCAGCCTCGACGTCGACGTGATCGTGTGCGACGACGTCATCAGTGACGACCCGCGCCTGATTCTTCCCCATCCCCGTGCACACGAGCGCGCGTTCGTGCTGCTGCCGTGGCTGGACGTCGAGCCCGACGCCACTCTTCGGGTCGACGGGACGGACGTGCCGATATCCGAGCTGCTCGAGCGTCTGAGTACGGACGAGCGAGCGGGAGTCGTCCGTCTCGACGACGACGGTGATCGACTGTGGTGACCAATCCCACCAAGATCTGGGATGTCTTGGGTTTGTTTCTGATCGCCGCAGTGGGCACGTGGCTGCTGGTGCGGGTTTTCTACGGTTCGTTTCCGCCGATCCCGGTGTACGCCGGAGCGTCGCTGTATCTGGTCGCGGTAGTGGAAGTGGTGACCGCGGTGATCGTCCGCAATCGCATCGCCGAGCATCGAGTGGGCACCGGTCTGCACGACCTGCATCCGTTGACGGTCTTCCGGGCGCTGGTGTTGGCGAAGGCGTCGTTGCTGGTGGGAACCGCTCTGGTGGGGGTGTGCGTCGGCTTCCTGGTGTACGTATTGCCACGTGCGGCAACGGTGCGAGCGGCGTCCGCTGACCGAGCCGGAGCGATCGTGGCCCTCGTCGCGGGCCTTGCTGTCGTGGCCGCCGCGGTGTGGCTGGAGCAGTGCTGCCGCACCCCGGAAGATCGGGACGACGAGCGCTCCCGATAACGTATCCGTCCCTCGATCGTTACCTTCGTTGTGCACGTGATCGGTCGGGGATGACCGGATGCGACCGACAGGCCGGTTACCCTTGAGGACATGACAGATCAGACTCGCGCCAAGAAGGGACGCCGAAAGCGGCGTAGTGCGAGCCAGCTGTTCCTCGCGGCGCTCGTCGTGTTCGGCATCGTCGCCAGTGTGCTGTTGTTGTTCAGCGAAAGCGTTCAGTGGATGCGCGTCGGGGTGCTCTCGGCGCTGTGGGCCGCGGTGATCGGTGCGTTCGCGATGACGAAGTACCGCAGGGAAGCGGCTGCGGATCAGACCAAGGCCAAGGACTTACAGACCGTCTACGAACTGCAGCTCGCCCGCGAGATCTCGGCCCGACGCGAGTACGAGATGAGCGTCGAAGCCCGGGTGCGCAACGAGACGCGGTTGGAATCGGACGAGGTCGCTGCGCTGCGTAACGAACTGGCCGCGCTGCGCCAGAACCTACAGGTGCTGTTCGAGGGCAACCTGCCGACCGAACGGGTCGCACTGCGCGCCGAGGCGATGCGGATGCAGGAACTCGGTGGCCGTGGCTACGACAGCTATCAGCCCGCACCGTCCGGGTTGTACGTACGAGGTGGCGGCAACGGCAACGGACCCGCAGGCCCCGGCTTCAACGGCGTGGGCACGCCCTACGACGAGCCGGTCACCGCCGAGACGTCGGTGGTCTATCCCGAGGATCCGGACGAAATGCCCCGCGCGACGGCGGCACCGGACCCCGATTCCCGGTACGCACAGGACGCGTCTGCCGAGCAGGGTTCTGCACCGGAGGGTTCCGACGACGTCACCGACGCCGGGCAGAACGACCGCACCGAGCCGCCGGCCGCGCAGTCACGCCCCTACGGGGCACCGAGGCCGGCCGGGCGGGTGAGCCCGCCTACCTCGCCGTTCACCGCATACAACTTCGAGCAGACGCGTCGACCCGCGGCCGAATCCGAACCGGCCGAATCAGAACCTGTCGAGGACGCCGAACCTGTCGAGGAGGCCCAGCCCCAGCAGGCCCCCAAGTCCGAATCGGCCGAAGAAGCGGCCACGTACCCGGAGTCGCGCCGATCGCTGCGCGATTCGGCCGATGCGTTCTTCGCAGCCGACCGCGTCGACGACACGCCTGCCGAGGAGACGGCGGATGCACCGCGACGCGGACGCAGGCGCGCCGAATCCCCCGAGGAGGCGTCCGGCGCGCACTCCAACGGCCGTTCCGTCGCCGAGATCATGGCCGGGCTGGCAGGCGGCGATTCGGCCGACACGACGACCACCGACGCCGGCACGCGTCGCCGTCGCCGTCGCGCAGACTGAGAACCAGATCACACCGGTTTCCCATGGCACGTTCGGTGCCGCTGTCGCTAGTGTTCCCTGCAGGACGTCTGGTACCCGCCGAGCGGGACTGGAACGAACGAGAGGAAAATTTCGGTGACCTCATCAGGGTTCACTGGTGGTCTGTCTCCGGCTCGCTTGACCGTGGGTGTCGTCTCCGCCGGTCGGGTCGGTACGGCATTCGGTGAGGCGCTCGAACGCGTCGGACACGTTGTCGTCGGTGCCGCCGCGGTATCGGACGCATCCATCGCGCGAGTACGTGATCGATTGCCCGAGTCGCAGATTCTGCCTGTCGACGAGGTTGCCCGTCGCGCCGAACTGCTGATTCTGGCGGTACCGGATTACGAACTGGCCTCGATCGTCGCCGGTCTCGCCGCGACCGGGGCGGTCGCGCCGGGCAAGTTGGTGGCGCACACCTCCGGCGCGAACGGCGTCGCGGTACTGGAGCCGTTGGCTGCCCTTGGCGCGGTTCCGTTGGCAATACATCCGGCCATGACATTCAGCGGCGGACCCGAGGACACCGACCGGATGACGGCCGCGTGCTTCGGCATCACCGCGGGCGACGAGATCGGTTATGCGGTAGCCCAAGCCCTCGTCCTCGAGATCGGCGGCGAGCCGGTGCACGTGCCCGAGAACAACCGGGCGCTCTACCACGCGGCGCTGGCTCACGGCAGCAATCACCTCGTGACGTTGGTCGTCGACGCGGTCGAGGCACTGCGAGTTGCGTTGGCCGGTCCGGGTTTTCCTGGATCCGATGCCGAACGTGGTGTGCCCGAGCGCGTTCTGGCTCCGCTGCTCGAAGCTGCACTGGACAATGCGCTGCGCAACGGACAATCCGCACTGACCGGCCCGGTGGCCCGAGGCGATACCGCGGCTGTCGGCAAACACCTCGAAGTGCTCGAGGCCGTCGATCCACGGATCGCCGCCGGTTACCGTGCGCTGTCGCTGCGGTCCGCCCAACGTATCGGTGCCGCAGCCGATCTGATCGAGATTCTGGAAGGGAAGCGATGACCCTCGCGGGCAGCTACACGAAGGGACAGTTGACGGTTCACCACGATCCCGCGGTGATCACGTCGGTGTCCAAGGCCCTACGTGGCGTCGGCAAGCAGGTCGCTCTGGTGCCGACCATGGGCGCATTGCATGCCGGCCACCTGCAGTTGGTGCGCCAGGCGAAGCTCACCGGCGCGGTCGTGATCGTGTCGATTTTCGTCAATCCACTGCAGTTCGGCGTGGGGGAGGACCTCGACGCTTATCCGCGGACCCTCGACGCCGATGTCGAACTGCTCGGCGGCGAGGGCGTGGAATTGGTATTCGCGCCGTCCGCGTCCGACATGTACCCGTCCGGGCCGCGCACCACGGTCCATCCCGGTCCGCTCGGTAGTGAACTCGAAGGTGCCAGCAGACCAACGCATTTCGCGGGAATGCTCACCGTCGTGGCGAAGCTGCTGCAGATAGCCGCTCCGCATCGGGCGTACTTCGGGGAGAAGGACTACCAGCAGCTGACGTTGATCCGGCAGATGGTGCGAGACCTGAACTTCGACGTCGCGGTCATCGGAGTCCCGACGGTTCGCGAGCAGGACGGTCTGGCGCTGTCCTCGCGCAACAGGTATCTCGATACAGAACAGCGTGACGCTGCAATGGCGTTGTCCGCTGCACTCGTGGCCGGGGCGCACGCCGCTGCCGGTGGTCCGGAGGCGATCATCGCCACCGCGCGTGCCGTCCTCGACGAGGCACCACTGGTGCAGGTCGACTATCTGGAGGTGCGCGACCCGCATCTCGGCCCGGCTCCCGAACGTGGGGACGGAAGACTGCTCGTGGCGGCCAAGGTGGGCACCACGAGATTGATCGACAACGTCGGTGTCGCAGTCGGCACCGGTTTCTTGGAGTACCCGGACGATCCGAAAAGTGGAGAGTGACACGATGTTTCGTACCATGATGAAGTCCAAGATCCATCGCGCCACCGTCACGCACGCAGACCTGCACTACGTGGGCTCGGTGACCGTCGATCAGGAGCTGATGGAAGCAGCCGATCTGCTCGAAGGCGAGCAGGTCACCATCGTCGACATCGACAACGGTGCGCGGCTGGAGACCTACGTGATCACCGGTGAGCGGGGCAGTGGTGTGATCGGAATCAATGGGGCCGCAGCGCATCTGGTGAACCCGGGTGACCTGGTCATCCTGATCGCCTACGGGGTCATGAACGAGCAGGAGGTTGCCGACTACGCACCCCGGGTGGTGTTCGTCGACGACAAGAACCGGCCGGTCGAGCTCGGCAGCGACCCGGCTCATGCGCCCGCCGGTTCGGGTCTGATCACGCCGCGCGATCTGCGGGCCGACTCCGTGCTGGTCTGACTCGATGCTTCTCGCAATCGATGTACGCAACACCAGCACGGTGGTCGGGCTCTTCACCGGCACCGGGGATCACTCGAAACTGCTGCGCGATTGGCGTATTCGCACCGATCCCCATGTGACGGCCGACGAGCTGGCGTTCATGTTGCGGGGGTTGTTGGGCGAACAGGCCGAGCAGATCACCGGGGTGACGGCTCTGTCCACGGTGCCGTCCGTGCTGCGCGAGATGCGGACGATGCTCGTGCGCTACTGGGATCACGTGGTGCACGTGGTGGTCGAACCCGGTGTGCGGACCGGGGTTCCGCTGCTGGTCGACAATCCCAAAGAGGTCGGGGCCGATCGCATCGTCAATACCCTTGCCGCACATGATCTGTACGACTCGGCGTGCATCGTGGTGGATTTCGGCACCACCACGTGTGTCGACGTCGTCTCGGCCAAGGGCGAGTTCCTCGGCGGAGCGATCGCGCCCGGTCTCGAAATTTCGGCGTCGGCCATGTCGACTCGCACCGCGACGCTGCGTGAGGTCGAGATGGTGCGGCCGCGATCGGTGCTGGGCAAGAACACCGTCGAGTGCATCCAAGCGGGCACCATCTTCGGTTTCGCCGGCCTGGTGGACGGGCTCGTCGGACGCATCAGACGTGAGGTGCCGGAGGTCAAAGGTACCGGCGTCGCGGTCATCGGTACCGGAGACATCGCTGCGCTGATCCTGCCCGAGTCGACGACCATCGAGCATCATGAACCCGACCTGACGCTGGAGGGTCTGCGACTGGTCTACGAACGCAACATGGCAAAGCGGCGGCCACGCTGAGTGTTTCGGTGAAGCGGGGTAGCGCGTCGGGCGTTCGTGTGTCAGAATCGTCGGCGTGATGACGTGCATGGCCACCCAGGAGTGTTGTCGAGGCTGACCGCTGCCTCGTTCGTTACACACCCCTGGAGTAGAGCTTCATGCTTTCCACACCTGTATTTTCTGTACCCTCCCGACCCCGATCGACCTCGCGGTCGGTCTCGACATTGCCGACTCGGCTGCGTCCTCCCGACCTGCTTCGGATCACCGATCAAGGCGCGGCGGACGTCCTCGAAGGTCGCTTCGACCACCTGCTTCCCGGCGGTGGATTGTGGCCTACCGACGAGCGGTGGGCCACTCGCCTGCACTCCGACGACGATCTCGACGTCTGGTTGATCAGCTGGGTTCCCGAGCGATCCACCGAACTGCACGATCACGCCGGATCGCTCGGTGCATTGACCGTCCTGAGTGGTTCTTTGCTCGAATACCGTTGGGCGGGAACCGAACTGAAGGAACGTCATCTCGACGCGGGAGATCAGGCAGCCTTTCCGCTGGGATGGGTGCACGACGTGATGCACGATCCGGCGTCGAACACGACCGGGCCCACCCTCAGCGTGCACGCCTACTCACCGCCGCTGACGGCGATGTCGTACTACGAAGTGACCGAGCGCGCCACGCTGCGCCGTACCCGCAGTGAGCTCACCGCCGAACCCGAGAAGGCCACGAGATGACCATCGTCGAAATGCTCGAATCCGCTCGCGAGACCATCGATCGCATGACCGTCTTCGAGCTCCGTGACGCTGTCGACCGCGGCGCGGTCGTCGTCGACATTCGCCCGCAGGCGCAGCGCGCAGTCGAGGGCACCCTGCCCGGTGCGTTGGCCATCGAACGCAACGTCCTGGAATGGCGTCTCGATCCCACCAGTGACGCGCGGCTGGCGATCGCCACCGACCACGACGTCGAGTGGATCGTCATCTGCTCCGAGGGCTACACCTCCTCGCTCGCGGCCGCGTCGCTCAAGCTGCTGGGTCTGCACAAGGCCACCGATCTGGTCGGCGGCTATCAGGCACTGAAGTCGGCCGGGCTGCTAGGGGTGTTGACGCAGGCCAAGCACTGCGTTCGCGAGGCCGAGGCCGTCGCAGCGCACTGATCGTCCCGACAGTCTCGGACTGTAAAGTGTGTGCGCGTGAGTGATACAGCTTCTACCCAGCCGGCCGACGACACCCCGGAGCAGCTACGGATTCGTCGCGCCAAGCGCGCTGCGTTGCTCGAGCGCGGGGTCGAGGCGTATCCGGTGTCGGTTCCGCGGACCCATTCGCTGCTCGAGATCCGCACCCAGTTTCCCGAGCTCGACGCCGACACGACGACCGGCCTGATCGTCGGGGTCGTCGGCCGCGTGATCTTCGTCCGTAACACCGGCAAGCTGTGCTTCGCCACCCTGCAGGAGGGCGACGGCACCCAGCTCCAAGCCATGATCAGCCTGGCAGGTGTCGGCGAGGACGCCCTCGCAGCGTGGAAGGCCGACGTCGACCTGGGCGACTTCGTGTTCGTGCACGGCGAGGTCATCAGCTCCCGTCGCGGTGAGCTCTCGGTGATGGCCGACGCATGGCAGATCGCGTCGAAGTCGTTGCGGCCCTTGCCCGTCGCGCACAAGGAACTCAGCGAAGAGACGCGTATTCGGCAGCGCTACCTGGATCTGATCACGCGTCCGGAGGCCCGAGAGACTGCCCGCAAGCGCATCGCCGTCGTTCGTGAACTGCGTAACGCACTCGAGCGTCGCGGCTTCCTCGAGGTCGAGACCCCGATGCTGCAGACGCTGCACGGCGGTGCCGCGGCCCGGCCGTTCGTCACCCATTCCAATGCGATGGACACGGATCTGTACCTGCGCATCGCGCCGGAGCTGTTCCTCAAGCGCTGCGTCGTCGGCGGCATCGAGAAGGTCTTCGAGATCAACCGCAACTTCCGCAACGAAGGTGCCGACTCCTCCCACTCGCCGGAGTTCGCGATGCTCGAGACCTACGAGGCCTACGGCACGTACGACGACTCGGCGAAGATGACGCGGGAACTCGTCCAGGAAGTGGCGGTGGCCGCACTCGGATCCACCGTGGTCACCCTGCCCGACGGCACCTCCTACGATCTCGGCGGCGAATGGACGACGCTCGAGATGTACCCGTCGTTGTCGGAGTCGCTCGGATTCGACGTCACCCCCGACACCACCGTCGACGAACTGCTCGCGATCGCCGACAAGGTCGGGCTGGAAGTCCCCCGCAAGGACGGCGTCCCGATCTACGGCCACGGCAAGCTCGTCGAGGAACTCTGGGAACACCAGGTGGGCGACGCGTTGACCGAACCGACGTTCGTCCGTGATTTCCCCGTCGAGACGTCGCCGTTGACGCGTCAGCACCGCAGCAAGCCGGGCGTCACCGAGAAGTGGGATCTCTACGTTCGTGGATTCGAGCTGGCGACCGGCTACTCGGAGCTGATCGACCCGATCATCCAGCGCGAGCGCTTCGAGGACCAGGCGCGTCAGGCTGCCGCAGGCGACGACGAGGCGATGGTGCTCGACGAGGACTTCCTCGCGGCCATGGAACAGGGAATGCCGCCGACCACCGGAACCGGTATGGGAATCGACCGTCTGCTGATGGCACTGACCGGCCTCGGCATCCGCGAAACGATCCTGTTTCCGATCGTCAAGCCGTCGCAGGCCTGATCGGAGGCCAGAAAGCTGTTCGCCAGCAGCGGACAGCGATCGGGAAACGTTTTGCAAAGTGCCTGCGTTATCAACAGTAAGCACACGAGGCGGTCCGTCTCGTTGCCGGAGACGCAGTATTTCAGGGGTGGAGGGTCGGCGTTCGTCGCGTCGGCCAACTACAGTGAGACACAGTCTTACCTTCGAATGCACAAGCGACCGAGTGTTCAGGACACTGCGGCGCTGGAAGAACTGGTGGGCGAGCTACCACCCACCGAGAAGTGAGGGAGAGCGATGTTCGAGAGGTTCACCGATCGCGCGCGGCGTGTTGTCGTCCTGGCTCAAGAAGAAGCCCGGATGCTCAACCACAACTACATCGGCACGGAGCACATTCTGCTGGGCCTCATCCACGAGGGTGAAGGTGTTGCAGCAAAGTCTCTCGAGTCGCTGGGCATCTCCCTCGAAGGAGTTCGCAGCCAGGTAGAGGAAATCATCGGCCAGGGCCAGCAGGCTCCGTCCGGTCACATTCCGTTCACTCCGCGCGCCAAGAAAGTACTCGAGCTCAGCCTGCGTGAAGCACTGCAGCTCGGCCACAACTACATCGGCACCGAGCACATCCTGCTCGGCCTGATCCGCGAAGGCGAAGGCGTCGCAGCTCAGGTTCTGGTCAAGCTCGGAGCCGACCTCAACCGCGTGCGTCAGCAGGTCATTCAGCTGCTGTCGGGCTACCAGGGCAAGGAGCCGTCCGAGAGCGGCAGCGGCCGCGGCGAGGCGGGCACCCCGTCGACGTCACTGGTTCTCGACCAGTTCGGACGCAACCTCACCCAGGCCGCGCTCGAAGGCAAGCTCGACCCGGTCATCGGTCGCGCGAAGGAAATCGAGCGCGTCATGCAGGTGCTGTCGCGTCGTACCAAGAACAACCCTGTTCTCATCGGCGAGCCCGGTGTCGGTAAGACCGCAGTCGTCGAAGGCCTGGCTCAGGCCATCGTCAACGGCGAGGTTCCCGAGACGCTCAAGGACAAGCAGCTCTACACCCTCGACCTCGGCTCGCTCGTGGCCGGCAGCCGTTACCGCGGTGACTTCGAGGAGCGCCTGAAGAAGGTGCTCAAGGAGATCAACACCCGCGGCGACATCATCCTGTTCATCGACGAGCTGCACACGCTCGTCGGCGCAGGTGCAGCCGAAGGTGCCATCGACGCAGCATCGATCCTCAAGCCGAAGCTGGCTCGTGGCGAACTGCAGACCATCGGTGCCACCACGCTCGACGAGTACCGCAAGTACATCGAGAAGGACGCCGCTCTCGAGCGTCGTTTCCAGCCCGTCCAGGTCGGCGAGCCGACCGTCGAGCACACGATCGAGATCCTCAAGGGTCTGCGCGATCGCTACGAGGCACACCACCGCGTCTCGATCACCGACGGTGCACTCGTCGCTGCCGCCACTCTGGCCGACCGGTACATCAACGATCGGTTCTTGCCCGACAAGGCAATCGACCTCATCGACGAGGCGGGCGCGCGGATGCGCATCCGCCGGATGACCGCGCCGCCAGACCTGCGTGAGTTCGACGACAAGATCGCCGACGCACGCCGGGAGAAGGAATCGGCCATCGACGCACAGGACTTCGAGAAGGCTGCGAACCTGCGCGACAAGGAGAAGACCCTCGTCGGTCAGCGTGCCGAGCGGGAGAAGCAGTGGCGTTCCGGTGACCTCGACGTCATCGCCGAGGTCGACGACGAGCAAATCGCCGAGGTCCTCGGAAACTGGACCGGTATCCCCGTCTTCAAGCTCACCGAGGAGGAGACCACCCGTCTGCTCCGCATGGAGGACGAGCTGCACAAGCGGATCATCGGCCAGGTAGAGGCAGTCAAGGCCGTATCGAAGGCGATCCGTCGTACCCGTGCAGGTCTGAAGGACCCGAAGCGTCCGTCGGGCTCGTTCATCTTCGCCGGCCCGTCCGGTGTCGGTAAGACCGAGCTGTCGAAGGCTCTCGCGAACTTCCTGTTCGGCGAGGACGATGCGCTGATCCAGATCGACATGGGCGAGTTCCACGACCGCTTCACCGCCTCGCGTCTGTTCGGTGCTCCTCCCGGATACGTCGGCTATGAAGAGGGTGGCCAGCTCACCGAGAAGGTCCGCCGCAAGCCGTTCTCCGTCGTGCTGTTCGACGAGATCGAGAAGGCCCACTCGGAGATCTACAACACGCTGCTCCAGGTCCTGGAAGACGGTCGTCTGACCGACGGACAGGGACGCACGGTCGACTTCAAGAACACCGTGCTGATCTTCACCTCGAACCTCGGTACCGCAGACATCTCGAAGGCTGTCGGTCTCGGCTTCTCCTCGGGTGAAGGCACCGGCTCGAACTACGAGCGGATGAAGCTCAAGGTCAACGACGAGCTGAAGAAGCATTTCCGGCCTGAGTTCCTGAACCGCATCGACGACATCGTCGTGTTCCACCAGCTCACGCGAGACGAGATCATCCAGATGGTCGATCTCATGCTCAACCGAGTCGAAGGTGCGCTCAAGAACAAGGACATGGCGATCGAGGTCACCGAGAAGGCGAAGTCGTTGCTGGCCAAGCGCGGATTCGACCCCGTACTGGGTGCGCGGCCACTGCGTCGCACCATCCAGCGCGAGATCGAGGACGCCCTGTCGGAGAAGATCCTCTTCGGCGAGATCGAAGCCGGCCAGATCATCCTGGTCGACGTCGAGAACTGGGACGGCGAAGGCGCAGGCGAGGACGCGAAGTTCACGTTCCGCGGCGAGAAGAAAGCCATCATCGTCCCCGACGAGGTTCCGGTCGATCTGGCCAAGGCCGCCGGAGACAGCGACAGCGAGTAAGTTCCACCAGTTCCAACACAACGGGCGATCCTCTTCGGAGGGTCGCCCGTTGTCGTATGTCCACCTGCCCCGCCCGCGCACCTCCACCCGCCCGCCGCCACCCACCCCCCCGGATCAATGTGGGTTCCAGTCGGTCAGACTGCAACAAAGGCGCATTGATCCAGGCCCGGGCCGCGCAGAAGCCTCGGCGAAGACCCTGATTTCGGTGCTGAGATCAGGCCTCGGTTCTGTGAACGAGGTCGGCGATCCAGGGCAGTATGTCGGCGTATGCGGCCAGGGCTCCGGGTGCATGGTTCGCGCCGGTGATCGGGACGACCGGAAAGTCGTATTCGCGGTAGGTGACGTCGGCACCGAATTCCTGCCAGCGTTCGAGCAGAGTGCGGGACTGCTCGACAGGTACGACGTCGTCCGCGACGCCGTGCGACAGGTAGACCGGCATGCTCGGTGCGATTCGGCCGACGGTGTTCGCATCGATCACGTCGAAGATTCCGGGGTCGTTCAGGTGTTCGGTGAGTGGGCGTCCGTCGCGGGTCAGAGCTCTTGTGTCGATAGCGTCGTTCGCTGCGCGGTCGGTACTGCACCAATTCTGCGCGGCGTCCAGCATTGCGGTGCCGTCGGCGTCGAACACGCTTCGGATCTCGTCGGCACGTTCGGGGTAGGCATTGATCATGCCGTCGACCGCGAACAGGACGGCGCTGCCGAGTGTGGTGCCGTCGAGGGGCTCGATGTTGAGCGTCGGATCTGCCGGTGGCGCACCGACATAGGCGCCGACGATGTTGAGCTCGGGGGCATACCCATTGGCGAGTTCGGCCGCCGAGGCCGAGGCGAACCCACCCTCCGAGTACCCGTACAGCACCACCGGCGCGTCATCGTCGGCGGTTCTGGCTACGTCGAGTAACGCGTGTCCCGAGGCCAGGCGGTTCAGGTACGTGTGCCCGCCCGGAGTGCCGAGTCCCTGGTAGTCGGTCGCTACGACGCGATAGCCGGCCAGCAGTAGCGGCAGGATGGCGGGGGACGAGCCGACTGTGCCGAGAACCGCCGATCCGGCGCAGCGATCGGCCATCCCGGATGTGCCGGGCGCGTAGGCGATCACCGGTCGCGGTCCGGGACCGGGCCACGGCGCGGTGGGGGTCATCGTGTACCCGGAGACGGTCATGGGTTCGCCGTGCGTATCTGTGGAGGTGTACAGGATTCGTTCGATGTCGAAGCCGAGTCCGAAACCTTTGGGCGAGTTCATCGGTCGTACTCGCACCACATCGCCGGGCGAATGTCCCGTCGATTCCACCGGCAGGTCGTAGAAATCCGACAGGGGATCGGCGACGACGGGTGCCGACAGCGCGACTCCCCAGACGAGCACCCCCGCCACGATCATCGCTGTTCGCCGCAGGCAACTGGTGGTTCGCTCGTTCGTCATCTCGAGATCTCTGCACTCGATGGCCCGGTCACCCCGCCGACGTTAGCCTGAGTATCGGCCCTATGAAGGGTCGACGACGAAAGGACTCGGTTCGATGCCAACACGTACCTCACGCACCGCATGGAATGGAACTCTCGAAGAAGGTTCCGGGCAAGTGGAGCTGTCCAGTTCGGGTGCAGCGACGTTCGACGTGTCGTTTCCCAAGCGTGCCGCCGAGAACGCCGACGGCACCACCAGCCCGGAGGAACTGATCGCAGCGGCTCATTCGAGCTGTTACGCGATGCAATTGTCGGCGCTGATCGCCGAAGCGGGCGGTACTCCGCAGAGTCTCGAAGTCACCGCTGATGTCTCGCTCGGTCCGGATCAGCCCGGTTTCAAGCTCACCGGTATCAAATTGACCGTCCGCGGCGAGGTGGACGGTCTCGACGCCGACGGGTTTGCGAAGGCAGCGCAGGCAGCGAAAGAGACCTGCCCGGTCAGCAAGGCTCTCACCGGTGTCGAGATCACGCTGGACGCCGCGCTCGAAGGCTGATCGAACGGATCACCCGATGTGAGACTGGCGAACAGTCGTCAGGTTTGAAATAGTTCGTGAATCGACCCATCCACGGATGGTTCGGTGCCGAATCGAGGTCAAGCATCGGGTTAGATCGGCTGTTGCATACCTTCAGGGAATGTAACGACCAGCCTAGGAAGGATGTGCCCACTATGTTGTGGACGCGCTTCCTAGGCCTGGGTGCCCTCGCAGTCGCAGCGCACGCGGCAGCCCCGCAGGGATTACCCCGCGACATCGTCTATGCAATCGTGGTCCTGGCCACAATGGCGGCATTCGTCTATCGGTACCTGCGCGAGAACGGTCCGGATCGGCGCACATGGAAGTACATGGCACTCGGTGTCGGCTGCTGGGGCGTGGGCGATGGCTTGGTCGCCCTGATGCAGTACGGGGGCGGTCGGGTCTCGACCTTCTCGGCCGCGGACGTCCTGTTTCTGGCCGGGTACGTGATCATCGCTGTGGGATTCGCGCGTGCGGCCGACGAGAACGGGCTCGTTTTCGGTCTGGAAGAGCTGCTCGAATGTCTGGTTGTCGCGGTGGGCGTCGGTCTGGCCGCGTGGATGTTCGTCGTTCCCGGCGACTGGACGGGGTCACTGGCCTCGATGCTCTCGTTCCTGCCTGCGACCGTCTACCTGACCATCGACGCGTTCTTGCTCACTCTCATCGGCAGTCTCTATCTGTTGACGCGTTCGACCGGAATCCCGGTCGTGGCTGCCACCATCGGCACAGTGCTTCTGACCGTGTCCGACTTCGCCACCTACTCTCGGATAGACGATGTCGAGCTCTACCGCTCGCTGATCCCGAACACGCTGTGGCTGGCGTCCTACGTGTGCTTCGGAGTCGTTGCGCTGTTCGTGCCGGAGCGGGCGGTCGCACGCATCGAGCGGCCCAGTCCGTTCAGGTTCGGGCGAGCACGATTCGTCGGTCTGGGTCTCGCGGTTGCCGTCACCCCGGCGGCCATGGCCGTGCAACTGGCTCGCGGAGTGCCCGTCGCGCAGTGGGGTTGGGTGATCGTGCTGTCCTCTGCGTTGGTCATATCCCTGGTCGGCGGCAGGATGGCCTGCTTCCTCGGAACGCTGCGCAGGCAGGCTTCGGTGCTCGAGAACGTGGCACGAACGGATGCCGTTACCGGTCTGGGCAACCGCAGGCTGCTTCGGGAGCGGCTCGACACGATGCTCGCCACGCGCGGCGAATCGGACGTCTTCACGCTCGTGGTCGACATCGACCGTTTCGCTCAGATCAACGAGACGTTCGGCTACAGCGTGGGCGACAGCGTGCTCCGCGAGATCGGCCATCGCCTCGTCGCCTCGGTGCGGTCCGACGATCTGGTGGGACGGTTGGGAGGCGATCAGTTCGTCGTGGCGATGCGTCGGCTGCCGGGCAGGACCGATATTTTCGACATGGCTCATCGGCTCCAATTCGCGGTCAGCAGAACGATGTTCGTGCACGACATCAACGTCGCCCTCGACGCGGCGGTAGGGATAGCGGCGTTCGAGGAGTGTTCGGGGGCGTCCGAGACGAACGGCGTCGACGGCGAGGCGATGTTGCAGCGAGCTCATGTGGCGTTGACGTCCGCGAAGGCAGGCCATGCTCGCATCGGTCTGTACGAGCCCGACATGGACCGAAACCGACACGATCAGATGCGACTGTTGGGCGAGCTCGACACGGCGATCCGTGACCATCAGCTCCGGGTGTTCTTCCAGCCGTGTCTCGATCTCGAGTCGGGCAGCGTCGACCGGGTCGAGGCTCTGCTGCGGTGGCTGCACCCTCGCGAGGGACTGATCGGGCCGTCGACGTTTCTCCCCGATGCCGAGCGCACCGGCATGTTGCCCGCCATCACCGCACTGGTACTGGACGAGGCACTCGCGCAGTGCAGCGCACTACGACGGCGAGGCATCACTCTGTCTGTCTCGGTGAACCTTTCGGTTCGGAATCTTCTCGACGAGACACTCACCGAACAGGTCGCCGCGGCACTGGCGAAACACTCGGTACCGGCGCACGCCCTGGAGTTCGAGGTCACCGAAACGACAGCCATGACCGACCCGGTGCGATCGGTGGCTGCGTTGACCTCGTTGCGCAGCCTGGGGGTGACTCTGGCCATCGACGATTACGGGACCGGCTACAGCTCGCTGGCGTACCTGCAGACCCTGCCGGTGCAGACCCTCAAGATCGACCGCTCGTTCGTCTCGAAGATGAACTCCGACGACACCGACGCGTCCATCGTTCGCTCGACCATCGACCTGGCCCGCAGTCTGGGTGTGCGAATCATGGCCGAGGGCGTCGAGGATGCAGGCACCCTCGACGCCCTTCGTCGGCTGGGTTGCGATGCAGCACAAGGCTTTTACCTCGGTCGCCCGATGCCTGCCGAGCTGTTGTTCGACGCCGTGCACAAACTCGATTCCGATACGCCCACCAGACTGGAGTGGGAGCTCGCCCGTCAGCCCATCTGACGGGCGAACTGCGTCGTCACGAGGTGGCGGGCACGTCCAGCACGACCTCGAACTCCAACAGTGACGCGCCCGACGCGACCGGCTTGCTCTCGCCGGAACCGGCGTGCGCCTGCCGTGACGGGCCACCGGACCAGGCCTGGAACGACTCCTCGTCCTCCCACTGGGTGACGACGAAATAGCGTGTCTCGCCCTTGACCGGACGGAGCAACTGGAACCCGAGGAAACCGGGCGAACCGTCGACCGTTCCGGCACGCGCGGCGAAGCGCTTCTCGAGCTCGGGGCCTGCGCCCTCGGGTACGTCGATCGCGTTGATCTTCACAATGGCCATTCTCGGGAGACTACCCCGCCGATATGCTCGGCGGTGATGCTCTACGACGAGGGTGGATCCGGCCGTTCGATACTGCTGCTGCACGGGCTGATGGGCAGTGCGGCGACGTGGCGACGCCAGATTCCGTGGCTCCGAGAATTCGGGCGGGTGCACACCTACGACGCCCCGGGCCACCGTCGGCCTCCGCCGCCCGAACTGACGACCGAGGCGTTCGTGGACGACCTGATCGAGCACCTCGAAACGGTGGGTCCCAGTGTGCTGGTCGGTCATTCGATGGGAGCGCTGCACGGCTGGTGTGCGGCTGCGCGGCGACCCGATCTGGTCACCGCGCTCGTCATCGAAGACATCGCGCCGGACTTTCGCGGTCGAACGGCGGACGGCTGGGCGGCGATGATCCGGGCGTGGCCGCAACCGTTCCCGGACGCCGACGCGGTACGCGCCTTCTTCGGAGATGTTGCCGGACAGTACTTTCTGGATTCGTTCGAGCTCAGCGACGACGGCTGGCGACTGCACGGTGACGTCGATACGTTCGAGGCCATTTCGCAGGAGTGGGGGACGCGGCACTTCTGGAACGAATGGGATGCCGTCCGTGCTCCGGTTCTGTTGATCGAAGGTGAGCACACCATCACGCCTGCCGGACAGATGAGCCGAATGCACTCGGCCAAGCCCGGATCGGTGTACGTCCGAGTCGAGGGTGCGGCGCATCTCGTTCACGACGAAGCCCCGGAGCGGTATCGCGACGCCGTCGAGGGGTTCCTGCGCACACTAGGATCATCCGAATGCCGCTCGCACAGCTCAACGGAATCGACCTGAACTACGACGTCACCGGTGACGGACCGCTCGTGGTTCTGGTGATGGGAACGGGAAGCCCGGGCCGCGTCTGGCGAACCCATCAGGTTCCCGCGCTGGTGAAGAGTGGATATCGCGTGGTCACATTCGACAATCGCGGTATCGCACCGTCGTCCGAGTGTGCGCGCGGGATGACGCTCGACGACCTGGTCGAAGACACCGCCGCCTTGATCGAACATCTCGGCGGCGGAAAGGCGCGCGTCGTCGGCACGTCGATGGGCGCACGCGTCACCCAGGAATTGGCGTTGGCGCGGCCGGATCTGGTGTCGCACGCAGTGATGATGGCCACCTACGGCAAAAACACCACAATGCGTCAGCAGTTGACGAAGGGTGAGAAAGACCTGTTCGACGCCGGAGTCGAACTTCCGGCCTCGTACCGGGCGGCGATGACTGCGATGCAGAACTTCTCGCCCAAGACCTTGGCCGACGAGGCAGCGATCGGCGACTGGCTGGCGGTGCTCGAATACTCCGGCGGCAAGAAGACGGCCGGTATGCGGGCGCAGATCGGACTCGAAATGCGTGCCGGCACAGACAGATTGATAGCGTATCGCCGAATTTCGGCCAAGTCGCTCGTCGTCGGATTTGCCGACGACCGGCTCATTCCGGTGCAGCAGTGTCGTGAAGTGGCTGCGGCGATACCCGGTGCGCGCTACGTCGAAATCGCCGATACGGGCCACTTCGGCTACCTCGAACGACCCGACGCCGTCAATGCGACTCTGGTGGAGTTTCTGTCGTCCTAGCTGTCCGAACCCTCACCGGCCAGCGCGAACAAGCCCGATTCGGTCTGCTCGATCAAGCCGTCGGTCAACAGTGAGTCCAACGCGCGGTCACGCTGGGTTGGGTCGGTGGGCCAGACGATGTCGAGCTGAGCCCGCTCCACCGGCCCGGTGCTCTCCCGCAGGACCGACATCAGTTTGCCGCGTACCTGTCGATCGGTTCCGGCGAATTTCTGCACCTTCTTCGCCGGGCCGGTGTGCGCAGGCCGCCCGGCCTCGATCCAGGCGCACTCGGGAAGTGGGCACAGCAGGCACGCCGGATTCTTGGCGGTGCAGATGAGCGCGCCGAGCTCCATCAATGCCGCCGAATACCGGGCGGCGCGGGGCACGCTGACCGGAAGCAGTTGTTCGACGTCGGCCAAATCCCTTGTCGTCGAGGGATTTCCAGGCTCGGCGTTGCCGTGCAACGCACGCGCGACGACGCGTCGAACATTGGTGTCCACCACCGGAACTCGCTGGCCGTAGGCGAAAGTCGCCACCGCCCTGGCCGTGTAGGCCCCGATGCCGGGCAGGCCGAGCAGGGTGTCGACGTCCCGCGGAACCTCGTCGCCGTAGTCCTCGGCAAGCACCCGAGAACACTCGTGCAGACGCAATGCGCGACGCGGGTACCCCAGCTTCCCCCACGCCCGCAGCACCTCGGCCTGCGACGACGCGGCCATCGCCGAGGGGACCGGCCACCGCTGCACCCACTGCTCCCAGATGGGAGCCACCCGCACGACGGGCGTCTGCTGCAGCATGATCTCGCTCATCAGGATCTGCCATGCGGTCACTCCCGGACGACGCCACGGCAGGTCGCGTCCGTCGGTATCGAACCATCCGAGCAGGGCCTCGGGATCGATCGGCAACTGTGCGCCCTTCTTCTCGTGTCTGTGACGGGTACCAACAGTAGTGGACCCGACTCGCCGGTAGCCCGCTGCGCGTGCACCCGACTCGCCGGTAACCCGCTGCGCGTGCACAATGAGAGCTATGCCTGCTTCGAATCCGATCGCTGCCTGGAAGTCACTCAAGGAAGGCAACCAACGGTTCGTCTCCGGAGAGGTCCTGCATCCGTCGCAGGGGATCGAGGACCGCGCCCGGCTCGAGAGCGCTCAGCACCCCGGGGCCATCCTGTTCGGCTGCGCCGACTCACGCGTCGCCGCCGAGATCATCTTCGATCAGGGCCTCGGCGACATGTTCGTCGTTCGCACCGCCGGCCACGTCGTCGATTCCGCTGTTCTGGGCTCCATCGAGTACGGCGTCGCGGTGCTCAATGCTCCGCTGATCGTCGTGCTCGGACACGACCACTGCGGTGCCGTCCAGGCGACCGTCGACGCACTCGAAAGCGGCGACGTGCCCGGCGGCTACATCCGCGACGTCGTCGAGCGCGTCACCCCGTCGGTGCTCTCGGCCCGACGCGACGGCCACGAAGCCGTCGACGAGTTCGAGGCGCGCCACGTCCAGGAAACCGGCAACCTGCTGATGCAGCGTTCGCGCATCGTCGCCGAGAAGGTCGAAGCCGGCGAGCTGGCGATCGTCGGGCTCACGTACCAGCTGTCCAAGGGGCGTGCGCAGCTTCGCGAGGTCATCGGCGACATCGGCGAACAGCCCGCCTGAACGGTCGAACAGCCCGCCTGACGGTCCGGCAGCCCCCGAAAGCCCGTTCGCCGGTGCGACACGCCGCGTGGGCTCAGGGATAGCGTGGCTTCGGCCGCATACGGTTGATTCGTGTTGGAACCGACCGGGCCATTGCCTCCCGAAATCTACTGGCGACGCCGCGCACTCGCCATCGGTGCGGCCGTTGTCGTCCTCGGCTTGATCGTGTGGTTCATCGCCTCGCTCAGCGGTCGTTCCGACGATCCCGAGGCCGCTCCGGCCGGGGTCGCAGCTCCGGCGACCACGTCCGCGCTGCCGTCGCCCAGCTCGTCTGCCACGCCCGGTGGTTCGGGTGGCTCCGGTGGTTCGGGTGAGGGATCGGGCGGTTCCGGTGGGTCCGGTGGTTCGGGCGGCGGTACCGACTCCGCGGCCGGCGGTGGCACGACAGCAGCAACGACCAGTGGTGCGCCCGCTCCGGCGATCGCCAACCAGTGCCCGGATCAGTCCCTCGCGATCAAGGTGACGCCCGAGAAGGCCACCTATCGCCTCGGCGAAGAGCCGGTGTTCACCGTGGTAATCACCAACATCGGGTCAGCGGAGTGCCAGCGCGACGTCGGTGCCGGGCTGCAGCAGGCGCTCGTCTACACGCTCGACAATCAGCGCATCTGGTCCAACATCGACTGCTTCCCGAACGCTGCGTCGGATCTGCGAACCTTCAAGCCCGGTGAGCAGGCCGGCTTCACGGTGAAGTGGTCGGGCACCAACTCGGTTCCCGGTTGCGGTGAAGAGCGCGTCCCGGTCGGCGTCGGTGCATACCAGGCCATCGCACAGCTCGGCGAACTCAAGAGCGTGCCGGAACCGTTCAACATCACCGGCTGAGTACGGTCGAATCTCATGACCACCCCGACAGCGCTTGCCCGAGCGGCCTACACGACGCTCGAACCCTTCCATGTGACCGCGTACTTCAATCCTGAACTCGGATCTGCGTACGAGGACACCGGACTCGACGGTCATGCCTGGTACGTGGGCGCGAGGGCCGCGCCGATGGGTCCGTGCGCGCCCAGCGTCGTCGCGGCTGCGTTCTACAACTTCAACCCGGTGTTGATCGAGCAGGCGTGGCCGGCCGCTGTGGCCGTCGGTCTGGATGCAGTGTCCGATCGTCGGTGGGCACTGCTCGACTCCGTCCTCGGCGCAGCATTGGGTTCCTTGGCCTCCGAGCCCGATCTCGCGACCATCGCGGAGCGATTGCGCAGCATCGGCGACGCGGCGTCCTTCGCCGGCCGTCCTCTCGCAGCAGCATGGCATTCCACCGAACGACCCGACGTGCCTCATCTCGCCCTGTGGCATTCGATCACCGTGCTGCGTGAATGGCGGGGCGACGGCCACCTCGCCGCCTTGATCGACGCGGAACTCGACCCCGCGGAAGCGGCGGTGTTCCACGAAGCCGTCCGTCCGACACCGCAGCCCGGGCGCCGAGCACTCGGCAAGCGCATCACACAGCTGACGCGACAGTGGTCCGAGACCGAATGGGATTCGGCTGCAGAACGACTCGCCGTCCGGGGACTGCTCACCACTTCTGCCGAGGGGGAGACGTTGACCGAGGCCGGTACCGCTCTCGATCGGCACATCGAGGATCGCACCGACGCCATGGCTTCGGCAGTGTGGAAGACCGTTCCGGATGCGGAGCAGCTGATCACGAGCGCACGGCCCTACGTGAAAGCCGTGATCGACGCTGGTTTCCTCCCGGGGACCAAGAAGCGGTAGGGGTTACCGGTTCTCCCAGTGGTCCCGGGTCTCGGTCGTAGCGCTTCCTAGTCGTAGGGCCCGGAGATCGAGGCCTCTGCCAAGCGCGACAGCCCCTCTCGAATGTGCCTGGCCCACAGGCCGCCGATGCCGTCGACCGACTGCAGATCGGCTGCGGTGGCGGCCAGCAGGCCCTGCAAAGTGCCGAATGCGCCCACGAGTCGGTGAATCTGGCTGAACTGCAACCGCGGCACTCGCGTCAGTACGCGATAACCGCGCGGACTCATCGGGGTGTCCAACGCTTCGATGGTCGCGGGATAACCGAATGCCCGGGACAGAGTCGTCAGGTCCAACAGGTCGACATCGGTCAGCTTGTCCAGCGCCGCGAGCGCTTTCTCCACACCGGTGGTGCTCGACGGTTCGTTGCCGGCGAGATAGTCGCGCACGATCAGTTGACGGTCGATGTCGTTGTCGCCCAACAACTCTTCGAGCTGAAGAGCGAGCTGACGGCCGTCGGTACCGAGCTCGAGGACGTTCTGCTCGATTTCCACCGACACCCGTCGCACCATCTCGAGGCGCTGCGCGACGGTCAACGCGTCGCGCAGGGTCACGAAATCTTCGATCTCCACGACCGAGAGCTGACGCGTGTTCTCGTCGAGCCGGGCCTTGTATCGCTCGAGCGTGGCGACGGCCTGATTGGCGCGCGAGAGGATGGTGGCTGAGCCCTCGACGACGTGCCTGATGCCGCTGATGTAGACACTGACGATGCTCATCGACTGGCTCACGGAGACAACGGGATACCCGGTCTGCATCGCGGTTCGCTCGGCTGCGCGGTGTCGCGTGCCGGATTCGACGGTAGGAATCTTGTGGTCCGGGACGAGCTGAACATTGGCCCGAACGATGCGCTGCCCGTCGGTCGAAAGCACTACTGCGCCATCCATTTTCGACAGCTCGCGCAGTCGTGTCGGCGCGAATTCGACATCGAGCTCGAACCCGCCGTCGCAGATGGCCTCGACCTCTTCGTCGTAGCCCAGGACGATCAATCCGCCGGTGCGGCCGCGCAGGATTCGTTCGAGACCGTCCCGCAGGGCGGTGCCCGGTGCCAGTCGAGCGATGGTCTCGCGTAACGCCGGGGACTGCGCGGCGCCTTCCATGGCCAACCCCCTCGTGTCGTAACGGCATGCGGCAGATCTGGAGCTCGTGCCCAACAAAGACTAACGCGCCGCCGAATGCGGGCCACGCCGTTGCACACGGGCAGCGCCGTAAAGGGTACCGCCCGGTGTCATACCGGCCGCATACGCGTGTACGTCAGGGCCTCACCGACGTTGATGACGGTTTTGACCTTGATGCCGGGCGGGATGGGGCCCGCGTCCTCGGGGACGATGGCGTAGTTGAACCCCAGTCTGGCTGCCTCGGCGAGGCGGCGCCCGAGCCCGGCGACGCGTCGTACCTCGCCGGCGAGCCCCACTTCCCCCAGAATCACCATTCCTGCGGGCAACGGTTGATCACGCACCGCCGAGGCCACCGCAGCCGCCAGAGCCAAATCTGCGGACGGCTCACTCGTGCGCATCCCGCCGACCGTCGCGGCATAGACCTCGGCCTTGGACACCTTCACCCCGCACCGGCGTTCCAGGACGGCCAGAATCATCGCGACACGGGCGTGATCGAGTCCGCTGACCGCACGTCGCGGTGACGGCATGGCGGTGTCGACGATCAGTGCCTGCAACTCGGCCAGCAGCGGTCGCTTGCCGTCCATCGTGACGGTGACGGCGGTCCCGGGGACGGCGTCGTTGCGGTGATGCAGGAACAGCCCGGACGGGTCACTGATGCCGACGATTCCGGTCTCCCGCAACTCGAAGCAGCCCACCTCGTCCGAGGCACCGAACCGGTTCTTGACGCCGCGAATCATGCGCAGCGTGGAGTGCTTGTCGCCCTCGAAGTTGAGGACCACGTCGACGAGGTGTTCGAGCGAGCGCGGGCCTGCCACCGCGCCTTCCTTCGTCACGTGCCCCACGAGCAGAACGGCGACTCCGGTGGTCTTGGCCAGCGTGGTCAACGCACTGGTGATGGCGCGGACCTGAGTGACACCGCCGATGACGCCGTCGACGTCGGCGGCCAGCATCGTCTGCACCGAATCGACGATCAACAGGCTGGGCTTGACCTGTTCGACGTGTCCGAACACGGTTGCCAGATCGGACTCGGCGGCGAGAAAGACGCGCTCGTGCACCGCGCCGGTACGGTCCGCTCGCAGCCGAACCTGCCCTGCCGATTCCTCACCGGTGACGTAGAGCGCGCGGCGATCGGGAGCCGAACGCGCCCACCGATGCACCACCTCGAGCAGCAGCGTCGACTTGCCGACGCCCGGCTCACCGGCCAGCAGAACGACCGAACCGGGGACCAGACCGCCGCCGAGGACACGATCGAACTCGTCGATGCCGGTGGTGTTCGCCTGCGAGGTTGCGCTGCTGATGGTCGTCAGTGCAGCTGCGGGCGTCGTCGGGATCATGGCACCGCCGCCCGAGCGGAGCGCCGATGCACCTGCGCGCGACGTGAGCGGTGCCGCGGTGGCCTGGACCTCGTCCATCGAGCCCCAGTCACCGCATTCGGGACACCGGCCGACCCACTTGGAGACCGAATGATGACACGCGGAGCAGCGGTAGCTCGACTTCAGTTTGACCACGTCGGAAGCCTAACGATGGGCACCGACAGGTCCGGTGACCTCGTACGGCGGGGTCAGTGCCCGCCGCTGTGCTCGGAGACTGCCTCTTCGGAGCGCTCGAGTTCGTGACCGGCGTCGACGGGGACGTTGACGACAACATCGCCCGCATTCGCGAACTCGAAGGTGACCGGCAGCGTCAGGCCCGGGCGCACGTTCTCGCTGATGTCGGCCATCTCGACCTTGATGAGCTGGATCGGAAGCAGAGGATCGTCCAGCTGCGTGTCGGCGGGTGATCCGGCACCGAGCGCGGTCAGCGGAGCGATCTCGGTGCTGCCCGGTTCTGCCTCGTCGACGATGGTGACCTGAGCCTCGGGAGAGGAGATCCCGGTCAGCTCGTCCGCCACGGCGGGGTTGGCGTTGATGGCCGTGAAGCCGAGCTCGACGGTGCCGCCGGGCTCGATGCTGTACTCCTCGGAGGAGGGGTACACGACGTGCACGTTGCGCAGCTGAATGTCTCCGACGTCGACGGAATTGCCGTTGACCGCCGCGACCTGAGTGGCCGTCTGCGAGATCTGACCTGCGCCGCAGGCGGTGAGCACGAGGGTGCCACCAGCGAGAAGCGCGAGGGCAGCGGCCGTTCTGCGATGGCGGCCAAGCGGTGTCGCAGCGTCGATTGCAGTCACTTCGGTCGTCCTCCATGTGGTGCCGGGCCGGCTCGGTCCATCTCGTCCACTAGGCAGAGTAGTAGTTCTCGTCCACCGACCGCTCGTGGGGTCCGCCACTGCTCACGATGCGCCAGGTAGGGCAGCCTTCCGCACGGAACGGGGGTGTTACGACCGCGGCCGAAATGTGGCATCGGATACACGTCGAACGGTCTGTGTCAACCCCTGATTCGGCAGCACTGTGCCCCTGACCTGCGCCGTTGATATTGGGCGTGGTATTCTCGATAAATCGAAAGGGGCACTTGTCACATGATTTTCAAGGTCGGAGACACCGTCGTTTACCCCCATCACGGAGCGGCGCTGATCGAAGCGATAGAGACACGCACCATCAAGGGTGAACCGAGAGAGTACTTGGTTCTCAAGGTCGCGCAAGGCGACCTCACCGTTCGAGTCCCCGCGGACAATGCCGAGTACGTCGGCGTTCGCGATGTCGTCGGGCAAGAAGGCCTCGACAAAGTCTTTCAGGTGCTGCGCGCACCGCACACCGAAGAGCCCACCAACTGGTCGCGTCGCTACAAGGCCAACTTGGAGAAGCTGGCTTCCGGTGACGTGAACAAGGTGGCAGAGGTCGTTCGTGATCTCTGGCGTCGCGAACAGGATCGTGGATTGTCGGCAGGCGAGAAGCGGATGCTCGCCAAGGCGCGTCAGATCCTCGTCGGCGAGTTGGCACTGGCCGAGGGAACCGACCAGGCCAAGGCCGACACCATGCTCGACGAAGTTCTCGCCACCGCTTCGTAGAGTGAGCAGCTTCGCAGAATGAGCAGCTTCGTAGCGTGAACGGTACCGCCGGCGACGTTGTCGCCCTGGTACCCGCAGCAGGTAAAGGCCTTCGGCTCGGACACGACGAGCCGAAGGCTTTCGTCTGTCTGGGTGCCGACTCTCTTCTGACGCGGTCCGTGGACGGACTGCGTGCCTCGGGTGCCGTCGACCGCATCGTCGTCATCGTGCCCGTCGATCTGCTCGACGCGGCCCGCGGGCTCGTCGGCGACGACGTCATCGTCGTGGCAGGCGGCCGCGAACGCACCGATTCGGTGCGCGCCGGTCTCGCCGTCGTCGGAGACGCTTCCGTCGTGCTGGTCCACGACGCCGCGCGCGCTCTCACCCCGCCTGCGTTGATCGCCCGCGTCGTCGCCGAGGTCCGAGCCGGACGCCCAGCGGTCATCCCGGTGCTGCCCGTCGTCGACACCGTCAAGGAAGTCGACCTCATGGGCGCTGTGGTCGGCACGCCCGATCGCGCGAGTCTGCGTGCGGTCCAGACCCCGCAGGGCTTCGACGCCGACGTCCTGCGTCGCGCCTATGCCGCCGCTACCGACATCTCCACCGACGATGCGGGATTGGTCGAGCGCATCGGCGAGACGGTGCACACCATCGTCGGCGACGCGCTCGCATTCAAGATCACCACTCCGCACGACCTACTACTGGCAGAGGCGCTCCTATGAGAGTCGGCATCGGCACCGACGTCCACCCCATCGCTCCCGGCCGACCCTGCTGGCTGGCCGGACTGCTCTTCGAGGACGCGGACGGACTCGAGGGCCACTCGGATGGCGACGTCGCCGCACATGCGCTGTGTGACGCCCTGCTGTCCGCTGCGGGCCTGGGCGATCTGGGGTCGGTCTTCGGCACCGGGCGTCCGGAGTGGGACGGGGTCAGTGGAGCCGCGATGCTGACCGAGGTACGACGGTTGCTCGACGCCGACGGGTTTGCGGTCGGCAACGCTGCGGTGCAGATCATCGGTAATCGGCCAAAGATCGGACCGCGCCGCATCGAGGCGCAGGACGTTCTCTCGGGTGTGCTCGGCGCCCCGGTGTCGGTGTCCGCGACCACCACCGATGGGCTCGGGCTGACCGGTCGCGGCGAAGGAATCGCGGCCGTCGCGACCGCACTTGTCATGACGAGGTAAAACCACCGGTAGCATTGCTGGTCGTGACCCTTCACCTACACGACACCGAGACGAGGGCCCTGCGGGAATTCACCCCCTTGGTCCCTGGCCATGTATCGGTGTACCTGTGTGGGGCAACGGTGCAGGGTGAGCCTCACATCGGCCACGTACGCAGCGGAGTGGCGTTCGACGTCCTGCGCCGCTGGCTGTTGGCACACGACTACGACGTCGCTTTCGTTCGCAACGTGACGGACATCGACGACAAGATCCTGAACAAGGCGCGCGACGCCGGGCGGCCGTGGTGGGAGTGGGCGGCAACGTACGAGCGTTCGTTCACGTGGGCCTACGACCGACTCGGTGTGCTGCCGCCGTCCGCCGAACCGCGTGCGACGGGCCACATCACTCAGATGGTCCAGATGATCGAGCGGCTGATCGAGCGCGGGCACGCGTATGCCGACTCGTGCGGGGACGTGTACTTCGACGTGCAGAGTTTCCCGAGTTACGGCGCGTTGTCCGGTCACAAGCTCGACGACGTACACCAGGGCGAGAGCGTTGCCGAGGGCAAGCGCGATCCGCGCGACTTCACGCTGTGGAAGGGTGCCAAGCCCGGCGAGCCCTCGTGGCCGACGCCGTGGGGCCCAGGCCGTCCCGGCTGGCATCTCGAGTGCTCGGCGATGGCGGAGACGTACCTCGGCGCGGACTTCGACATCCATTGTGGCGGACTCGATCTGGTGTTTCCGCATCACGAGAACGAGCGGGCTCAATCCATGGCGGCCGGCGACGGCTTCTCGCGCTACTGGCTGCACAACGGCTGGGTGACGATGGGCGGAGAGAAGATGTCCAAGTCTCTCGGCAACGTCCTCTCGGTACCCAACGTGCTCAAAAGGGTTCGGCCGCAAGAACTTCGGTTCTACCTCGGTGGCGCGCACTATCGCTCGATGCTGGAATACTCCGACACTGCGCTCGAGACCGCGGCGGTGACGTACCGGGGCATCGAAGGATTCGTCCGGCGAGCTGTCGAACGCGCCGGTGACGTTCCGATGGGCAAGTGGACCGCCGGGTTTGCCGCGGCTCTCGACGACGATCTCGGAGTTCCCAAAGCGTTGGCCGAGATTCACGCCACCGTCACCCTCGGCAACACCGCCCTCGAGTCCGGTGATCTACCGGCAGCCGTGGAGCATGCGGGCAGCGTGCGGGCGATGCTCGACATCCTCGGTGTCGACCCCCTCGATCCGCACTGGTCGAACGACAGTGGTTCGGACGCAGCAGCTCTCGGTGCACTCGGCGTTCTCGTCGAGGCCGAGCTGGAGCGTCGAGCAACGGCGAAGGCGACCAAGGACTGGGCCGTCGCCGACGAGATACGCGATCGACTGGCGCAGGCCGGAGTCGATGTGACAGATACACCCAACGGGCCCGAATGGTCGCTGGGTACGAGCAAGACCGACGAAGCAGGTTTGTGATGGCAGGCAATTCGAGTAGGCGCGGCGCAATCCGCAAGGACGGCACCAAGAAGGGGCAGGTCGCCGGATCCGGAGGCAAGCGTCGTAAGGGCCTCGAGGGCCGCGGCGCAACACCCCCCGCCTCCGAGCGCACCAAGCATCCCGCAGCGCGTCGGGCCAAGCTTGCCGAGAAGTCCGCGCAGAACCGTGGCGGTACCACCGGAGGACGCGCGGGTGGACGTCCGGCCGGACGCAAGGCAGAAGACGGTCCCGAGGTGGTACTCGGGCGCAACCCGGTCGTCGAGTGCCTGCGTGCAGGCGTGCCCGCCACCGCCCTGTGGGTCGCCGTCGGCACCGACAGTGACGATCGACTCAAGGAAGCCGTGCAGCGCGCAGGCGACGCACGGATCTCCATCCTCGAAGTTCCCCGCTCCGATCTGGACAAGCTCAGCGCCAACGGACTGCACCAGGGCCTGGCCCTGCAGGTGCCGCCGTACCGCTACGCGCACCCCGACGATCTGATCTCGAACGCGCGCACGCACCAGGAACCCGCACTGCTGGTGGCGCTCGACAACATCACCGACCCGCGCAACCTCGGTGCCGTCGTGCGTTCGGTGGCCGCGTTCGGTGGCCACGGCGTCGTGATTCCGCAGCGTCGCAGCGCCAGCGTGTCGGCGGTGGCATGGCGTACCAGCGCCGGTGCTGCAGCCCGACTGCCCATCGCGCGGGCGGTCAATCTGACTCGCACACTGAAGGATTGGCAGTCCAAGGGCGTCACCGTCGTCGGCCTCGACGCAGGCGGCGACACCGACCTCGACACCTTCGACGGTAAGGGACCGGTCGTCATCGTCGTCGGATCCGAGGGCAAGGGCCTCTCGCGTCTGGTCAGCGAGACCTGCGACCACATCCTGTCGATCCCGATGGCCGGGCCGGTGGAATCGCTCAACGCATCCGTCGCTGCGGGCGTCGTGCTGGCCGACATCGCGCGTCAGCGTCGAGGCTGAGGTTGCGCAGGGTCGGGATCAGCCGACAGCGCGGAACTGGATCCGCGTTCCCGGGGTCAATTGCGCGGCGGCGGACACATCGTCCAGGGTGACGACGGCGATCACCGGATAGCCGCCCGTGACGGGATGGTCGGCGAGAAACAACACCGGCTGTCCCGAGGGCGGCACCTGAAGTGCCCCGAGAACCATTCCCTCGCTGGGCAATTCGTCGTCGACCGCGCGGGTCAAGGGCTCCACGCCGTCGAGCCTGATGCCGACGCGATCCGAATCCTGCGTGACCGTCCATGGCTGCTGCACCAGAACCGATCGGGCGTGCTCGGTGAACCAGTCCTCGCGCGGGCCGAACGTGATGTGCAGTGTCTGCTCGAGCGGGTTCGGTACTACGAAATCCGTTGCAGGCCACTGGTCTGTGGCGTCGCCGACCGGGAGCGCCGTCCCGGGGGAGAGTCGATCGGGCCCGAGGCCCGACATCGTGTCCGTCGATCTGCTGCCGAGAACCGGAGGGACGTCGATGCCTCCCCGGACGGCGAGGTAGCTGCGCAGACCCGATGTGGGCGGCGACAGAGTCAACTCCTGCCCGGCTCGGACCACGAGCGTCGAATGCAGTCCCTGCACGGTGCCGTCCACGCGGCAGATCACGTGCGCTCCGGTGACGGCCATGACGGCGTCGAACTGGGCACGGACCTGCAGGCCACCGAACGTCACTTCCAGGGTGGCGGCTCCGGAGTCGTTGCCCACCAGACGGTTTGCCGCATCGTGTGAACGCAGATCCGCTGCACCGGACCGTCCGACGCCCACCGCCGCGTGGCCACGTCGTCCACGATCCTGGACGGTGCACAGCGGTCCCGTCTGCAGGACGGTCAGGGTCTTCATGTCGACTCGAATCGGACGGTGGTGCCGGGTGTGAGCAGTGCCGGTGGAGTGCGCTCGCTGTCCCACAGCGTCACGTCGCTGCGGCCGATCAACTGCCATCCCCCGGGTGAGGATCGCGGGTAGATGCCGGAGAACTCGCCGGCCAGACCCACTGCGCCTGCCGGGACGCTGGTGCGCGGTGAATCACGTCGCGGCACGTGCAGTCGGGTGTCGGTGCCGACGAGGTAGCCGAAGCCGGGCGCGAAGCCTCCGAACGCGACTGTCCAGGTCTGTTCCGTATGCGCTGCAACCACTTCGGCGGTGGACAGGCTCGTCAGGCGGGCGACGTCGTCGAGATCAGCGCCGTCGTAGGTGACGGGAATCGTGACCGCCTCGGATGCGGCAGTGGGTTCGTCGACAGCGGGTTCCAGCGCCGCGACCCACTCGAGTATCGGTGCCGGTGCCCCGTCGAAGATCACCAGCACGGTGCGGGCGGCAGGAACCAGATCGACGACCGCGTCCGGCCGTTGGCGGACCATGGACCGGTGATACGACATGGTCTCGGGCAGGTCGGCGAACTCGATCAGCAGCGCGTTCTCGCCTGCGGGGAGGAGGCGCATCAGACGAAGGAAGCGATATCGACAGCGTTGACGCGCAACAGGTCCCGCACGGCATTCGCCATCGCCACTGCGCCGGGGGAGTCGCCGTGCAAGCAGATCGATTCGGCGCGGACTTCGACCGTTGTGCCGTCCACCGCCTCGACCGTACCGTCGGTGATCATCGTCAGTACCCGCTCGGCGACCGCCTCCGGGTCGCTGAGCACGGCTCCCGGTTCCGAGCGCGAGACCAGAGTTCCCTGTGGGGTGTAGGCGCGATCGGCGAAAGCCTCTGCGACCGTGCGTAACCCGACGCGTTCGGCTTCGTCGAGGAATGCCGAACCGGGCAGTCCGAGTACCGGCAGGTGCGGGTCGTACGCGGCGACTGCCTCGGCGACGGCTTTCGCTTGCTCGCGGTGATGCACGATCGCGTTGTACAGCGCACCGTGCGGTTTGACGTACGTGACGGCCGAACCGGCAACTCGGGCAAGGCCGTCGAGTGCACCGATCTGATAGATCACGTCGGCGGTGAGATCTGCGGGGGCGACGTCGAGAAAGCGTCGACCGAATCCGGCGAGGTCCTGATAGCCGACCTGAGCCCCGATCCGCACGCCTGCGTTCGCAGCAGAGCGACACGTGCGCAGAAGAGTGGTCGGATCACCGGCGTGAAAGCCGCACGCGACGTTGGCACTGGACACCACTGCGAGCAACGCGTCGTCGTCGCCCAGAGTCCACGCACCGTAGCTTTCGCCGAGATCGGCGTTGAGATCGATGGCCGTCACCTTGGACAGTCTAGGCGGCGACGAGCCGTCCGGAATTGGCCTTGCGGGTTGCCCCGATGCCGCGGCACACGAGGTAGATGACGAACGAGATGGTCGTGACGAAAGTCGAGACCGGGAGGCCAGGAGCGAGCGAGAGCAAGATGCCACCGACAGCGGCGATCTCGGCGAACAGGATGGACAGCAGCGTCGCCTTCAGCGGGCTGGCCGTGACCCGCGCGGCGGCCGCGGCCGGGGTGATGAGCAGTGAGAGCACCAGCAGCGCGCCGACGATCTGCACGCCGAGTGCACAGGCAACACCGACGAGTACGGCGAACACGACCGAGAGTGCGCGGACGGGGACGCCGCGGGCCAGGGCTACCTCGGGGTCGGTGCTGGCGAACAACAGCGGGCGGTAGACCACGGTGAGCACGATCAGCACGAGAACGGCGCACACCAGCAGCAGCTGGATTCCGCTCTGCCCGACGCCGACGATCTGGCCGATGAGCAACGAGAAGCTGGTGCCGGTTCGGCCCGGGTACAGCCAGATGAACAGCACCGACAGGCCGAGGCCGAACGACATGATGACGCCGATGACCGAGTCTCGGTCGCGGGCCTTGTTGCCGAGCAGGGCGAACATCACCGCGGCGACGACGGATCCGACGATGGCCCCGAGTCCGACGGTGATACCGACGAGCAGTGCAGCGGACGCACCGGTGAGGGAGAGCTCACTCGATCCGTGCACCGCGAAGGCCCACTGCCTACTGACGATGAGCGGTCCGAGCGCGCCGGCGAGCAATCCGAGAATGGCAGCGGCGATCAACGCCTGCTGAACGAAGTCGTAGCTCAGCAGATTCGCCGTGGTGTCGAAGTCGAGCATTTTCGAGAATGCGTCGAGAACCTTCTCGTTCATGCCTTGTCTTCTCCGTCGTGCGGTACGGGTGGGTGGTGGGCACCGGCCGAGCCGAGCGCATCGATCGAGTCGCCGGTTCCGACGACGACGAGCCGACCGCGAACCTTCAACACCTCGACCTCGGTGCCGTACAGCTCGGACAACACTTCGGTGGTCATGACGTCCTCGGGAGTCCCGATCCGGAACCGGCCGTCGACGATGTAGACGACGCGGTCGACGAGCGGAAGGATCGGGTTGATCTCGTGCGTCACGAACAGCACGGCTGTGTCGTGCTCCCGCCGTCGGCGATCGATGAGGCCGGAGACCAACGATTGGTTGGCGAGGTCGAGGCTGAGCAGGGGCTCGTCGCACAGCAGTACCGACGGATCGCCGACGAGTGCCTGGGCGATCCGCAGTCGCTGCTGTTCACCACCGGACATCGAGCCGACCGGTGCGCCGGCGAAGGAATTGGCGTCGACCTGATCGATGGCGCGCTGCACCGTCTCCTTGCGCTGCCGCATGCCGCGCAGTCCCATGCCCCATTTGTGGCCGTCCCAGCCCAGACCGACGAGATCGCGTCCGCGTAGCGGCAGATCGTCGTCGATGTTGCGTTGCTGGGGGACGTACCCCACGCCCGACTGGCCGCGGCGAACGGGACTGCCGCCGATCGACGCGGTGCCGGACGTGAGGTGGTTCTGACCGAGCAGCACCTTGAGCAACGACGTCTTGCCCGACCCGTTGGGGCCGAGGACGGCGACGAACTCGCCCGCCGCGACGGACAGATCCAGGTTCTGCCAGAGTGTGCGGTCGCCGAAGGCCAGTCCGGCATCGCGCAGTTCTACAGCAGGCATGCGTTACAGCTTTCCATCAGCTGCCCACCGATCGGGAGGCGGATCGGCTCACGGGTTGGTGCTGAGCGCGGCCTGCAGGTCCGTCGCGGCCTTGGTCTGCCACTCGATGAACGTCATCCCGGCGGGCAGAGTTTCGGTGACCTCGACGACGGGGATGCCGGCAGCCTCGCTGGTGGTGCGAATGTCCTGTGTGACAGCGTCTTCGGTCTGAGTGTTGTAGACCAGCGCGCGGACGGACTTGGACGTGAACAGATCCCGTGTCGCGGCGATCGATGCGGGCGACGGGTCGTTGCCCTCCTCGATGGCGTCCTTGAAGTCCTCGGGAGTGCGGTCGTCGAGATCGGATTCCTCGAGGAGGTAGTGCGCGATCGGTTCGGTTTGGGCCACCGGTGCGTTCGGGAACTCGGCGGCGATCCGGTCCGTCACGTCGGTGATGGCGTGGATCTGCTCGTGGAACGTTTCGGCGTTGGCGGTGTACTGCGCGGCGTTGTCCGGGTCGAGCTGACCGAGCTTGTCGGCGATCTCCTCGGCGGTGTGCGCTGCGACCTCGGCGTTGTACCAGACGTGTTCGTTGACCTCACCGTGCGAGTGGCCGTCTTCGGTCGCGGGTTCGGTTGCGGGCTCGGTTGCTGCCTCGGACGTCGTCTCGGAGTCGTGATCGTGGTCCGCGTCGAGCAACGGGAAGGCATCGACGGACGGCACGTCCTTGCCCTCGGAGCCGAGGATGTCCTCGATGAACTGGTCGTAGCCACCGCCGTTGTAGACCACCAAGGACGCCTCGGCAACCGCGGCGGCGTCACCGGGGCTCGCCTCGTACGAGTGTGGATCTGCCGACGGGTCGGCGATGATCGACTTCACGGTGGCCAGGTCGCCCGCAACGGCCTCGGCAACGCTGCCCCACACGTTCGTCGACGCGACGATCGTGATCGGACCGTCGACGGGGTTGGCCGGCGCGGACTCGGTGCTCGTCGGCTCGTTCGAGCTGCACGCGGTCAGTGCCAGCGCGGCAGCGCAGGTCAGGCCGATGAGGGCCGAGCTCTTGACCCGAGACGGGCGGTGGAAGGACGACATCGATGTACTCCTGAAGGCAGGGCTTGACGCTAATGGAAACCGTTACCGTTGTACTCTAGCTCTCGGGCGGGCTCGGTATCGAATCGGACGAGCCCAACCTCGATTTTCACTGCAGCATGGTGTGGGACTAACGTCCCGGTTATGGCCAGGTCAAGCGAGCCCCGACGTCAAGCGACGTTGGCGTCGATCGCAGCCGAGCTGAAGGTATCGCGAACCACCGTCTCGAACGCCTACAACCGACCCGATCAACTCTCGCCCGAACTGCGCGAACGCGTTCTCCAGGCAGCCAAACGACGCGGTTACGCAGGCCCGGACCCGGTCGCGCGATCGCTGCGCACCCGCAAAGCCGGAGCCATCGGACTACTGCTCACCGAAGCCCTCAGCTACTCCTTCCGCGACCCCGCCGCCATGAGCTTCCTCGCCGGTCTCGCCGAATCCTGCGAGGCCGCAGGACAAGGACTGCTGCTCATCCCCGCCGGAGCCGAACGCGACGACGTCCAAGCCGCAGCCGTCGTCCAACAAGCAGGGGTCGACGGGTTCGTCGTCTACTCCGTCGCCGACGACGACCCCTACCTGGCCGCAGTGCGCGAACGACACCTACCGATCGTCGTGTGCGACCAACCCCGCAACATTCCCGAGGCCGCCCTCGTCGCAATCGACGACCGCGTCGCCATGAAAATGCTCGCCGCACATCTGATCTCGCTGGGACACGAACATCTTGCAGTGCTGTGCATGCGGCTCGGACGCGACCGCCGCGATGGCGTCGTACCCCCGGGGCGGCTGGCCGACAGTCACTTCCACGTCCAACGTGAACGCATCGCCGGCGTCCAGGCCGCGATGATCGACGCCGGACTCGACCCCGACACCCTCACCGTCGTCGAGCGATTCGACCACACCGTGCGCTCCGGCCACTCCGCCGCAGCCCAGGCACTACAGGCCAACCGCGAGACCACCGCACTGCTGTGCACCACCGACGTCATCGCCCTCGGTGCACTCAACTTCGCCAGAGTCTCGGGAATCGATGTGCCGAGCCAACTCTCGGTCACCGGATTCGACGGCATCTCCGACGCCATTCGCGAGAACCTGACCACCGTGCGCCAGGACGCCGAGGAAAAAGGCCGCCGCGCAGGCAAACTGGTGCTCTCGTCCTCACACTCGGGCATCGTTGCCGCCGAAACTCTCCCGACCGAACTCTTCCGCGGCCGCACCGCAGCACCGCCGCCGGCTCAACCGCCCGCAATTGCCTGACCAGCTGCCCTCGCCCGTTTGCCCGCTCACCCCAGATTTGCGCCCCATTTGGGATCAATGTGGGTTTCAGTCACTCAGAGTGCAACAAAGCCACATTCATTCAGTGTCGGCTGGAACCCCGTTCGGGATGAATGTGGGTTTCAGTCAGTCTGACTGCAACAAAGGCGCATTGATCCCAACTGGTGAGGAGTGAACCGGGGGTGGGGGTCAGACGGGCTGACCGCTGAGCAATCTCGCGCAACGCAGCAGACCCAGGTGACTGTAGGCCTGGGGGTGGTTGCCGAGAGAGCGTTCGGCAATCGGGTCGTATTCCTCACTGAGCAGTCCGGTCGGTCCGGCGGCGCTGACGAGTTGAGCGAACAGAGCCTCGGCCTCGGCGCGTTGGCCCACCAGCAGGTATGCCTCGACGAGCCACGCTGCGCACAGGTGGAATCCGCCTTCGCCGCCGGGCAGACCGTCGTCGTGGCGGTAGCGGTAGACCGTCGATCCGCTGCGCAGTTCGGCTTCGGTTGCAGTGACGGTGGCTGCGAAACGCGGGTCCGACGGCTCGATCAGTCCGGACAGGCCGATGTACAGCGTCGCGGCGTCGAGGTCGGTGCCGTCGTATGCGGCGGTGAAGGACTGCACTTCGTCGTTCCAGCCGTTGGCGAGCACTTCTTCTCGGATGGTGTCACGAAGCTCGGTCCAGCTCGATTCTGCTGTGCGACCGAAGGTTTCGGCCAGACCGATGGCGCGGTCCACCGTCGTCCAGCCCATCACCTTCGAGTAGACGTGGTGGCGGGGATTGTCTCGGATTTCCCAGATGCCGTGATCGGGTTCGAACCAGCGTCGTTCGACGGCTTCGACCATCGCGCGGACGAGGTCCCAGTCGTCGTCGGACAGACCGTTCTCCGACCCCGCGGCTTTGCGGGCGTGTGCGAGGGCGGACACCAATTCGACGATGGGGCCGAAGACGTCGAGCTGAACCTGTTGGTTGGCAGCGTTTCCCACGCGGACCGGACGCGATCCGGCGTAGCCGGGCAGCTCGTCGATGACGGCCTCGGGCGGCAGGCCCAGGCCCCAGATGGTGTAGAGCGGGTGCAGGCGTTCGGGTCCCGACACCGATTCGAGTACCCCGTGAATCCACGAGAGGTAGTTCTCGGCCTCGGCTGTCGATCCGACGTCGACCAGTGCGGTCGCGGTCAGTGCAGCGTCGCGCAGCCAGCAGTATCGGTAGTCCCAGTTGCGCACTCCTCCGATGTCTTCGGGCAGCGAGGTGGTGGCGGCAGCCATGATCGAGCCGGACTCGGAGTGCACGAGGCCACGCAAGGTCAGGGCCGATCGCTTCATCAGATCGCGCTTGAGCGGCGGCAGATTCAGGCCGTCGGCCCAGTCCTTCCAGTACGACTCCGATGCTCGACGCCGTTCGACCTCGGGCCACGGGTGCTCGCTCAGATCGTCTGTGCCGAGCCGCAATTCGAGAACGATCGGCCCGTTCGACGGGTCGACCTCGGCGTGGGCGGACTGCTGGGATCCGTCGGAGACGATGTTCCATGTGACACCGGGGCTGCGCAGGACCATCGGGTCCGCGGTGCCTAGGATGCGCAGTCCGTCGACGTCGGGTTCCAGTGACGCCCACGCCTTTCCGAACTCCGGACGCGGCGCGAACGTGACGATGGCCGGTGCCTTGCCGGTGATGACGCGGGTCAGCGCGGTCTGGCCCTGGCCGATGTCGTGCGGCAGGTAGTCGGTGACCTGCAGGCTGGCCCACTTGGTCTGCACGGTCATCGTGCCGTCCACGTACTGCTGGCTCAACGGAAGCGATGCGCGGACGGGTCCGATGCTGAAGTGTCCGGCCTGATCGCCGCCGAGCAGGTGTGCGAACACCGCTGCCGAATCGGGCTCGGGGTGACAGAGCCAGGTGACGTCGGCATCGGGAGTGAGCAGCGCGACGGCGTTGGGGCTGGCCAACATCGTCAGTCGTTCGATGCGCGGAGCGTCGGCTCCGGAGAGCCACTGCCGACGCTCCTCGAGCAGGAACGCCAGTGCCAGTGCCACGTGCTCGGTGCTGTCGATACGGAATTCGGCGAGAGTATCGCCCGGTCCGATCTTGACCCCGATGTCGGGTCCGTGCAGGTGGCCGAATGCCTTCTCGTCGGTGACGTCGTCGCCGAAAAAGACTGCGGCAGTGGAGGCTTCCTGATGTCTGAGGATATCGAGGGCGACGCCCTTGTCGGTGATGATGACGGCCAGCTCGATGACGGACTTGCCTTCGGTCACCTGGACGCCGTCGCGTGCGGCAGCACCGGAACGCACGGCGGCCAGGGCTTCCTCGCCCGCGGCGGGCTCGGCGTTGCGCACGTGCAGTGCGACGCTGGCCGGCTTGGTTTCGATACTCACGCCCGGATGGGCGTCGGCGATGGCTTGGAGCTCGCCGGTGATGACGGTGAGGAGCTTCTTGGCGTCGTCGTCGATGGCGTTGACGAACCCGGCGTCGAACTCGCTGCCGTGGCTGCCCACGAGCTGCACCTCGGACGGCAATCGCGAGAGGATCGCGAGATCGCGGAGGGCGCGGCCGGAGATGACCGCAGCGTTGGTGCCGGCGAGGGAGGCGAGCCCGCGCATGGCACTGACGGACTCGGGGTGCGGGAAGGCCTTCTGTGGGTCGGAGACGATCGGAGCCATGGTTCCGTCGTAATCGGACGCGACGAGCAAACGCGGAGTCCGAGCGACTCCGACGAGTGCGCGGCGAAGTTCGAGCGGCAATTCGAGAGCAGTCACGCGTCGAATCTAGGCGATGAACCTCGTCTCGGCGTACCTGGCTTCGTGCGCCCGGTGTATCACTGCTGGTCGGGAACCAGACCGGGCGATGGCGTCACACCGGAAGCAGCCGACATCGACCTCGCGGACTTGGTGACGATGGCCAACATCGCTCGTTGGGCGGCGTCGGCGTCACCGGACTGGATGGAGGACGCGACCACTCCGTGCAACCGGATGGCCTCGGGGTCTGCTTGCCGCGACATCAAGGCATGGCGGGTGCGTCCGGCGAGTACCTCGACGACGATGTCCGACATCGACCGCAACATGGGATTGCCCGACGCCTCCAACAGCGTGCGGTGAAAGTTGCAGTCGTGTTCGAGGTAGGCCTCCGAGTCCGCGGAACGCGACGTCGACGACATTCCGATGACGGCAGCGGTGAGCGCCCCGCAGTGCTCGGGGGTGGCTCGGTGGGCAGCGAGTTTGGCTGCCAAAGGTTCGATACCGGACCGCAGTTCGCTGAGCAGCAGCAGCTGCTCGGCGCGGGCAGGCCCGGCCAGTTGCCAGCGGATGACCACCGGGTCGAGGGAGTTCCAGTTCTGCGAACCCAGCACCGTGATGCCGACGCGTCGCCGAACGGTGAGCAGGCCCAGTGACTCGAGAACACGAACGACTTCTCGCACCACGGTTCGCGATACGGCGAACCGCACGGCGACGTCGTCGGCCGAGATTCGGGTGCCACTCGGGATCGCGCCACTCACGATGTCGCGCCCGAGCTCGTCGAGCACCGAATCGTGGAGTTGGCGAAAATCATTGGTCTCGGTCATGTCCGATCGATCGTCCCACGGGTTGCCCGGTTTCTCGCGTCTGTCCGATCCCGATGCACCGGATGGAGCAGTATCGAGGCATGGCAGCAGAGAAGACAGGCAGAGCGCACCATCCGGTTCTCGTGGTGATGGGGGTATCCGGATCGGGCAAATCAACCGTGGCAGGCATCCTCGCCGGAGCCTTGAAATGGGACCTCCAAGAGGGCGACGACCTGCACCCGGACGCCAACGTCGCGAAGATGGCGTCGGGTCAGCCCCTGACCGACGAGGACCGATGGCCGTGGCTCGACATCATCGCCGAGTGGATCACCGACCACACCAGCACGGGACGATCGGGAATCGTGACGTGCTCGGCACTCAAACGGTCGTATCGGGACGTACTCAGCGCAGGAGCCAGGGACGGGGCGCCGGTGATCTTCGTGCACCTGGCCGGAACCAAGGACCGAATCAGCGGGCGTCTGAATGCACGGATGGACCACTTCATGCCGTCCTCGCTGCTGGACACCCAGATCTCGACACTGGAACCCCTCGGCGACGACGAGAACGCCATCGTCGTCGACATCGGCCCGCCGCCCACCAAAATCGCCGAACACGTCCTCGTCGAACTGGAAAAACGCGCAGGAATGTCCGAAAGCCACTGAGTGCTGCCTGCCTCTGCCCTCTCGCTCCCCACCCGGGTTCGGATCAATGCGGGATTCAGTCGGTCAGAGTGCGGCAATGGGACATTGATCCACACCCGGGGGCCGAAACAGGGCAGAGGTCCGGGGCGGAGTGTCCGGTAAGTGCATATTCCAAGCAAGCGCGCTTGATTTTAAGTACTACGAATGACCGAAAGGACTTGTAAAAGTACGACGAATGCGAGAAGGTGAGCTTGTTCACTTTTCAGTGAGGAGACAGCTCATGGTGCGAGGCGCACCCGCCAGGCCGGTCCAACTTCCCGTTCCCAACGCAGATGTCTGGGACTGGCAACTCGACGGTCTGTGTCGTGGTCTCGACTCGTCCGTGTTCTTCCATCCCGAGGGGGAGCGAGGCCGTGCCCGCGCCACTCGGGAAAAGACCGCCAAGCAGGTCTGCGGCCGATGCCCGGTGCTCGAGCAATGCCGTCAGCACGCACTCGAAGCGAACGAGCCGTACGGCGTGTGGGGCGGAATGTCTGCACACGATCGCGCAGACTTCTACCGCGGAGCCGTTCGTACCGCTTGATCGGAACCTGTCGGTGGGCTCGTGTTTCATGACGACCCATGAACAAGGTCCTGCGTGCGACGCTCGTCAGTGCGGTCGTCATCACCACCGTCATCGGAATCGCGTCGTTCGTGCTGAGTTTCGCCGCACTGTGGGATCTCGCCACGATGGCGGGCGTCCCGCGATCGCTGTCGTGGCTGTGGCCGGTGATCGTCGACGGCACCATCTTGCAGGCCACGATCTCCGTCATCGCACTCGCCCAATTCGAGGAACAACGCAGTGGTCGACGCTTCTTCTGGGGCGTGTTGATCACGGCAGCTCTGGTCAGTATCGGCGCAAATGCTATGCACGCCTTCATTTCCGACGCCGGAACACTGCATCCGGCGCTGTCGGCGGCCATCGCGACGGTCGCCCCGGTCAGTCTGTTGGCCGCGACCCACGGACTCGGCATCCTCGTCCGAGTGCCGGCCGAACTGCCGCGCGACGTCGAACTACCCGAACCCGAACAGACCCATGAAATCGCACAGGTCCATGCGGTCGAACAGGCAGGCAAGGCCGAGGCGCAACAGCACCACACAACCGAGCAACCCGATGACGTCGAGTCGAGCATCGCAGACGTTCCGGTCGATGCCCGAAGGCTGACGGTCCCCGTCGCCGCGAGCATCGACGACCATGACGGCGACACCGCGGGCGCGCGAACCCAGGAGACGCTGATCGAGCACGTTCGGGTCGATGCGCCGGCGAGCGATATTCCGGTCACATCCGTGCGCACGGTCGAACCATTGGACGACGTCGATCGCTGGATTCTCGACGAAGAACGGGTGGACGATCTCTATCCCGTCGACGCTCCGTGACATCCGGTGGCACCATCGAGTGATGAGCCAGAATCTGCCGAGATCCGTAGTTCCCGAGAAGCCGAAGCCGGGTCAGGAGTCGGTGTGGGATTACCCCCGTCCACCGAAGCTCGAGTCCTCCAACCGTTCGCTGGTCGTCCGGCTCGGTGGCGAGGTGGTCGCGCGCACCACCGCTGCGTACCGAGTGCTCGAAACCAGCCATCCGCCCACCTGGTACATCTCTCCCGCAGACGTGGTTCCGGGTGCGTTGACGCCGTCCGAGGCCCGGTCGACGCACTGCGAATGGAAGGGCGCGGCGACGTACTGGGACGTGCACGGCGGCGACGCCGTGGCACCGGCCGCGGGGTGGAGCTACGAGAACCCGACACCGCGGTTCGCCGAGATCGCCGGCTACCTCGCGTTCTCACCCAGCCGACTCGACTGCGAAATCGACGGCGAGGCGGTCCGGCCGCAAGAAGGCGGTTTCTACGAGGGCTGGATCACCGACGACGTGGTCGGCCCGTTCAAGGGCATCCCAGGCTCCTACGGCTGGTGATCACTCACCCCGCGGGTAGCTCGGCGCGCGGGATGATCTGAATCGAACTCGTTGCGCCGGGGTCGCTGCCGGTCACCAGAACGTCCCCGGTGCGCGGGTCCACGGCAACGGAGTTGGCCTGTGTCACGGTCGGGACGTCGCCCAGGATTCGCGGTGCGGAGACGTCCGAAACATCGACCACGCGCAACAGATTCGACGCGGTCAGCGTCACGAACAGCAGTGCCCGGTCGCGGTCGACGGCAAGTCCGTACGGATTACCCGGGGCCTCGATCGACGCGGTCTGGCGGATACTCCCCGCAGCGTCGACCGAAGCGAGAAGAACGGTCCCGCCGTCGGTATCGGCGAACCCGGCCGTTGTCTCGTTCACCGTCACGGCGTGGGTCAGCTTGACGCCGATCGGGGCCTGCGCCACCTCCCGCTGGGTCGCGCCGTCGTAGACCCACACACCGTTGCCCTGCACGTCTGCGACGGCGGCGTACGGACCGAGAGCGGCAGCGCCACCGGGCTGGACCGGGCCCGGCGGTAGCTCCGACAAGACCGATCCCTCGCGCAGGAAGATCACCCCGCCGCCCATCTCGTTGGTGGCCACGATCGTGCCGCCGGAGGTGAGCACCGCGTCGTGCGGCTGCCGTCCGACACCCGTGGCCGTGGACAGGATCGCACCGTCGTTCAGCGCCACTTCGAGTAGTTCGTCACTGCCTTCGAGCGGGGCCAGGACCGGGCCGTCGGGACCTGCCAGCGACAGGTGCCGGGGTGCGCCCGTCGTCTGGACCATCTGCCGGACGGCACCCGTCGCCGCGTCGAACAGCACCACGCCGTCGGGCTCGCGTACTCCGGCGGCGGCGATGCCCGACGTCCCCACGACGATGCCCTCGGGAGCCCCCGGGAGCGGAACGACAGTTCCGACGGGATCGGCAGAATCGGGCGCCTGGGCGGGTTCGGCTGCCGGAGTTGTTGCCGGAGTGGATGCCGGCGAGGGGGATTCGTCAGGGGTAGACGAGCACCCCACGAGCAGGAGGCACATGACCGTCGCCGCGGCGAGAGCGGTTTTCACGATCGGCGGTACTGCTCGAAGTGCAGGGCATCGTCCAGTGGACGCCCCGTGCGCCAGCCGAATCGCTCGAGATCCGGTACCTCCTGGAACGACTCGACCGGGCCCACGCACAACCATGCGATCGGACGCACCGGGGCGGGGATGTCGAGCAGTTCGGTGAGGTACGCCTCGTCGTAGAACGACACCCAGCCGACCCCGACGTTCTCGGCTATCGCTGCGAGCCAGAGGTTTTCGATGGCCAGTACTGCCGAGAACAATCCGGTGTCGTCGACGGTGTCGCGGCCGAGGACGTGCGGGCCTCCCCGGTTCGGGTCGTACGTGACCACCACTCCGGTGCCGCTGGTCTCGATCCCTTCGATACGGATGGGATCGAACGTCTGTCGGCGCTCGGAGTCGAGCTTGTCCGCGAAGTCCTGTCGGCAGTCGGCGACGTGTGCGGCGAAGGCGCTCAACGTGTCGGGTTTGCGGACCACCACGAAATCCCAGGGCTGGGTGTTACCGACGCTCGGTGCCTGATGCGCTGCGCCGAGGATGCGGCGCAAGGTGTCGTCGTCGACGACGGTTCCGTCGAACTCGGCTCGCACGTCGCGGCGAGATCGAATGGCCGCGTATACCGACAGTGTGGCTTCGGTCATGATATCCGTTCTCCGATAACAGTTTTCAGGTTCTCGTTCAGTTCGTCGACGAGGGCGGGCAGGTGCTCACCGGGGGTGGGGCGGCCCAGATGGAAGCCCTGCGCCCGTCCGCATCGCAGCTCACGCAACACCGATACCGTCCTTTCGTCCTCCACGCCCTCTGCGGTCACCGACAGCCCCAGTGTGCGCGCCAGTTCGATGGTCGAGCGAACGATGGCGGCGTGAGTGGCATTGTGCGACATTCCGCTGACGAACGTTCGATCTATCTTGAGTTCCTGGACCGGGAGGCGCTCGATGTAGGCCAGGGAACTGTAGCCCGTGCCGTAATCGTCGATGGCGACCTGCACTCCCATGGCGTGCAGACCGGCCAGCACCTCGGTGGCACCGGCGGGGTCGGTCATCGCGGAGCTCTCGGTCACCTCCAAGGTCAACTGCTCTGCAGGGCAATCGAACTCGGACAGGGCTCGGGACACGTGGAAAATCAGACTGTCGTCGAACAGGTTTCGGGTGGAGATGTTGACGGCCATGCGCAGGTTCAGGCCCGATGCTGCCCATCGCTGTCGTTCCGCCAGGGCTTGCTCGAGGACGTAGCGGGTCAGTGGGCGGATCAGTCCGGTGTGCTCGGCCGTGGGCAGAAATGCGCTGGGAGAGAGAATGTCTCCGCTCGGGTGGTACCAACGCAGCAGGGCTTCGACCCCCACCACGGTCATGGAGTCCAGGTCGACCTGGGGCTGATAGCGCAGTCTCAGTTGATCCGACGCGAGGGCGGCGGTGAGCTCGCCCAGCATTATCAACTGCTCGCTCTTGTCCCGGTCCATGGACCGGTCGTAGTACGCGACGCGCGATTGCACGGTCTTCGCGGCCTGCACGGCGAGGTCGGCGCGCTGCACCAGACGGTCGGGTGTGGCGTCGTCCTCGGCGACGCCCGCCGGGGCGTTCGTCGCCACCCCCACGGATGCTTCGATGAGCAACGACATGTTGCCCACCTCGAACGGCGTCGAGAATTGTTCCAGTATGTCGCGGGCGAGGGCTGCGGGATCCATCGAATCCGACTCACCGCACAGCGCGAATTCGTCACCGGCCAAGCGTGCCAACAGGATCGCGTCGTCGCCTACCGTGCGCAGTCGAGTGGCGACGGCGGCCAGCACCTGATCTCCGAGGCCCCGTCCGAACGTGTCGTTGATTTCGGTGAAGCGGTCGATGTCGACCGTCAGCAACGTCGATTCACCGGCGTTGCCGTAGATCCGGTGTTCGAGAGCGCGCAGATTGGCCAGCCCGGTGAGGTGGTCGGTGTCGGCGACGGCACGGAGCTGAACGGTCTGGGTGTGCAGCAGCCGCAGCAGGTCGGTGATGCGCAAGATCACCAGGACCACCAGAATGCCCGCGCACAGCATGACCGCCCATCCCCATTGTGCGATCGGCTTCTCGCGCACGACTTCGACGACCATCACGGCGGGGGCGGTGAGCGTGGCGGCGGTCAGCACGACGACGGACGGTGTAGTGAACGACGCCATCAGGTGGGCGTCGGATTCGATGGTGGGGCCGGTGATTCTCCGCATCGACGGGTGGAGTGCGGCGACGCCGATGAGGACGTAGGACAACGTCCACCCCGCGTCGAGCAGCGAGCGGTCGGCCGAGGAATCGGACACGATGGAGAAGTTGTTCACGGTGTCGGTGACGACGAGCAGGACCACCGCCGCGGTGAGCAGTCGGTAGGACAGTGCCCGCCACTGACGAGAGCCGACGAAGTGGGCGAGCAACCCGAGCAGAAAGATGTCCATCGCGGGATAGGCGACATCGACCAGCCCGGCGACGCCGGAAATGCCGTCCCCGTCCAGCGACGGTTGGACCGCAAAAACCCAGGTGAGCAGTGCGAATGCGACCATCACGATAGCGCTGTTGGCGATGTGGCCGCGTTCGCTCGCCCGCCACTTGTGCCGGACCAGCAGGAACAGTCCGAAACCGTAGATCGGGTAGCCGACGAGGTAGAGCGCGTCGGCGAGCGACGGATAGGGCGCGACGCCTCCGCCGGCGTGAAGCCACTCGTAGACGATGTCGCCGAGCACCCACACCGCGGTGCCCGCGGCGATGCTCCACCAGGCGGTTCGGTTGCGCGGACGGTTCAGCCTGGTTCCCACGATCGTGGCGGCGACGGCGGACGCCCCGACCACGACGAAGATCGATTGCGACCAGACGGAGTCGGGCACCGCGAAGTAGGCGATGCAGCCGAGTACGCCGAGTGCTCCGTACCACCGCCACCAGGCCGTCACAGTTGTCTCCAGCCGTTCGCGTGATCCGACGACTCAACAATGGCACATCAGGTGACCTGGGTCACTTTCTCGGGGTGTTTTTCGGGCTCGATGCAGGTAACGGGGATGTCGGTGCCTCGTGGGAGCATGAAGACGTGGAGTCGAGCGCCGAAAAGGCGAAGAGCGGGGAAGCGAGCATCATGCATGCCGATCTCGACTCCTTCTATGCCTCGGTGGAGCAGCGAGACGACCCGCGGCTGCGGGGAAAACCGGTGATCGTCGGCGGGGGAGTGGTACTCGCGGCCAGCTACGAGGCCAAGGCCTTCGGGGTACGCACCGCGATGAGCGGTGGGCAGGCGCGGGCGGTCTGTCCGCAGGCGATCGTCGTGCCGCCGCGTATGGATGCGTACTCCCAGGCGAGCAAGGACGTGTTCGACGTCTTTCACGACACGACGCCGCTCGTCGAGGGAATCTCCATCGACGAGGCCTTTCTCGACGTCGGAGGCCTGCGCAAGATAGCGGGCAGTGCACTCGACATCGGGCAGCAACTGCGCCGCGACGTCGCCGAACAGGTCGGGCTCCCGATCACCGTCGGGATTGCCACCACCAAGTTCCTGGCGAAGGTGGCCAGTGCGTTCGCCAAACCCGACGGGCTGCTGTTGGTGCCACCCGGTGGTGAACTCGAGTTCCTGCACCCGCTGAACATCGAAAGGCTGTGGGGCGTCGGCAAGGTCACCGCCGAGAAGCTGCACGTACTCGACATCAGAACCGTGGGAGACATCGCGGCCTACGGCGAGAGATCGCTGGCCTCGGTGTTGGGAAAGGGCGCAGGAGCGCACCTGTACGCACTGGCCATGGGACGAGATCCGCGCCGCGTGCAGCCCGGAAAGTCGCGCAGTTCCATCGGTGCCCAGCGGGCCCTGGGCCGCGGGCGGCACGACGCGGCCGAGGTGGAGGCGTCGTTGATCGGCCTCGTCGATCGCGTCACGCACCGAATGCGGGGCGCGCAGCGGACCGGCCGAACCGTGATGTTGCGCTTGCGGTTTGCCGATTTCACCCGGGCCACCCGATCGCACACCCTCGATCGCGCCACCGCCGACACCCGGGACATCCTCGATGCCGCACTCGAGCTGCTGCACGAGGCGGCTCCGCTGATCGCGGAGAAGGGCATCACTCTGGTCGGGGTGACGGTCTCGAGCATCGACAGGGGCGGAGCCGAGCAACTGGAACTGCAGTTCCACCCCCCCTCGGTACGTAGACCACCCGAGGCGTCGGCACTCGACCGTGCGTTGGACGGGGTGCACAAGAAGTTCGGGTCGACGTCGCTGACGCGCGGGGTACTGCTCGGACGAGACCCGGGGGTATCGGTACCGCTGCTGCCGGACTGACTACGTGCGCACCGTCGGCTGCACCCGAAAGCCCTCGGGCATCATGGTCAGCCGCTCCGTGACCTTCAGTCGATACGACGGGTCGGCCTGCAGATCGAAGCGTTGCAGCACGGTTCCGAGTACCAGTACGGCCTCATGGATGGCGAATTGCCTTCCGATGCATGCTCTTTCGCCCGTCCCGAAGGGCTTGTACACGTGCGCCGGCCGAGCTTTGATGCGGGCGGGCAGAAAGTTGTCGGGGTCGAATTTCTCCGGCCGATCGCCCCACACCGGATCTCGGTGCAGGGCCGTCGCGAGCACGATCGCCCAGTCTCCTGCCGCCATGGGGTAGCCGTCGCCGATGACGGTGTCGGCTCGTGCGCCGCGTCCGAACGCGGGAACCGTCGGCCACAGACGCAGTGATTCGTCCAGGACTCGGCGGACGTACCGGAGTTTGGGGACCTGGCCGAACTCGGGCTTGTCCGTCCCCCAGATCTCGTCCACCTCGGCCCTGGCACGTTCGAAGACCTCGGGGTGGGTGGCCAGGAAGTACAGTGCGAAAGACAATGCACCAGAGGTGGTCTCGTGCCCGGCGATCAAGAACGTCAGAATCTGGTGGCCGATGTTGGCTTCGCTCAGGGCATTCGGGTTGTCGGCCTCGCGCGCCGCGTCCATCATGATCTGCAGTAGGTCGGTGAAGTCCCCGTCGGACTGTCGACGAGTACGTACGACGTCGGTGAGTACCTCGGCCAGGTACTTCTTGTTCTGCTCGTATCGGCGGTCCGATCGGGCGAACAGCGGCGCGGCGAACGCCGGGATCGATACCAACGCCCGCCGTTGGTTGTACGTCAGTGCGCCGACCATCGCGGACACGAACGGGTGTGGTTCGGCGCGGGTGAACGAGCCGAAGCTGTAGCTGAATCCGGTGCGTCCGATGGTCTCGAGCGTCAGCTTCGTCATGTCCGAGGACACATCGGTCGTCGACGCGTCGCGCGAACGCTCGCTCCAGTGCTCGATCAGATCGTCCGCGACGTTCACCATGATGTCGTGGTAGCCGCGCATGGCTCCGGCGGTGAACGCCGGCCGCAGCAGATCGTGGGCCCGTTGCCAATTGGGCTCGTGGTTGTAGGCGGTGAACAGGCCGTCGGCACCGATGTCGCGGAGGCGCTCGACGCCCGGCGGCAGGAACTTCTCGAAGCGGCGTTCGTCGCAGAGATCGCCGACCACGTCGGCACCCGAGGCGAAGACGAAGCGCTTGCCGAGGATGTGGCGCTCGAACATCGGTCCGAGCCGTGCGGCCAGAGCGGTCGAATCCTGGATCGGCGAGCGCGGGTCGACACCGATGACGTCGCCCAGTATCGGCAATCGATACGGCGGATGCGGTAGTGCGCCGTCTCGCAGTGCGAATTCCGTCGACATGGCCGCTCCTCAGTCCCCGAACCGACTCGTTGAACCGGTGTCAAATAGTGACCGTACTCATCGTTGAACTCGTGTCAAGTAAGGTTCGAAACCCCATGACCACACCTCGAAAACGCATGACACCGGAGCAGCGGCGTGCGCAGCTGATCGAGATCGGGTCGACCCTGTTCGCCGAACGTCCCTACGAGGACGTATGGATCGAGGAAGTGGCAGACCTGGCCGGGGTCTCACGGGGTCTGATGTACCACTACTTCCCGTCCAAGCGGGAGTTCTTCGTCGAGATCGTGCGCACCGAATCCGAGCGCAACCTCGCCGTCACCGCCCCGGACCCGTCGTTGCCGGTCCTCGAGCAGATAGCCGCCGGACTCGACGCCTACATCGCCTACACCGACGAGCATGCGCACGGCGTCCGAGCGGTCAATCGAGGCGCGCTGCTCGGAGACGACCGCATCAACGACATCCTCACGCGCGAGTTCGACATCCAGCAGCAACGCATTCTCGACGCGCTGCCCGACCAGTTCCACGACGACCAGATGATCCGGGCCGCGCTCCGCGGGTGGGTGGCATTCGTCCGCGCGGTCTGTCACGACTGGGTGGAGCGCAGGACCCTGAAGAGGGAACAGGTTCGCGAGCTGTGTCTGAAGGCGATCGCAGGTCTTCTCGAGGTGTGACCTGCGGGTCTATCGTCGGGGAATGTGCCGAAACATCACCACCCTGCGGGGATTGGAACCACACGCCACCGACGACGAGATCGAGGCTGCGGCGCGTCAGTACGTCCGCAAGATCAGCGGAGTGCAGAAGACGTCCGACGCCACCCGTGACGCGTTCGAGACGGCAGTCGCCGAGGTGACGGCCACGACGCATCGGCTGCTCGACGCCCTGCCGGACCGGCGGCAGCCACCTCCGACGGTGCCTCCGCTCAGGCGTCCGGAAGTGCAGGCGCGGATTGCCGCCAAGGCGGCTGCCGGGGCCTGACGCGCGCTAGCAGACCACTGCATCGAATGGATGGTTTTCCGCAGAATCGGACGCGCGATCGGGGTCGAGGGTGGCAAACTGGTCGAGTCAGGCGAAGGGGGTGACGATGACCGATCGACGACGACGACGCACGTTCGATTCCCGAGACGGTGACGCCGAGGTCGCCGAGCCGCTGCTGCGAGCGGTGTTGTCCTACGCGCCCCGCGACGAGTCCCCGATGCCCCATCCTTCCGAGGGCATCACCTTGCGGGCCGAGAACGGATGTGGCTCGATCCGCCTGGAATTGGCGATCGCCGACGAGCTCGGGGTAGGCGTACCGGGACCGTTCGGATCCAGATTCTACGAATGTGGATCGTTCGAAGTGGTTGTGCCGCAACGAGACCCACGCGAGGGTGCGTTGTTGATGATTCACCTGCTCGAAGCCCAGGCTCCGCATCGATTCGAGTTCACCGCATCCATGCCTGCGTGCTGGGAGTTGCGGCTCGAGCGAGACGGTTCCGTATCGGTGCTCGACGACACCGGCGACGCAGTGATATTCATCGGCCGCCCTTGGGCTTTCGACTCCGACCTGCACCCGGTGCACGTGTACTACACCATCGAGAACGGCCTGTTGGTGCAGAATGTCGGAGCTACGTCCGACACCGGATACCCCATTCTCGTCGACCCCGATCCCGAGGCGATCATCACCGGAGACGGCAGGCTCGTCACCGAGAGCTGGACACCGCGGCTGGTTGTCGGAGGCATCGTCGAGGACCTCCCGCCGCGGTCGATCTCCGGCCGAAAGATCATTCCCGGCTGAAAAGCGTTGCAGCGCAGTCAGAACGGATCGTGCTGAATGTGCTCCATCGGCGTACCGACCTTGCGCAGTGCGTACAGCGTGGTGCGCACCATCGACGGCGATCCACAGATCTGAATCTGCCGATCGGCCCACGAGCCGAACCGCGTCACCACCTTGCCCACCGGGCCGTGCAGTCGATGATGCATGCCCCACGGGAGTTCGCGCGTCGGACCCGAGTGCCACCACGGATCCTCGAGCTCCTCGGTCACCGGCACCACCGTCAACCACGGATTCGACAACGACAGCTGCCACAGTGTGTCGAGGTCGTAGAGGTCGCACGGATACGTCCCACTGACGAACAGATGCACCCGCGGATTGGTGCTGCGCTGGGCCATCTCCATCACCTGCGCGCGCAACGGTGCCAAACCGGTGCCCCCGGCGATCATCAGCACGTCCTCGCCGATCGTGCGATCGACGTGCATGCCGCCCAGCGGCGGGCTGATCAGCCAACGGTCGCCGACAGTCGTTTCGGTGACCATCGCCGGTGATACCCAGCCCCCGGATACGCGTCGAACATGGAACTCGATCTCGCCGTAGGGGTTGCTGGGAATGGCAGGGGACAGGTAGCGCCACAGTTTGGGTCGCTGCGGTATCTGCACACTGACGTACTGGCCGGGGAAGTAGGGAATCTCCCCGTCGGTCTTCAGCCGCACCACGGCCAGGTCGTCGAGCAGGCGGTGATGTTCGACGACCGTCGCGCCCCAATACGGGGGCAGCTCGTCGTTGTCGGCGGCGGCGGCCATCGCGTTGCTCACCACGGTGAGGGCGTCTCGCCAGGCGGTCTCGACCTCGTCGGTCCACATCTCGGTGCCGGCGAAGCTCCGGAAGGCGCTGATCAGCGCCGAACTCCCCGCCCGGAAATGTGCTCCGGAGATTCCGTGCTTGCGGTGGTCCCGGCCCAGCTGTTCGAGGAACGGCTCGACGCGGTCGGCGTCGTCCAGATTGTCGAAGATGTACCCCAGTGCCAGGACGAAATGCTCGCGCAATGCGTCCATCGACGCCGGGAACAGGGAACGGAAGTCAGGATATTTGGCGAAAAGGTGAGCGTAGAACGACCGGGACAGCTGTTCGGGACCGTTCGGTGCAGCCGCTACCGACTTGAATCCGGTGCGGACCAGGGAGACCGTGCGTGCGTCGAGCAACCTCCACCCCCACCGATTGACACCTTCGACCGTCACCAAAGTAGACCGATCGAGACTTTCGCGCATCAGGGCTGCGCCCTCGTGCGCGTCTTGCGCCCCTCCAGGTACGCAAAACGCGCACGAGAAAATCAAGGTTGAGCGGAACAGACTCAACTTGTCTATGGTTGTACCCAGCGACACGCTCGAACCCCACACTGGAAAGAAGGTGACCGGTGGACAGTTTCACTCCCACCACGAAGTCGCAGGCAGCACTTTCCGCTGCACTGCAGGCCGCATCCGCGGCCGGTAACCCGGATATTCGTCCGGCACATTTGTTGGTGGCGTTGCTCGATCAGACCGACGGCATCGCCACACCACTGCTGAAGGCCGTCGGCGTCGACCCCGCAACGGTGCGTCGAGAAGCGCAGAACCTCGTCGACCGCCTGCCCTCGGCATCCGGTTCGACCACCACTCCGCAACTCGGCCGTGAAACCCTCGCCGCGATCACCGCAGCGCAGCACCTGGCCACCGAACTGGACGACGAGTTCGTTTCCACCGAACACCTCATGGTGGGTCTCGCGACCGGAAACGACGACGTCGCCAAGCTCCTCTCCGGCCATGGTGCCGGAGCCAACGAGCTGCGCGACGCGTTCCAGGCGGTCCGCGGCAGTGCCCGCGTCACCAGCGCGGATCCGGAGAACACCTACCAGGCGCTGGAGAAGTACAGCACCGACCTGACGGCGCTCGCCCGAGAAGGCAAGCTCGATCCCGTCATCGGCCGCGACACCGAAATCAGGCGTGTCGTCCAGGTGCTGTCCCGGCGAACCAAGAACAACCCCGTTCTGATCGGTGAACCCGGTGTCGGCAAGACCGCCATCGTCGAAGGACTCGCACAACGCGTCATCGCCGGCGACGTACCCGAAAGCCTGCGAGGCAAGACCGTCGTATCCCTCGATCTCGGTTCGATGGTCGCCGGCGCGAAGTTCCGCGGTGAGTTCGAGGAGCGGCTCAAGGCCGTGCTCGACGACATCAAGAACTCCGCCGGTCAGGTCATCACGTTCATCGACGAGCTGCACACCATCGTGGGCGCAGGAGCCACCGGCGACTCGGCGATGGACGCGGGCAACATGATCAAGCCGATGCTTGCTCGCGGCGAGCTCCGACTCGTCGGCGCGACCACCCTCGAGGAGTACCGCAAGTACATCGAGAAGGACGCCGCCCTCGAACGCCGCTTCCAGCAGGTCTACGTCGGGGAGCCGTCGGTCGAAGACACCGTCGGCATCCTGCGCGGACTCAAGGAACGCTACGAGGTGCACCACGGCGTCCGCATCACGGACTCCGCCCTGGTGGCCGCCGCGACCCTCAGCGACCGGTACATCACGGCCCGGTTCCTGCCGGACAAGGCGATCGACCTCGTCGACGAGGCTGCATCGCGTCTGCGCATGGAGATCGACTCGCGCCCCGTCGAGATCGACGAGGTGGAACGAGCCGTCCGTCGCCTCGAGATCGAGGAGATGGCACTGGCCAAGGAGACCGACGACGCGTCGAAGGCCCGGCTGGACAAACTGCGTCAGGAACTCGCCGACCTGCGGGAGAAGCTGGCCGAGCTCAGCACGCGGTGGCAGAACGAGAAGAACGCCATCGACTCGGTGCGGGCGCTCAAGGAAGAACTCGAGAACCTGCGCGGAGAATCCGATCGTGCCGAACGCGACGGTGATCTCGGCAAGGCCGCCGAACTGCGGTACGGCCGGATCCCGACCCTGGAGAAGGAGCTCGCGGTCAAGACCGAGGACTCACCTGCCCAGGGCGACGTGATGCTCAAGGAGGAGGTAGGCCCGGACGACGTCGCCGACGTGGTGGCGGCGTGGACCGGAATTCCGGCCGGCCGAATGCTGGAAGGCGAGACCGCCAAACTGCTGCGGATGGAAGACGAACTCGGCAAGCGAGTCGTCGGACAGAAAGATGCAGTGCAAGCGGTGTCCGACGCCGTCCGACGGGCCCGTGCCGGGGTTGCCGACCCGAACCGTCCGACGGGCTCGTTCCTGTTCCTCGGACCCACCGGCGTCGGTAAGACCGAGCTCGCGAAAGCGTTGGCGGAGTTCCTCTTCGACGACGAACGCGCGATGGTGCGCATCGACATGAGTGAGTACAGCGAGAAGCACGCCGTCGCCAGGCTCGTCGGTGCCCCTCCGGGCTACGTCGGCTACGAGGCCGGCGGCCAGCTGACCGAGGCGGTACGCAGGCGTCCGTACACGGTGGTGCTCTTCGACGAGGTGGAGAAGGCACACCCGGATGTGTTCGACATCCTGCTGGCCGTGCTCGACGAGGGCAGGCTCACCGACGGTCAGGGCCGCACGGTCGACTTCCGCAACACGATCCTGATCCTCACCTCGAACCTCGGTGCCGGCGGCACCAAGGACGAAGTGATGGACGCGGTGCGGCGCTCGTTCAAGCCCGAGTTCGTCAACCGGCTCGACGACGTCGTCGTGTTCGACGCACTGTCGGAGGACCAGCTCGAGTCGATCGTCGACATCCAGCTCGGCTTCCTCGCGAACCGTCTGGCAGCTCGTCGACTGACTCTCGACGTGTCTTCGCCGGCCAAGATGTGGCTGGCCGTACGCGGTTACGACCCGCTGTACGGTGCTCGACCGCTTCGCCGACTGATTCAGCAGGCAATCGGTGACCAGCTGGCGAAGCTCCTCCTCGCCGGTGACGTGCACGACGGCGACGTGGTGCCCGTCAACGTCAGCCCCGACGGCGAACGGCTCATCCTGGGCTAACGCCCGAGCCGGCAACCAGTCAGAGCAGGCCCGCACGAGACCTCGTGCGGGCCTGCTGTCGGTTGCCACTGTCGACGTTCTCGGCGTGGGTACCCTCGTGGAATGACAAATCCGGACGACCCGCGAGCACCTAGAGATCGCGATCAGGACGCGGCGCAGCAGCCGGAGTCATCCCAGCCGACCCAGGACTACGGGCACCCAGGTGCCCAGCAGTATCCGGATGCCCAGCAGTATCCGGATGCCCAGCAGTACCCGGATGCCCAGCAGTATCCGGGCGCTCAGCCGACGGAGGCGAATCCGACCCAGGCCTACGGTAATCCGGACCCGCAGGCGTACCCACCGGGCTACCAGCCGACGCAGGCGTTCCCGCCCTTCGACCCGGCGCAGCAGGCGGCCGCGAATCAGGCCTACGGACAGGCCCCGGGATACGACACCCAGCAGTTCGGTCACACCCAGCAGTTCGGGCAACCGCAGCAGTTCGGGGGCACCCAGCAGTTCGGGGGTGCGCCGCCGCCGCAGGAGCCGAACAGCGTCGATTCCGGCAGTAAGGGGCCCCGTCCGTGGGTTCTGGCGCTGATCGGGCTCGTTGTGCTCGTCATCGTCGTCTCGTTCGGGATTGCGTTTCTGAGCGGTGGGCGCGACGAACCGGGCACCACCGCCGCGGCACCGTCCACCTCCATCCGGCCCTCGCCGTCCAGCGCGCCCACGACCACGCCGCGGCCCACGGAATCGGGCGCGACAACCACACCCGAGCTCATCCCGGGCGGCATTCCCGAGATCCTCGGCCAGCTTGGCTCGTCGGTGGGAACGATCAACGCCAACGACGGTTCGACTCTGACGCTCGACGGCCTCGACGGCGCTCCGGTCACAGTGCAGACCACACCGCAGACCCAGATAATCTCGTTGTCCGGTCGCGATCTCGCGTCGTTGGCCGTCGGTGCTTTCGTCGTGGTGCAGGGCGAGACCGTAGAGAACGGAATCATCCGTGCGAACGTCATCATCGAGACTCCCAAGCTCGGAGGGTGACGGCGGGAGTGGAGTCTGCGGAGTGACCCTCGTATCCCACGCGGCTTCCATGACCGTTCACAGGAGTCGGCGGCCGTGGACGGGCGCGAGGTGGAAGTCGATTAAGGTGGTTCGCGATGACGGCAATGTGGTTCGGCCTGGCGGTAATTGCACTCGTGGGCGCAGCAGCGCTGCTCTACATCGACCGATCCAAGCGAGATCGATCCGGTCGGGTACGGCAGATGTGGGCCAAGGCCCAGGGGTACGAGTACCGACCCCACGACCGAGAGCTGGTCACCCAGTTCTCGCGCGCCGCGCTGTCCAAGCCCGAGTTCGATGTGGCTCTCGGTGTCGTCACCGGAGTTCGGCGTGGTGAGGAGTTCGTACTCTTCGACGTCGAGGAAACGGGCACCATCGTGGCCGTGCAGCGTTCCGTCGGCTCCGATGTCGATATCGACCTGAGGCCCCGCTCGACGCCACCTCCGCGCGACGAGGACATGCAACTGCTCGGGTCCATCGGACCGCGAGTGGTGTTCGCCACCGACGTCGACATCGCTCGTCGTGTCTGTGACCAGCGGATGGCGGCGTTCACCGAGTCGATTCCCGAGAATCTGCAGCTGTTGTGGAGTGAACAGGACTGGACTCTCGGATCGATGCCCCTGACCAGCTCGGGGCGCGATTGGGATGCCGCGATCGATGCGGTGGCGCGACTGTCGGGGATGCTTCACGTTCTGCCGCCGGTCCGCGGTAGCGCGGTGTACGGCTCGCGTCCGGGCGGCGGCGAGTCCGTTCGTGATCGAAGCGATCCGGGTCGACCGTTGGTGCAGGAACCGCGCGTCGGGCCGCCCCGCAACCAGCAGTCCGGGAACGTCCCGCCGCGCGGTGTGGAGCCGCGCAGTGTCGAGCCTCGCGGTGTGGAGACGAGAAGTCCTGCTGCCGATTCTCGTCCGCAGGAGGCGACTCGACGGCCGAGTCCACCGAGGCCGGATCAGAGCGGACCGCAGGCCACGCGATCGGTGAATCCGGTGCGACCGGTGCCGCGTCCGCCCGTGTCCCGTCCGATTCCGTTCGATGCGGATCGGCGACGCAACCAACCCTGATCATTCTCGGGCGTGCCTACCGGCCTCGGCGGCTGGGCACCGTTAAATTCGTACCTCGTGACGGTTTTCTCGGGCGTTGTGGTCCTCGTGCTGGTACTCGTCGTTCTCGGTTACGTCCTGAGTGTGGTGCGCCGCCTCGCGCGGTACCGCGGTCTGGCCGAGCAGAGCGCACGGCTCGTCGACATCGAGCTCGATCGTCGATACGAGCAACTGCAACCGTTTCTGACTGCGGCCGAGTCGGCGGACCTGTCGGGCGACCTGCTGCGTCAGCTCGCCGGAGCGCGTTCGTGGTCCAAGGCAGTCCGTGATCGCGGACTGGGCCTGCAGGCGCAGGCTGCCGCCGAGAACGCTCTGTCCGCCGCCTTCCATGCGGTTCTCGACGACGCCGAAGCGCGCCGCAGTGTCGTCGGCAACTGGGCGTTCCAGGGGCCGGCCGGCGAACTGACGGTCACCGAGAAGCGGATTGCCGGCGCGGTGCGGGTGTACAACGACACGGCGTATCAGCTGTCCGAGGCCGTCGGATCGTTCCCCTCGTCGCTGGTCGCGAAGGCTCGATCGGTGACCGCGCCCGAACCGTTCGTCGAAACCAAGGAGTCCCTGGACGAGCACCGCGCCGCCGAGCTCGCCGCGTAGGGGAGCGCTGCGCCCAGTACCCGGGTGCGGGTGGTCGAGAATCTCGGTGGGTAAGTTCGTACCGACCCGACCGCCTCATGGCACGACGAGAGGAACCCGAACATGGCCGACAGCGCTGCGAATTCGGACAGGCAGGAACTGGCCGATCTGGTGAAAGAGCTCGCCGTCGTGCACGGGAAGGTGACGTTGTCCTCGGGCAAGGAAGCCGACTACTACGTGGATCTGCGTCGGGCGACCCTCCATCATCGCGCAGGTGCCTTGATCGGTTCGCTGATGCGCGAACTCGTCGCCGACTGGGATTTCGCGTCGGTCGGCGGTTTGACGATGGGCGCAGATCCGGTCGCGATGGCGATCATGCACGCGCAGGGCCGGCCGATCGACGCATTCGTGGTGCGCAAGGCCGCGAAGGCTCACGGCATGCAGCGCCAGATCGAGGGACCGGACATCGTCGGCAAACGTGTTCTGGTGGTGGAAGATACGACGACGACCGGCAATTCGCCCCTGACCGCAGTTCGAGCCCTGCGCGACGCGGGCGCGACGGTGGTCGGGGTCGCCACAGTCGTGGATCGGGCGACGGGTGCGGACGAGGTCATCGCCGCCGAAGGGCTCGAATATCGATCCCTGCTCGGCTTGGCCGACCTCGGTCTGTAGCCACTTCGCGACCGGACCGGGGGCCCGGCCGCGAAAATGACTGTCTACAAGCCGGATTCAGCGAATGAGCTGTGCGACGACCACGAAGTTGTCGTCGGTGGGTTCGCCGCCTTGGACGTCGCAGTTGGCCAGGATCAATCGTCCTGCTACCGACCTGCGCAGTTCGTTGTCTGCGAGCAGAGATCCCTTCGGTAGGGGGCCCACCGATTCGACGGCGTACTCCAGAGTGCCGCTCGCGGTGCGCAGCACAACGGTGTCGCCAGGGGTCACCACCCGCAACGCCTTGAACGGGGCGTCCCGCTTCGAATAGTTGTGTCCGGCAACAACTACCGTCTGCTCGGTCGAGGTGCCCGGCATGCCACTCTCGGCCCACCAGGCCGGTAGTTCGTCCACCGGGTTCAGCACCTGCCCGCTTTCCCCGCCGCGATAGAGGGGGTCCGGATGAATGGGACTGCTCAGATAGGTCGACCCGTCCGCCGAGCGCAGCTCGATGTACTCCGGTCGAGAGGGGGCGACATCGCCCGTCGGTGCAGCCCCCGAGATCTGTGACTGCACCGGCGAACGATCGGGTGCGGCGATCCCGACTTCGTCACTCGCACAACCTGATACGAGAAGAACGAACGTCAGGATCGCCGTCCACAGCCAGCGGGTGTTACGAGGTGGCATCGGTGGAGCTGCGGCGACGCAGGTAGAACGCGCCACCGGCAGCTGCGACGACGACCACGCCGACGCCGGCCAGGATCACCGGGGTGTTCGACGAGCTGTCCGAAGCGCCCGACGCCTCGTTCGAGGAATCGCCGAGTGCCAGATCGACCGGCGGGAGCTCTCCGGCCACGCTGACGACGCCGTTGTCGTCGGTGGTGAAGTAGTCCGCGACGGTGAAGGATCCGTCCTCGTTCTTGACGCCGACGAGCGAGACTCCGGTCTCGTCGACGACGACGGTGTTCTCGTCGACCTCGGTGACGGGCACGTCTTCCTTCACGGTGTTGCCGAGGTTGATGGTCCACTCGAACTTCGGTCCGCTGGCTGCCAATTCGGCTGCCTCGGCCTTGAGATCGGCCTCGGCCTTCGCCTTGGCGTCGGCTTCGGTCTTGGCGGCCGTTGCGGCGTCCTGAGCCGTCTTCAGCGTGGCTGCTGCCTCCGTGGCCTTGGTCTTGGCGGCCGCGGCTGCGTCGGTCTTGGCCTGCAGGTCGGCGTTCGCCGTCTCGACGGCCGTATTCGCCGTCACCAGTGCCGCTGCGGCTGCGTCGGCCTTGGCCTGCAACTCGGCGACATCGGCGTCCGACGGCGCGGAATCGAGTGCAGCCTGGGCAGCGGTGGCCGCCTCGGCCTTGGCGTCGGCATCGGCCTTCGCTGCGTCGGCGGCAGTGCGGGCGTCGGCTGCGGCCTTCTCGGATGCAGTGTCTTCACCTGCGGCGGCCTCGGCTGCGGCTTCGAGGTTCTTCGCGTTCTGCTCGGCCACTGCAGCCACTGCGGCAGCGGTCTGAGCCTCGATGTTCAGTGCCAGCGACTTCGCGGCAGTGGCAGCGGCAGCGCGAACTGCAGCGGTCACCTTGGCGAGATTGAAGTTCTTGAACGAATCCTGAACAGCCGTAACGGAATCCGCGAGTGCCTTGTTCGATGCGTCGGCATCGACCTTGGCGGTGGCGGCGAGTTCGGCCTTCGCGTCGGCGTCTGCACGAGCCGCCTCGGCTGCGGCGGTGGCGTCGGGGTCGCCCGAGACGGCTGCGGCTTCGAGCTCCTTCGCCTTCGCCTCGGCCTCGGCTGCGACTGTTGCAGCGCTGTCGGCGGCGGCCTTGGTTTCGTCGGCCTTGGTCTTCAGTTCGGCAGCGGTGTTCTTCGCTGCGGTGACCGCTGCGCTCGCTGCTGCGCTCTCGACCTTGGCGTTCGAGGCGGCCGTGACGGCGGCCTTGGCCTTGACGTCTGCCTCGGCAGCAGCAACCTCTGCCTTGGTGGCGTCGGTGCTCGCGGTGGCCTCGGCTGCCTTGGCCGTCTCGAATCGTACCTGGGCGGCAGCCGATGCGGCTGCGGCTTCCTTGCTGGCGGCTTCGGCGTCGGCGATCGCCTTCTTCTCGGCGTCGGACAACTGCGGAATGACGTCGAGATTGACTGTGGCCGTGCCGTCTTCGTTGAACACGACGCCGCCGGTGATCTGCGGCAGTGGACGAACGGCGGAGGGGGCTTCGGGTGTCGGGACTGCGGCTGCGGCGGCCGCGGCTGCGTCCTCGGACGTGACGGCCGGGACAGGAGCGTCGATCTGTCCTTCGGCTGTTGCGGTGCCCGATCCTTCTACTGCGGCACCCTGTTGGCCTGTGGGAGCGGCGGGTTCGACGCCTTCGGATTCTTCGCCCGCCGGTGCTTGAACCTCGGAGCTTTCCGGCGTACTGGGATCCTGAGCACTGGCGATTCCCGGTGCGGCGATGGACAGGGACAGTGCCATGGCGGCCCCGGCTGCGGCGAGGCGCGCCTTCTTGGACCTGGCGATCGACTTCTGCGACATGGAGATTGTGGCCCTTCGGTCAGTGGCAGCAGTGAGCTGCGCGCACCCGTCCTCCCACGCGGAACGAGTGTTGTTGGTGAGTCACACGAACAACCGTGATGACGTGACCGTAAACCAACCGGACGGTACATCGAACCGAAAAGTCCTTTACTGAGGTATTGGTTACCAAAGTGTTACTGATGAGACGGATGTGACGAATGAGGCCATTGATACACGCCGGCGGCCGAAAGCGATGCTCTCGGCCGTCGGATCCAGCGGTTGATCGAAAGGCTCAGTCGCCTACTGTCACCGCGCGGGCCTCGTCGATGCTGTGCGGTGCCGGCTCGTGTTCGTCCACGTGAGCGAGGACTTTCCGGCCGCTCGCAAGGACGACGATGGCCAGGGCCGTGCAGGCCGCGCCGACCCAGAACGGGACGTGCATGTTGGATTCACCGAGCTTGCCGGCCAGGTAGGGAGCGGCGGCACCGCCGGTGAAGCGGACGAAGCTGTAGGCCGCCGACGCGGTCGAGCGCTCCACCGGCGCCGAGATCATGACGGTCTCGGTGATCAGAGTGTTGTTGACGCCCAGGAAGAGGCCGGCCACGACGGTTCCGACGATCAGGACGGTCTTGTTCTCGGTGAACATCGCCATGACGCCGAGGTCGACGGCGAAGAGCAGGAGCGAGAGCATCATCATGTTCAGCGTTCCGTAGGCCCGCTGGAGTCTCGGTGCGATGAACACCGATGCCACGGCCAGGCAGAGGCCCCAGCCGAAGAAGATGAAACCGATCGAGTAGGTACCCATGTCCAGGGGGAACGGGGTGTACGCCAGCAGGGTGAAGAAGCCGTAGTTGTAGAGCAGTGCGGTGATGCCGACGGTCAGCAGTCCGCGGTGTCGCAGTGCCCGGAACGGATCGAGGATCGACGTGGTGTGCGCGGGCTTGGGGGTGTCCGGGAGCATGACGATCAGCAGGATGAATGCGATGGCCATCAGTACCGCGACGCCGAAGAACGGTCCGCGCCAGCTGAATCCGCCGAGTAGGCCGCCGACCAGCGGGCCGGTTGCTATTCCGATGCCCAGTGCGGCCTCGTAGAGGATGATCGCGCGGGCGACGCCGCCGGATGCTGCGCCGACGATGGTCGAGAGCGCCGTGGCGATGAACAGGGCGTTGCCCAGTCCCCAGCCGGCGCGGAATCCGATGATCTCGCCGACGGAACCGGACATGCCGGCGAGGGCGGCGAAGACCACGATGACGGCCAGGCCGGCCAGCAGTGTGCGCTTGGGCCCGAATCGGCTGGACACGACGCCGGTGATCAGCATCGCGACGCCGGTGACGAGCATGTAGCTGGTGAACAGCAGCGACACCTGGGACGGCGAGGCGTGCAGTTGTTCGCCGATCGGCTTGAGGATCGGGTCGACCAGACCGATGCCCATGAAGGCGATGACGCTGGCGAACGCGACGGCCCACACGGCGCGCGGTTGCTTCAGCAGGCTGTCGGGGGAGGTGCTGGTGGTCACGAAAGAGTTCCTCTCTTTTCGCGATCGACGGGTTCGAGGATGCTGCGAAGCTCGCTCAGGCCGTCGGTCAATTTCTGGATTTGTTCCGGGTCTCGGTCGGACAGGTACGGGACGAGTCCGTCGACGATGTGACGGCGACTCGCGGCGAGCCACCGATGGCCGGCCTCGGTCATCTCGACAAGCACGGCCCTCGAGTCGTCGGGGTCGGACGTCTTGGTCACCAGGCCGTTCTTGCCCAACTTCGCGAGCAGTGCCGTGGCCGAGGGCTGCGAGCATCGGTCCAACTCGGCGAAGGTGCTGATGCGCAGGGGCTGATACTCCTCGAGCAGCGACAGTGCCCGCATCCACGCTCTGGGCCATTCGTCGCTGCCGAATCGGGCAGCCAAGCGAACGAAGCGTGACGAACTGGTGACCAGCTCCGAGACCAGATCTTTGAGGTCGTCGTGGGAATGGCTCACCGGTTTATTGTTACATACACTAACTATCTATCGCAATGCGAGGCTCACCTGCCGTTGAAATCGGGTGGGGTGAGCTCGGGGAGTGAGAGCGGATCAGTGTCGACTCAGTAGATCGGCGATCTCGCGATCCCACTCGGCGTTTCGGCGCCCGTCATATCGGAAGCGCATGACGTAGTAGAAGCCGATCAGCGCAGTGGCCGCCAGGATCCAACTTCCGACGGCACTGAAGATCGCGGCAGCGACGACATCCGACGAGGTCAGTGGCCGCAGGCTCAGCTCGCCGGCGTCGTTCACCCAGATCTGAGCGGTCGTACCTACCGGCGACCCGGTGTCGACGCTGACGCGGCCGGTGTGCTCGACGCCTCGGTAGACCCACTGCGAGGGAACGGCCGTCACGGCGGCACCGTTGGTGGAGTCGAAGCTGGTCGCGGCAGTCGGTGCCACGGTTGCGACATCGGTCGTGGTGGCCGTCACCTGGTGGATCGACGTGCGCTGCTCGTCGAGTCGTTGCTGCTGCTCGGAGTAGGCACCGGTGCCGATCCACAGCGAGAACGGCACCATGACGATCAACAGGGTGACGACCCAGCGCTTGATCTGTGCCTGGCGGAGGTCGCAGTCGCGGAGAAGCGGATTGGGGTAGCCGGCGACCTCGTCACCTGCGATGCGAGTGTGCCCGGTGAGTTTGCGGCGCATGATGGTCCCCAGTGCTTTCGAAAATGATCCGACCGACCTGTCCACGATGCCCACGCTCACTGCGAGTATCAAGCGATAGGGGTCAGGGTCACATGTGACGGTCGTTATGACGGATTCGCCCCGGAAAGGTCGGAAGTGAACATCGATCGGGTGGGATATGCCCGCGTTGCCGCGTCGGTAGCAGGTGCGGTGACAGTGCTCGGGGCGTGGACGGGCTCGGCACGGCTGCAGAAGATTGCCAAGCCGCTGATCGTTCCTGTATTGGCCACCGCCCTCGATCCAGCACACGACCGGGTGCTGGCGACGGGTCTGGTCGCAGCCACCATCGGCGACGTGCTGTTGATCGACCCGGACGACGACTCGGCGCTCGAACTCGGTGCCACTGCATTCGGAGTCATGCAGAGTTGCTACACGTTTCTGCTGTGGCGTCGTGGTGCGCGACCCGTTCTGCTGGACGCCGTTCCGCGATACGCGGGCTGGCTGGCCGCGTCGATCCTGCTGGCTCGACGCCAACCGGCGGTCGCCCCGACCCTGTCGGCCTACGGCGGCGTGCTCGCGACGACGTCGACGTTGTCTGCGCGGTCGGTCTCGCGTGGGGGTGATCGCCGGCTCGTCGTGGGCGGCATCCTGTTCACGGTGTCCGACGCGTTGATCGTCCACCGACGACTGTTCCTCACCGACGAACGGCAGCGCCGCACGGCGGAGGCGGTGATCCTGTCCACGTACGTGGCCGCTCAGATGTTGCTCGTCGACGCCCTGGCCACTACTCGTCGACGCCGTGACGGGGAAGCAGCAGAACCCGCTCTCGATGGGCCGGGTCCACTCGAACGGCGATGACCGTGCCCGGCTCGAAGTGTGCGGTGTCGGCTCGGGGAATGCCGTAGACGATCTTGCCGAAGTAGCTGCTCGAGCCCGGCACGGTGAACTCCAGGTCCAGCTCGGCGGTGTCGTCGTCGATGCGCCGGATCGCGTCCACCGTCGCCCACCCCTCGACGCCGTGTTCGATCAGATCCTTCTGCTCGCGCGTGGGGCGTCCGGCGATCATCATGGCCAGGCCGAGGGCTGCGCCGAATCCGGCCACCAGGGCTGCCAACTGGTACGGCAATGTGCCGGGCGGGGTCTTGTCCACGAGCCAGCCGATCCAGACTGCCAGCACTATCGAATAGCCGATCGCCACGACGACGACGGCTCGCACGATCCTCGAGTCGTTCACTTCGGTACTCCTGTGCCGTCGGGAGACGGCGTTCGATCGATCGGAGATTGGGGGGTTACTCGTAAGTAGGGTTACATGTACGGTGATCGATGTGACTCGACCAACTGTCTTCATCTCAGGTGCCGCGGCCGGCATCGGCCGTGCAACGGCACTCAAGTTCGCTGCCAACGGTTACCTCGTCGGTGCGTACGACATCGACGAGACCGGTTTGGCGTCACTCGGCAAGGAAGCTGCTTCGCTCAGCGGTCGGGTGTTCACCGGTACTTTGGATGTAACCAACTCCGACCAGTGGGAAACCCGGTTGAAGGAGTTCGTTGCCGAGGGTGACGGTCGACTCGACATCTTGATCAACAATGCCGGGATCCTCGCTGCAGGGGCCTTCGAAGACATGCCGCTCTCGGTGCATCGCCGCCAGATCGACATCAACGTCAACGGCGTCGTCTACGGCACCCACGCTGCATTCCCCTACCTCAGGGACACCCCGGGCGCGCAGGTCGTCAACCTGTGCTCGGCCTCGGCCATCTACGGTCAGCCCGAGTTGGTGACGTACGGCGCATCCAAGTTCGCGGTGCGCGGCATCACCGAGGCGTTGGATCTCGAATGGAGCAAGTACGACATCGCGGTCAAGGCCATGTGGCCGCTGTTCGTCCAGACGGCGATGACCGAGAAGATCTCGACGGGCACCACGAGCTCGTTGGGCATCAAGCTCACCGTCAAAGATGTGTCCGATGCGATCTTCGACGCCACCCGTCCGGTGAAGCGCCGGTTGCACAAGGTGCACTTCCCGGTCGGGCTGCCCTCCAAGGCGCTCTCGCTCGGTTCACGGTTCTCGCCTGCGTGGCTCACCCGTGAAGTCAACCGCCGTCTGAGCCACACCTAGAACGCCGCACCGGACGATGCCGGCGCTGCGCCGGTATCGTCTGTCTTTCGAGCAGTAGGTGTCGAAAGGTGGGTCGGGTTTTCTTCATGCTGAGCACGGTGCGGTCGAGCAGGACAAGACAATTCGGGACAGTGCGATTCGGAACGGTGCGGGCGTGGGTGGTCGCTGTCGGGGTCGGGTCGGCGCTCGTACTCACCGGCTGCAGTAGCGAGTCGGCTGCGCAAGCGCCGCCTACGTCGTCGACCACCACCCCCGTGCCGACCACCACGACGACCGCACCGACCACGACTCCGCCGCCGGTGACGACCACGTCGGAAGCGCCGCCGCCCCCGCCGGTCGAACCACCCCCACCGGTCGCGGAGCCGCAGACGACGTATGCCGCGATCGGCGGGGCCTATTACTTCACTTCGCCCGACGGGCTGTTTCAATGCGGCATCGTGCCGCTGTCGAGTCGCACCGAGGCCGGCTGTCAAGGCACGACCACCCCGGTTCCGCCGCGGCCCGACGACTGCATGATCAACTGGGGCAACGGTATTCGCGTGACCAACGACGGTCCCGCGGCATTCATGTGTTCCGGGGGAGTGGTGTACACCTCGGGTGGCGAGTCGATGGATCCGCCGCTGGCTGTCGGTGCGACCATCGCCGAGGGTGGCTACACCTGTACCTCGGCCGAGAACGGTATCTCGTGCGCGAACGACGCCACCGGTCACGGATTCCGGATCGCGCCCGACAGTAACGAAATCTATTGAGCGAGAACGAGATCGACGGCCAACCGGCCGAAGCCGGTCCCACCGAATGGGGTGAGAACCCGAACGGCGTCGGCCCGTGGTCGGACGCCCACGACGAGCCGCCGCCCGACGACCCGCGACTGGACCCCGAACTGCTCGCCGCCGGTGATCGACGCAATGTCGTCGACGCATATCGATACTGGCGACGCGAGGCCATAGTCGCCGACATCGACACGCGCCGTCATTCACTGCACGTCGCCATCGAGAACTTCGCGAACGACGCGAACATCGGCACGGTGGTGCGCACGGCCAACGCCTTCGCCGCGCAGGCGGTGCACATCGTCGGGCGGCGTCGATGGAACCGTCGCGGCGCGATGGTCACCGACCGGTACCAACACATTCACCACCACGATTCGGTGGAGGCGCTGATGGCGTTCGCCGAGGACCAGGGACTCGTCGTCGTCGCCGTCGACAACACCCCGGGCTCGGTGCCGATCGAAACGGCAGAATTGCCGCGCAACTGCCTGCTGCTGTTCGGTCAGGAGGGTCCCGGCGTCTCCGATAGTGCGCGGGAGTCCGCGTCCATGACGGTCTCGATCGCGCAGTTCGGGTCGACACGCAGCATCAATGCCGGTGTTGCGGCCGGGATTGCGATGCACTCGTGGATTCGTCGCCACGCCGATCTCGATACCGCATGGTGAGGACAGGGCATTACCAGGACGGGATGTAACGGTTCGGCAACGGTAGTGGCAGGATTGCGGGTATGCAGGAGTTGTGGTCGCAGCGTGCCGACGCTGCGGAGGGGGCCGTCGTCGCACGGCACATGCGTCGGCTGTGGGGACTGCCCGGTACGGCGCTCGGAGTCGTCGCGTGGCCGCCCGTCAAGCATGAGCGTGCCTTCCTGCGCTGGCACTACTGGTGGCAGGCACACCTGCTCGACTGCGCAGTGGATGCCGCCGACCGCGAACTCACCACAAAACGTCGACGACGCCTGACGAAGATCACCCGCGCGCACCGCACCCGAAACCTCACCGGCTGGACCAACAACTACTACGACGACATGGCCTGGCTCGGGTTGGCCCTGGAACGTGCGCAGCGTCAGCACTTCGTCGGAAATCGCAGCGGCATCCAGCAGATAGAGATGGAACTGTTCGACGCCTGGGCTCCGGCCGAAGGCGGCGGCATCCCGTGGCGCAAGAAATCCGACTTCTACAATGCGCCTGCCAACGGCCCGGCCGCGATCATGCTCGCCCGCACCGGTCGGCTCTGGCGGGCCCAGGAGATGTCGGACTGGATGGACCGCACCCTGCGTGACTCGCGCACCGGATTGATCCTCGACGGCATGCATTCCACCCGCGCCCTCGTCGACGCGGGCAAGTCCGGCGAGGTCGAACGCGCGATCTACAGCTACTGCCAGGGCGTCGCACTCGGCCTGGAAACCGAACTCGCACTCCGTCTCGGCGAGCCGAGGCATGCGCAGCGTGTCCACGCGCTGGTCGACGCCGTCGAGAACCACCTCACCCGCAACCTCGTCATCACCGGCCGCGGCGGGGGAGACGGGGGCCTGTTCAACCCGATTCTCGCGCGCTACCTCGCATTGGTGTCCACCGAACTACCCGGCGACACCGACGCCGACGACCGTGCACGAGAGGTCGCCGCTGCAATCGTCCTCGCCTCGGCCGAGGCCGCATGGGAGAACAGACTCGAAGTGGAGGACAACCCACTGTTCGGTGCCGACTGGACCCGCGAAGCACGCTTCCCAGGGCAGGGCCTGCACATCGCCACCTTCGCCGAGGGAACGGTCCGACCGTCCGAGGTGCCCGAACGCGACCTGTCCGTGCAACTCGGTGGCTGGATGCTCATGGAAGCGGCCTACCGCGTCTGTGCTGCTGGTTTCTAGGTCGTTCCGCAGGCTGCACTCCCGCGGATTCTAGGTCGTTCCGCACGCTGCACTCCCGCGGTTTCTAGGTCGTTCCGCAGGCTGCACTCCCGCTGGTTTTTAAATCGCTCCGGGCTACTACTCGACAACCTCGTCGACGACGATCGTCTCTTCGGGACGCGCCATTTCCTTGCGGTATTGCCAGATGCCCAGACCCGTTCCGACGACCAGCAGCACGATCATGCTGATCAGCACCGCGGGCATCAGCCACGGGATGCGTTGGATGAACGAGCCGAAGTAGAAGCCGACGAGCAGCAGCACCGGTGCCCAGATGATTGCGCCCAGAGTGCTGGCGATGGTGTAGCGACGGTGATCCATCTTCGCCGCCCCGGCGACCATCGGGCACAGCGTGCGCACCCACGGGATCCAACGCGCGACGAGAACCGCCCAGAATCCGTGCTTTTCCAGCAGCAGATTGACCTTGTGCAGGTTCTTGGTGTTGAGGTACTTGCCGTTCTTGCGGGCCACCAGCGTCGAACCGGTTCGGTGGCCGATCATGTATCCCACCTGGTTGCCCGCGATCGCCGCAACCATCGCACCGACCGAGAGAGCCCAGATGTGGCCGGTGCCCGACGCGTGCGTCGCCATGACGATGCCCGCCGTGATAAGCATCGAGTCACCGGGTAGGAACAGGCCGATGATCACCGCGCATTCGATGAACACGAATGCCATCACGATCACCCACACGACCAGCGGACCTGCCGACTGCAGCGGTCCGAAACTGCCGACGGCCTCGGTGGACACGGTCTGCAGTGCGGTGGCGGTCAATGCTGTGGCGCTCAGTGACACGGGCTCGATCGCTTTCGGAATTTCTCGATCAGGACTTGGAGTCCGGGGCGTCGGCTTCGATCGCGTCGGCTGCTTCCCCGAGTGGAGTCTTGCGGGCCTTGATCATGCGCTTGCCGACCTCGATCACGATGGGCAGGACGGACACGGCGACGATCAGCAGGAAGATGATGTCGACGTGGTCGCGGATGAACGCGATCTGTCCGAGCAGGTACCCCAGAACCGTGACACCCGCGCCCCACAGGATGCCGCCGACGACGTTGTACGTCAGGAACAGCGAGTACTTCATGTGCGACGCACCGGCGACGACCGGCGCGAACGTCCGCACGATGGGTACGAATCTCGCCAGGATGATCGTGATCGGGCCGTGCTTCTCGAAGAAGACGTGCGACTCGTCGATGTACTTCTTCTTGAAGAATCGGGCGTCGTTGCTCTTGAAAAGGGCAGCACCGCCCTTGGTGCCGATGAGGAAACCGACCTGGTCGCCGAGGATCGCCGCGATGGGAATCAGGATGACCAGCGTCCAGATGGACGCGAACGGCTCGATCTCGGTGGACTTCGACGCCGCGATCAGGCCGGCTGTGAAGAGCAACGAGTCGCCGGGCAGCAGCGGAAACAGCAGGCCCGACTCGATGAACACCACCAACAGCAGACCGATCAGGACCCAGTGACCGAAGGAATTGAGCAGGTTCACCGGATCGAGGAAACCGGGCAACAGGGCCAGATTCGTCGTCACCGATTCCGAAGCAGCAAGAAGACTCACCGCGCCCACACTACCGGCCGAAACCGGCAACTCCTGAACAGTCGGTGTCGGCCGACCGTGAACTCGATGGCCTGTTCGGCACCCCTCGACGGACAACCACCCGGGAGGGACGTGAGCGGGTACGCACGACACCGAGCCCGGAGGTTGCCATACTGCACAGGACACAATCGAACTTTCAATGGAGGAATGACGCCGTGCCTATCGCAACTCCCGAGGTCTACGCCGAGATGCTGGGCCGGGCGAAGGAACACAAGTTCGCCTTCCCGGCAATCAACTGTGTGGGTTCCGAGTCCATCAACGCCGCCATCAAAGGCTTCGCCGACGCGGGTAGCGACGGCATCATCCAGTTCTCGACCGGCGGCGCAGAATTCGGCTCCGGCCTGGGTGTGAAGAGCATGGTCACCGGCGCTGTCGCTCTCGCCGAGTTCGCCCACGTCGTGGCCGCCGAATACGACGTCACGATCGCGCTGCACACCGACCACTGCCCCAAGGACAAGCTGGACACCTACGTGCGTCCGCTGCTCGCGATCTCGCAGGAGCGCGTCGACGCCGGCAAGAACCCGCTGTTCCAGTCGCACATGTGGGACGGATCGGCCGTGCCGATCGACGAGAACCTGGAGATCGCGAAGGATCTGCTGGCCCGCGCTGCGGCCGCGAAGATCATCCTGGAGATCGAAATCGGCGTCGTCGGCGGCGAGGAAGACGGCGTCGAGGCAGAAATCAACGACAAGCTGTACACGTCGAACGAGGACTTCCTCAAGACCGTCGAGGCACTCGGTGCCGGAGACGCCGGCTCGCGCTACCTGCTGGCGGCCACCTTCGGCAACGTGCACGGCGTCTACAAGCCGGGCAACGTCAAGCTCAAGCCGTCCGTTCTCGCCGACGGTCAGCGTGTGGCCAGCGAGAAGCTCGGCCTGGCATCGGGCTCGAAGCCGTTCGACTTCGTCTTCCACGGCGGATCGGGCTCGGCGAAGAGCGAAATCGAAGAGGCGCTCGAGTACGGAACGGTGAAGATGAACGTCGACACCGATACCCAGTACGCATTCAGCCGCCCGATCGCCGGACACTTCTTCTCCAACTACGACGGTGTGCTCAAGATCGACGGCGAGGTGGGCAACAAGAAGGCCTACGACCCGCGCAGCTACCTCAAGAAGGCAGAAGCCGGAATGACGGCCCGTGTGATCGAGGCCTGCAACGACCTGAAGTCGGCCGGACGCAGCGTCAGCGCCGGCTGAGCGGCTGCGCCGCATGTGAGTGGAACTTCGTAGTGGGCTACGAAGTTCCACTCACATGGGTACTCAGCTGCACACCTTCCACTGATCGCCGTCGAGGCTCAGGTCGAAGGTGCGCGGCGAGCGATCGTTCGGGTTGGCGTCCGTGTGGGCGATGACCTGAGCGATCGCCGTGGTGTCGTCGGTGACCTGGATGGCGTCGATGCTGTCGACGGTCGGGATGTTGCCCTGCTCCACGGACACCCGATGCACGTCGGCGAACTCCGTGTCCGGGATGTCGCGATAGAACGTCGCCAGGTCTCCGCAGGACGTGCTGCGCAGCGTGGCCAGATCTCCAGCGGCCAGCGCCCTGGTGAACGACTCGACCGTCGTGCGAATCTGCGCTTCCGGGGAGTCCTCGACGCTCGTGCGGTCGATCAGCAGGTACGCACCGGCGGCCACTGCCGCGATCACGACTACCGCGGCCACCAGAGCCGCCCACCACTTCTTGTGACTCGGTTTGTTCGGTTCCGCAGCCGGCGGTCCGACGCGGCGTGGTCCGACCTGCTGCGGCCGAGCCTTCTGCGGTTCGATCTTTCTGGGCACGATCTTCTGGGGCGTGATCTTCTGGGGCTCGGCTTTTCGAGGCGCAGCTACCGGCGAATCGGATTCAGGTGCAGCGATCTTCTCGGTGGGGGCGTCCGCCGATTCGTCGGCCGGCTTCTTCTTGTTCAGGTCGATCTTGGTCGTGTCGGCCTCAGGGGTCGCATTGTTCTTCTCGTCCGACATGCGTTCTCCCTCGTTCACCGAATTCCTCGAAAGCTGTAAGTCCGAAATTTCGTCAGCTGGCAGCCTATCGACCGCGTGTGCAGCGCAGCGTGAGCGCCGCCGGGGGTGTTCGGACACGATTGGGTGACGTAGGGGCACAATGAGCGCCATGACTTCTTTCGGTGATCTGCTCGGACCTCAACCAACGCTGTTGCCCGGCGACGACGAGGCCGAATCCGCACTGCTGAATCACGAGGCTCCCGAGACGGTTGCTGCGGCCCATCCGACGGCGTCGATCGCGTGGGCGTATCTCGCCGAGGCCGCTCTCGAATCGGGTGCCACCATCACCGCGTACGCCTATGCGCGTACCGGTTATCACCGAGGTCTGGACCAGTTGCGTCGTAACGGATGGAAGGGATTCGGGCCGGTCCCGTACAGCCATGAGCCCAACCGCGGATTCCTCCGATGCGTCGCAGTCCTCGCCAAAGCCGCCCGCGACATCGGCGAGCACGACGAGTACGCCCGCTGCCTCGACCTCCTCGAAGACTGTGATCCCAAAGCAGCGGAAGCGCTCGGCCTGGGCTGATCGGGCCCGCGCGAGCCGGGCGCGTGGCCGAACCCGGATGAAGGCGGGCACCGAGCGGCTGCGGTTGTCGTTGTTGCCCATCGTGCAGTGCGCGTTGGCGGCCGGGGTCGCGTGGTTCGTCGCTACGGACCTCGTCGGTCACGAACGTCCGTTCTTCGCGCCCATTGCGGCCGTCGTCTCGCTCGGTGTGTCCCTCGGGGCGCGGTTGCGCCGATCGGCCGAGCTGGTGGCCGGCGTGACGGTCGGCATCGGCGTCGGCGATCTGTTGATCTCCCTGATCGGCAGTGGGCCGTGGCAGATCGCGCTGGTGGTCGTGTTGGCGATGTCGGCTGCGGTGTTCCTCGACGGCGGCCCCATCATCGCGATGCAGGCCGGATCGTCCGCGGTGCTGGTGGCGACCCTCATTCCTCCTGGCAACATGGGTGGCCCCAACCGCATGGTCGACGCGTTGGTCGGTGGTCTGGTGGGCATCGCGATCGTGGCGTTGATTCCGACGCATCCGGTGTGGCGGGCGCGTAAGGATGCGGCGAACGTGTTGGCGACCGCGGCGAGTGTGTTGCAGAAGGTGGCCGACGGGTTGGTGGCCAACGACCCGAAGCCTATCGAGGATGCGTTGCGCAAGGCTCGGGCGACGCAGTCCGGAATCGATGCTCTGCGGACCGATCTCAAGGGCGGCCGGGAGATCGCGCGCATTTCTCCGATGTACTGGAATCATCGCACTCGGTTGGCGGCCCTGGCGGCGACAGCCGACCCCATCGACAACGCTGTTCGCAATATTCGGGTGCTGGCACGGCGGTCGTTGACCTTGGTGCGCGACGACGAAATTCTGGACCCGCGGGTGGTCGACGAGGTGGAGAAGCTGGCGCATGCGGTGGAAGTCCTACGTCAAATGATTCTCGCCGATCCGGGGCAGAAACCGGATGCGGCGGAGGCCGCGCGGGTGTTGCGGTCGGTCGCTGCCGGAGCGAAGCCGGAACTGATCTCGAACGCCGGGTTGTCGGCGACGGTGGTGCTCGCTCAGTTGCGGTCGATCATCGTCGATCTGTTGCAGGTCGCCGGGCTCAAGCGCATCTCTGCGTTGGCGACTCTTCCGCCGACGGTCAAGCATCCGCACGTCCCGCCGGAGTTGTGACCCGAGCACACCATTGCATATATGCGTATGTACGCATATGGTGACTGCCTGAAGTCGTTGCAGTCACGAGGGGGAGTCATGGGCGCGGGTCACGGACACAGCCACGGCGTGGGTGGTCATTCGCCCGACGGCGCGGGACCGCCCAGATCTCGGGTTCGCAAGATGATCGTGGCGTTGGCCGTTCTGGTGGTGTTCCTGGTGGTCGAGCTGACCGTCGCGCTGGCCATCGGCTCGCTCGGACTGCTCGCTGATGCCGGCCACATGCTCACCGACGTACTCGGGATGTCGATGGGCTTGATCGCTCTCGTCCTTGCACGAAAGGGAAGTGCCGCAGCGGCAAGGACATTCGGTTGGCACCGTGCCGAGGTGCTCACCGCGATCGCGAATGCTGTTCTGCTGCTGGGCGTTGCGGCGTTCATCATGTACGAGGCGATATCTCGCATCGGCGATGCGCCCGAGATTCCCGGTCTTCCGTTGATTCTCACCGCTGCGGCCGGTCTTGCCGCGAACATCGTCGTCATGATGCTCATCCGCGGCGATGCGAAGGACTCTCTCGCCGTTCGCGGTGCCTACATGGAGGTGCTGGCCGACGCCGTCGGCAGCGTCGGTGTGTTGGTGGGCGGTGTGCTCATGCTGGTGTTCGGGTGGACCTGGGTCGACATCGTCGTCGGCGTGCTCATCTCGCTGTGGGTGGTTCCGCGTGCGATCAAGCTCGCCGGGTCGGCACTGCGCATCCTCACTCAGGCGAGTCCTGCCGATGTCGACGTGGACGCGTTGACCGGCGATCTGAGCGCCCTTCCCGGAGTGACGGGAGTGCACGACCTGCATGTGTGGACCCTGACCACCGGAATGGACGTGGCCACCGTGCACCTGGAATGCGAGGGATCGTCGTCGATGGTGCTCGATCGCGCGCGCTCGCTGCTGTCGACCTACGGACTCGACCATGCCACCGTGCAGGTCGAGCCGACCGCACACGGCCGAACCTGCAAGGAAGAGCTCACCTGGTGACGGTGCGTACCTCGGTTCCCGGACGCCAGATGTCGATCTGCATGTGATCGTCCACCAGTGACGTCAGTACCACTTCGCCGATGTCGAGATCGAACACCTGGTACGGCACGAGTTCGCCGGGAGCCGCGTCGAATATCGGTTGCAGCACAGCAGGATCGGTGATCTCTGCGGCGATTCCGCTGATCTTTGCATCGCCGCCCTCCATCGAGTGGTGGCCGGGATTGCTGTGCAGTGCGAACCGGCCGTCGCGCTGAAGATCTCGCGCTTTGGCGGCACCGAGCATCGATCCGAGTCGCAGCACCCCGGTGTCCACGAACTCCACCTCGGTTCCACTGACGCGCGGTGAGCCGTCTGCCCGTAGTGTCGCGAGAACATGGTGCTTGTGCGCGGTGAATCGGGCCCGCACCGCGGACGCGAGAGTCGGAGCCGCTGCCGAGAATTCGTTCCACGTCGTCATGCGCACATTATGCGATCGACCACCGACAGTGTTGGGCAGGAATGCACGGAACCTGCCCGAACAGACGGAATCCCGCCGATCGCGCTCGATATCGTGCACTCTTTCCCGCTGGACCTGTCAGATCCAGAATCGCATCAGGTAGTTGCCGTTGCCGGCGAAGTACTCGGGGACCCCCGACAATCCGAACAGTGTGTAGATCGCTCCGAAGAAGACGGCGTTGACGGCCGGCACGAAGAGCAACGCAACGAGGACGAGAATCCCGTATCCCTTGACCTGGTTCAGCGACGCTCGGGTGGTGGGTGAGAGCGAGGGTTCGAGGGCCGCGTAGCCGTCGAGTCCGGGCACCGGGATCAGGTTGAGGATCGTAGCCATGATCTGCAGAAACGCCAGAAAGCTGAGCCCGTACCAGAAGGCGGCGTTGGTGCCGTCGGTACCGAACAGCCTGATGACCACCAGAAGTGCCACGGCCACAACTGCATTGGCGAATGGGCCGGCCAGTGCGATGCGCCGTTGGGTCGACGCCGAGAACTGCCCGGTGCGCAGATAGACGGCACCGCCCGGCAGGCCGATCCCACCGATCGCGATGAACACCACCGGGAGAACGATGGACAGCAGCGGGTGTGTGTACTTCAGCGGGTTCAGGGTCAGGTAGCCGCGGAGCTCGACTTCGCGATCACCGGCTCGAAACGCGGTGTAGGCGTGGCCGAATTCGTGCAGGCAGACCGACGCGATCCACCCGGCGAGAACGAGCACGAACACTCCGATGCGCGCGGCGACGGACGTGACGTCGTCCGCCGTCCAGGCAAGGGCACCACCGATTCCGGCGACGGCGAGTACCGCGACGAAGATCGGACTGGGCAGGACGGGACCGCGCCGCACCGGAACGGTCATCGGACCAGCAACCACTCCTGATGGTGGCGGTAGAAGGTCGACCGCTTCACTGCCTTGCCGCCGGCGATGCCGTCGCGAGTCAGTTCGGCGGCGGGGGAGCCGAGTTGCATGGCGCGGCCGCTCACCCAGCGGCGCGGCAGAAATCGGCGACGGCCGACCACGCGTGCACGGAGGCCGGGCATGTCCGGGGTGGGAGCCACCTCGACTCCGGGCACGACGCCGGAGAACAACCGGGTGTCGTCGACATAGGCCTCGCCTTCGAGGTCGGTTCCGTCGGCACCGCCGAGCAGAGCTCTCCCGACGACGGCCTTGCCTGCATCGTCGCGGATGAGGGGTGTGCTCGACGCAGTGCCCGTCAAGGCGACCTTGGCGGCACGTGACCCGGTGCCCAGCTTGTAGATGTGAGCGGCATCGGTTGCGTTCTCCGGCACGAACGCGACTTCGACGTGCAGCCGTTCGGTGCGCATCAGGCGCGTCAGCAGCGCGGCGAGGGACGCATCATCGCCCAGGACGATGATGCGTGGCTCGGGGGCGGATTCGATGTCGGAGAAGATCGCGCTGCAATCGTCGTCGGTCGGTACTGCGTCGGCGTTGCGCAGTGGGACGTCGGTCAGCGTGATCGGCAGCAGCGGGTTGCCGCACTGCAGAACGAACGGTGTCACGGCGCTCCTAGATCTTCCGATGAATCCTCGTCACGACCATAGTGCCCTCGTTCGGCGTCGACCGTAGCGGCATGCGGGCCAGCTCACCGCCTCGGCTAGACTGTTCCCCCGGCCACTGTCGCGCCTGCGACGAATGGTGACTGCTGCATTCGCTCTAGTACATCTGCAGCACGTCCTTGCACGAAAGCAACGTAGGAGAGCACATGCCGGCGATAGTCCTGATCGGCGCCCAGTGGGGCGACGAAGGCAAAGGCAAAGCCACCGACCTGTTCGGCGAACGACTTCAGTGGGTGGTTCGCTACCAAGGCGGCAACAACGCCGGCCACACCGTCGTTCTTCCCAACGGCGACAAGTTCGCGCTGCACCTGATCCCGTCGGGAATTCTGACGCCGGGCGTCAAGAACGTCATCGGTAACGGTGTCGTCGTCGATCCGGGTGTGCTGCTCACCGAGCTCGACGGCCTCGAGAAGCGCGATGTCGATACGTCGAACCTGCTGCTCAGCGCCGATGCGCACCTGATCATGCCGTACCACGTGGCCATCGACAAGGTCACCGAACGCTTCCTCGGAGCCAAGAAGATCGGCACCACCGGGCGCGGCATCGGCCCGTGCTACCAGGACAAGCTCGCCCGCGTCGGAGTGCGTGCGGCGGATGTGCTCGATGAGAAGATCCTGACTCAAAAGGTCGAGGCTGCACTGGAATTCAAGAACCAGGTGCTCTCGAAGATCTACAACCGCCGGGCGTTGGACCCACAGCAGGTCGTCGACGAGGTGCTCGAGCAGGCCGAAGGTTTCAAGCACCGCATCACCGATACGCGCCTGCAGCTCAACCTAGCGCTCGAGCGCGGCGACACGATTCTGCTCGAGGGATCGCAGGGCACGTTGCTCGACGTCGACCACGGCACCTATCCGTACGTGACGTCGTCGAACCCGACGGCAGGCGGTGCGTCCGTCGGCTCCGGCATCGGCCCGAACAAGATCACCACGGTCCTCGGCATCCTCAAGGCCTACACGACGCGTGTCGGTTCGGGTCCGTTCCCGACCGAGCTGTTCGACAACCACGGTGAGTACCTGGCCAAGCAGGGCGGCGAGGTGGGCGTCACCACCGGTCGTGCCCGACGTACGGGCTGGTTCGACGCGGTCATCGCTCGGTACGCCACCCGCGTCAACGGCATCACCGACTACTTCCTGACCAAGCTCGACGTGCTGTCCAGTCTGGATACCGTCCCCATCTGCGTCGCCTACGACGTCGACGGCGTCCGTCACGACGAAATGCCGATGACGCAGACCGGTTTCCACCATGCGAAGCCGATCTACGAAGAGATGCCCGGTTGGTGGGAAGACATCTCCGGTGCCCGGACATTCGAGGAACTGCCGATCAACGCGCAGAACTACGTCCTGCGTCTCGAGGAACTGTCGGGCGCGTACATGTCGTGCATCGGTGTGGGACCGGGCCGCGACGAAACCATCGTCCGTCGAGACATCCTGCGGTAGCCGAACCCGTTATCGAAAAGCCCCGAGGCGCACTGCCTCGGGGCTTTTTGCTGTCTTCCTGCGGTCCGAAGCCGCTGAATTCGCCGATCGGGACAAAGAAACTTCAGGTCGGATTTCGCGTTGAACCGCCGACGTCTCTTCGGGTTCAGGCCACTGTCCAGACGTGGCGTGAAGTCCGATTCGGCCGATTCCGGAAACGTTTCATCTTTACAGTCGTGTTGTAGATGTAACTGCCCGTATTGAGTCGGTCCACAAAATCGGGCATAAGAAAACTGTCGGACTTTTATCCCAATAGGGGTAACAGACCGCCCGGTTTAGGAGAAACAATGATCGACGCACCCTGTTGCGCAGCCCTTTTGACACAAGGGGCACCGACCCGTTGGGGTCCTCAACCGCCCTCTTCGTCAGGGCCACCGAAGAAAGTTGAAACAATGAACAAGGCAACCAAAGGCGCTGTAGCGGCGGGCGCGGCGGCGGTTCTGCTGCTCGGCGGTTTGGGATCCTATGCACTGTGGAGCGATCAGGAGACCTTGGGCGGAGGGACCATCACGTCCGGTGATCTCAGCCTGGCCCCTGTTGCCACTCCCGCGCCTCAGTGGCGAGATGTCTCCCCGGATGTTGCCGGAAACCCGAAAGTGATCGACCCTGCTACGTTCCTGATCGTGCCTGGTGACATCGTCGAGTACACGGCAAGTTTCACCATTCAGGCCAGCGGTAACAACCTACTCGCCGACCTCAGCGCCGATACCTCTGCCATCACCGGCGACGCGTTGCTGCGATCGAAGATCACCACCTCTGTCACGGCCACCTCGGGTAGTACGACGCTGCCGACCACCGGTGCCAAGACTCGGATCACTTCAGCGGACCAGAACGTCGCGGTCAGCGTCAGATTCACCTTCGACCCGGGCACTGAGAATCAGGACGCACAAAACCAGTCCATCAACCTCGCAGCCTTTGCTCTGAAGCTCGAGCAGTCTCGAACCTGAGCCGAAGTTCGACTTGAAGCACGCACGATACTGGGCGTTGGCAGCCGCGTCCGTCCTTGTGGTGATCTTCGGATCGGCGCAGGCGACGGGCGCGCTGTGGCGCGATCGAGAAACCCTGGGCGGCGGCACCATTCGGTCCGGCACGCTCGACATCAAAGTTGGAACGTCGGGTGCTGAGGTGAACGACTTCTTGTATCAACTTCCCACAATCCTGGGAGCTACCAACATTGGTCCAGGGGGCTACTCGCAGGCCCCACTCTCGGTGCGTAACAGCGGAACTGTGCCGATGAGATACAGGTTGAACAGCACTTCTCAGACTGGTTCGCTGAACTTCACCCTCACCGCGTCGAAAGTCACCGCAGTGACGAACTGCCCGGCCATCGGCGTGCCGTCGGGCACTGTCGAGGCTCTCTACAATGGTCCATTCACTGGAGCCCAGGCGCCGGCGAGCCCCGCTTTTCGCCAACTCGGAGTCGGGCTTGCTGAAGTTCTCTGCCTTCGAATGACGCTGTTGGACAGCTCTACTCAAAGTTCGTCCTCGCAGGTGAAGTTCTCGTTTCTGGCGCAGTCGCGATGACACATCGACCGATGGACAACTCGAGTCGACTCGACGACGTGACGGAGGAATGTGCAGTCGTCGACGTGACGGGCGCGACCGACGACCAAGAGCACGCCGGGCTGTGGTGGTGGATCAAGCGCGCGGCGTCCTACCTGTTGCTGTTCGCAGTGCTGGCGATATTGCTGGCTGCCGTTGTGATTCCGCGTATCTCCGGTGCGATGCCGTACACGATTCTCACCAGTTCGATGAAACCGAGCTATCCGCCGGGAACGATGGTGGTGATCGAGACCGTCGATCCGGCCGAACTAGGAGTCGGTTCGGTGATCACCTATCAGCTCGAGTCCGGCAAGCCGGACGTGGTGACACACCGCATTGTTGCCACCGAGAGAAGCGGCACCGGTGAACTGCGATTCATAACCCGCGGTGACAACAACGGGGTGGCCGACGAGATTCCGGTGCGTCCGGAACAGATCCGCGGAGAGCTTTGGTACGCAGTTCCTTTCATGGGCTACGTCAGTCGATGGATGACGGGTGAGCAACGAAAGTACGCCGTCGCCGCAGTGGTGGTCGTTCTGGCTGGGTACGCACTGTTCATGTTCGCCGGTGCCGCCGTCGATCATCGCAAGAAGCGGAAGGAGCCCGCTGCGCCATGATGAACAATGCAGTTGTGGTCAGCGCCGCTGGAGCTGCGTTCCTTGCAATCATTGTGCTGATCGGGGCCGGTCCCGCGCGGCCGGTTCAATTCGTCACTTACAGCACCGACGGTCGGCTGTGGCTGCAGAGCCTGGCCGAGCCCCTGGTGGACAAGGATGTGCGGTGGGTGCCGGGCGACAGCCGGACGTCGGAGTTTCACGTTCACAACGGGACCGATAGAGACGGACGACTTCAGGTGATCGTGGACAGCGATGATTCGGCTTTTGCCCGCGCGCTGAGCGTGTCCATTGCCGGCCGAGCCTTCGGAGCCTGCGCACCGGTCGATGTATCCGCAGGTGAACAGAAGCGGATCGACGCAACGATCACCATGGCCGATACGGCCGGAAACGATACTCGAAACTCCTCTGCCGAAATCGACCTCGTTCTTCGGTGGAGTGACGGCACCAGCTCTGCGTGCTCGGATTTCGCAAGCCGAGGGCCCGATCAGGAAGGGGCGCAGCCCTGATGGCGCGTCATCACGACACAGTCGGATTCGCGGTGGTACTCCGCCGGATCGGTGCTGCGCTGATCAGCGCGCGGGCCCGAGCAATCATGTCGATCGGTATGGTGCTCGGACTCGGCACAGTGGGAACTCTTGCTGCATGGTCGGATACGGCAACGGTAACGTCGGGCACCTTCACCACGGGCAAGCTCGACATCAAGGTCGGCAATCCTGCGGTGGACAACAATCCGACCGATTTTTCGACGTCGTTGACGAAGACTGCCATGTTCCCAGGCGATACGGTCGCAGCAGGGCTGTTGGTCACCAACGCAACAGGTTCTGTGGCGAACACTTACACGATTTCGGTTGTCTCGACCAACTCGACTTTGGGCGGCGTGCTGAATTCGTCGGTGTACACCGGATCGCCGTCCGCCGGGGTATGCACGGGCACGCTGCTGAGTACTGTGACCGGCCTCGGCACCTCGAAGCTGTTCCAGCAGACCACACCGACGGTCGGTAACTTGACTCGGTCTTTGCCGTTGAACGGCCAGGACCAGCTGTGCATTTCGGTCACCATGCCGTCGACGGCCACCTCGCCGTCCGCTGTCCAATCGGGCACCATCACCTACACACTGACCGCGACATCGGTGTAGATATGGTCGCCGACGACAGTGTGGTTGCGCCGAACAGCAGAGCCCGCATTTTCCGTGAACTCGCTCTCAGTGCAGGGGCGTTCGTGGGTTTGGTGTGCGTTCTCTTCGCCTTGGCAGCAGTGTTCTTCGGGATCACCCCGCTCATCTTCAGATCCGGATCCATGTCGCCCGCGATCGACACAGGCGCGTTGGCTCTGAGCAAGAAGACACCCGCCGACGATATCCAGATCGGTGACATCGTCAACGTCACCAATGCAGGTGGCAGCAGCATCACACACCGCGTTGTCGACATCGGTGCGGTCGGAACCGGCAGCGTTCAGCTGTTTCTCAAGGGCGACGCCAATGCAGACCCTGACGTCGAGTCGTACATCGTGTCCGACGCTCGACGCGTCTTCTTCAGCGTCGACAAACTCGGCTATGCGGTCGCGTGGCTGAGCGGACCGATCGCGGTTTTCCTGGGCGGCATCGCCGTGGGTGCGTTGCTGATGTTGGCGTGGAGACCGCGCGGGGAGCGCTCCGCAGGCAACCGGCCGTCCGAGGCATCCGAAACACCGCCTGGACGGCACAGCAGGTCGCCCCTGCCGGTGATACTTGCCATCGCATGCGTAGGTGCTGTGGCGATCACGGCATCGAACACCCCGACGACCCTCGCTGCAGGCACAGATACAGCCACCGCGACGAGCGGCAGCTTCACCACCGGACTGATACCCGCACCAGGCCCCCTCGGCTGCACCAACAAAACGAGGTCGCTTCTCGGCATCGGGTTGCTGCCGTACGTCACGCTGTCGTGGGCCACGGCCGGTGCCGGCTATACCTACCGCCTGACTCTCACCAAGTCGGGATCAGCGGACATCGTGATCCCGATCAGTACCACCGCCGCGACGGGGAACATCACCCACGACGTGGAAAACGGTGCAATTCTCAACCTTGCGCCCCTCACCGGAACGTATACGGCTCGCGTACAGGCGGTGTCCGGGACACGCTCGTCAGCTCCCAGTGCAACGTTCACGATCGACTTCAGTGCGGTCATTGTGCTGTTGCCCTCCGCGGTGTGTGGAGTCGCGGGTTCGGCAGGCGTTGCAGCTCGAAGCGCGCCCGCAGCGGCGGCGACCACCACAGAATCGTTACCACCGGTTGCGTCGACAACGACTGTTCCCCCGACAACGACGACCACGGCTCCCCCGACCACGACGTCGACAGTTCCGCCGACCACGACGACAACCACAGTTCCCGCGCCGCCGCCGATACCACCGACCACTACGTCCACCACGACCACCCCTCCGGCTCCCGCTCGTCTGTCCGCCCCGGTGACCTCGCCGTCTGGTGCGGCGACTGCTCAGGTTGTCGACATCGACGGCTCTCCGACGCTGCAGATCGTCGACACCGCAGGCAATGTTCAGTACAGCGCTCCCGCTACCTCCAGCGAGGCGTACGGCTATGGCGTCAACTGGTCAGCCGGGGATCAGCTGTGGTTGCTCGGTCCGAATCAGTTGGTTCGGCTGGACGCGTCGGGTGGAAGCTGGTTTCGAACGGCGGTCGACCCCGCAGCGACGGATGAGATCCCCGCCGAGATTCTCGCCCTTCTCCAATAGCGGAGACGTCACATATATCTCCGAATCGAAGTGCGCGTCTACGAATCGGGTGGATAATCGAGGCCAAGTAAAGCGACGGAGGGCCGGTCGATGACTGAAAATTACAATGGCTTGGAAGTTTTCAGCTACCAATTCGATCGGTTTGCTTACGAACACTCGTGGATCGGGGCGCAGACTGGCGAATTCATGCTCGGTCCGCAAGGGGGCGGCATGTTGGAGTTCACCCACGCGATGGTGTTCGCCCTCCCCGACGGTGGTGCGCACGAAGTACACGGACCCATTTTGGAGTGGTACCTCTCGCACGGCGGACCCTATGGCGCACTTGGCTATCCGATCAGCAACGAGCGCCCGACGCCCACCGGATCCGGACGCTACAACCTGTTCCAGCGAGGAGCGATCGGCTGGCTTCCGGATACGGGCGCATTCACCATCGGCGGTAGAGAAGAGGATTCTGATGTCAGTCCGGGTCCCGACGCCGCGACGGTTTCCGTTGTCGACGCCTCGATGTCTTCGGTCGGCATATCTGGCTGACAAAGCCAACTTCAGTCCTGTTTTTGGTCTATTTATCCGGTCGAGAAGTATCTTTAGCGATTACCGATGAATTCAGAACAGCGTCGGCTCGTCGAATCCGGCGACGCCTTCGATGCCGAGAATTCGTTGTTTCGTATTCGCCCCGCCGGGAGCGGAGAAGCCACCGACCTCTCGGCCCGCGCCCAGCACGCGATGACACGGAACGATGATCGGTACCGGGTTGCGGCCCAGTGCCCCGCCCACCGCCTGTGCTGCCCCCGGCAGCCCGAGTCGACCGGCGATGTCTCCGTACGTCAGCGTCGCGCCCCGGGGAATCGCGCTGCACACGGTGTAGACCGAGGCGTCGAACGCCGAAACCTCGAGCACCAACGGGATCGGGCTCATGTCCACGGTTCGGCCGGCGAGCAACGCGACGATTCGGTCGATCGCGTCCGCGGCGAGAGCGTCGACCGGACCTCGGGTTGCGGCGAAGCCGGCCAGGTAGTCGAGCATCGCCTCGTCCGACGGCTCGGGTAGTGCCACGGCAATCACGCCGTCGGCGCTCCAGGCAAGACCGCATCGCCCGATGGCCGTGTCGAAGAGGGTGCTGCTCGGCATGGGTCGAGTATCCACCGGACGTCGACAGGCAGTCCAGTCGAACGCCCAATGGACTTGAAAGTTCGATGCCAGTGGGTGAATATGGGCTGTATGGCCTCTAGGGTGCTCAATGCAACGTCGCTGGCACGAGATCTCGGAAGCTGGCGCGGCGACGCGTCGGCCGATGGATCCGGCAGGCGCAAGGCCTCCCGTCCCACGTACAGGGCGCTCGCAGACGGGGTTCGACTGCTCATTCACGACGGCCGCATCCCGTTGGGTGTCGGGTTGCCGAGTGAACGCGATCTGTCGGCTGCTCTCGACCTGAGTCGCACCACGATCACCTCGTCGTATTCGGTGCTGCGCGACGAGGGCTATCTCATCAGCAAACAGGGATCGCGCAGCACCGTGGCGTTGCCTGCCGCGCCGACACCGAACGGAATGCTGATTCAGTCGACGTCACCGTCGGGTCCGGTGGTGGACATGAGTCATGCGGCCATGTCGGCGGCCGACGGAACGATGACAGCAGCGTACGAATCTGCGCTGCAAGCACTTCCGACGTATCTGCCCACTCACGGTATGGAGCCCATCGGACTCGCTGTGTTGCGGGAGGCCATCGCGCAGCGTTTCGTCGAACGTGGGTTGCCCACCACCGCCGATCAGATCATGGTCACTTCGGGTGCGCAGCAAGCGGTTCGGTTGCTACTGGGCACGCTGACCTCGCCCGGCGACCGCGTCCTGATCGATCACCCGACGTACCCCAACGCACTCGAGGCCATCAGGCGCGTCGGTGCCCGGCCCGTACCGGTGCCGGTGCGTCCGGTCGAGGGCGATTGGGATCTGGACGGAATCCGCAGCGCGGCAAGGCAAACCGCCGCCAAGGTCGCGTACTTGATTCCGGACTTCCACAATCCCACCGGTCAGGTGCTCGACGCGGAGGGGCGCGCCGAGCTCGCGCGCATCACCCGAGACACCCGAATGACGCTCATCGTCGACGAAACCATGGTGGACCTGTGGCTCGACGCGCCACCGCCGCCACCGGTCGCATCGTTCGGGCGGGTGTCGGGATCGGACATCGTGACGATCGGGTCGGCGTCGAAGTCGTTCTGGGGCGGTCTGCGCATCGGATGGATCAGAGCGCATCCATCGCTCGTGTCGCAGCTCGCCGGCTCGCGAGCAGCACACGACCTCGGTACCTCGATCGTCGATCAACTGGCGTCGTCGTTCCTGCTGCAGGATGCCGAACCTGCTCTGGAGGTCCGTCGATCCCAGCTGCGCGAGCGTCGAGATGTGCTCGAAGATGCTCTGGCCGAACATGTTCCGGAGTGGAAGTACCGGCGCTCGGAGGGCGGGATGTCGCTGTGGCTTCAGCTACCCGCTCCGGTGTCGAGTGCGCTCGCCGCTACTGCGCCTGCGTTCGGGGCAGTGTTGGCCGCGGGCCCACGGTTCGGGGTCGAGGGTGCGTTCGAGCGTTACCTTCGGCTGCCGTACACCCGTGAGCCGCAGGAGCTTCGGGCTGCGGTTGCGGCCACTGCCGCGGCGTATCGAGCCTTGGCACCGAGCGTCGAATCCGAACAGCCGGCCCTGGTGTTCTGAGCGGCGGTGTTCTGACCGCGAGCTCGAAGTTATGTACGAGAATCAGCCGAAATGCGTCCATAACTTCGAGTTCTGCGCAAAGAATTACGCCCAGACGGATGCGATGTCGGTCGCCGTGGCGGGCGGTGGCGTCGGGACTCCGTTTTCGGTGCGCGAGAACCGGGGTGCCGGTCGGTGCTGCGTCACGCCACCGATGTCGATGAGCGAGTCTCGGTCCTTCATATGTGGGTGGTTCGGGGCCTCGGCGAAGGTGAGGACGGGGGAGACGCAGGCGTCGGTGCCGTCGAAGATCGCGGCCCATTCGTCGCGGGTCTTGGTCAGGAATGTCGCGGTGAACGTCTCGCGCAGTTCCGGCCAGCGCGACTTGTCCATCTGTGACGGTAGGTCTGCATCGGCGAGACCGAGACCGGTCACGAGCTGGGCGTAGAACTGCGGTTCGAGGGACCCGACCGCCATGTACTTACCGTCCGATGTCTCGTAGGTGTCGTAGAACGGCGCGCCGGTGTCGAGCAGGTTGACGCCGCGGTCGTCGCTCCATGCTCCGACGCCTCGCCAGGCCCAGATCATGTGCGACAGTGCTGCGGTGCCGTCGACCATGGCTGCGTCGACGACCTGTCCCTGTCCCGAATTCTGTCGTTCGTAGAGCGCCGCCATGATGCCGAAGACGAGGAACATCGATCCGCCGCCGAAATCGCCGACCATGTTCATCGGTGGTACCGGTCGTTCGCCGTCGCGGCCGATGGCGTTGAGGACGCCCGTGACGGAGATGTAGTTGATGTCGTGGCCGGCGGTCTGTGCCCAGGGGCCTTCCTGCCCCCAGCCCGTCATGCGGCCGTAGACCAGGCGCGGGTTTCGGGCGAGGGCGTCGTCGGGCCCGAGTCCGAGTCGCTCGGTGACGCCGGGGCGAAAGCCCTCGATGAGGACGTCGGCGCGTTCGATCAGGCCGAGGACCTTCTCGATGTCGGCGGGATCCTTGAGGTTCGCTTCGACGATGGTGCGGCTGCGCAGCTGGTGGTCGTGTGGAGAGACCTGTCCGGCGCGCTGGACGCGGACGACGTCTGCGCCGAGGTCGGCGAGCAGTAGCGCTGCGTGCGGACCGGGCCCGATCCCTGCGAGTTCGACGACGCGGAGCCCTGCGAGCGGTCCACCAGTGTTAGCCACGTTTGTTGCCTCGTTCCGACTCGTCAGCTGCGATAGTGAATGGAGACTAACGTGTACTAGGGCGTCCAAGTGATGTGGGTGTGGATAATAAGGCTGTGACTGCCCCAGATCCCGTCCGCATCGGTACTCCACTCACGCCCGGTGCCACCCGGGTCATGCTCCTCGGAGCAGGTGAGCTGGGCAAAGAGGTCATCATTGCGTTCCAGCGCCTCGGTGTCGAGGTGATTGCCGTCGACCGTTACGACAACGCCCCGGGCCACCAGGTGGCGCATCACGCGTACACGATCGACCTGAGCAATCCCGAAGAGCTGCTGGCGCTGATCGACGCTCAGCAGCCGGACTTCGTCGTCCCGGAGATCGAAGCCATTGCCACCGATGCGCTCGCCGAGGTGGAGGCCAAAGGACGCTCCGTGGTCATTCCGACCGCGCGTGCAACACAATTGACGATGAATCGCGAAGGAATCAGGCGGCTCGCGGCCGAGGAGCTCGGTCTGCCGACCTCGCCGTACGCGTTCGCCGATTCGTTGGATGAGGTCCGACAAGCGTTGTCCCACATCGGCTTCCCCGCCGTCATCAAGCCGGTGATGTCCTCGTCCGGCAAGGGGCAGTCGGTGGTACGAAGCGAAGCCGACGTCGAGACGGCGTGGGACTACGCGTTGAAAGGCGGTCGAGTCGACCTGGGCCGCGTCATCGTCGAGGGATTCGTCGATTTCGATTACGAGATAACACTTCTCACCGTGCGCGCGACAAACGGGACTTCGTTCTGCGAGCCGATCGGCCATCTGCAGGAGTCGGGCGACTACATCGAATCCTGGCAGCCGCAACCGATGTCCGACGCGGCACTCGCGTCGGCACGCGAGGTGGCCGAGAGAATCACGACGGCACTCGGTGGTCGTGGACTGTTCGGCGTGGAGCTGTTCGTGCAGGGCGACAACGTGTACTTCTCCGAGGTCAGCCCCCGGCCGCACGACACCGGCCTGGTAACGCTTCGTACGCAACGGTTCTCGGAGTTCGAGCTGCATGCCCGCGCCGTTCTCGGGCTACCCATCGACACGACACTGCTCTCGCCGGGAGCGTCGGCGGTCATCTACGGCGGTGTCGATGCGGACGGCATCGCATTCGAAGGCGTCGCCGATGCCCTCGCGGTTCCCGAAACCGACCTTCGACTGTTCGGCAAGCCCGCCAGCTTCGTCCGGCGGCGAATGGGTGTTGCGGTGTCGACGGCGTCGGACATCGAGACTGCGCGGGCTCGGGCCCGCGAGGCAGCAGGCAAGGTTCGACCGACCGTCTAGATTGAGGCCACCACCGCGGCGGTAGCAAGGGCGTTGTTCATCGTGTGCAGTGCGATGCCCGGAATCAACGATCGGTGCAGTCGAACCAGCAGGGCCGCAGCAGAGCCTATGCAGACCATGATCAGCGCGATGGCGGGCAGCACGTGGACGGCCCCGAAGCACACCGCGGAGCCGAGAACCGCGATCTGCCATCGTGTTCGGGTGTCGAACCACCCGAAGATCACCCGACGGAAGAGGATCTCCTCGAGTACCGGTGCGATCAGCACAGTGCAGGCGATGGTGAGGGTTCCGGCGACCACACCCACATCGAGTGCATCGAGGGTCGACGCGCTTCCGCCGGCATCGGAGGCGGGAGCTATGCCGACAGCGCCGGCGAGTGCAATGCCGACGCCCATGGCGGCGATCCACGCGACGGGTACTTCCCACAGCAGGTGCCACAGTGAGCGTGGACCCGACGTGAGCTGCAGATCCTTCCACGTCCAGCCGCGGCGACTCAGCGACTGCCACAAGGCAACTGCGAACACCGCCGTCGCCAGCGGAATGGCGTAGCCGAGTACCCAATTCAGGTCGAACACACCGACGAGAAGCACGACCGCGGCCACCACAGCGATGGCACCGATGAGCAGGCTGCCGATGGACAGCAGGGCGTCGCCGCCGGAAACGGGACGTTCGAAAGTCGCGGTTCGGGGCACAGGCGTCAACTTACCGGCGATCGGCGTGCACACTTGACCACCATGAGCGCTCTCGGAGAAATACTGGTCGGCCTGGTGATTCTGGTCGGACTCGTCGGCATCGTCGTGCCCGTCCTGCCTGGCACCATCTTGATCTTCGCGGCTGTTGCGGTGTGGGCGTGGGTTACCGGCGGCACCGCCGCGTGGACGGTGTTCGGCATCGCGACGGTGCTGCTGGTTCTGAGCGGCGTCGTGAAGTACACCTGGCCGGGCCGTCGGATGCGCGAGGCCGGCGTGCCGATGCGGTCGCTGATCGTCGGCGGCCTGCTCGGCATCGTCGGCTTCTTCGTCATTCCCGTGGTGGGCCTGTTCATCGGTTTCATCGCCGGCGTCTACGTGGCCGAACTACCCAGGCACCGCAACCATTCCGAGGCCTGGCGATCGACCGTGCACGCCACGAAGGCGGCCGGGCTGTCCATCCTGGTGGAGCTGTTCGGCGCGTTGCTCGCCTCGGCCGTGTGGCTCGGGGGAGCGGTACTGATCTAAGGCACCCGATACCAAGTCCGGGCATTACCGTCGAGCACAGCGGGGAGGTCGCCGCCGACGGCCCCGGAGATGATGTCGATGTCGGTCTCGGAGAACGGCCGTGGGGCTCGTGTACCGGGCAGGTCGGTGCCGAACAGCAGTGCCTCCGGGTTCACGCGGTGGATCTGCTGCAAGGTGTCGACGATGTCGAGGTCCACGCGGCCGAATCCCGTTGCCTTGACGCGTACTCCGCGGTCGACGAGGTTCAGCAGATAGGGAAGTCCCTGCGTCGACAGTCCCAGATGGTCGATGCTCACCGCCGGTAGTTTCGCAAGGATCGGCTCGAGCGAGAGCAGCAACGACGCGTCGACGTACAGCTCGGCGTGCCAGCCCACCAGTTCGTGTACGCGTCGGGCCTGCGTGGTGAGCATCTCGACGTCGGTTTCACCGCGTTTGAGGTTGAATCGCATCGCCCGCACGCCTGCCTCGTCGAGGGCGACGATCTCCTCGTCCGTGCACTCGGGATCGAGCTGAGCCACCCCCACCCAGCCGCGTCCGAGCGTCTCCAATGCGGCCAACAGATAGCTCTGATCGGTGCCTTGGAACGATGCGGTGACCACGGCACCGCCGGTGATCCCGAGCCCGTCGACGTCGTAGAGATAGTTCGAGACGGTGTACGGATCCGGCGTGTATCCCTGGTTCTCGATCAGCGGAAATCTGGGGTCGATGATGTGTAGGTGGGCGTCGAACACGGGTCCCAGCATGCCAGCTCGCCGATTCGCCGTCGCGGCCACCTGGCTCGGTGTTTGAATGCGAAACATGAAACCGGAGACCACCGTCGTTCTCGACGGATACACGTATTTCGAATGTCCACGCTGGCACGACGGGAGGATCTGGGTATCGGACTTCTACAGCCATCGCGTCGTATCCGCCCTCGAGGACGGTTCCGATGTGCGAGTCGAGGCCGAGGTGCCCAATCAGCCGTCGGGCCTGGGCTGGTTACCCGACGGCCGGCTGTTGATCGTCTCGATGCGCGATTACAAACTGCTACTACGCGAGCACGATGGTTCGCTGACCGTCCATGCCGATCTGTCGACGTACGTGAAGGCGAACCTCAACGACATGCTCGTCGACACGCAGGGACGCGCGTACATCGGCAATTTCGGATTCGACCTGATGAATTTCGCTCCCGTCGAGACGGCAGATCTGATTCGCGTCGACCCCGACGGGTCCGCGCACGTCGTGGCCTCGGATCTGTATTTCCCCAACGGAATGGCGTTCACCGATTCCGGTGAACTGCTCGTCGACGAGACGGTCGGGAACCGGGTCAGTGCGTTCGACATCGCCGAGGACGGATCACTGGGGGAGCGGCGCGACTGGGCGACGTTCGGTGAGCTGCCGTCGTCGACGGACATGGCAACGGCCATGAGTGAGGTGAAGGTGGCCGCCGACGGCTGCTGCATCGACACCGACGGCACGATGTGGATCGCCGACGCACTCGGTCAGCGCGTGTTGCACGTCGCGCCGGGCGGAGAGGTTCTCGAGCAGCTCGACTTCGATCTCGGAGTGTTCGCGTGCGGACTCGGCGGATCCGACGGCCGCACGCTGTTCGTCTGCGCCGCACCCGATTTCAACGAGCATCAACGCAAGATCGAAACCGAGGGAAAGCTGCTGGCGGTTCGGGTGTAGTGCGCTTCGCGCATGTGAGTGGAAACTCGTAGCGGGCTACGAGGCAGGAGTGGAGCCTGCGGAACGACCCGCAGGCTCCACACTCACATGCGGCGCCAGCCGCTCTACGCCTTGTCGGGCTCGGAGGCCTTCAGCATGTCCTCACGCTCGACGACCTTGACGCGCTCGCGGCCCTCGGGCTCGCCGAGTGAACGCTCGTGGGCGTCGAGGCGGTACCAACCGTCCCAGGTGGTGAAGGGAACCTGCTTGCCCTCGAGGAACGAGGTGACGGCATCGAGGTCCGGCTCGGCCGCACCGGCGAAGGTGGGTGCATCCTCGAGCAGGTTCGCGACGGTTTCGTTGGCGTCGCCCTTGGTGTGACCGATGAGGCCGACGGGTCCGCGCTTGATCCAGCCGGTGACGTACGTGGCGGGAACGGGCGTGGTGGAGTGCGGCGATTCGACGACGCGTCCGGCCTCGTTGGGGATGGTGCCTGCCTGCTCGTCGAACGGGAGCTGGCTGATGTTCTGGCTGAGGTAGCCGACGGCGCGGTAGACGGCTTGGACGTCCCAGTCGTTGTACTTGCCGGTGCCGCGGACGTTGCCGGTGCCGTCGAGTTCGGTGCGTTCGGTACGCAGGCCGACGACCTTGCCGTCCTCGCCGAGTACCTCGTGCGGGGACTCGAAGAAGTGTAGGAACAGCTTGTGCGGGCGAGCGCCGACGTCGCGGATGGCCCAGTCCTGCAGGGTGTTGGCGACCATGTCGATCTGCTTGGAGCTGCGGCGAGCCTGCTCGGAGCCTTCGTCGTAGTCGATGTCCTCGGGTGCGACGATGACCTCGATGTTGGGCGAGTGGTCGAGCTCGCGCAGTTCGAGCGGGGTGAACTTGGCCTGAGCCGGTCCACGGCGGCCGAAGACGTGCACCTCGAGAGCCTTGTTGGCCTTGAGGCCTTCGTAGACGTTGGCCGGGATTTCGGTGGGGAGCAGTTCGTCGCCGGTCTTGGCGAGAACGCGTGCGACGTCGAGGGCGACGTTGCCGACGCCGAGGACGGCGACCTTCTCGGCCTCGAGGGGCCAGGTGCGCGGCACATCGGGGTGGCCGTCGTACCAGGAGACGAAGTCGGCGGCGCCGTAGCTGCCGTCGAGGTCTATGCCGGGGATGTTCAGTGCGCGGTCCGCGTTGGCTCCGGTGGAGAAGATGACGGCGTCGTAGAAGCGGCGCAGGTCGTCGAGGTTGATGTCGGTGCCGTAGTCGATGTTGCCGAGCAGGCGCACCTGAGGCTTGTCGAGCACCTTGTGCAGGGCGGTGATGATGCCCTTGATGCGTGGGTGGTCAGGGGCGACGCCGTAGCGAATGAGCCCGAACGGGGCCGGCATCCGCTCGAAGAGGTCGATGCTCACGCCCGGTCCGCTGACATTGTGGTCGGACTTCATGAGCGCGTCGGCGGCGTAGATGCCTGCCGGTCCGGCACCGACGATGGCGACGCGGAGTGGACGAGTCTGATCAGTCATGTGCAGCGAGCTACCTTCTTCGAGGGAAGTGCGGACACCCCAGCATAAATTAAGGACAACCTGAGCTGGGGCAGTGGGCAACTTGCCGTATTCCCCGGGTTCCGGTAGGAATTGACCCGTGCAGACGACATACCTGGTCCGACGGTTCACCGTCGACTTCTGTCGCACCTGCACCAACATGTGTTGTCGGTGATCTGACCCGACGCCCAATCCCTGTTTCCCGACGTCGTCGGGACGGGATCCCTCCCTCGACGGCCGTGCCGCGACGAATCGGCGCACCGCTGTCTCTCGGATTCGAGGACACATGACCACTCTGGAACAGACCGTTTCGCTCACTCTCGACAAGTTCGGCCCCAGCTTCGGTGCCGAAGTCATCGGTCTCGACGTCGCCACCGCGTCCGACGCCGAAATCCGCGCCGTTCGGACGGCGCTCGTCGAGCACAAAGTTCTCGTGCTGCGAGGCCAATCGATCGACGACGCAGGCCACATCGAGTTCGGCCGCCGGCTCGGCGACCTCACCGCCGGTCACCCCGTGCACGACAGTGGGCACGTCGCCCCCGAGGTCTATGCCCTCGACAGCCAGGACAACGGTTTCGCCGACGTCTGGCACACCGACGTGACATTCATGGGGCGCCCGCCGATGGGGTCGATCCTGCGGCCCGTCGTACTACCTCCGCACGGCGGCGACACCAACTGGGCCGACAGTCAACTCGCCTACGAGTCGCTGTCCGCGCCCGTTCGTCGAATGATCGACGGGCTCACTGCAATTCACGACGGTAATCGCGAGTTCGGCTACTACCTCGCGCAGAAGCGGGGCGGTAAGGGCAACGTGTGGGACGGCAAGGAAGTCACCGCGCTGGTCCCCGTCGAACATCCCGTCGTGCGGGTGCATCCGGAAACCGGCCGCAAGGGGCTGTTCGTCAATCCGGGTTTCACCTCCCACATCGTGGGCGTCTCGGAGGCGGAGAGCCGCGGAATCCTGGATCTGCTGTACGCGCACCTCACCAAGCCCGAGCACATCGTGCGCCACCGTTGGCGTCTGGGAGATCTGGTGCTGTGGGACAACCGCAGCACCTCGCACTACGCCAACCGCGATTACGGCACCGAGCACCGCAAGATGCACCGCATCACGTTGAAGGGCGACATCCCCGTCGGGCCCACTCGCTGAAGGACCCCACTCACTACGAGGACCCACTCACTGCAGGACCCAGCTGAACGCAGACCCGTCGGATCGAGGAAGATTGCCTACATGGCGTCGTGGAGTGAACGTAGGCAGCAGTGGGTCGACAGTCGTGAGGAAGCGCGCAACAACGCATCCCAGGCGGCTGCCGACTCCGGTGAGCAGCGTCCGCCCACCGCGTGGCCGTTCATCATCGCCGCGGGCATCGTCGTCCTGCTGCTCGTCGGCATCTTCGCGGCGTCCAAGTTCGCCCCCGCGGAGGACAACGTGACGCAGGCGCAGTTGCTCACTGACGCCGTCGACGGTTTCCTCGAAGCACAGAACACCGGCGACGCGGATCTGCTGCGTGCGAACACGTGCGCCGATCAGGTCGAGCGCCTGATTCCCGGCGACGACGCCCAGTACCGCACCGACCGCGCAGGCGAAGTGGAACGCAACGGCGAGACGTCGATCGACGGAGTGCCCACGGGGTACGAGGTCAACGGCGACCGCGGCGTAGTCACGGTACCGCTGAAGGAAGAGAAATCCGGAGCGCAGACCGACGACAAATGGAAGTTCGTCCGGGTGAACGACACCTGGTTGGTGTGCAATGTGTGATTCGGGCCCGTGTGATGTCGTAACAGCAAGTGACGGAAGGCTGATCCAGTGACCTACGCAGGTGACATAACCCCGCAGGCGGCGTGGGAGTTGTTGCAGAGCAACCCCGATGCCGTTCTCGTCGACGTCCGCACGCACGCCGAGTGGCAGTACGTCGGCGTACCCGACACCTCCGGCATCGATCGCCCGACCCACCTGATCGAGTGGGTGAGCTACCCCGACGGCGCTCGCAACACCGACTTCGTCGACGAGCTGAAAGCCGCAGGCGTGGACGGCGATCGGCCGGTGGTGTTCCTGTGCCGCTCCGGTCAGCGATCCATCGGTGCCGCCGAGGCGGCCACGGCTGCGGGAATCGGCCCGTCCTACAACGTGCTCGACGGTTTCGAAGGTGCCACCGATGCCGACGGCCACCGCGGTGCCGTGGGGTGGCGTGCGGTCGGGTTGCCCTGGAGGCAGTCGTGACGAACATTCCCAGAGGCGGGGGTTTTCAGAAGCCGCTACCCGACGGTGTGGGTCAGGGAACGCTGGGAGTTCGCGGCGGTCTGATGCGATCGGGCTTCGACGAGAACGCCGAAGCGCTGTATCTCACTTCGGGTTTCGTCTACGAGAGTGCCGGTGCCGCCGAGCAGGCGTTCACCGGTGACATCGATCATTTCGTGTACTCGCGCTACGGCAACCCGACGGTCAAGATGTTCGAGGAGCGGTTGCGGCTGATCGAAGGTGCCGAGGCGTGCTTCGGCACGTCGAGTGGAATGTCGGCAGTGTTCACCGCGCTCGGCGCATTGTTGAAGGCCGGTGATCGATTGGTCGCTGCGCGTAGCCTTTTCGGTTCCTGCTTCGTGGTGTGCAACGAGATTCTGCCGCGCTGGGGCGTCGAGACCGTCTTCGTCGACGGCGAGGACCTCGAGCAGTGGGAGCACGCGCTGTCGGTGCCGACGACCGCGGTGTTCTTCGAGACCCCGTCCAATCCGATGCAGTCGCTCGTCGACGTCAGGCGGGTGTCCGAGATGGCGCACGCCGCCGGCGCAACGGTGGTGTTGGACAACGTGTTCGCGACGCCTCTGCTGCAGCGCAGCCTCGAACTCGGTGCCGACGTGGTGGTGTATTCCGGCACCAAGCACATCGACGGTCAGGGCCGGGTGCTCGGCGGCGCGATCCTGGGATCGAAGGAGTACATCGACGGTCCGGTACAGACGTTGATGCGGCACACCGGACCTGCCCTGAGCCCGTTCAACGCCTGGACCTTGCTCAAGGGGCTCGAGACAATGCCGGTGCGTGTGCGGCATTCGGTGAACTCCGCGCTGCAGATCGCCGAGTTCCTCGAAGGGCATTCGGCGGTGCGGTGGGTCAAATACCCGTTCCTGCCATCACATCCGCAGTACGAGCTGGCGACGTCGCAGATGTCGGGCGGCGGCACGGTCGTCACGTTCGAGCTCGATGCCCCCGAGGGCGCAGGCAAGCAGCGTGCTTTCGAGTTGCTCGACGGCCTGAAGATCGTGGACATCTCGAACAACCTCGGCGATTCCAAGACGCTGATCACCCACCCGGCCACCACCACGCACCGCGCGATGGGGCCGGAAGGTCGCGCCGCAGTGGGCATCACCGACGGCGTCGTGCGGATCTCCATCGGTCTCGAGGACACCGAGGACCTGATCGGGGATCTGGACCAGGCGTTGAAGTAGCTGGGTCAGTTCTCGAAGACGCTGAGTACCGTTCTGAACTTTGCTGTGGTTTCGTCCAGCTCGGCGTCGGGGTCCGAGTCGGCGACGATGCCGCCGCCGGCTGTGGCGGTACCGGACAGGCCGTCCGCGGTGAGTTCGATGCACCGGATCGCGACCATCCATTCACCGTCCCCGCTGCCGTCGGTCCATCCGAGCGCACCGGCGTAGAAGCCGCGGGATCCCTCGATCTCGGTGATCGCTCGCATGGCGGCGGCGCGGGGAACACCGGCGACGGCAGCGGTGGGATGCAGCGCCAGTGCGAGGTCGAGGGCCGACGTCGACGGGTCGGCCAACGTACCGACGATCGGCGTGGACAGGTGCCACAGCTGCGGAGTGCTGCTCAGCTGAGGTGTCGCGGGTACGTCCAGTGTCTCGCAGAACGGCGCCAGTGCTGCCTTGATCTCGTCGACGACGAAGCGATGCTCGGCCTGGTCCTTCGCGCTGGCCGCCAGTGCCGCCGAGATACGCGCGTCCTCGTCGGGGTCGGTGGAGCGCGCGGCCGTCCCGGCGAAGGGATGGCAGCTCACGACGTTGCCGCGTTTGCGCACCAGCAGTTCGGGGCTTGCGCCGACGAGATGTCTGCCGGGCTCGTCTGCGGGCGAGAGGTCTGCGAAAAAGCCGTTTCCCATCGGATCGCGAGTCACCAACGCGCTCAACACCGCTGACGGATCGATGGGCGACTCTGCGGCCAGTTCGATCGCTCGTGCGAGCACGATCTTCTCGGCGACACCGGCTTTCACACGCCGCACGACCTCACGTACCCGTTCGACGTGGACGCCCGGCTCGGGTATCTGGCGTACGACGGTGACGGACGGCAGCGGGGGCTGAGCATCCGGTACCGCCCACGCACCGGCGCGTCGGTAGAACTCCGCCGGCTCGATCAGCGCGGTGGCGTCGGACATGTCGAAAGGCAATACCCCGACGACGTTTCGGCCTTGCTGTACCGCCGCGACTGCGTCGGCGACGTCCGGAAACTGTTGCTGCACTCCCAAGCCGACGACGTGATGATCCTGCCGAGACAGAACGAATCGGAGTTTCATCAGAACGGGTTCTGTGTGCGGCCCACCAGGTCTGCGACGGAATCGAGCACTTTCGTCGGACGGTACGGGTACTGCTCGACGGACTGCACGGTCGAAATGCCGGTCAACACCAGAATGGTCTGCAATCCGGCTTCCAGGCCGGACAGCACGTCGGTGTCCATCCTGTCGCCGATCATCAGAGTGTTCTCGGAGTGCCCGCCGATGGCGCGTAGAGCCGAACGCATCATCAACGCGTTGGGCTTGCCCACGTAGTACGGCTCTTTGCCGGTGGCCTTGGTGATGAGTGCGGCGACCGAACCGGTCGCGGGCAGCGAACCCTCGCGCGACGGACCGGTCGCGTCGGGGTTGGTGGCGATGAAGCGCGAACCCTTCTCGACTAGACGAATGGCGGTGGTGATGGCCTCGAACGAGTATGTTCGCGTCTCCCCGAGCACCACGTAGTCGGGGCTGGAGTCGGTGAGGGTGTAACCGATGTCGTGCAGCGCGGTGGTCAGACCGGACTCGCCGACGACGTACGCGCTGCCGCCGGGCCGCTGGTTGCCGAGGAACGTCGCGGTGGCGAGAGCAGAGGTCCAGATCGACTTCTCCGGAATGTCCAAGCCGGTGAATGCGAGACGTGCGCGCAGGTCACGTGGGGTGCGGATCGAGTTGTTCGTCAACACGATGAACGGGATCTCGTTGGCCTGCAGCTCGGCGAGGAACGTGTCGGCACCGGGGATCAGGTGATCCTCGTGGACCAGAACTCCGTCCATGTCCATCAGGTACGTCCACGGCAGGGGCTTCTCGATATCGGTCACCCCTCCATTGTGGACCATCCGGCGACCTGCGGACCATCTTCTGGTCGCGGCCTAACTCGCCCGCCGCTCGTGGTCGCGTCGCGAGTTGGCCCGATGCACCAGCCGTTCGCGGGCCGTCATGCCGCCCCACACTCCGAACGGTTCGTTGGCTGCCAACGCGAACCGCTTGCAGGCGTCGAGCACTCCGCAGCCTGCGCACACCTGCTTGGCGCGATCCTCGCGTTGGCGACGCGCCGTTCGCCCCTCACCAGAGGGGGAGAAGAAGATCTCCGAGTCCTGACCCCGGCACAGTGCGTCGAGCTGCCAGTCCCAGGATTCGGCGGCAGACGAGGAAATCCTGCGTTCGATCATGGCAATTGCGGTGTTCTTCGACGGGGCAGATTCGTTCGGCATCGTGGCGACCCATTCCTTTCGTCGACGCTGCGCGAGACTGCTCCCGCACAAGGCCATTCGCCAGGAACTCTCGCCGCGTCGCGGGCGCGAGGCAAGGGTTGAAATCAGGGTGATTCGAGGTCGCGGGTTCAGGACACGTCGGGGGTGTACCGATAGAGGGCGTTCACTCAGTCGTCCAGCATGAACAGCGGAAGGATCACAGCCTGGATCGCGGCGATCACAGCAGGGAGATAGTCGCCTGCGACGACACACACGAGACTGCCGAGACCGAACAGAATCAGCGTCGTACGGGGAAGGAGCCACGTCGGCTTTCGGTCGGTTCGCCTGAGCGCGTACAGAATTGCGGCTGCGACCGCCACGAGGATGGCGCTGTGAGCGGCCACGCGTATCGAATCGGACGTGTCGGCCGCCTGGAACGTGCCGATCACGACCAGCGAACCGAGAAAGACGACACTCGCTGCGTTCAGCTGCCGATAGCGCGGCGTCCTTCGAAAGCCATCGTCACCGATCCTGGCTTTCCACACGTGCATGGGTCGAATTCTCGCACGAGGGTGGTGGAGTTCGTCGACCCTTTACAGATCCAACCCGGGGGCGGTTGCGAGCTCGACGAGCGAATCGACTGCGACGGTGTCGTCGAAACGAAACTGCACCAGCGTGTTCGACGGCCTGAGCACACTGAGCCACTCGGTCGGTTCCGTCCCTATCGTGCGCATGTCGGACCTGCGGGTCACCACGGTGCCGTCGGGCAGAACACTGCGCACTACGTCCGGATCGTCGGGCCACTCCACGTTGTCCTCGACGGATATCTCGACGTTCAGCTGTGCGGTGCCGCGCGAGGTGGTGAGAACGACTGCATTGCAGGCGCTTCCGCTTCCATAGGTGCCCGGCATCAGGTCGCCCGCAGCAACATCGGTGGATGTGTTCGGAAACGTGGTTTCCCACTGCGTCTGGAGTGCCGATCCGATGCGCACGACCACATCGCGTGGGAGTGGGGGAACGGGGTACTCGCGCGATGATCCACAGTCGGCTCGCGCTGGTTTCGTACCTTCGGGGACGCGTGCGCTCACCCGGAGTTCGGGATTCGAGACGATGTCGCGGAGCTCGTCGGCCTCGAGAGGGAGTTCGGCTTCGGCTCCTTCGCTCGAAGTCCGTGCGTGGACGGTGGTGTCCGGGAAGTATGCGGTCGCTGTGCGCCGATGCGTCGATACCCCGTCGTACTCGGACACCGCATCCAGCACATCGACGGCGGTGCCGTCGGGCAGCGTGATTCGTTCGTCGACCGATCCCTCGGTGCACGGCGGAATCGCATCGTCCCACGCCTCTGCCGAGACCCGAAGTGGTGCAGCGACTCCTGCACGATCGACAACCCCGGATGCCGTGCTGTCCCCACTGATGTCCTCGACGGTCATGCCGCCCGACAGTTCGGCATTCTTCGAGTAGATCTGTATCGGTTGGAACACCAGTGAATTCGAGGGGGAAGCGAACTCCACTTCGACGTCTGCGGGCAAGGAGCGAACCAGAGACTCCGACATCGCCGACGCCTTCTCGGCCGTCAGCCACGGGTAGTCGGGGTTGTCGTACGTGCCTGGGTAGGAACCGGTCAAGAAGGAGAACGTCTCGCCGTCGGGAACTACGACGTCACAACCCGGTATGTCTTCGACCTCGGGTTGCGAATCATGGGTGATTCCGGCTGCCACACAGCCCGCGGTGACGATCGCAGCGACGACCACGGCGTCGATCCACACTCCACCGCGTCGTATGTCGAGTCGCACACGACAAGCCTAATCGGTGATCGAGTGGCTCGTGAGTAGTGCGCAACTCCCGGTTCCGGTCCGAAGACCTGCTCTTGACATCAACGGCCCGCGTCGCATCCGGCGGCCCGGTGCCGGGGCATATTCGGCTGACACTCGGCAAACATCGTCGGTGGCAAGGGTTCAAATCATCGTGATTTCAACCGAATGCGCACGTGCACTTGACATTTCGATAAATTGTTCTGTACGTTCCTGTCACCATCCAGAGCGACCGAGAGACCTTGGCTCGATGACGTCGCAGCAACCCCGCCCTACGGCGTGTGGGTGCTACCGCCAGGACCGATGGAGGCACGACCGATGAACATCTGCATCTGTACGCACGCTTGACCGATCGGCGTACTCACAGCACGAAATCTTCGAAAGGCAACCCAGCGATGATCGCTGCCCATCCGACCCGGCGGTTCCGGTGACTCAACTCGACTCTCGACCCGTTGCGGATACGACGGACGACATTCCCGACGAACAGCTCGTCGTTGCACGCACGTGGCACCCGTTGCGCTGGGTGATCGCGGTCGCAACGCTGATCGTGGTCGGTCAGTTCCTGCACGGCTTCGTCACCAACCCCGGCTGGGATTGGGGCACCTTCGCGCAGTACTTCACTGCAGCATCGGTGATGTCGGCGCTGTGGTTGACCATCCAGCTCACCTTCTGGGGAACGCTGATCGGTTTCGCCATCGGTATCGGCCTGGCGGTGGCCCGGCTGTCCGACAATCCTGTGCTGCAGGTTATTTCCTGGTTCTACATCTGGGCCTTCCGTTCCATCCCGTTGATCGTGCAGCTTCTGTTCTGGTTCAATATCGCGTACCTGTACCAGACTCTGTCTTTGGGAATTCCGTTCGGTCCCAGCTTCTTTCAATTCGACGTCAACAACGTCATCAGTGGATCGACGGCGGCCATCATCGGGCTGGCCCTGCACCAAGCGGCCTACTCCGCCGAGATCGTTCGGGCCGGCATCATCTCGGTGGACCAGGGGCAACTCGAAGCTGCAGCAGCGCTGGGGATTCCGAAAAGGCGGGAGTTCTTCAAGATCGTTCTGCCGCAGGCGATGCGAGGGATTCTCCCCAACGCGGCCAACGAGGTGATCTCTTTGTTCAAAGGCACGTCGATCGTGTCGGTGATGGCCATTGCCGAATTGTTCTATCAGGTGCAAGTCATATACGGACGCAGCGGGCGCGTGGTTCCGCTGCTCATGGTCGCGACCGTCTGGTACATCATTCTGACGTCGGTGCTGTCGATCGTGCAGTTCTACGTCGAGCGGCACTACGCCAAGGGCGCGGTACGCAACATTCCGCTGACGCCGATCCAGCAGATTCGCCACAAGCTCTCCAACGTCACCTTCGCGTCGAGAGGGGCAACCCGATGACCACTCTCGATGCCTCCACATCCACTGCCGCAACGAGATACGCGGTCGAGGTGCGCGGCGTCCACAAGTCCTACGGCGGGCTCGAGGTGCTCAAAGGCGTCGACCTCGTCGTACGTCCCGGTGAGGTGACCGCGATTATCGGCCCCTCGGGTTCGGGCAAGTCGACTTTGCTGCGCGCTCTGAACCATCTGGAGAAGGTGGACCAGGGCACCGTCCGGATCGACGGTGATCTGGTGGGATATCGGCGCAAAGGCAACAAACTGCACGAACTCAGCAACAAGGAGATTCTGCGGCAGCGTTCCCAGATCGGTTTCGTGTTCCAGAACTTCAATCTGTTTCCTCACCTGACGGTCCTCGAGAATGTCATCGAAGCCCCGATCTCTGCGCAGAAACGCCCGCGTTCCGACGTCGAACCCGAAGCGCTTGCTCTCCTCGAACGAGTCGGGGTGCACTCGAAAGCGCATGACTATCCGCGACGACTCTCCGGCGGACAACAACAGCGGGTCGCCATCGCGCGTGCACTTGCCCTGCGTCCCAAGGTCATTCTGTTCGATGAGCCGACGTCAGCCCTCGACCCCGAATTGGTGGGAGAGGTTCTCGAGGTCATCCGCGGCCTGGCGCGCGATGGTGCCACCCTGGTGATCGTCACGCACGAGGTCGGGTTCGCCCGCGAGATCGCCGACACCGTCGTCTTCATGGATGGCGGCGTCATCGTCGAACAAGGCTCTCCTGCAGAGATTCTCGATTCACCCCAGGAGGAACGCACCAAGTCGTTCCTCGCTCACGTTCTCTAGCTCTCACTCACCCTTCACCTGCACCCACGAACGGGGAAAGTCATGTCCGGATCATCTCGTAGGCTCGCGGTAGTAGCGTCCGCATTCGCTGTCCTGGCGCTCACTGCGACTGCATGCAGCGAACCCACTGCCGAATCTCGGGTCGTCACCGATGACGGCGGAACGTTCGATCTTTCACCCGAGCAGGCCGACCGCGTTCGCGTCGAGAAGGTCGACGAGATCGCAGCCGAAGTGCCGCAAGCGATTCGCGATCGCGGCACGCTGATCGTCACCGGGGCGGGCGGTACCGCGCCACCACTGCGCTTGTACGCCACCGACGACACCACCATCGTGGGGTCCGAGGTGGACTTCTCGTACCTGATCGCCGACATTCTCGGTCTCGACGTCGATCTTCAGGTCGCAGATTGGTCGCAGAACTTCGTAAAGATCGATTCCGGCGAGAACGACGTGTTCATCTCCAATGTCACCGTCACCGAGGAGCGCAAGGACAAGTACGACTTCGCGACCTATCGACTGGACAACCTCGCTTTCGAGGCGCAGAAGGACACGGATTGGACAGTCGAGAAGCGTCAGGACATCGCAGGTAAGAAGATCGGTGTCGGCTCCGGTACCAATCAAGAGCAGCTGCTGGTGGACTGGAACGAACAGAACGTAGCCGAGGGTCTGGCTCCCGCCGAGATCGCTTATTACCAGAACACCTCCGACTACTACCTGGCGCTCGGGTCAGGCCGTATCGACGGGTATCTGGGACCGAATCCGTCGGCTGTCTATCACGCGGCAACCGGCGGCGAAACAAAGATCATCGGCACGTTCTCCGGTGCCGGAGATGCGCTGCAGGGTGAGATAGCAGTTCTGACGAAGAAGGACAACGGCCTCATCGACGCCGTGCAGGACGCAGTGAACCACGCCATCGAGGACGGCAGCTATCAGAAGGTGATCGATCGTTGGGGCCTGCAGTCCGAGACAGTGCCCGAGTCGGTCATCAACCCGCCCGGGCTACCCCGCAAGCCGGCAGCGTAGGCAGACGGTGAAGGTAGTGGTCGCTCGGTGAGTCGGTCGGAGATCTGGTCGACGAACAATCGAGACAGGAAGCACATGAGCGCGACGTTCGATGTCAACATCCGCACTGGTGGCACGGGTCCAGGACGCGTGGACTTCGTCGAGGTCGATCAGCACGATCGGCTGGCGACGCCCCTGCTGCAAGAACTGGCGATCGAATATTCGTCCCGATACGGCCGTAGCCCCGGTATCCAATACGAGGAACTGAAGTCCTATCCCGCCCGGGAGTTCGCGCCGCCGGGCGGTGTGTTGTTGATTGCCTTGGCCGATGGCGTTCCTGTCGCCGGAGGTGCGTACCGGAAATACGACTCGGAAACCGCAGAGCTCAAACGTATTTGGACATCGAAAGAGCACCGCGGCAAGGGTTTCGGCAGACTCGTCGTGGCCGAGCTGGAACGCAGCGCACGTGATCGCGGATATCGCAGGGTCTACCTGACGACCGGCTGGAATCAGCCCGAGGCCGTTGCGCTGTACCTGGCAGCTGGATACACCCCGCTCTACGACCGAAGTGTGCCGTCCAGAACAGTCGGATCGCACCCCTTCGAGAAGAGTCTCGAATGAGCCCGGTTCGGTGATGCCCACCTACGGGCTGAGTGGGGTGCAGTATCGCCGAGTAACGTCTGTCAGCCCGACGTGTCGGCGTTGTGTTCCAGGGCTGCACCGACCCAGAACTGCAGTGCCTGTTCGCTCGTCAGCGCTTCTGCATCGACGGTGATCCAGCCTTCACCCATCGACCGTCCCTTGCCCATGACTGCATGGTGGGCCCCATCGAGTTGAAGGTATTCGGGTTCGCGCACCCCGTCCACACGAACAAGCAAGGCACGGTTTTCGGTGCCGACACACACCACCATTCTGTCTCGCACCATGAACGCCAGACCGCCGAACATCTTCTGCTCACGCAAACTCTCCTGGTCCGAGAGAGCGTCGCGGATGCGGTCCGCAAGAAGCTCGTCGTACGCCATGCGCTCGTACTCCTCCTGTGATGGTTGTATCGATGGAACCCCCTGGTCGTGTCGAGCGCAACTGCGGGTCGACGCAATGGGGGATTCGGCGTCTGCGTTGCAGTCCTGCCGGAGGCAGGGCTGTGCCGTGGTGGTGGTGTGGGTCGTCATGCGGGTTGTCGTGGTTCTTCGTCGCCGGTGTCGCCGGTGTCGCGGGTGTTGTGGTGGTCGGGTGGGTAGAGCACTTCTTCTGGGTGGTGTGCGTGGTTGATCAGGCCGCGGCGTGTGGGGTCCATCCCGGTGGGTGGGTGCCACAGGGTTCGGCCCGGATAGCGATGTCCTGCTGTGGTTTTGGTGGTTGCCCACTTTCCGGGTCCGGTGCCGACGAGTGCGTGGTGCATGTCGCATCCGAAGGTGAGGGAGTCGATGTCGGTGGGTCCGCCCTCGACCCAGTCGTCGAGGTGGTGGGACTGGCACCAGGTCGCGGGGCGGGTGCAGGAGGGGAAGCTGCAGCCGCGGTCGCGGGCGATGAGGACGATGCGTTGGTCGGCGGAGGCGATGCGTTTGGATCGACCGAGGTACAGGGCTCTGCCGTTGTCGTCGAAGATGGTGAGGTAGTGGTGGGCGTGCGAGGCCATGCGGATGGCGTCGCGGATCGAGACGCGGGATCCGGTGGCGGTCATGGCGTAGCCGCAGCCGGCGTCGAGGTCTCTAAGGGTCATGGTGACGATGGCGGTGACGGGTAGGCCGCGGTGGGTGCCGAGGGTGCCGGAGGCGAGGGTGTGCCGGAGTGCCATCTTCAGGGCGTCGTGACGGCGTTCGTTCTGGGTGCGTCGATCCCGTGCGGCGGCAGCGTCGCGAGCAGCGGTGTCCGATGCGTCGGCGTCGGCGTGGCCGCCGGGTTCAGCAGTGCTGTCGGAGCCGGCATCGTCGCTGGTGTCGTTGGTGTCGTTGGTGTCCTTGGGTGCCGCTGCGTCCTTGGCTGCAGCTGTGCCGTTGGACCCTGTGCCGCAACCACAGTCGTCACCGTCGCACTCGCCGCAGTCGTCTTCGCAGCAGTCCTCGTCACCGCAGTCGTCGTCACTGCAGTCACTGTCCCCGTTGCGGGTCGTCCCATCCCACAGGCCTGCATCGCTCGACCCGGCATCACCGGACGACGGCTCGGACGTCGGCTCGGGCTGCTCTGCAGTGGACTTGCTGTCAGCTTCATCGTCGTGGACGACCGACGTCGGGTCGGCAGGATTGTTGACTCTTGGTTTCGCGGCTTTCGAGAACAGGGCTTCGAGGTAGGCGCGAAGCTCCGAGTCGACGCAGAACTTCCCCTCGGACATTCCGTCGGAACCCTGCTCACCGAGGTAGAAGAACGCATCCCGTTTCCGTGGCCTCGGCTTCGCGTTCTTGTCCTCGTCTTCGTTCTCGTCGAAGTCGCCGTCGGGGTCGAGGATCGAGTCCAGATGCGCCACCAGTGGTGCGAAGTCGTCGGGCCGCCTCGTCGACGCCAAGCCCACCAACTGCTGTTCGGCGCGATCGCGAGTCTGCGGATCCACACTCGACGGTAGGTGCCGGAAGAATTCGCGGATCATCTGCACATGCTGGGCATCGATCAGTCCTGCCCGTACCGCTGCAGCGGTGTGCGGCAACAAGGGAGGCAGCATTTCGCCGGACAGTGCGGTGCGATCACCCAGTTCGGCAGCCAGACGCACTCGCGCCCCGGCCGCGCGTGGGGTGATTCGCAGCATCCATGCCACCGCGCACGGCACCGACCCCGGATAGACGTCGAGGCCGTGCTGAGTGATCAGTTCGTTGAGCCAGGTGTGCGAGTACGCCGTCACGGACCGCGACACAGTTTCCATGCGTTGGATCACCGCACGCCGATCGGCATTCGACCATGCCACCGACGCCTGTTCGGCCAACTCGGCGACCGCCGACTCCACCGCATCGACCAACCCAGCCAAGTCGGGGTCGGACACGTCAGGGGCTGGCGGCACCGTGTCGATGCCGTCCACCCCTGATCCGCCGTCCCCCGAAAGCATGAACAGAATCTACCGCGACCCACCGACAAGTATTCGAACGTACGTTCCCGCATCATTGGGCTGTCGCTGCGGCCCAGCTGGAGTCGGAGCACGGCACTATGCGGCCAATTACATATGGACCAAAAGTGTGACGTTGTCGGTTTTGTACAACCACGAGTCGCGAAGATGCTGGTGGCGGCGTTCAATATCCCCCAAGGCGGACGTAACGACCACAGCAGCGTTGCTCGCATCGGTGACGAAAGCCACTGCTCGACGGTATCTCCGAACGCGACTGTCGAGCCGGTGTCCAATGTTGTGTGTTGACCCAGTGGGGATGATCGACATGAACGACTCGTGTGGCTCCGCGCTTTCGTGCAGTTCGCCCAAGGACATGATCACCCGTCTCCAGTTCGGCACCGCCGACCTGTGGCCAGAGGACGCGGCGCTTCCTGCCCGCTGGCGCTACATGGCCGATCTGGTCGACTCCGATCGCGGCATTCTCGCTGAGCTCCACGGTTCGGTGTCGGCGCCGGTGGCGGATGCTCTCGCTGCGGCTGCGGAACTGTGCAGACAATCGGCCGATGAGCCTGTGACCACCGGAGACTGGGCGCTACTCGGACGAGCACTGGCGTGGCTCGGCCCCGGCGGTTCCGATATCGATCGCGCGTTGCTTGCTGTGGGAGAAGAATTGACACTGATCGGTCTCGACGGTGCGGAACAGGACTTCTCGGTCGCGACCTGGCTCTGCATGGACGTCCTCGTCCGATTCGCTCATGCGGGCGAAGCGATCGACTACTGGGTGCACCGCGTAAATGCGCCAGAGTTGAACAAAGTTGCGTCGCATGATGATTCGAGATCTTGCGCGAGTGGGAGCGCTGGACTGGCGCTGGCCGTCTGAACGGTAGGCGTCGGTCCGACCGCGCTTCTCGCGTCTACTATCGGCGGGTTTTCCTACCCCGGTTGGCAACCGGGGCGATGCTCTCGTAGTATCGGAAACTGTAGGACCATCCAGAGCGACCGAGAGACCTGGCTCTATGACGTCGCAGCAACCCCCCGCTCGTCGGGTGAGGGTGCTACCGCCGGGACCGATGGAGGATTGCACGTGAACACCCGAGTTGCCGCAGGCTTCGTCAACGGTTGCCGCCGTCTCCATGTCGATCTGTGCCGCCTCAACGGTTCGACCTGTCGCAGCTGACATTTCGTCACAACTCGTACTTCACACCTCACCTCATCATCTGCGCGCACTCCTTCCTGGGCACACCCAGCTCGGATGCGGGATCGTGCGCGCGATCGACCAGATATCGGAGACACCTACGTGTCCACTCGTCCTGCATTCCTGGTGGCCGGCCTGATCGCCACTACGGCCACAGTCCTCGCCGGATGCGCCGGTGGTGCCGCCACCACGGCCGCCGACGCCGGTCCGGCCCAGCCCGGCGGAACTCTGCGTTACGGCTTGTCCGGGGCCCCGACCTGCTCGGATCCTGCCCAGTCCGGCACCAACCAGACCATCTACGTCACCCGTCAGGTCGTCGATTCACTCACCGATCAGAACCCCGAAACCGGTGAGATCGAACCGTGGCTGGCCGAGCGGTGGGACGTGGGTGCCGATGCGAAATCCTTCACATTCACGCTGAAAGACGGCGTCACCTTCAGTGACGGCACGGTGCTCGACGCGGCGGCGGTGAAGGCGAATTTCGACGCGATCATCGGCCTCGGCGCAGCGAAGGCACCGTTGGCGGCGAGCTACCTGACCGGTTATCAGAGCGCCACGGTGGTCGACCCCTCGACGGTGCGCATCGACTTCGCAGCACCGAATGCGCAGTTCCTACAGGCGAGTTCGACACCTCAGCTCGGAATTCAATCCATCGCGACCTCGGCGCAGTCGGCCGAGTCGCGGTGCTTGGGTACCAATATCGGATCGGGACCGTTCACCTACGCGGATTACCAGCAGGACCGTTCAGTCACTCTGGCCAAGCGAAGCGGATACAACTGGGGTTCAGCGGTATTCGGTCACACCGGCGAGGCCTATCTCGATCGCATCGATTTCACCATCGTGCCCGAGTCGGGCGTTCGCACAGGAAGCTTGTCCTCCGATCAGCTCGACGCCGTCAGCGACGCGTTGCCGCAGGACGCTCCGCAGATCGAAGCGACCGGCGGCCGAATTCTGACCACCTCGAACCCGGGAGTCCCGTTCGGCATTCAGCCCAATGTTACGCGCGGTGCGCTACAAGACCCCGCCGTCCGGACGGCCCTGGTACCGGCGATCAACCGTCAGGAACTCGTCGATACCGTCCTCGGGCCCGACTTCCGCACGGCGACAAGCACGTTGGCCAGCGCCACCCCAGGTTACGTCGAACTCGCCGATGTCACCTACGATCCCGAGAAGTCGAAATCGCTGCTCGACGACGCCGGCTGGGTTCCCGGTGCCGACGGAATCCGTGAAAAGGACGGGCAGAGGCTGAGTTTCGAGGTCATGTACTCCGCAGTGTTCGCTGGCAACCAGGCGATCCTGGAGTTGACGCAGCAGCAGCTACGTGCGGTGGGCGTCGACCTGCAGCTCGAGTTGGTCTCGACGTCCGAGGCGACAGCACGTCAGGGCACCAAGGACTACGACTCCACGTACTACAACAGCACCCGCGCCGACGGCGACATTCTGCGCACCACGTTCGCCGTCGACGGACGTAACCTGAACGCGCGCGGCCCGATTCCCGATCTGGATGCATCGCTGACCGATCAGCTCTCGACCACCGATCTAACGGCGCGCAACGACATCCTCGCCACCGCTCAGCAGCAGGTGCTCGACAACGGACTGTGGATCCCCACCATCGAGCTGTCGCAGGCCGTCGGCGCGGCGTCGAAAGTGCAGGACCTGAAGTTCGAGGCCTCCGCTCGACTGCAGTTCTTCGATACCTGGCTGAGCGCATGATCCGGTACCTCGGACAGCGCGTACTGCAGGCAGTGGCAGTGCTGTGGGCCGCGTTCACCATCTCGTTCGGCGTGCTGTTCCTGCTGCCCTCGGACCCGGTCAGTCTCGCTGTCGACTCTGCCGGTTCGGGTACACCGGTCGACGCGGCGGCCGTCGCAGAATTGCAGGCCCGCTACGGTTTGGACCAGCCGGTGTGGGTGCAGTACTGGCATTCGCTGTCTGGGGCTGTGAAGGGCGATTTCGGATTGTCCATCGCCACCGGACAGCCGGTGACGACGGCGATCCTCGATGCCGTGCCGAGCACGCTCGGCCTTGCAAGCACCGCACTGGTATTGGCGGTCGTGTTCGGGTCGGCACTGGCGTACGCCGCGACGTACACCCGAACGCCGTGGCTCGAGAATCTGTTGTTCGCACTCCCGCCGCTCGGGGTGGCTGTACCGACCTTCTGGGTGGGACTGCTGTTACTGCAACTGTTCTCGTTCCAGTTGAGGTGGTTCCCGGCCTTCGGTGACGCCGGAGCGGCTGCACTGGTGTTGCCTGCGGTCACATTGGCATTGCCGACCGGTGCGGTCATCGCTCAGGTGTTGGCGACCAGCATGTCGACTACCTGGAAGCAGCCGTTCGTCGATGTTGCTCGCGCCAAGGGCGTCTCGCGGCTACGGGTGCAGACGCGGCATATAGCGCGGCTGTCGTCCATCCCGGCTTTCACGATCGCGGGTGTGTTGGTGGGGACGCTGCTCGCCGGATCGGTCGTCGTCGAGACGGTCTTCTCGCGGGCCGGAGTGGGACGGCTGACCCAGACCTCGGTGTTGGCCCAGGACATTCCGGTGGTGCAGGGCATCGTGGTGCTGACCTCGCTGGTGTTCGTTGTGGTGAACCTGGCCGTGGACCTGCTGTATCCGCTGATCGACCCGCGCATCGTGCGCGAGTACAAGCCTGCGCGCGCAGTCGCGAAACTGGAGAAAGCGCATGTCTGACATTCTGATTCGTGATCTCCAGATTCAGGCGGAGGCGTTGCTCGAGGCAGAGTCGGTGCCGTCGACAGCTCGTCGTCGCCGGGTTGTGACGAACGCCCTGAAGCACGTGTGGCTTACCTTGTCCGCGCTCGTGCTGCTGCTCGCGCTGGGATTCGCACTCTTCCCCTCCGTGTTCGCGAGCGGAGACCCGTTGGTGGGCGTGCCCGCCGACAAGCTCCAGGCCCCCAGCACGGCACATTGGTTCGGCACCGACAACATCGGCCGTGACGTCTTCACCCGCGTGGTCCACGGCTCCGGTCTGTCGTTGACTGCGACACTGCTCGCGGTCGGGATCGCACTGGTCGTCGGATCGCTCGTCGGCCTGATCTCCGGGGCCGTCGGGGGCCTCGTCGACGCCGTGCTGATGCGCATCGTCGATGTGCTGCTCTCGATTCCGACGCTGCTGCTGTCGCTGGCCCTGGTCACAGCGCTCGGCTTCGGAACCGTCAACGTCGCCATCGCCGTGGGGGTCACCCTCATCGCCAACTTCGCCCGGGTCATGCGGTCGGAGGTGTTGCGTGTGCGTCGATCGCTGTATGTCGAGGCGGCGTACGCCTCGGGTGTGCGATGGTTCGACGTCTTTCGCCGACACATCCTCCGCAACTCGTACGGTCCCGTGATTGCCCTCGCAGCAGTCGAATTCGGTATGGCGGTCCTGGCGGTCTCGGCGTTGAGCTTCCTGGGATTCGGCGCTGTTCCGCCTACACCGGAGTGGGGATCGCTGATCTCCGAGGGTCGGAACTTCCTCGCCACCGCCTGGTGGATGACCACCTTGCCGGGCCTGGTGATCGTGGCAGTCGTGCTGTCCGCGCACCGTCTCGGGCACGCACTCGAGAGGCGATCCGAATGAGCCCCATCCTCGAAGTCGACAACCTCACGGTCGGCTACGGCACGACGACGGCCGTGCGCGGAATTTCGTTCACCGTCGAACGCGGCGAGGTACTGGCCGTCGTAGGCGAATCCGGTTCGGGAAAATCCACCACGGCCCACGCGGTCATCGGCTTGCTGGCCGGCAACGGCCGGATCCGAAGTGGCTCGGTGACCTTCGACGGCCGGCGCCTGGACACCGCATCGGACAAGACACTGAATCGCCTGCGCGGTCGGCATATCGGGCTCGTCCCGCAGGATCCGACCACCTCACTGAACCCCGTCGTACGCGTCGGAGACCAGGTGGCCGAGGTGCTGCGTGTGCACGGGTCGGCAGATCGGCGTACCGCGAAGCTCGAGGCGATCCGCATTCTCACCGACGCGGGCCTCGACAACCCCGAGGTGCGGGCACGCCAGTACCCGCAGGACCTGTCCGGTGGGCAGCGGCAGCGGGTACTGATCGGTATCGCTCTCGCGTGCCGCCCCGAACTGCTGATCGCCGACGAACCGACCAGCGCCCTGGACGTCACCGTGCAACGACGCATCCTCGACCATCTGGACGCCCGAATTGCCGAGACGGGTGCCGCAGTTCTGTTGATCACGCACGATCTGGGCGTTGCGGCCGATCGCGCCGACCGGCTGGTCGTCATGAGTGGTGGTGAGATCGTCGAAACCGGTCCGACTGCAGAGGTGTTGGCGAAACCCACCCATCCCTACACACAGAAGCTGCTCGCGGCCGCGCCGTCTCTGAACTCGACGCTCCGTCCGGCCAGGACGGGTGCGGGCGATCCAATTCTGTCCGTCTCGTCGGTGTCGAAGCGTTTCGCCATCGGACGAGGCGTTCACCTGGATGCGGTGCGAGACGCCACGATCACGGTCGAGCGGGGTCGAACCGTCTCTGTCGTCGGCGAATCCGGTTCGGGGAAGTCCACCCTGGCGCGTATCGCGATCGGCCTGGAAACACCCTCCGCGGGCACGGTCACGTTCGACGGAATCGATGTCACCGGCCTTCGTGGCACGGCGAGGCGGGAGCTGCGGCGTCGAGTCCAGATCGTCTATCAGAACCCGTACGCATCACTGAACCCGAAGTTGCGCGTCGGCGAGATCGTGCGAGAACCGCTGGACGCGTTCAAGATCGGGACGTCCCGAGACCGCTCGGCGCGTGCCGCGGAACTGCTCGACCAAGTGGCTCTGAGCAGTGACCACCTGGCGCGTCGCCCGGCCGAGTTGTCGGGTGGTCAACGTCAACGTGTCGCAATCGCTCGGGCACTGGCGTTGGCACCGGAGGTGGTGGTGCTCGACGAGCCCGTATCGGCCTTGGACGTGTCGGTGCAGGCACAAATTCTTTCGCTGCTCGGCGATCTGCAATCCGAGTTCGGTCTGAGCTATCTGTTCATCTCGCACGACCTGGCCGTGGTTCGCCAGATCAGCGACACCGTGGCTGTGATGCAGTCGGGTGTGATCGTCGAATATGGCAGCACCGCTTCGATATTCGACAAACCCCAGCAGGAATACACCCGCGAGTTGCTCGCGGCCATCCCAGGAACAGCGACACAGAGAGTGGGTACCGGTGTCTGACAAGCTTTTCGTCACGGCAATCGAACCGAGGGGAACCGGCGCACATCCACAGGCGTGGCGGCGACAGGATTCTCGCGCCGAGGAAGTGTTCACCGCGGCATTCTGGATCGATCAGCTTCGCGCGGCAGACCGGGCCGGGATCGATCTGGTCTTTCTCGCAGACTCCTTCGCTTCCCGGACTCTCGAGGCGGTTGCCGTGGCAGCCCGGGCTGCTGCGCTCACCGAACGCATCGGTTTGATCCCGACGGTCACCGTCACCCACACCGAGCCGTTCCACATCTCGAAGCAGATCGCGAGTCTGGACTTCGCCTCACACGGTCGCGCAGGTTGGCAGGTCGAGGTGTCCGGCGGCGCGGAGCAGGCAGCACTGTTCGGGCGTAAGGGCGAGCAGGACGAAGAGAGCCTGTGGCAGGAGGCCGACGAGGCCATCGAGGTCGTCACTCGGCTGTGGGACAGCTGGGAGGACGGCGCCGAGATTCGAGACGCTGCGACGGGTCGGTTCGTCGACCGAGACAAGTTGCACTACATCGACTTCCAAGGTGAGCACTTCTCGGTGAAAGGGCCGTCCATCACGCCGAGGTCACCTCAAGGACAGCCACTGGTAGCAGTGCGCGCCCACTCCGCCGAATCCACCGCGGTAGCGGCCGCCAGAGCGGACATCGTGCGGATTGCTGCAGACTCGATCGAGGGCGCAGCTGCCCTCGCGGCGCGTGTTCGACGGGCCGTCGTGGCCGAGGGCCGCGACCCGGTGGACGTGTTCGTGCTACTCGACGTCGAGACCTTGGTGTCGGAGACCGCGGCCGAAGAATTGGCGCAGCTCGACAACTGGGCAGGCCGGGTACGTACGCCGCAATCGCTGCAGTACGTGGGCGACGTCGCCGGGCTGAACTTGCTACTCGGAGCGGCCGAATCCGCGGGACTGGACGGGGTCACCCTCGTGCCGCTCGCGCTTCCGTCGGGAGTGAAGACACTCCCGGCCACGGACAGCAGAACCGGAGCGACGGTGCGCGAGCGCCTCGGCCTGGCTCGTCCGACAAATCGTTTTGCAGCACCCGAAAGGAACAGTCGGTGACGATCTCGAAGCGGACCAAGAAGCAGATCCACCTCGGCGCGCATTTCCCTGGCGTCAACAACACCACCGTCTGGACCGACCCGGCGTCGAAGAGCCAGATCGAATTCGATTCGTTCGTCCACCTGGCCGAGTCCGCAGAGCGTGGGCTGTTCGACTTCTTCTTCCTCGCCGAAGGTCTGCGATTACGCGAGCATCGCAACAAGATTCACAATCTCGACGTCGTCGGCCGTCCGGACACGCTCACGGTGTTGAACGCGTTGGCATCGGTGACGACGAAGCTCGGACTCGCCGGGACGATCAACACCACGTTCAACGAGCCCTTCGAGCTCGCCAAGCAGTTCTCTTCGCTGGACCACCTGTCCGACGGGCGCGCGGCGTGGAACATGGTGACCTCGTCCGACGCGTTCACCGGAGAGAACTTCCGACGCGGTGGCTACCTCGACCGGGCCGACCGCTACGTGCGAGCGAACGAGATCATCGACGTCGCCCGAGAGTTCTGGGATTCGTGGCAGTCCGATGCGTTCGTCGTCGACCGGGATCGAGGTGTCTTCGGCCGAGAATCCGAGATCCGCACGGTCTCGCATTCGGGTCCTCAATTCGATGTGACGGGCCGCTTCACGTTGCCGCGCAGTCCGCAGGGACACCCGGTGTTGTTGCAGGCCGGCGATTCCGACGAAGGTCGTGAGTTCGGTGCGGCCAATGCGGATGCGATCTTCACCATCCACGGGACGCTGGAGGACGGGCAGAAGTTCTACACCGACGTCAAGGGAAGGTTGGCCAAATACGGCCGCGAGCACGCAGACCTGAAGGTGCTGCCCGCCGCGACGTTCGTCCTCGGGGACTCGGCCCAGGATGCAGCCGAGAAGGCCGACCATATTCGGCACCAGCAGGTCAGCGGCAAGACTGCTATCTCGTTTCTGGAGCAGGTGTGGGGACGAGACCTGTCCGAGTACGACCCGGACGGACCGCTGCCCGACGTCGAGCCGAGTGGTGACGTGAGCATCACCCGTGGTCGCGCTCGCCACGGTGACCCGAGAACCCTTGCGCAGCAGTACCGTGAGCGTGCCGAGGCCGAGAATCTGAGCATCCGGGAGCTCATCATCGCGGTGACGACCCGGCAGCAGTTCGTCGGAACGCCGGCACAGGTAGCTGAGGACATCGACAGCTACGTCCAGAACGATGCGTGCGACGGGTTCATCCTCGTCCCGCACATCACACCGGCCGGGCTCGACGAGTTCGTCGACAAAGTCGTCCCACAACTGCAGGATCGCGGTAGTTTCCGTACCGAGTACACCGGGAACACGCTGCGTGATCACCTCGGTCTGCGTCACCCGTACCAACAGCGTGAAGGAGTGCGAGCATCGTGAGTGGATTCGAGCAGGACTGGAAACAGTGGCATGCGGACCGGGAAGCGTCCTACGGCGATCCATTGGGATGGTTGTCGCTGGCCGGATTGTATTGGCTCACCGACGAGTTGGAGATCGTAGCCGATCTGCCCGGTCGATGGCGGGCCGACTCGGACTCGGTGACCGTCGAGGGGGTGGACGGTGTTACGACGCTGAATCCGGTGGAGGGTGCGCCCGGGATCCTCGTCGACGACGGTGAACGCCGTATCGAGGTCATCCGCCGCACCGGCGCGGTGGCGCTACGGGTCCACGATCCGAAAGCTTCGACCCTGCAGTCCTACAACGGAATACCGGCCTACGAACCCAGCGAGGAGTTCGTGGCCCGCGCCACGTTCACGCCCTACGACGCCCCGGTCACCGTGACGACAGGTGCCGTGGTCGAGGGTCTCGAACACCACCACACTGCGGTGGGCACCCTCGATTTCGAGCTGGCCGGTACGGCCCAGCAGTTGGTTGCGTTCGGCGGCAACGACACTGGTCTGAAGGTTCTGTTCACCGATGCCACGAGCGGGGTCACCACGTACCCGGCAGCGCGGATCCTTGCTGTGGCGGAACCCGAGGGTGGCTCCGTGGCACTCGATTTCAACCGAGCGGCGAACCTGCCGTGCGCGTTCACCGACTACGCGACGTGCCCGGTCGCGCCGGCGGAGAACCGGCTGACGGTGGCTGTCGAAGCAGGGGAGAAGACGCCCGGATGACGCGCGTGCCGCTGTCCGTTCTCGACCTGGCACCGATCAGCGCTGGGTCGAGCACTGCTCAGGCGCTCCGGAATTCGCTCGATCTGGCACGACAGGCCGAAGAGTGGGGCTACGAGCGCTACTGGGTTGCCGAGCATCACTTCGTCGCTGCGGCCAGTTCTGCGCCTGCGGTACTGGTGGGTTTGATTGCGGCTGCCACCAACCGCATTCGTGTCGGATCGGCTGCGGTCCAGCTCGGTTTCACGACAGCTGCTGCCGTTGTGGAGTCCTTCGGAACGGTGGACGCGCTGTATCCGGGTCGTATCGATCTTGGTGTGGGTAGGTCCGGGCAGCGCAGAGCAGCAGCCCTGACCGGTGCACAGCGGGCTGCGCCCGAGCACGCGGTGTCATCGGAACCCGGTGGACTGTTCCCAGTGGCGCCCGCTGCGGCGACCCCGCGAAAAACCTCGCTGCTGGCTGCGTCTCTGGCTGCGCTGCAGCAGCCACACGCTGAGGTCCCGGAATTCGTCGATCAACTCGACGACCTTGTTGCGCTGCTTGCCGGTAGCTACGAGCGCGACGGGGTGCCGTTGACGGCACGCCCGGGTGTCGGGGCCGATGTGGCGCTGTGGCTGTTCGGCAGCAGCGCTGGGCCGACTGCCCGTGAGGCCGGTGCCCGCGGTCTGCCGTTCGCGGCGAGTTATCACTTCAGCCCGGGGACGACTCTCGAGGCGATCGACGAGTATCGCCGTGCTTTCGTGCCGTCGGCCGGGTTGTCCTCGCCGTACGTGGCGGTGTCGGCCGATGTGGTTGTTGCAGAAACGGATTCGCAGGCCCGTGAGCTGGCAGCGTCTTTCCCGCAATGGGTGCACAGCATTCGCAGCGGTCGAGGTGCGATCGAGTACCCGGATCCGAAGAACGTGGCACCGCTGACCGGCGAGCAATACGAGCTCGTCGCTGATCGAGTGGACACTCAGATCGTCGGATCTGCGGCGACGGTCGCGGTGAAGCTCGACGCCCTGCAGGAAGCGACCGATGCGGACGAACTCGTGCTCACCTCGGTCACATACGACCATGCGGACCGGCTGCGCTCGTACGAATTGCTCGGTAGGGAATGGGGACTGCCGCGCCTGCGGATCTGAGCGGAACATTTGCGTCGTGGTGACCGTTGTACCGCGCATGACACGAGTTGCAGTTGCAGCGTCCTACGGTGGACCGGACGTCATCGAGATCGTCGAACGAGAGCTGCCTGAACCGTCCGAGGGCCAGGTTCTGGTCGAGGTCAAGGCGATCGGCGTCAACCCCTTCGACTACAAGAGCTACAGCGGCGCCTTCGGTACCGACGGGTCGAAGCTTCCGATTGCGTTGGGCAGCGAGGCGTCGGGCATCGTGGTGGCGGTCGGAGGAACCGTCGAGGGCCCGGTCGGTCCTGTCGCCGTCGGCGACGCGGTGGTTGTCTCCGGCCAGAACGGTACGTACGCCGAGAGGATTCTGGTTCCTGCGCGGTTCGTGTTCCAGAAGCCGGAAGCGTTGGACTGGAACGTTGCTGCGGGAGTACTCGCCGTGGCTGGAACGGCCTACGACGCACTCGAATCCGTCGATGTCACGAGCGGAGACACTGTTCTCGTGCATGGAGCGGCAGGCGGCGTCGGGTCCGTGGTGGCTCAGCTCGCTCTGGAGCGCGGGGCCACCGTCATCGGGACTGCGCGCCAACAGAACCACGACGCGCTTCGGTCCTACGGTGTCGAGCCCGTCGAATACGGCGACGGACTGATCGACCGGGTACGAGCAGCCGCACCGAATGGGGTGGATGCGGCAATCGACACGGTGGGCACCGAGGAGGCCGTCGACGTCTCTCTCGAATTACTACCGGACAGAGCGAGATTGGTCAGCACGGCCGCCTTCGGGCGAGCTTCGGCAGACGGGTTCCTCACCGTCGGTGGGCCGGTGAGTATGGAGCGTCGACGCCTCGCATCCCCGGTGCTGTTGGAGCAGGCGGGTGCAGGCGTATTCGAGGTCATGGTTGCCAAGACGTTTCCCCTCGCCGATGCGGCGAGAGCACACGCCGAGCTGCAGTCGACGCACCCGCGCGGCAAGTTCATCCTGATTCCTTGACGAGTACCGGGGGCTCAGAACGCTTCACGAGCTCGTACTCGGACCGATGAACTCCTCGGTCACTCTCTGCGCGATGCCGTCGGGATAGGGGCCGGGGAGGATGAGAACGACATGATCGAATCCGGCGGCCACCGCGTCGCCGATGTCGTTTCTCAACCTCTCGGGTTCTTCGAACGACACCCCGAGAGCGATCGATCGGGTGATCGCCCCTGGATCGCGCCCGATCTCGGCGCAGTACCGGTCGAGTAGTCTGCCTCTGTCCAGTGCGTCGGCCAGGTCCCCACCGGGAATGTTCCATACGTCGGCGTGTTCGGCGACGAGGCGCAGCACTCCTGCCGCCCGGCCGCCGATCACGATCGGCGGGCCCGGTCGCTGAATCGGTTTCGGATTCTGGAACGCCCCGACGAGGTCGACGTGGCTGCCGTGAAAGTCGAAGGGTTCGCTCTCGGTCCAGAGCCTACGAATCACCGTGATCGATTCACCCAGTCGCGCAACAGCGTTCGCAGCGTCGCTGTAGGGCAGCCCGCTCCCGTCGTACTCCCGTCTCGCCATCGGCACGCTCGGCCGTGATCCGGCACCGATGCCGAAGTCCAGCCGCCCGTGCGAGACAGCGTCGACCGTAGTGGCGATCTTCGCGAGGATCGCGGGTGGACGAATGCGGTTGCTGGTGACCATGATTCCCAATCGCAACCGCTCGGTACGAGCGGCCAATGCGGACAGCATGGTCCAGCCTTCGAAGATCGGGCCGTCGAGGTCACCGCCGATGGGCATGAGGTGATCGAACAGCCACGCGTGCTCGATTTCCGGAATGCCGTCTGCCTCGCGCCACACCCGGAGCAGGTCGGCGTAGGAGACGTTCTGGGGAGGGGTCATGATCCCGTAGCTGACCATGTCAGCGTCTCCGCAGGGAGGCGTCGAGCAGTGCCGGCGGAGTGTCGAACTTGTCGTCCGGCGCGAGATCGACTCCTGGAGCCACGATCTCGTCGATTCTGTCGAGGACATCGGCCGGGAGGACGGTGTCGGCGGCAGCGAGCTGCGAGTGTAGGTGCTCGACGGTACGCGGCCCGACGATCGCGCTGGTGACTCCCGGATGAGCCGTCACGAAACCGAGTGCGAGTTGGATCAGTGTCAGTCCGGCTTCGTCGGCAACGCCGACCAGTTTCTCGACGGCGTCGAGTTTGGCCCGTCCCGTGGGAGTGTCCGTGCCGAATCGCTCGGGCATCATCGCCGCGCGGTTGGTGGTGGCCTCTCGCCCGGCCCGGATGGCTCCGGAGAGGAAGCCGCCCGCCAGGGGACTCCACGCGAGCACGCCCATTCCGTACTCCTGCGCGACCGGGAGGACGTGGGATTCGATGCCGCGCTGCAGGATCGAGTACGGCGGCTGCTCGGTGACGAACCGCCCGAGGCGGTGCTCCCGTGCGGTCCACTGCGCCTGCACGATTCGGTAAGCCGGGTAGGTGGAGGAGCCGAAGTATCGAATTTTCCCGGCACGCTGCAGATCTGTCAGCGCCGAGAGGGTTTCTTCGTCGCTCGTGGTGGGGTCCCAGCGGTGTATCTGGTAGAGGTCGACGTGATCGGTACCGAGTCGGCGCAGACTGTTCTCCAGTTCGGTGACGATCCAGCGGCGGGAGCTGCCCTGATGATTGCGTTCGTCGCCCATGGGGTTGAACACTTTGGTGGCCAGCACGATGTTCTCGCGCCGACCTTGGATCGCCTTGCCGACCATTTCCTCGGATTGTCCCTGGCTGTACATGTCCGCGGTGTCGATGAGGTCGATACCGCCCTCGAGTGCGGCGTCGACGATCGCGGTTGCCTCGTCTTGCGTGGTGCGTCCGATGGCACCGAAGTTCATCGCGCCGAGCGAGAGAGTGCTGACCTGGACGCCGGTGCGTCCCAGTGTGCGGTACTGCATGGGGATCTCCTTGTGGCCTCTGGAGGGGTTACTCTGCGAGTAAGCGGAACAACGTTCCGTAAACAAACATACGGAACGTTGTTCCGTATGTCGATGGCTGGAGGAACAGTGACCGAGGCCGAAGCCGAGCAGCCCAGAAAGCGGGCGGATGCGAGGCGCAACGAAGCGACCCTGCTCGACGCGGCGGCGGCTGCGTTCGTCGAGTCGGGAGTAGAAGTGCCGGTGCGCGATATCGCCAGGCGGGCCGGCGTCGGCGTGGGAACCATCTACCGGCACTTCCCGACGCGGGGCGACCTCGTCGTCGCCGTCTTCCGACATCAGGTGGAGGCCTGCGCCGTCGCCGGTCAGGAGCTTCTCGCCGGCCGCGAATCACCGCACGCGGCGTTGGTGCTCTGGATCGATCGGTTCGTCGACTTCCTGGTCACCAAACACGGTCTGGCCGAGGCCATGCAGTCGGACAGCGCCGGATTCGAGACCTTGCACAGCTACTTCCTGAACCGGCTGGTTCCGGTGTGCGAGTCATTGCTCGACGCCGCTGTGGACTCGGGGGAGATCGCCCCGGGGCAGACCGCATTGGAGTTGATGCGGGCGGTCGGCAACCTGTGCATCGGTGCCACGGACAGCCGCTACGACCCGCGCAAGATGGCGCGGGTGCTGATCGCCGGACTGCGCATCGCGCCGTGATCCGGTCCGTTGTTCGGCCGACCGACGGTTCAGCGGCTGTGCCGCAGTAGTTCTGCCGCGAGCTGGTCGTTGTGTCGGAAGAAGCCGGCGTTGGTCCTCGGCCGCGGAAAGGCGCTCGACCACGTGTGCCCGGCGACCCACGGACCCACCGCGTAGCGGTTCTCGGCAACCTCTCCCGACGCGGTGATCAATCGAGAGCGCCCGTCGACTGCTACTTTCGCCGCGCTGTGCTCGGTGGCGCGGATGTCGGTGATGTCGCCGCGCGCATGGAGGGTGCGTAGCAATTCGTCACCGGCGGCGGCGATCGATGCGACGGGTAAGCGCGCGTCGATCAGAGTGTCGGCGTGCACCACCACATCGTGTGCAGAGCTACGGGCGACGAACGATCCGTTCTCCGGGGAGAAGGTGACATCGGGGCCGAGGAAGTGAACGATGTTCGCCCGGCTGAGGGCCAGGAGTTGTTCGAGTCGTTCCGGTGGCGGACCGCTCGCGATGAAACTGAAGAACGAGTGCAGCCACCCTTCCACATCGCCGGCGACCGACTGCGCCGGAATGCGCCCGCGTCGCAACAACTCTCCGATGGTCATGTACACCGAGAGCAGCGCCGAGAAGACGGCGGCATCCGAGCTGTAGTAGGGATCTGCTCGACGACGAAGGTCGGTCTCGATGTAGGTCTGCAGCTCGGTACGTACCTCGTCGAGTCCATCGAAACGCCGTCCGGCAAAGGGTTTATCGAGCCGTGCCAGATCGATGCGGTCCTCGTCCTTCGGAACGAATTGCTCCACGAAGACGGTGAGTTCTGGGGAGTTCCAGATGATTTCACTGAATCCGATCTCGAACTCCGGCCAGGAGCCGACTGTTCGCTCGGGGTGGGCCGTGAACAGCTCGTAGTAATGAGCCCAGGCCAGTTCTTTGGATGCGAGCGGCCAGATTTCGTCGCGGAAGTGCAGGGGGCCGTGGCCGGGGAAGGCGTCGGCGGTGAAGAACTTCGGGAGGGGCGGGCGCGCCGCGGCGATATGGTAGGAGATCTTCGCGTGATACGGAACTCCGCGCCGCGAACCTGCATAGAGAATCGGTTCGCGGCCGGAGGCGGTGTACTCGAGCACGCCGTCCGCGTTGCGGGCGAACGATCCATCGCGAGTTTCCGCGAGCAACACCATCCAGTCGATGAATGCCAATCCGAGCCCGGCAACCAGCACCGGTTCTCCCGCAGGCACTCGGCTGGGATCCAGATCTGCGGTGTATCCGGGGCCGATGTACGTCAGCCCATGGGTTCGGGAGAACTCATCGAGCTGTGATTCACGGTGCGATGCAAGCGCATCGGGATGCCCCTGGGCCAAGAGCACGGCATCGGCGCGGATGGTCGACCCGTCGTCGAGTAGCAGTACCTGGTCGGCGGTCAGGTCCGTCACCCGTGCTCGATGAACGTGAACGTGCGTGTCGGTGTCGGCAACGGCGTGCTCGAACACCCAGCTGAGGTAGCGACTCTGTAAAGTCCGCGACGCGAAGGAATGCGGACCGAAATCGCGCAGTTCGTCGCGCAATTCGAGGTCCTGGCGCAGGGTGTGGGCATGTTCCAGAACCCACTGCGCCAGCGTCGGACCGGGGCGGATCGGACCGTCGACGACGGTGGTGTCGTCGGTGAACATGGTGACGTCGGCGGCCACCGAATTCATCCACAGCAGCGGTGGTTGACTGCTACGCCAGATGCGACCGGCCCCCGGAGGGAACGGATCGACGACGTGGATGTGCAGCTCCGCATCGGACCGGCGCGCCAGCAGTCGTTCGAGTACGCCGGTGCCGCGCGGACCCGCACCCACAATGGCGATAGTGAACGATTTCACCGGCGGCCCTCCATCTGACACTGTCCCACTACGAGAAGTATGCACACGCCGAAAGTCGTTGCTGCAGGGGCAAAAAATCACGGTGAGCGAATGTCTTGCGTCCTGGCGGTCGGCTACTCTTGCTTCATGAACTCGTCCGCGGACCACTTGGTCGAGCAGTACCTCGATGCACTTCGACGGGTCGACGTCGATGCGGTCCTGACTCTGTTCGCACCCGGTGCGGTTGTGCACTCGCCGCTGTACGGACCGACGCCCGCATCCGACTTCTATCGCGCGCTTTTCGCGGACACCTCGGGTGCGACGCTGACCTCGAAGGGCGTCGCCGAAGGTCGTACGTCCGAAGGCGCTCGACTCGTCACGTTCTGGTTTCATTTCGACTGGAGACTGCCCTCGGGTGTGGCGGCCCCGTTCGACGTGGTCGACGTCGCCGAACTCGACGAGGACGGACGCATTTCTGCACTGTCCATCGTCTATGACACCGTGGATGTGCGGCCGGTCTTCGAGCGTGAAACCGGGTCCTCGTGGAGGTCGACGTAGGTCGCACGACCTGATCGGTGACAGTAGAGAGGTGGTCCGGGCCCGCGAGAGCGGTGACCTCGTGCTGACACTGCGCGTCTACGTACCGGCGTCTACGTCGTTCGAATCAGCGTGATCGCAACGGGTGTGCTCTACAGCGGATGAACCTAGGGTCCACGTATGACCTGGCTGAAAGCACTGGCGGCGGCGTTGATCGATCGACTCGGAGCTCAGCCTGCCTGCACCGCCGCGGCGCTGGACTTCGGAACTCGTGGTTGAGCCGTCCGGTGAAGATCGTCGGTACAGAGGACGCAGGAACACGACGAGTGCGAAGGGCTGAACCGAGGATGACCGAGACGTTGTACTTCGCCGTCGAACTCGACGGGTTCGACGAGACACCTGCGCTCCTGAAGGAGAACGCGGCCGCCGCCGAACGCGCCGGCTTCACCCTCGTCACCTTCGGTGATTCGCTGGTCTCCTCACGCGAGCGCCTCGATGCAGGTACTCGTGCGGCATTCGTCGCCTCCACCACGTCCACCCTCGGCCTGGCTCCCACGGTCCACACTCTGACGACCGAACCGTTCTTTCTCGCAACACAACTCGCGAGTGTGGACCACGCCTCGCACGGCCGCGGGGCCTGGGTGGTCGGTGTCGACAACAGCGCGGACACTCACGCGGCTGTCGGATCCGAGGTCCGCTCCGAGACCACCGCCGAAGTGCGGGACGTCATCGACGTGGCGCGGCGGCTGTGGGATTCTTGGGAAGACGACGCCGTCGTTCGAGACGCGGAGTCCGGCCGGTATCTCGATCCCGCTCGCGTGCATCACGTGCGGTTCGAGGGCGAATTCTTCGACGTCGTAGGGCCACTGATCACTCCTCGTCCGCCGCAGGGGCAGGTCGTCGTCATCGGCGACGCCGACCTGGGAGTCACCGATCTGCTCGATGTCGCACTCGTACGCGGGGACGGCATCGGCGAGCAGGCCGACACCGCTCGCCGCGACGGAGCCGCGCTGGTGTTCGCCGATATCGACCACCTGTCGAAGGCCGAGGCCCTCGCCGGTGTCGTCGACGGCGTCCGGCTGCACCTCGGTGGTGCGGCGTTGAAAGAGCTTGCGGTACCGGCACATCTGATTCGTCGGCCGACGCCGGGACTGTCGCTGCGGGAGAACCTGGGGTTGCCGCGTCCGGTCAGCCGCTACGCCGCGGCTGCGCACGAGTAGAGAAGAGCTGTCATGGGCATCATCGACCATCACCCGGACACCGGCGCACCGTTCGACCCGAACGCGCAGATTCATCTGGGCGTGTTCTATCCAGGGATCGGCGCGCAGACGGTCTGGGAGGATTCGCACGCCCCCGATCAAGTGGCCACCGACACGTTCGTCGAGGTCGCCGTCACACTCGAACGCGGTTTGTTCGACGCGTTCTTTCTCGGGGACGGTCAACGTATCCGAGAGAACCGTGGCGACATTCTCTCCACCGACATCGCCGGCAGGCCCGACGCCATCACGCAACTGGCGGCTCTGGCGTCGGTGACCGAGCGCATCGGACTTGTCGCGACCCAGAACACCACGTACAGCATCCCGGTGGAGTTGGCTCGTCGTTTGGCCAGCCTGGACGCGCTGTCGGACGGGCGCGCCGGATGGAACATCGTCACCACCGACAACGCCTGGACGGGTGAAAACTTCAGGCGCGGAGGGTGGTTGGAGCACGAACGCCGTTACGAGCGCGCCACCCAGGTGGTCGAACTGGCGAAGCAGTATTGGGCAGGTTCTCCTGTGGAGTTCCACACCGATCTGCTCGAAGCGGTTGCGGCACCCAACGTTCGGTCCAGTGTGCAAGGTGGGCCGGTGCTGTTCCAGGCCGGCGATTCGCCGGGAGGACGGGACCTCGCAGCCCGGCACGCCGACGTCGTGTTCTCGGCCAACAACGCCTACGACGCAGCGGTGGCCTACGCCAGAGATCTACGTGCCCGGACGGTTGCCTACGGCCGACCGGCCGATGCCGTGAAGATCTTGCCCGGGGTGACCGTCGTACTCGGTGATACCGAAGCCGAGGCCGAAGAAAAGGTTCGGTGGCTTCGATCCAACGCGCACAACGGTGTTCGAGCCATCGCCTTTCTCGAGCACTACTGGGGCAAGGACCTCTCGGCGTACGACCCGGAGGGCCCACTACCCGACATCGATCCGGTGGACGCCGAGCTGGATCCGTCACGCGGCACGCTGTCCATCGACGCTCGGACCGGCAAACTGACTCAGATCGCGCAATGGCGAGCCCTCTCGGAAGAGAAAGGGCTGTCCATCCGAGAGTTGGTGCTCGAAGTGTCGCCGGCGTCGCGCTTCCACTCGGGAACCCCTGCGGCAGTGGCAGACCACTGGGCAGACCTCGTGCGTCACCGTGTGGTCGACGGCTTCAACATCAACCCGTATCACCTGCGTGACGCCATCGGCGATCTGGTCGACAAATTGGTCCCGGCATTGCAGGAGCGAGGGGTGTTCCGTACCGAATACACCTCGACGACGTTGCGGGGACACCTGGGCCTCGACGGTGACGATGCTTCGGAGCGTGCACGGGCGTCGTAGCGGGCTGGGCACATCCCCATCTAACGATCAGGTCTCGGGTGAGGTCGTACGAGGTGTTCGACGCTCTACCATGGGCCTATGACTGCTGACCCGACCACGCCTGCACCGTCGACCAACTCGGCGAATTGGAAGCGGCGCGGCATCCTGCTCGGTGCCGGCGTCGTTCTTCTGTTGATCGCTTACTTCGTTCTGGCGGCGTTCCTGCCGCGGTGGTGGAGCCTGCGCGTCGAGAGCCTGGCGGATCGCACGTTCACCAAGGGAATTCTGTGGGGCCTGCTGTTCGGAATCGTCTGCACGTTCGCGCCACTGATGTTCTTCTGGAGTGCGTGGTCGGTCCGAAAGGGTAGGGCGGGAAAGCAGTTGGCGATCGGATCGGTGATTCTCGCAGTCGTCACCGCCATCCCGAACCTGCTGACTCTCACCATCGTTCTGGGTACCAGCAATGCCGCCCACGCCGGCGAACGCACCCTCGATACCAGCGCACCCGGCTTCCGCGGCGCGACGGCACTGGGCGCGATCATCGCGGTGGTTCTGGTCGCGTTGCTCGTGTTCGTGGTGGTACGTCGGAACCGTCGACGTCGAACAGCAGCACTGACGCGGTAGTCGTGTAACTGATCTCAGGCGCTGCGCAGCACCGACGGCTCGGTGATGACGCGAATTCCGGGCTCGGGGTCGAATCGGTAGCCGGTGCCGCGGACCGTCGTGATCAGTCGGCCGTACTGCCCGAGTTTGGTTCGCACCCTGGAGAGATGGACGTCGACACTGCGGCCGCCGTTCGAGTCACTCAGCTCGGATCTGTTCACGACGACACGAGGATGCTGGGCGAGATAGGCGAAGATCTCGAACTCGGTGTGGCTGAACCGAACGCTCTTGCCGGCGAGAACCACATCGCGCGCGGGTAGGTCGATGACAAGGGGAGCGTTGAGTTCGTTCACCCGGACGTCGAAACGCGTCAGGATCTTGGCATGTGGTGCATAGCTTTTTGCGGCGACGCGGAGAGCATCGGCGAGGGCGTGCAACTGCGGTCGGGTCAATCCCTGCAAGGATGACGTCCCGGAATCGGAGATGCGAAGAACGACGGTCGCTTCGGTGCTCATGGCTGTGGCTCCTGTGACGAGTGCTGTCGACTGTGACAAGTGCTGTCGACGGTGGGGAGGTCGGATGGTCAGCGTGGGCAGCGACAGTTCGTGTTCACGCTGTCACAGTGCACGACGACGACTGGCCGCACCAGCAATAAACTCACCGTGATTGCAGCGGTTGACGGCGGCCCGTAGCGCGTGGTCCGATCGAGCGTGACCGATGTAGCGCAGTCCCGAACCGACCTCGTCACCCGCGCCGTCGACTGGAACCATCCCGACGCCGAATCGCTCCGTGCCGCAATGGCATCGGAGGTGGGTCCCCGATACGCGGACCGAGCGGCCTTGATGGCGAAGACGCAGGCCAATGCCGTGGACGAAGGCGACGTGCATCGCACGTTCGTCGTCTATCGGTGCGATGCGCAGAACGTCGAGCAGGCCGTCGGACATGCCGCTCTGCGGTGGAACGGCCCCGACCTCGAACTGAAGCGAATGTTCGTTCATCCTGATCACCGTGGGTCGGGAGTCTCCACCGCGCTGCTGCAGGCGTCCGAGAATGCGGCCCGCGACCAGGGATTGCGACGCTTGATTCTGCAGACCGGTGATCGTCAGCCCGACGCGGTGCGGCTGTACGAGAAGAGCGGCTACACCCGCATCCCGGTGTTTCCGCCGTACGAACTGCTGCCGTTCTCCAACACCTTCGAGAAGCGTTTGTAACTCACTACCGACGCAGAATCACGAACGTAGGGTCATGATTTCGGCCCCGCTGTCGGTGATGACGACGGTGTGTTCGCTGTGCGCGGTGCGGCAGCCGGTGGTGCTGCGCAATGTCCACCCGTCGGGGTCGGTGACGAGCTCGTCGGTATCCGCCATCACCCAGGGCTCGAGCGCCAACATCAGGCCGGGGCGAAGGCCGTAGCCGCGGCCGGGCCTGCCGGTATTGGATACGTGCGGATCCTGATGCATCGTCGACCCGATTCCATGACCACCGAACTGAACGTTGATGGGATAACCGGCTTCGCGAAGAACCGTCCCGATGGCGTGAGAGATATCGCCGATCTTGTTGCCCGGACGTGCCGCGGCGATGCCGGCGGTCAACGCTCGTTCGGTGGCATCGATCATCGCCAGGCTCTCTGCCGGCTTGTTCTCACCGACGACGAAACTGATGGCCGAGTCCGATGCCACGCCGCCGAGGATGACGGCAAGATCGAGCGTCAGCAGATCGCCGTCGGCCAGGTTGTAGTCGTGCGGTAAACCGTGCAGCACAGCGTCGTTGACCGACGTGCAGATGTAGTGGCCGAACGGTCCGCGCCCGAAGGACGGCGCGTAGTCGACGTAGCACGACGTCGCCCCCGCCCCGAGGATGATGTCCTTGGACCATTCGTCGATCTCGAGCAGATTGGTGCCGACGGTCGCACGTTCGCGGACGGTCTCGAGAATTTCGGCGACGAGTGCACCGGTTTCACGGGCAAGGGGAATCTTGCTCGGGGGCAGGATTTCGATCACGGAATGCCTTTCGGTTCGATGCGAATAACTATACCGGTATAAGTATTGGTGACGGAGTGGGTCGTGAGCAACTGACCGAGCCCGACATGGGACGCTGACCGACGTGTCTGTTCACCCTCTCGACGATCCCATTCGTACCTCCCTCGGTGGTCCGCTGTCGCGGTTTGCGATCACGCGCGGCCGAGTGATTCGTGCTGATCCCCAGGTCTCGCCCTTTCTGGCGCATCCCGACGTTCTGCAGCCACGGGACTGGGACGACATCGCAGTGCTGTTCGGGCCGCGAAGCATCGTGGGATTGCGGGGGCCGGTGCTGGATGTGCCCGAGGGGTGGTCCGTGGTCGACAGCTTCGGGATCGTTCAACTCGTGGGCACTGAACTGGAGACCCGGCCGTTGGCCGAGGCGGTAGAACTGACAGCCGACGACGTGCCCGAGATGCTCGATCTCGTGCGACGCACCGAGCCGGGCCCGTTCCTTCCTCGCACCCGCGAACTCGGCACGTATCTCGGTATCCGACGGGGCGGCGCTCTGATCGCGATGGCAGGGGAGCGCATGCGTCCGCCGGGGTGGACCGAGATCAGCGCAGTGTGTACCGACCCGGCTCATCGCGGACAGGGCTTGGCCACCGAGCTGGTCCGCGCGGTCGGTCACGGCATCAGGGCCCGAGGCGACGAGCCGTTCCTGCATGCCGCCGCGACGAACATCCGCGCTATCGAGCTGTACCTCTCCATCGGATTCTCGCTGCGCCAGACCTCGCAGCTGACGCTGGTGAGAACACCGGAACGAGCGGCCGACGTCTGAGGTCAGAATGGCGGCTCCTCGTCTTCTTCGTTGGTCGGTTCTGGTTCGGGGGTCGGGTTGTCTGGTGGGTCGGGGTAGGCGATGACGCCTGATCGTCTGGGTTGGGTGGGGGTGTGTGGCCGGAGGTCGTTGCCGATGATGGGTACTGTGGTTCCGTTGGCGGGCAGGGTGATTCGGGTGGTTTTCGAGGTGGAGGTCCATAGAACCGCGCCACCGGGGAGCATGACGGCTTTCCAGTAGCCGGCGGTTTTGACGCTGTGGTGGTATTCGCAGAGGCATTGGAGGTTGTTGACGGTGGTGAGGGCTTCGGGCCGGTAGATCAGGGCTCGGTCGGTGAGTGGGTTACGCGGGGGAGGTCGATGTCGCCGGCCTCGAATGCGGTTTTCAGCAAAGGAAGCCGGGTGTGCAGTGCCACGCCGACGGACACGTACGCCTCCGCGACGGTGGCGGAGCAGCTCAACGCGACTGCCATCTCGGTGCGTCCGTACCGGCTGTACTGCCGATGATTCGCATCCTGCGCGATGCAGGTGAGGTGGAAGTCGGAGCAGGCAGCGATCTTTCGGGCCGCATGCCGATTCTCTTCCCGCGCGGCAGCGATCAACGCATCCAACGACACCACTGGTGCAGCCATTTTTTTCACCCCCCGGTGACCCCCAGTTCAGAACATGCGTTCGAACTGAAGAAAGAGTATCTCGACCCACCGACAGGTTTCGAGATCACGGTTGCGAGAGCGTGCAGAGCAGGCCTACCGTTAACTATGCGAACAACATCCACGGTCCACTACGACGACGGTCTCGTGCGCGTGGACGACAGCGGGGTCACGTTGCGGCACTACTACTTTCCGTTCGCGATCGAGAAGTTCGTCCCCTACTGCGACATTCGCGCCGTCGACACCGCCGTTCTCGGTAACTGGAACGGTCGGTGGCGATTGTGGGGAGCGCCGTGGATCGACCAGTGGCTTCCGCTGGACGTCATGCGTCCGAAGAAGGACACTGCAGTGGTGCTCACCATCCGCCGCATCTCGCCGGTCTTCACCCCCGACGATCCTGAACTCGTTGCCCGACTCATCCGCGAACGCATCACCGCTCCAGCGTGACGCGCCCCGACGAACGGTTCACCCTCGCCAGTGAACGCACCTTTCTTGCCTGGCTGAGAACCTCGCTCGGGTTGCTCGCCGGCGGGATCGCAATCGTCCACCTGGTTCCAGGATTCAGCACCGGCTGGGTTCGCACTGCACTGGGTCTGATTCTCATCGGCCTCGCGGCCGCCGCACCCGTCATCGGACTGCGGCGATGGATGCGAGTGCGCGCCGCCCTCGAGAGCGGAGCGCCCATGCCCGAGTCCCGGGACCTGTGGATCTTCGCGGTCGGCATTGGCGCAGTAGCAGTATTGGCTGCGGTGGTCACTGTTCTGGGGATCCAGTAGCACACCGCCAATCGCCACAGGTGCACAATCGGAGTACTAGACGACCAACGACAGGAGTTCGGCGTGGCGCAGGGTCTCAAGCTCGGGTACAAGGCATCGGCGGAGCAGTTCGGGCCGCGGGAGCTCGTCGAACTCGGTGTTCTCGCCGAGCAACACGGTATGGACTCCGCGACTGTCAGTGACCACTTTCAACCGTGGCGTCACGAGGGCGGTCACGCCCCGTTCTCGCTGGCCTGGATGACGGCCGTCGGCGAGCGCACGAAGACGATCCAGCTCGGTACCTCGGTGCTCACGCCGACGTTCCGTTACAACCCGTCGGTCATCGCGCAGGCGTTCGCCACGATGGGCTGCCTCTACCCCGGACGCATCATGCTCGGAGTGGGAACCGGTGAGGCGCTCAACGAGATCGCCACCGGGTTCACCGGCGAATGGCCGGAGTTCAAGGAGCGTTTCGCACGACTGCGGGAGTCGGTTCGCTTGATGCGCGAGCTGTGGCTGGGAGATCGCGTCGACTTCGAGGGTGAGTACTACACGACCAAGGGCGCGTCGATCTACGACGTCCCCGAGGGCGGCATCCCCGTCTACATCGCGGCCGGCGGACCCGTCGTCGCGCGGTATGCGGGACGCGCGGGTGACGGCTTCATCTGCACGTCGGGCAAGGGCATGGAGCTCTACACCGACAAGCTCCTCCCGGCTGTCGAAGAGGGTGCAGGCAAGGCAGAGCGTGACGGCGGCGAGATCGACAAGATGATCGAGATCAAGATCAGCTACGACACCGATCCCGAACTGGCACTGGAGAATTGCCGTTTCTGGGCTCCGCTGTCGCTGACGCCGGAGCAGAAGCACTCCATCGACGACCCGATGGAGATGGAGAAAGCCGCCGACGAGCTGCCGATCGAGCAGGTCGCCAAGCGTTGGATCGTGGCTTCGGACCCGGACGAGGCCGTCGAGAAGGTCAAGCAGTACACCGACGCCGGCCTGAACCACCTGGTGTTCCACGCGCCCGGACACGACCAGAAGCGTTTCCTCGAGCTGTTCGAGAAGGATCTGGCACCGCGCCTGCGCAAGTTCGGCTAGTTACGTCGAAGTGCGGGGATCGGCCGAGAGTGCGAACAATCGCATGTCTCGGTCGGTCCTTGTTTCGTACTCGCCGTAGACCTCGACCATCGCGTCGAACTGTCGGTAGATACGCGCCTTCTCGTCGCCGGTGATTCGGGTGGCGGTGACCGGTATCTTCCTGCCGCCGATAGTGACGACGGCCTTCGGATCGGCCAGAAGATTCGACGTCCATGCCGGATGGTGTTGTTGGCCGAAATTGGATCCCACGACGAAGATCCGATCACCCTCCCGGTAGTACAACAGCGGACTCGTCCTCGGCTTACCGGATTTGCGTCCGGTGGTGGTCAACAACACCACCGGAGCGGCGATCGGTCCGAGGACGGTGAATCGGCCGTTCGACTTGGTCAACAACCAGCGGTCGACGCCTGCGAGGTTCCTGATCACCCACGAACCGGGCTTGGTCGACGCGAACTTGACGGCGGGCTTGCGGATGAACAATGTCTCGCTGCCCCAGCGAACATCCGGAAACGGTGATTCGGCCATGGCTCATGGGACAACCCGACTGTGCTCGGTGTCAACACCCCAACCATTAAGCTGGCGGGCATGGCTGAGTCCACCGGTGCCGAGACGGCTGACATGTATCCCTCGAGTATTTATGTCGCGTCACCGGAAGGCGACTCCGGCAAGTCCACGATTGCATTGGGTGTGCTGCAGATGCTCGCCGCGACGACGGCCCGGGTCGGTGTGTTTCGGCCTATCGCTCGCTCGACGGAGGAGCCGGATTACATTCTCGAATTGCTCGTCGAGCACACGACCGCCGATCTGAGTTACGAGCAGTCTCTCGGGGTCACTTACGAGCAGGTGCATTCCGATCAGGATGCGGCGCTGAGCGAGATCGTCAGTCGGTATCACGAGGTAGCTGCGCAGTGCGACGCCGTGGTGATCGTGGGTAGCGATTACACCGACGTCGGCAGCCCGAGTGAACTCGGCTTCAATGCGCGCATCGCGGTCAATCTCGGTGCCCCCGTGCTCCTCGCGCTGCGTGGCTCCGACCGAACCCCCGACGAGATCGCTCAGTTGGCGGCGCTGTGCCAGGCCGAACTGCGGCAGCATCACGCCCATCTCGCCGCGATCGTGGCCAACCGGTGCGATCCAAATCAGTTGGACGCCGTCACCGACGCATTGGCGTCGGTCGACGTTCCGGCGTGGAGCCTTCCCGAGATCCCGTTGCTCGTCGCGCCGACCATGGCGGAGTTGCTCGACGCGGTGGACGGCACGCTCTACAGCGGCGACTCGTCGTTGCTGCAGCGAGAAGCGATGCGGGTGATGGTCGGCGGTATGACGGCCGAGCACATTCTGGAGCGGCTCACCGAAGGTGTCGTCGTCATCGCGCCGGCAGACCGGTCCGACGTACTGCTCGCACTCGTCAATGCCCATGAGGCGGACGGTTTTCCGTCTCTCGCCGGCATCATCATGAACGGCGGAATCGAGCCGCACCCGGCGATCGCACGTCTTGTCGCAGGTCTCGGACCGAGACTGCCGATTCTGACGACCGAGCTCGGAACCTTCGACACCGCATCGGCTGCGGCGCAGACGCGCGGCCGCGTTGCCGTCGGTTCTCAGCGCAAGGTCGACACCGCGCTGGGCCTGATGGAGCAGCGGGTGGACGCCAAAACCCTTCTGGGGCGGCTCGATATCGCCATCCCGACCATCACGACGCCGCAGATGTTCGAATACCAGCTCATTCATCGAGCGCGTGCCGATCGCAAGCACATCGTGCTCCCCGAGGGCGGCGACGACCGGATTCTGCGGGCCGCAGGGAGGCTGCTGCAACGTCAGGTCGCGGACCTGACGATCCTCGGCGAAGAAGGCCCCATTCGACGTCGTGCATCGGAACTGGGAGTGGATCTGGACTCGGCGACCATCCTCGACCCCAAGAACTGCGACTACACCGAGGAGTTCGCGCAGGAGTACACCGAACTGCGCAAGCACAAGGGGATGACGATAGAGCGTGCCCGCGAGACCATGGCCGACATCTCTTACTTCGGAACCATGATGGTGCACAAGGGCATTGCCGACGGCATGGTGTCGGGCGCAGCGCACACGACCGCGCACACCATCAAGCCGTCGTTCGAGATCATCAAGACCACCGAGGGCGTGTCGACGGTATCGTCGATCTTCCTGATGTGTCTGTCCGATCGCGTACTGGCCTACGGCGACTGCGCCGTCGTGCCGGACCCGACGGCCGAGCAATTGGCCGACATCGCCATCTCCTCGGCGCAGACCTCGGCCCAGTTCGGTATCGAACCGCGAGTGGCGATGCTGTCGTACTCCACCGGCGAATCCGGCTCGGGAGCCGACGTCGACAAGGTGCGGCAAGCGACGGCCATCGTGCGCGAACGCAACCCGGAACTGTTGGTGGAGGGCCCCATTCAATACGACGCGGCCATCGAGCCGTCGGTCGCGAAATCGAAGCTGCCGGATTCCGACGTGGCAGGCCGCGCAACGGTGTTCATCTTCCCCGACCTCAACACCGGCAACAACACCTACAAGGCCGTTCAGCGCAGCGCCGGTGCCGTCGCTGTCGGGCCGGTACTGCAGGGCCTGCGCAAGCCCGTCAACGACCTCTCGCGCGGGGCACTGGTCGAGGACATCGTCAACACCGTCGCCATCACCGCCATTCAGGCGCAGGGTATCTCCCAGCAGGAGGCACAGGCGTGAGCATCCTCGTCGTCAACTCGGGTTCGTCCTCGATCAAATTCCAACTGGTCGATCCCGATTCGGGCGAATCGCTCGCCAGTGGTCTCGTCGAGCGCATCGGTGAATCCGACGGGCGCGTCGAACTGGACTACCGCGGCGAGAGCACCGAGCGAATCCAGCACATCGAGGACCACGGGGACGGGTTGGCTCTCGCGTTCGAGATGCTTGCCGACGCCGGCATCGAACTGGGGTCCGACGTCACCGCCGTCGGGCATCGCGTCGTGCACGGCGGCACGGTGTTCTATCGCCCCACGATCATCGACGACGCTGTCGTTCAGCAGATCTCGGATCTGAGCAGTCTTGCGCCGCTGCACAATCCGCCCAACGTCCTCGGTATCGAGGTGGCGCGGAAGCAACTGCCGAACGTGCCGCACGTTGCCGTGTTCGATACGGCGTTCTTCCATTCTCTGCCCGACGCTGCTGCAACGTACGCGATCGACGCCGCCGTCGCAGCCGAACACGACATCAGGCGCTACGGCTTTCACGGCACCTCGCACCGCTACGTGTCCGAGCAGGTTGCGCAGTTCCTGGAACGCGATCTCGGGGATCTCAAGCAGATCGTGCTGCATCTGGGCAACGGTGCGTCGGCATCGGCGGTCGACGGGGGCCGGGCGGTCGATACGTCGATGGGTCTGACCCCACTCGAAGGACTGGTGATGGGCACCCGCAGTGGGGATATCGACCCCGGCGTGATCATGCATCTGCGTCGTAGCGCTGGGATGAGTGTCGACGACATCGACACTCTCCTCAACCGCCGGTCGGGTCTGATCGGACTGTCCGGGGTCAACGACTTCCGGGAACTGCAGCAACGCATCGACGACGGCGACGCGTCGGCCCGGTTGGCCTACGACGTGTACATCCACCGGCTGCGTAAGTACATCGGCGCGTACATGATCGGGCTCGGGCGGCTCGACGTCATCACGTTCACCGCGGGAGTCGGCGAGAACGCTGCTGCCGTGCGCGCCGACGCGCTGGCGAACCTGGAACACTTCGGAATTCGGATCGACTCCGAACGTAATGCCGTGCGCAGCAAGTCGGCTCGCGTGATCTCCGCCGAATCCTCGGCCGTCACGGTGCTGGTGGTGCCGACGAACGAGGAGCTGGCGATCGCCCGAGCGACGGACGATCTGGTTAGCTCCTGACGTATCGCTAGAACAGCGAACGCGGACGGATCGCATTCGCCAGGTCCACCAACGAGAACCGGTGCGCGCGATCGGTTGCGCTGCGGGCCAGGGCCCGCAGACCCTTCTCGGTGCCGCGCCGCAAACCGTCCTCGGTGAACGGCACGCTGAGTATCGGTTCGCGTTCTGCGGTGGACGCGTGACCGGAGACGATCCAGTCCAGGGCCATCGCCAGGACCAACGTGCGCATCTGCAGTGCTCGGCTCTCCGCCTTGGGGAGCAGCGCCACTCGCCGTGCGGCAGAGCGGAAATCGGCCTCGGACAGCTCGGCGCGCGAGCGATCCATCAGCAAGGTCAGCACACTGGTCATCCGTGCCATCGAGTAGTGCCGCGAGCTGATCGGAACCTGGTCCAGTGCCGCGATGGCACCGGTCTGATCACCGCGGCGCTGCAGCTGCCGGGCCAGGCCGAACGCCGAACTGACGATGCCCCTGTTGGTGCGCCACACAGCGCGGTACAGTCCCTCGGCTCTGGCTCGCCACTTCTCGGCGTCCTCGTCGTTGCCGAGCGCGACATGCCCCAACAATTCCGACGTGGCACCGAGCGCCAGTTTGGGCGCGAGCTCGCCGGGCATCGCTCCGAGCACGTTGTCGAAACTCGTGAACGCAGAATCGTATTCGTGGTGCAGCAACGCGATCAATCCGGCGTACCACTGCACCCGCCACGGGTCGGCCGCGTGATCCTCGGATTGCACCTTCGACAGGATGTCGGTGGCCTCCACGACGTGGCCCAGATCGAGGTGCGCCTTGACCTCGGCGAGGGTGATCTCCAGGCTCGCTCCCGCGGGCGCGGAACCGGTGGCACCTGACGTACCGGCCGACACCCGCTCGATGCCGTTCCGCTTGGCATGCTGGAGCGAGTCCAGAGTCTGCTGAGCTTCGACGTGCACGGCGGCAGCCAGCAGGGGAGCGCTCGGATCGTTGGGATCTACCAGGGGAACCGGCAGTGCGGCAACCACTTCGGCTGCCGTCATGCGCTCGTGGCGTACTTTGCCGTCGACGTAGGTATCGGTACGACCCACCGACTGCTCCGTACCGAACGTCGTACGCGGCGGGCTGAACACCGCGGACAGGCCGGGCCGCTCGACGCCCGTCCGGATCGCCAGGATCTCGCGCAGTACGCCGGTCGCCTGCCCCGCGAACTCGTCCGCGGACCGGAACCGCCGCGTCGGGTCTGCGTTGGTGGCTCGAAGCAGCAGGCGATGCAGCGACGGGAACTGCTGCAGCACTTCCGATTCTGCGACGGAGGGCAGGCCGTCGAGGTACTTGCCGTTCTTCGACGGCATGTCCAGCGTCAGCACCGCGAGGGTGCGGCCGACGGTGTAGATGTCCGACGCCACCGTCGGCCCGGTCTTCACGATCTCCGGTGCCTGGTACCCCACCGTGCCGTACAGGTAGCCGTAATCCTCGATGCCCGCGACCGCGCCGAGGTCGATCAGCTTGATCTGGTCCTCGGAGACCATGATGTTCTCGGGCTTGAGATCGTTGTAGACCAGCCCGATCGAATGCAGATAACCCAGTGCCGGAAGCACTTCGAGAACGTAGGCGAGCGCCTGCTCGACCGGCATGCGAGCGTCGTCGCCGCACGCGGTCAGGATGTCGCGCAGCGAACGACCACCCACGTACTCCATGACGATGAAGCCGACGGAAGTGCCGTCGCCGCGGGGTTGTTCGACGAAGTTGTAGATCTTGACGACGCCGGGATGCGCTACCTCGGCGAGGAATTGACGCTCCGCGACCGCGACCGCATGGGCTTCCTCGTCGCCGAAATGCAGTAGGCCTTTGAGCACCACCCAGCGGTCGCTGACGTTACGGTCGATGGCCAGGTAGATCCACCCCAGACCGCCGTGCGCGATGCAGCCCTGAACGTCGTACTGGCCCACCACCCGATCACCCGGCTCGAGCAGCGGCGTGAAATCGAAGGTGGTGCCGCAGTGCGGGCACACGCCCACCGAGATGTCGGGCTCGCCCGGTTCGCTGCGCCCGACCTTGGCGTTGCACTTCCAGCAGAACCGTTTGTGCTGCGGCACCGTAGGGTCCGACATCACCGCGGTCGCCGGATCGATCGGCTCCACCCGCGGAACCTCCACCAGGCCGCCGCCCAGACGACGCCGAATACCGGTGCTGCGGGAACGACCGGACCGAGATCGACCGGTTCTGGCCCGAGTGGACGCGCTCTGCGACATGCCGGATTTGGCGGCTGTGAATTTGGCGGCTGCCGATTTCGAGTTGTCCTCACCTACCGGCGAATTCGGCCCCGGAGTCGGTGCGGTCCGGTCGTCGATCGGCGACCGGGACACCGCCTGCGTGCGTTCGACGCCGTCCGTCGGCGTGGCTTCCGGCCGCGAGACCGCCTGCGTGCGTTCGACGCCGTCCGTCGATGTGAGCTGATCCCGTGACACCGCCTGCGTGCGTTGCGCGGGAGCGGTGGGTTGCTGTTCGTCCTCGTCCATGACGTGCGCCTCTAATCGCTGTACGACGCGGTGGGTGGACCGGGGGAGGGACCGAGCACCGTCAGCCACTTGTTGTAGATGCGGTTCCAGGTGCCGTCGGACCTGATGCGTGCCAACGTTCCGTTGACGAAGCGCACGAGATCCTCGTTCTTCTTGTTGATGCCCACGCCGTACGGTTCCGGGCTCAGACTGTCGCCGACGATCTCGAGGTACGGGTCCTGTGCGGCAAGTCCGGCCAGGATGGCGTCGTCGGTGCTGATGGCGTCGACCTGTCGTTGTTGCAGTACCACCAGGCAATCCGACCACATCGGCACCGTCACCACGGTCGCGGCCGGCTGCACCCGCTGCAGGCGACGCAACGACGTGGTGCCCTCCACCGCGCACACCCGCTTGCCCGCCAGATCCCCGACCCCACGGATACCCGAGCCCTGCACCACCAGAACTCGGTGCTGCGCTTGGAAGTACACGGTGGAGAACTGGACGTCCTTACGCCGGGCGCACGTGATCGTCATGGTTTTCACCACGATGTCCACCGTCGAGTCCTGCAGAGCTTCGAGGCGCTGTGCGGACGTCAGAATTCGGAAGTCCAACCGGTTCGGGTCTCCGAACAGGTCGCGTGAGATCTCCCGAGCGATGTCGACGTCGAACCCGACCAGCTGCCCGGTCATGGGGTCGCGAAAGCTGAAAAGGTTACTGCCCGTGTCGAGGCCGACGACGAGGCGACCCTTGGCTCGGAGTGCATCGATGGTCGGCTGCGGAGGCAGTGGCGCGTCGGTGCCGGTCGGTAGCGGCCGCAGACTGGCCGTGGGGCGGGCGCACTCGTCGTCCGCCGGTGTTTCGGTGGGCCGAGCCGCGACGGTTGCTCCGTCGGGCAGAGGCGGTTCGGTGAACATCGTATCGCTCTGTGCCGCAATTCTTTCCGGCGGCGAGCATCCGACGAGCAGGGCGGTCGCGACGAGGCCGGCGGCGAGTAGGCGTCTCACAGGTATTCACGCAGCCTCGGGAACAGGCCGACTCCGAACGCCACCGAGGCCACCACCGTGAGCACGTACGCGCCGTTGGACAAGCCCGACAGGACCCAGACCGATCGATCGATATTGGAGCGTAGTTCGCTTCGGGCACTGTCGATCCCGTCGACCAGCACACTGTCGAGAGCGTTGAACGCAGCCGCCGAATCCGAATCACCCGATCCGGTCGCTATCGACACCGCACCGTTGAAGTCGCCCACCTCGAGCGCCGAATCGATGCGCGCATGCGAGGCCGACCAGTTGTTCAGGGCCTCGGTCACCTCGGGGTCGCCCTCGAACATGTCCGCGAGCCGAGAGACGTTGCCGGCGAACGACTGTCCGTAATCCTGACTGCCACCGCGGCGGGCCAGGTCGAGTGTCTCGTCCGCCCTGGCCTGCTGGGCCAGAATGAACCCCGTCGTGTAGGACTTCAGCGGCGCCACCCCGCGGTCGATCGCGCGGTCGGTGGCGATCGACGAGATCAACCCCACCACCAACATCCACCCGAGCAAGCCCGCCAGCGCGGCCGTGGCACCGAGAAAACCGACATTCAGTGTGCGACGCGTCGTCCGGGACAGGTACCACTGGGCGAGACCGGTCATCAGCAACAGGAACACCACCGACCCGATCGCGAAGTACGGGGGACTGGTGAACCTCTCCTGATCGGCCGAGACGCGGGAGGCCTGCTCGGTGTACAACTTCTCGGCCAGCGGCAACAGACTGGACTGCATCATTGTCGACGCCTCGCCGAGATATGCCGCACCCACCGGGTTCCCGCTGCGATTGTTCGCTCGCGCCGTCTCGACCAGCCCGCTGTACACCGGCAACCCGGTAGCGATCTGCGTCAGCACCGCGCTGGTGGCCTCGTCCTTGTCGGTGACCCCGGCGGACGCGGCGATCAATTCCGACGACGCCTCACCCAACGCCTGCGAGTACCGGTCACGTACTTCGGGTTGCTCGAGCCCACCGGCGATGAAGGCCGACGCGGCCGCCGCGTCGGCCACCGACAGGGCACCGTAGAGATTCTGAGCCGAGTTGGCGAACGGCTCGGTGCGCACCAGCAGTGTCCCGAGAGTGTCGACTCGATCGGTCACCGCCGTGGACGCGAGATTTCCGACCGTCAGCGCCAAGACGACCAGCGCGGTACCCATCGCGACCAACCGCGCAGGCGTCGAGCGCATCGTGTATCGAACCGGTGGCTTGCCTGCAGCGGCACCGACGTGGGGTGCCGTTGTCGGGGGGACGGCAGCAGAGGGAGTAATGCCGGCCGCGATCACGCATCGAGCATATAAGCAGGCGGACCGCACTGCAGCCACTACAGCACAGTCACTACGGCGAGGCGGTTCACCTAGGGTGGGGAGCATGCGCGGTGACGGGGACGGTTGGGTGATCGGTGAGAACGGTTCTCGGCACTGGGGCAAGCACGGTGCCGCCGGTCTGCTGCTCCGTGCGCCCTCCGATGCGGGCGAACCGATGGTGTTGCTGCAGCACCGCGCGTTGTGGAGTCATCAGGGCGGAACGTGGGCCCTGCCGGGCGGGGCTCGCGACTCGCACGAGAGCACCGAGCATGCGGCGGTCCGCGAGGCGCACGAGGAAGCCGGTATTTCGGCCGAACAGTTGAGCGTGCGCAGCGAGCGTGTCACCGCCGCAGTCCCGAGCGGTTGGTCGTACACCACGGTCATCGCCGACACCGATCACCCGCTGGCCACCGTCCCGAACGGCGAGAGCACGGAACTGCGGTGGGTGCCGGAGTCCATCGTCGGCGAGCTGCCACTGCATCCGGGTTTCGCGTCGAGTTGGCCGTCGTTGCGTACCGAGCCGCTGCGCGTGCTGCTCGACACCGCCAACGTCCTCGGCTCCCGGCCCGACGGCTGGTGGAAGGACCGCGCCGGCTCGACCGGCGCACTGTTGACGTCGCTGGCCGCGACACTGCCGCGCACGGTGGAACTACCCAGCGGCCAGTACGGCTGGCTCACCCGCATCGAGGCCGTGCTCGAAGGGCAAGCGCGCGACGCCGTTGTCGACGATCCGCGCATTCCGGTGATCCTCGCTGACGGCACCGGCGACGACACCCTCACCGATCAGGCCCACCGATCGACAGACCTGACCGCGCTGGTCACCGCCGACCGCGGACTGCAGAATCGACTGCCCGGCGCGGTGCAGGTGCTCTCGCCGTCCGCCGTGCTCGCCTGGCTGTGACGTCAGTTCTGTGACATCAGCCCGGTGACATCAGTTCTGTAGCGCCTGTACCAGCGCGCGTGCAGCAGCCTGCGGATCGCGTGCTTCGGTGATCGCCCGAACGACCACGATGCGCTCGGCTCCCGCCGCTCGAACCTGATCCACATTGGTCGCGTCGACGCCGCCGATGGCGAACCACGGCCGCTCCGGCAACGCATCCGCGGTAGCCCGCAGAGTTTCCAGGCCGGCGGCCGAGCGGTTGGGCTTGGTGGGCGTCGGCCACACCGGCCCGACGGCGAAGTAGTCGACGCCGTCCTCGATCGCGGCGAGCGAGGACTGCGCGCGGTTCTGCGTCGAGCGTCCGATCACCACATCCGGGCCGAGGATCTGGCGCGCGTAGTGCACGGGCAGGTCGCCCTGGCCCAGATGCAGGACATCGGCACCGGACGCCAGCGCCAGATCCGCGCGGTCGTTGACGGCCAGCAAGGCGCCGTGGCGCTTGGTGGCCGCGAGCAGAATCGCCAGCGCAGCGAGCTCGTCCTTGGCCTCGAGCGGCCCGAACTGGCGCTCACCGGCGGAGTTCTTGTCGCGCAGCTGGATGATGTCGACGCCACCGGACAACGCGGCCTCGGCGAACTGCGCGAGATCGCCCTTGTCGCGTCTGGCATCGGTACACAGGTAGAGGCGAGCGGACGCAAGACGCTCGCGAGGAGTCTGGTTGCGGACGGTCTGAGTTGGGTGCACGAAACGAACTGTATTCTCATGGCAGCCGCGACCGACGACGGAGTGGCCGACATATCGCGGGAGTCCCGAGGATCGTGGGGCTGAGAGTGGGTTCGCCGCCCTTACCGTCAATACCTGAACCCGATCATGCGGGCGCAGGGAGTGAGGACGTGAATCGCGTGCATATCGTCGTTATCGGCGGAGGCGTCATCGGGCTGTCGACGGCACTACGACTGGCGGAGGACGGCCACCGGGTAGTGGTGCACGATCCTGCGCTGGGTCGAGGCGCGTCGTGGGTCGCGGGCGGCATGCTGGCCCCACTGTCCGAGGGGTGGCCCGGTGAACACGAACTTCTACGGCTCGGTGCCGCGTCGCTGGCGCGGTGGCCGGACTTCGCCGGACGCCTCCCCGGCCCGTCGGTGTTCTCGGCCACCGGATCCATGACCGTCGCCCTCGACTCCGCCGACGCCACCGACCTGCGCACGATCGCCGAATGGGTGGGCGAGCAGGGACACGAGCTCGAGATTCTCGGCCGCGCGCAGGTGCGTGAACTCGAACCTGCATTGGCGCAGAACATTCGGCTCGGGTTGTTGGCACCGACCGAGCTGTCCGTCGACAATCGGGCCCTGGTTACCGCGCTCGAGCAGGGATGTCTCGACGCCGGAGTGGAGTTCGTGGCAACCTCGGTCGACGCAATTCCCGACGCCGATCAGGTGGTCCTGGCCGCCGGTTCACGCTGCGCCGCACTGTGGCCGACACTGCCGGTCAGGCCGGTGAAAGGCGAAATCCTGCGGCTGCGTCGCCGGCCCAGCGCCGCACCGCCACCGCACCGCACGATCCGCGGAACCGTACACGGCCGACCCGTGTACCTGGTGCCACGCGGCGACGGATTGGTCGTCGGCGCAACACAATACGAATCCGGTGAGGACACCCAGGTCACCGTGGCGGGGGTGCGAGACCTGATCGCCGACGCCGAACGGCTCATGCCGAGCATCGGCGAGTACGAACTGTACGAAACCGCTGCAGGATTACGACCGATGAGCCCCGACGGACTGCCGTTGATCGGCAGACTCGCCGACGACGTGATCGTCGCTACCGGCCACGGCCGCAACGGCATTCTGCTCGCGCCGATCACCGCCGACGCCGTCGCCGCGCTGATATCGGGCGAGACGCTGCCCGAGGCGAAAGCCGCCACACCCGAACGCTTCTCACAGATCGAAAGGACACCATGACCCAGGTTGCCATCGGGATCACCGTCAACGGCGAGGATCACCTGCTCACCGAGGACATGACCATGCGTCGGCTGCTCGAATTCCTCGGCCTGCCCGAAAAAGGGATTGCCGTCGCCGTCGACGGTGCCGTGCTGCCCAAGAGTCGATGGGACACCACCGACGTCCAAAAGGGTTGGACCATCGACGTTCTCACGGCGGTGCAGGGTGGCTAGCGCACTCACCATCGCCGATCGCACCTTCACGTCCCGGCTCATCACCGGCACCGGGGGAGCGGCCAACCTCGCCGTCCTCGAGGAAGCCCTCGTCGCATCGGGAACCGAACTGACCACCGTCGCGATGCGCCGCGTCGACGCCGCGGGTGGAACGGGAGTGCTCGATCTGCTGCGGCGGTTGAACATCGCTCCGCTGCCGAACACCGCGGGGTGTCGAGGATCGGCCGAGGCCGTGCTCACCGCGCAGCTGGGCCGCGAGGCGCTCGAGACCGACTGGGTGAAACTCGAAGTGATCGCCGACGAGCGAACCCTGCTGCCCGACGCCATCGAATTGGTCAAGGCCGCAGAGCAACTCGTCGACGACGGTTTCCAGGTGCTGCCGTACACCACCGACGACCCGGTACTGGCCAAGCGTCTCGAAGACATCGGCTGCGTTGCCGTCATGCCGCTCGGCTCACCCATCGGCACCGGCCTCGGCATCGCCAACCCGCACAACATCGAGATGATCGTCGAGGCCGCAGGGGTGCCGGTGATCCTCGACGCGGGCATCGGCACCGCCAGTGACGCCACCCTCGCGATGGAACTCGGCTGCGACGCAGTGCTGCTCGCCACCGCGGTGACCCGCGCGAAGGACCCGGCGCTGATGGCGTCGGCGATGCGTCATGCGGTGGCCGCGGGTTACCAGGCCCGACATGCAGGCCGCATCCCGAAACGATTCTGGGCGCAGGCAAGCTCACCGATGTAGCGGCTGCATTCACATGAGCGGCTGCGTCGGCGGCGCAGCCCTTTGTGTGGTGCTGCGTATTTCGCAAACGCGAGCGCGTTTGCGAAACGCGCGCAGAATAGTGGCGAAAATGAGGGCGAATCCCCGCGCATCTGGCAGACGCGCGCGCATTTGCGGCCGCGCTCAGGCGACCGCGTGCCCCAGCCAGGCCTCAGCTGTCTCAGGGTCTGTGTCATCCAAAAGGATGATGCAAGTCGCGACTGTGGGGCGATGTGGAGATGCCGTCGATCGGGGACAGTTGTCCCATGATCGAAGTGACAGGACTGACCAAGCAGTACGGAGCGGTGACGGCGGTCGACAACCTCACCTTCACCATCAAACCCGGCATCGTGACCGGCTTTCTCGGACCGAACGGTGCGGGCAAGTCCACCACGATGCGGATGATTCTCGGGCTCGACCGCCCCACCTCGGGCACGGCGACCATCGAGGGCAAGAGCTACAGCCACCTGAAGCAGCCACTGCGTACCGTCGGCGCTCTGCTCGACGCCAAGTGGGTGCACCCCAACCGGTCTGCGCGTGCGCACCTGGAATGGATGGCCGCCTCCAACGGCATCCCCAAGTCCCGCGTCGACGAGGTGCTGCGGCTGGTGGGCCTGTCCGAGGTAGCGAAGAAGAATGCGGGCGGATTCTCGCTCGGCATGTCGCAGCGGCTCGGTCTCGCCGGCGCTCTTCTCGGTGACCCCAAGGTGTTGCTGTTCGACGAGCCGGTCAACGGACTCGATCCCGAGGGCATCGTCTGGATCCGAAAGTTCATGCAGCGCTTGGCAGCCGAGGGCCGCACGGTCCTGGTGTCGAGCCACCTGCTCTCGGAGATGGCGCAGACGGCCGAACACCTCATCGTCATCGGACGCGGCAAGCTGATCTCGGATTCCTCGGTGCAGGAATTCATCGACCATGCCTCCGAGGCCTCGGTACGCGTGCGCAGCCCACAGCTCGACGGCCTGCGCCAGGTGCTGACCACCGCCGGCCTCACGGTGCGTGAGCCGGACAAGTCCGACGAACTGCAGCCCTCGCTCGTGGTGCTGAACTCCACCACCGACGCGATCGGCGACCTCGCCGGCCGGGCTGGAATCACATTGCACGAGTTGGCCTCTCAGCGTGGCTCGCTCGAGGAAGCATTCATGAAACTCACCGGAGACACAGTGCAATATCACGGCTCGGGAGCCGAAGACCAGAACACTCAGCAAGCAATGGGCGGTGCACTCTGATGGGCGTCTTGGCAGCAGAAAGAATCAAGTTCACCTCGACCAAGTCGCCGTGGTGGTGCAGCGCGATCGTGGTGGTCTTCGGCCTCGGGTTCGGAGCCATCCTGGGTTGGGCCGCAAAGACCGCCGTCGGCCCGGATGCGCCGGAAGGTCTGCCACCGACCACCGCATACGACGTCGTCGGCAGCGGCGTCGGCGGACTCGGCATCATGGTGCTGATGATCCTCGGTGCACTCACCGTCACCAGCGAATACCGCTTCGGCCTGATCCGAACCACGTTCCAGGCGATCACCAACCGGGCCTCGGTGCTCGGTGCGAAGGCACTGATCGTCGGCGTGTACGGGGCAGTGCTGTCGTTGGTTCTCGCCTTCGGCGCGTTGTTCCTGGCCAAATCCATCGCCGGTGAGGAAGCCGGCGCATTGCTGAGCTTCGACGTCGACGGCACCTGGCGCGTCGTCTACGGCACCGCAATTCTGGCGTTCGTGCAGATCGTTCTGGCCGTTGCCGTGGGTGCGCTGATTCGCCAGTCCGCCGGTGCCATCGCCGTGTTGTTGTTGTGGCCGTTGCTCATCGAGAACCTCGTCGGGATCATCCCGAAGGTCGGCGAGAAGATTCAGCCGTTCCTGCCGTTCAAGAACGCCGACCATTTCCTCGGCGGATCCGCGGGAACGGACTTCCACTGGGGACCCGTCGGCAGCCTGATCTACTTCGTCGTCTTCACCGCGGTGATCTTCGGAGTGGCAGTGTTCGTCGTCAATCGCCGGGACGCCTGACACCTGCCTGGGTAGGGTGTCCGCTATGCGGATTTCCTTGCTTGCAGGTAGCGCCGTCACTGTCCTGATTCTGGCCGGTTGCTCGTCCTCCTCCGGTACGGGGGACGAGGAGCCGGCCAGAATTTTCGCGACACCCGACGGGGCCGGACTGTCGGAAGCGGTCACCGAGGATGCCCTCGTCGGGCACCTGCAGGAATTAGAGGACATCGCCGCCGCGCACGACGGTAACCGCGCGGCCGGGACTGCCGGATACGACGCGAGTGTCGATTACGTTGTCTCCCAACTGGAATCGGCCGGATTCGACGTCACCACTCCCAAATTCGATTTCGACACCTTCGAGGCGCAGACGCAAACCCTGTCGCTCGCGGGCACCGAGATTCCGGTGTTCGCGCTCAGCTACTCGCCCACCACGTCCGCCGAGGGGATCACCGCACGCGTCGTCGGCGCTCCCGCCGGGGCAGACGGGTGCGAGGCAACCGATTACGCCGGTCTCGACCTGACGGGAGCGGTGGCAGTCGTGCCGCGAGGGGTGTGCCCGTTCGGTGCGAAGCAGACCGTCGCCGCCGAATTGGGTGCGGCAGCAGCGATCATCGTCAACAACGAACCCGGACCACTGGATTCGGGAACGCTCGGTGATTCCGAGACCGCGAAGATTCCGACCGGCGGTGTCAGCCAGGAGGACGGGGGAGCGGTCCTCGCGGCCCCCGAGGTCACGTTGACTCTCGTCACGACGACCGAGTCGACCACGAGCCGCAACATCATCGCGCAGACCACCACTGGCTCGACCGAGAACGTGGTGGTCGCGGGCGCCCACCTCGACAGCGTCCCCGAGGGTCCGGGCATCAACGACAACGGCACCGGCACCTCCGCCGTGCTCGAGACTGCTCTGCAGATGGGTAGTGCGCCCGAGGTGACCAACGCGGTCCGGTTCGCATTCTGGGGTGCCGAGGAGAACGGGCTCGTCGGTTCGACCAAGTACGTCGAGGGTCTGTCCGACGAGGACAGGCGAAACATCGCGCTGTACTTGAACTTCGACATGATCGGCTCGCACAACCCCGGCTACCTCGCCTACGACGGCGACGACTCCGACCAGGTCGGTGAGCCCGCGGGACCGGCCGGATCCGACGCCATCGAGCGCACGTTCGTCGAGCATTTGGCGGCCGACGGTATCGCCGTCGACGGTACGGATTTCGACGGTCGATCCGACTACGGGCCGTTCATCGAGGTCGGCATCCCCGCAGGCGGCGTCTTCAGCGGCGCGGACGAGAACAAGACCGCCGAGCAGGCCGCGAAGTGGGGTGGCACGGCCGATCAGACATTCGACGAGAATTACCACACCGATCAGGACACCCTGGCGAACGTCGACCGCGCGGCGCTGGCGAAGAACGGTGCCGCCGTGGCGTACGGCATCGGTGTCTACGCGCAGTCGGTGGAAGGCCCCAACGGAGTACCGGTCGGGGCTGCGCGCGAGGCCGCACGCGCCGAAGGGTAAGGGAAGTATGTGTAACCGTGAGTTACGCTCGATGCTGTGAACGCAGTCGTCTCCTCGGTGGTGGAGTGGGTCCGCACCACCAACCGAGCGCCCACCGTCGTCGGGGCGGTTCGGCGTGTGCGTCGCGCATTACCCGGTGACCCCACGTTCGGTGATCCGCTGTCGATCGACGGCCCGGGACGCGCACTGGCCGTCGCGCGGGTGGCGGATCGGTTCCTGGCAGCGAACGGACTCGACGACGAACCGGGTGCCTCCCGCGAACTCGGCCTCGGTGCCCTCCAGGTGTGGCAGGCCATCCTCGAGCGAGCCGGTCGGGGCCGCGGCGACGAGGACGTCACGATCGTCTTCACCGATCTCGTCGGATTCTCGTCGTGGTCACTGCGCGCCGGCGATACCGCCACATTGACGTTGCTCCGTAAAGTCTCCAAAGCCGTCGAACCCGAGGTCGTGTTCCGCGGCGGGCACGTCGTGAAACGGCTGGGCGACGGCATCATGGCCGTGTTCGCCGATGCGGGCAAAGCCGTGGACGCCGTGTTCGCGGCGCGCGAGGCCCTCACCAGCGTGAACGTCGACGGCTACACCCCGACGATGCGCGTCGGAATCCACACCGGAAGCCCGCGTCAGGTCGGTTCCGACTGGCTCGGTGTCGACGTCACCGTCGCAGCGCGGGTCATGCAGACCGGCGGAAACGGCAACATCATGATCTCGGCCGCCGCACTCGACGCCGTGTCACCGGAGGTGCTCGACGCGTTGCACGTAGTCGCCAAGCCCTATCGGCGCAGTTTCTTCGCGCCGAAGATCAAGGGCGCACCCGACGACCTACGCATTCTCCGACTCGTGCAGTCGCCACAGCGGTGACACCGGGCCGTGGCCCGCACCGAGGTCATAGGACGCGGCCAGGCAACGGGTGACCCATTCCTTACCGAACGCCACCGCGTCGGGCATCGAGTATCCGTGTGCGAGCGCCGACGCGATCGATGCCGCGAGGGTGTCGCCGCCGCCGTGATCGTTGCCGGTGTCGATGCGTTCGCTGGTGAATTCGAGGAAGGTGTCGCCGTCGAACAGTAGGTCGGTGCTGTGGGTCGAGGTGCGGAGGTGACCGCCCTTGACCAGCGCCCATTGCGCGCCCAATCCGTGCAGCGCCTCGGCAGCGCGGTGCGCGCTGGCGTCGTCGACGACATCGATGCCGGTGATCAACCGAACCTCGTCGAGGTTGGGAGTCACCAGTGAGGCGATGGGAAAGAGGGTGTGCCGGATGGCGTCGAGCGCCTCGGCGTGCAGTAGCGGGTCGCCGTGCATGGACGCGCACACCGGGTCGACGACGAGCGGAACCGGTTGGTCGCGGCCGATCCCCACCTCGGTGCACACTGCCGTGACCGCCTCGATGATCGCGGTGGACGCCAGCATCCCGGTCTTCGCTGCGCCGACGCCGATGTCCGATACCACCGAGCGAACCTGGGCGGCGACGATCTCCGGCGGGATCTCGTGGAAGCCCGTCACGCCGACGGTGTTCTGGACCGTCACCGCTGCGACGGCAACGCACGCGTGCACGCCCAACAGGGCCATCGTGCGACTGTCCGCCTGGATTCCGGCACCGCCGCCGGAGTCGGTTCCGGCGATCGTCAGCGCGCGGACGGGAGTCTCGCCGTTGGGCGTGAGCGGTAGGAACTTCACGAGAGACGACAGTACCGGCGGGCCGTGATCGGCAGGGTCTCGGCAGGCGAGACGCCGAAGGTGAATGTTGGTGAAAACATGGTGACACTTTGAATGTTGTTGTATCACAACGCCGCACGGGGACACTCATGAGCTGTACCAGCATCCGGTTCGGGATCGATGGACAAACCTACGCATCCGAAGGTTTGTTGGTAGAAAAGGTGACAGACCCACCTCGCGCATGTTTAATAGTGGTGCACGTCACATACCATCTCGGTTCCGAAGTTCCTCCACCACTCCACACCCAGCAAAGGAGGCGTCCATGCTTGCGAGTTCTCCCAGTGCTGATGTCTCGATCAACAAAGACCAGAATCGCTTCGAGCTTCGACTGAACGGCGACCTCGTCGGCATCGTCGGATTCTTCGAAGTCGAAGGAAACGGAGCCCGTGCGACACGCACGCATGTCGTCTCCTTCATGCACACCGTCGTCACCGAGGACTTCGGTCATCAAGGCTTGGCCGGCATTCTGGTTCGCCGCGCCCTCGACAGCGCGCGGTCCTACGGCTGGAAGGTCAAGCCGGTCTGCACCTACGTCCAGCGCTTCGCGGCAGCCAACCCCGAGTACAACGACATGCTCGTCGCTCTCTGAGTACTCGCACTGCCCGGCCGGTCACACCAGGGCTGGTTACGTAGAGGACTCGACTCGGCGTCGATCGGTGCACTTTCCCCGCGACACTCGAGCAACTCTGGTCTCATAAGTGACATGAGTCACATCATTCACCGCCGCTCCGACGCGGCGATTCCGGTCGAGCGCCCCTCGGTCCGCATCGAAGACAACGCCGATCACAACAGATTCGATCTGTTCGTCGACGACGATCTCGTCGGCATCCTCGGCTATCGGTTCGGCGATGGCGACGATGCAGCCGGCGACGAATCGGTCGTCGCGCTGATGCACACGGTCGTCAAAGAGGAATACGGCGACCGCGGCTGGGCAGGAGTGCTCGTTCGCGCATCGCTGAACACCGTGCGCGACCGTGACTGGCGCATCGTGCCGATCTGCACCTACGTCCGTCGCTACCTGGCGCAGCACCCGGAGTTCTTGGACCTGGTCGTCGAATAGCAGAGACGACCGCGGCTCAGTCGATCTCCACGATCACCGGAGCATGATCGCTGGCACCCTTGCCCTTGCGCTCCTCGCGATCGATCGATGCGCCGGTCACGCGAGCCGTCAGAGCAGGTGAGGTCAACGCCATGTCGATACGCAGACCTTGTTTCTTCGGAAATCTGAGCTGGGTGTAGTCCCAGTACGTGAACGTCCTGGGCTCGGGAGTGAACTGCCGCGTCACTTCGGTGAAACCGGCCTCGGAGAATGCCGCGAAGGCATCACGCTCCGGCTGCGAGGTGTGAGTCTTGCCCTCGAACAGGGCGGGATCCCACACGTCGTCGTCGGTGGGCGCGATGTTCCAATCGCCGACGAGCGCGATCTGCGCCTGTGGGTCCGCCGCCACCCACGCCTGCGCGTCGGCCTTCAGTGCCGCGAGCCACTCGAGCTTGTAGGTGTAGTGCGGATCGGCGAGCTCGCGGCCGTTCGGCACGTACAGGCTCCAGATGCGCACCCCGTCGCAGGTCGCTCCGATGGCGCGAGCCTCGTCTGCGGCCTCGACCTCGGGATCCTTGCTGAACCCGGGCTGATCCTCGAAGCCGACCTGCACGTCGTCCAAGCCGACGCGCGACGCGATCGCCACGCCGTTCCACTGACTGAGCCCGACGTGGGCAACCTCGTAGCCGATCTCGGTGAATCGCTCGTACGGAAACTGTGCGTCCTTGCACTTGGTTTCCTGCATCGCCAGCACGTCGACGTCGGATCGCTGCAACCAATCGACGATTCGATCCTGCCGAGAGCGGACGGAGTTCACATTCCAGGTAGCAAAGCGCACGGGAAGGAACCCTATAGAACGCGTCCGACAGGCTCGCGGCCGATCGCGTCGTCCTGCCGCGCGTAGCGATAGCGGTGATGCTCGCCGAATCCCAGATCGCGGTAGAGCGACTGGGCATCGGTGTTGTCGACGGCCATCTGAAGGTATGCGTGCGTGGCACCGTTCTCGCGTCCCCACCGCACCAGCTCGCCGCACATCAGCGTGCCGAGACCGTTGCGGCGATGCTCGGTGGACACCCAGAGCGAGGTCAAGCCCACCCACGACCGACCGTCCGGGGCCGCGGTGACGGCCGCTCGGCCCACTGCGATCGATCCGACTCCTGCGTTCCCGATCGCGCCGAAACCGAGAGTTCCGTTGCGCACCGCCGAGACCACCTCGGCAGCACCCGTCGTCGCCTCTCGGCCTTGGTAGCGCAGAGAACTCAACCAGTCGGCGGTCGGTTCGGGAGTGACTGTGACAGGCGAGTCGCCCTCGCGCAGAACGAGATTCGAGATATCCGCCGCCATGACGACGGTCTCGTTGAACGTCGACCAACCGGCCGGTGCGGTCGCGAGACGGTCGGGGAGGGCGAGGATCGGCGTCAGTCTTCGTGCGTCGTATCGGGCGGCGATCGCGGCCACCGTCTCGGAATCTGCTGCTGCGCCGGGCTCGAGAGGCACCGCCGAATTGGCGCGTCCGGTGAAGCCGTGCCCGAAGCGCAACTGCCAGCCGGTGATCCACTCCTGTTCGACACCCGGCCACCCGTCGGCCGCAGCCGCCTCGAGAGCCCGAATCTCCGAGGTGCGAACAGGTTTGGGGCCCAACGGCTTCAGGGCCACTATGCGATCGGCGGCCACCTGGACCAGAGCGCCGTCCTTGGCGCGGACCGACACCACGACCGCGTCGGCCGACACCAATTCCCCGATGACGTCCGTCATCGGGTGGGTGTGGCCGGGTGGCAGTCGGTACCGCAGCATCACCCGCGTCCCCGGCGGAACGGTCACGGCAGCGATCAGTCCTCGTCCTCGTCGTCGTGGCCGAAGGGGTCGTCGACGGTGCCCGGCACCCAGCTGAGGCCGGGGACGCCCCACCCGGAGCGCTTGATCGCCTTCTTCGCCGCTCGCGCGTGGCGACCGATGAGCACATCGGTGTAAAGGAAGCCGTCGAGGTGACCCACCTCGTGCTGCAACATCCGGGCGAAGAACCCGCGGCCCTCGATGTCCACCGCATCGCCGTTGGCGTCGGTACCGGTCACTCGCGCCCAGTCGGCCCGACCGGTGGGGTATTGCTCACCGGGGACCGAGAGGCACCCCTCGTCGTCATCGTCGGGGTCGGGCATCGTCTCGGGAATCTCGGACGTCTCGAGCACCGGGTTGACGACCTCTCCGCGGCGGCGGAACACCTTGCCGTCCGCGCCCTGGTCGGGGCAGTCGTAGATGAACAGACGCTTACCGACGCCCACCTGGTTCGCCGCCAGTCCGACGCCGTTGGCAGCCGCCAACGTCTCGTACATGTCGGCGATCAGCTCGGCGAGCTCGGCCGGCGACTCGGTGACGGGATCGGTCGCAGTGTGGAGCACCGGATCGCCGACGATCCGGATGGGAAGAATTGCCATGGTCGACAAGGATAGTGGGTGACGCCCGGCCCACCCACCGGCCCGTCGGGAGCGGAGCCGGTGGACGAGTGTCGCACCGACGGTTCGGTCGTCGACGAACACGCCACGCGCGAGTACCTCGCGGGAGCCGGGTCCGGGCGGTCGAACGTGGTTGAATGATCCCCGAAGTACAACTGTGTAATTCGCTCGAAGTTCGGTCGGTACTCGTACGGGTGCCGGCAGCACTGGGGGAAGCAGATTTCCTCGGGGTCGGTTGTCGCACGGGCCCAGGGGAGTCGAGAAGTCGAGGAGTGGGATGGACGGCGCAGCAGCGCGTGACTCGAACCAGTCTCAGCAACCGGGATCGGACGGCTCTCACGATCCGAACGAAGTCGGTGCGGACGGCTTGAGCCGACGAGAGCACGACATCCTGTCCTTCGAGCGCCAGTGGTGGAAGTACGCCGGGGCCAAGGAAGAGGCGATCAAGGAACTCTTCTCCATGTCGGCAACCCGCTACTACCAGATCCTCAACGCGTTGGTGGATCGTCCCGAAGCCCTTGCCGCAGACCCGATGCTGGTCAAGCGACTGCGCCGTTTGCGTGCGAGCAGGCAGAAGGCCCGCGCCGCACGTCGGCTCGGTTTCGACGTCTGATCCCCCGCGCCGGGTTTCGACTCTGCCGAGAGATGTTGCTCCGTGGGGAAGGTGCAAGCTCCGTTGAAAAGGTCTCGATCGACGGTCGGCTAGGGTCGAGTACGTGAGCAGCCCCAACCCGGAACAGACCGGGCCACCCCTCCGTGCCCTGGCCATGGTGCTGATCTCGCTCGCGATCCTGTTCGCAGCGATCGGTGCCCTGTCTCTGACCGGCTCCGATTCCGAGGATGCCGCCGCAGAGGCGCCCGCTGCCGCGACGACGACGGCTGCCGCTCCGGTGGCGCAAGCTCCCGGTACCCAAGCTCCCGCCGCGCAGGCTCCAGCCGCGTCGTCGACCACGTCCTCCGCAGCAGCCACCTCCCGCGCCGCCGCCGATGTCGAGGTGCGCGTGCTCAACAACTCCAACGTCTCCGGGCTCGCCGCCGGCACTGCGAGCACACTCACCGCCGAGGGTTGGACGGTCGCCGAGACCGGCAACTTCAGCGAAGCCCAGTTCGCCCAGACCGCGGTGTACTACGGCACCGACACCGGTGAGCAGCAGGCAGCGCAGACGATCGCCACCCAACTCGGCATTCCGGCCGAGCCCAAACCCAGTTCACTCGAATCCACCGCGGGTGTCGTCGTCATCGTGACGCAGTAACTCGCCGGCATGACAACCTGTCCGGTTCGGCCGAATCGGTCGGCACGTTATGATTTTGCAAGCCCTTCACCCTGCCCGAAAGAGGAGCACTCTTCGATGGACCTGTTCAAGCGACGCACTGCTGCGACCCGCTCTTTGCGTTACGTGGCCCCGGTCCTCGCGATCGCCGCTCTCGGGCTCTCTGCCTGCAGCAACGGCGAGGTCGCGTCCGACACACCCGGCACGGTGCCGCCGGTGTGGACCGGTGAAGCAGACCCGTCCGCGGCCGCAGTCGCCGGTGACGGTCGGGCAGAGAGTGGCTCGGAAGGCAGCTCCGAGAACATGATCGAGGGCGTGCTCCGCAACGCGTCCGGTGCCGAGGTGGGCACCGTGTCGTTCGCATCGGAGGGCGAGAAGCTCACCGTCACGGCCGAGGTCGAGAACATGACGCCGGGCTTCCACGGCTTCCACGTCCACACCGTCGGAGCCTGCGAGCCCAACTCGGTGGCACCTACCGGCGGTGAGCCGGGCAACTTCCTCTCTGCGGGTGGTCACCTGCAGGTCGACGGACGCACCGAACACCCCTCCAGCGGCGACCTGTCGTCGATCCAGGTGGGCGAGGACGGCACGGGCCGCCTGGTCACCACCACCGATGCGATCACGCTGGACGACCTGCGCGCCGGTGGTGCCGGAACGTCGGTCATCGTGCACGAGGGCGCCGACAACTTCGCCAACATTCCGCCGCGGTACACGTTGCCCGACGGTGCTGCGGTACCCGACATGGCGACCCTGATGACCGGTGATGCCGGTGCTCGGGCGGCGTGCGCGGTACTGAAGTAGTTTGAACGCTCCCCGGATCGACTTCGCGAGTTCTCCGCGACCCACGCTCGGCGTGGAGTGGGAAATCGCGCTGGTCGACAAGAGCACGCGGGATCTGGTCAACTCCGCCGAGGCAGTCATGGACGGCGTTCGTGACCTCGCCGGAGACACGCCTCGGGTGACGAAGGAACTGCTGCGCAACACCGTCGAACTCGTCACCGGAGTGTGCGAGAACGTCGGGGAGGCCATGGAGGACCTCGGCGGCTCGTTGGACCTGGTGCGCCGAGCCGCGGATCCTCTGGGGATCGATCTGTTCTCGGCCGGGACGCACCCGTTCGCGGAATGGTCGACGCAGCAGCTGACCAGCTCCCCGAGCTACGACGAGCTCATCGCGCGTACCCAGTGGTGGGGTCGACAGATGCTCATCTGGGGCGTGCACGTCCACGTCGGGGTGTCCTCTCCCGACAAGGTCTTTCCCATCCTCAACTCGTTGCTGCTGCAATACCCGCATCTGTTGGCACTGTCGGCGTCGTCGCCGATCTGGGCGGGCAACGACACCGGATACGCCAGCAACCGAGCACTGATGTTTCAACAGTTGCCGACGGCCGGTCTGCCGTTTCAGTTCGACGACTGGTCGCAGTTCGAGGGATTCGTTCGTGATCAGCTCAAGACCGGCGTCATCGAGCAGCTCGGGGGCATGCACTGGGACATCCGCCCGGCTCCGAAGTGGGGAACCATCGAGGTTCGGGTGTGCGACGGCGCATCGACCAAGCGTGAACTCGCGGCCCTCGTCGCGTTGACGCACTGCCTGATCGTGCATCTCGACGAACGACTCGAGGCGGGCGAGACCCTGCCGACGATCCCGCCGTGGCACGTCCAGGAGAACAAGTGGCGAGCTGCCCGGTACGGCCTCGACGCCGAGATCATTCTCGACGCCGACAGCAACGAGCGGCTGGTCACCGATGATCTGCACGACTTACTGGAGAAGTTGACTCCGACGGCGGTCCGGTTGAATTGCGTCGACGAGCTTGCCGCGGTGGCCGACATTCCCCGCCTCGGTGCCTCGTATCAACGCCAGCGTGCAGTGGCCGCGAAATCCGGCGGCGATCTACGTGCCGTCGTGGAGTCGTTGGTCACCGATCTCCAATCGTGACCCTCTGTATTTAATTTTGTGTTCACTCAGCGTTTACGATCAACGGCGTGCTGCAGGGGGACGTCGAGAGCGTCGAGGTCGATGCGACACGTGAGGACTCTGTTCGTCCTCTGATCGTCGGTGCGGTCCTTGTCGCAGCGTTTCTGCTGACGCTGCAGGTCGTCGCGTGGAAATGGAACTTCCCCGGCCCGTTGCCGAGCATGTGGAACGACATGTTCGGAACACCGAAGTCGATGTCGCTGCCGTGGGCGGCGCTCGTCCTGGCCACGGTAGGTCTGAACAGCTCGTCCCGCCTGCGCGTACTGGCCGTCGCTGCCGCGCTCGATGCCGTCGTACTGGGCGGCCGGTATCTGTTCGATGTGCCACCGACCGTCGGGAACGGGCCGTCGCTGGTGCTGGTCGCGCTCGCGTTCCATGTCGTCCGGCGCCATGACGCTCGGGCGATGCGCGGCGTCGCCCTCGGCGCACTGTTGCTGCTCGCGACCAAGGCCGGCGATGCCTGGTTGCACATCACGACCTTGGTCCGGCCCTACGTTCTCGACGAATACGCATACGCCGCCGATCATGCGCTGGGAAATCCGTCCTGGGTGCTCGGCAGCATTCTGGACCGACTCGGCCCGGTCGCCGAGGGAACGCTGCACTGGATCTACATTCAGCTCCCCGTCGCGGCGATCATTGTTGCGCTGTACCAACTGCGTGGGGTCGCCGCGGGCTCAGCGTGGCCGAGACACTTCCTGTTCCGCACGTTCCTGCTCATCGGACTCGTCGGACCGGTGTTCTACCTGCTGTTCCCGGTGGTGGGCCCGATGTTCGCGTTCGAGTCGTGGCCGACGCAGTCGGTTTCGCTCTCGGGCAGCCTCGGCGAGATCCCGTTCGACTCGCAGACGCCGCGCAACTGCATGCCGAGCCTGCACACCGCGTGGGCTCTGAGCATCTTCATCCATTCCCGACGCGGCCCCTGGTGGCTGCGCACCGGCGGCACACTGTGGCTGTTGGGAACACTGGCTGCGACGCTCGGATTCGGTTACCACTACGGCGTCGACCTGGTGGCGGGCGCGGTCCTGTGCCTCACCATCGAATCGTTGCTGCGCGACCCGGAACGGGGATGGGACCGCGACCGGATCACGCTGGTGACCTACGGTTGCGTCGCGATGGCCGCCCTACTGCTGAGCTACCGCTACCTCGCCGAGGAATTCGCCGCGAACCCACTGGTGTTCGGTCCGCTCGTGCTCGGAATTCTGATCGGCATGGCGTTCGGATTCCATACCGCGTTCTTCGCCGATCGCTCGCGCTTCACTGATCGGGTTCGTTCGGTTCCATCTCGTTGACGATGAGCAGGCCGTCGCGCCCGCGCTGTTCCCGGTAGGCGACGCGTCCCACGGTGTGCGCAATCACCGGAGCAGTGACGAGAGTGAAGATGCCGACCAGCACCAGCATCCAGATGTCGACATTGCCGCGCAGGCTGATGATCGCGCCGACCAACACCATGATCAACCCGACCACCTGCGGCTTGGTGGCCGCGTGCATGCGCGAGAGCGTGTCGGGGAAACGCACGATGCCCACGGCGGCCGTGAAGGCGAACAGCGCTCCCAACAGGATGAAGACAGAAGCTATCCACTGGGCTGCGGTCATCGTTCGCCCCTCACTGTGTCGTTCATTCGTCCCTCACTCTGAACCGTGCGATGCTGACCGACCCGACGAAGCTGACCAGGGACAGCGCAACGATGGCAGGCACCAGCGTGGTGTCGCGGCTGTAGACCGCCCACACGCCGAGCCCACACATCGACACGGCAAGGATGGTGTCCATCGCGACCAAGCGGTCCAACGTGCTCGGGCCGTCGAGCAACCGGAATGCGGTGAGGATCGCGGCGGCGATCAGTAGCGCGCCCGCGATCGTCAGTACGACGGTCACGACCAGTCCCCCTTCCTCTTGTCGTCGGTCATCTTGTCGTCGCGCGGGGTATCGAGATCGCCCGATTCGGGATCGTCGCCGAGAACCCCGTGGTACTGCTCGTACTCCTGGTAGTGCAGGGGGCTCGGCTTCCAGTCGGAGTCGCGCTCGAATCCCGCGATGAACAGTTTCTCGAGGTTCCGAACGTACGTGTAGAACCCGTCGACTGCCTTCTGCGTGCCCATGTCCAGCACATGCACGTACAGCAGGCGTCGGGTGCGATCGATCTCGAGGACCATCGTGCCCGGGACGAGATTCATCGCGTCGACGAAGAGGGTGAGCACCAGATCGGACTTGATGGCGATGCGGCAGCGCAGCACACCGGTGACCGGCGGTGCCTTCGGGCGGATCGCCAACCACGCCACACTGACACTGGATTCGGCTGCGTAATAGAGGAATACGACTGCGAGCTTGACGAGCGAGAACACGTGGATGCGTCCCTCGACCGGCACCCGCGGCAACGGCAACAGCACCATGATGAGCAGGCCGACCGCGAGTCCGCCGAGGATGTTGGCCGCAGAGACGTTGCCCCACAACAGAACCCAGATGGCCGTCAACCATCCCAGTGTCCAGATCCGCAGCAGGAAGGAACGGTTCATCTTCATCGGGTGCCCTCCTCGTCTGCGCGTGCCTGTTCGTAGGCCTGATCGCCGACGAACTCGGCTCCCCGCACGGCGTCGATGTACACCGAGCGATCCCGCAGATCCGCCGCCGCCCGATCGCTGATGTCGATGATGCGCCCGGCGAACACCGTCATCGCCAAACCGACGACGACGAGGCCGATCGTCGGGATCAACATGAAGGCGGGCATCCGGCCCACATCCTCGCGGTCACCGAACTGGATGTCCGAGGAATCGTCGAGCAGAGCAGAGGGGCTGTTGTCCGCGAGGTCACCTTCCGGTGCGTCGGCGCGGGCTCGCCAGAACGCCTTGGTCCAGACACGAGCAACCACGTAGAGGGTCAGCAGGCTGGTGACGGTGCCGCCGGCCACGAGCAACCAGGCCAGTACGCTGCCCTGATCGCTGCCGGCCTGCAGCAGGGCGACCTTGCCGATGAACCCCGAGAACGGCGGAATACCACCGAGATTGAGGGCCGGCACCAGGAAGACGATGGCCAGCACCGGGCTGGCCGCGGCCAATCCTCCGAGCCGTCGCAGTGACGACGAACCGGCCTGACGTTCGATCAGGCCGACGACGAGGAACAGGGTCGTCTGCACCAGAATGTGGTGGGCCACATAGTAGATCGAGCCGGACAGTCCCGATTGAGTCGACAGCGCGACGCCGAAGATCATGTAACCGATGTGGCTCACCAGAGTGAACGAGAGCAGTCGTTTGATGTCGCTCTGTGCGATGGAGCCGAGGATGCCGACGAGCATCGTCAGCAGGCCACAGACCATCAGCACGTTGTCGAGCGAGCCGTCCGGGAACAGCAGCGTGTGCGCGCGAATGATCGCGTAGACACCGACTTTCGTCAGCAAGCCGGCGAACACCGCGGTGACCGGAGCCGGGGCCGTGGGGTACGAGTCGGGCAGCCACGTGGACAGTGGGAACACCGCGGCCTTGATGCCGAACGCAACGAGCAGCACCGCGAAGATGGCCGTACGAGTGCCGGACGGGATGTCGTCCATCCGCACGGCGATGTGGGCCAAGTTCAGTGTTCCGGTGGCGCCGTAGACCAGTGCGATGCCGATCAGGAAGATCAGCGAGGAGACCATCGAGACCATCACGTAGGACACGCCGGCGCGGACCCGGTCGGCACTCGCACCGAGCGTCAGCAACACGAACGAGGCGGCGAGCAGTACCTCGAAGCCGACGAACAGATTGAACAGGTCGCCGGCGAGAAACGCGTTGCAGACGCCTGCGGTCAAGGCCAGATAGGTGGGTAGGAAGATCGAGACCGGCTGATTCTCGCTGCCGTCGCGAATACCCTGGCCGATCGAGTACACCATGACGGCCAGCAACACGATCGACGAGACGACGAGCATCATCGCCGACAGCCGGTCCACCACCAGCGAAATGCCCAGTGGTGAATCCCAGCCGCCGACCTGCAGTGCGCTGGTCCCATCGCGATCGGCGAGGTAGAGCATCATCGACGAAATCGCGACCACCGCGGTCAGTGCGGCGAGAGTGATGAAACGCTGCGCGCGGGGCCGACGTCCCAGCACCAGCGTCAAGGCCGCGGCGAGCATCGGGATGAGCACGGGCAGCGGGGTCAGGGCATCGATCACGCCCGGGGAGATCGTCACTTGTCGTCTCCCTTCGTGTCGTCGGAGCTGGTGTCGTCGGCGCTGGAGTCGTCGGTGCTGGTGTCGTCAGCGCTGGGGTGCTCCGGTCGGCTGTCGTCTTTCTCGGCCGTGTCGAGTCCGTCGAGACCGCGGAGCTGGGGGTTGTCGTCGTCGTTGTCGAAGTCGCCGTCGTGCAGATCCTCGTAGCACTCCAGGTCTTCGAGGTTCCTGATCTGCTCGAGCGGAATCGGATTGCCCTTCGAGTCGAAAGCGTCGCCGCCGAAGCTCGGCTCACCGGTGACCGGGTCGTCGGAACGGTCGCGGTCCGGTGCTTCGGCCATCGAACGGCGCTGGGAGACCTTGGTGTCCTCGGGGTCGTTCTCGAGGTCGTCCTTGGTGTTGAGCGTGAACGATCGATACGCCAGCGCGAGCACGAAGGCGGCGATACCCATGGTGATGACGATCGCCGTCAGGATCATGGCCTGAGCCAGCGGATCGGCCATGTTCTGGTGCAGCGAGTTGTCTCGACCGACGATAGGCGGGGTACCTGCCGGGCCACCGACGGTGAGCAGCAACAGATTGACTCCGTTGCCGAACAGCAGCAGACCGAGCAGCATCTTGGTGATGCTGCGTTCGAGCAGCAGGTACACACCCGATGCGACGAGAACGCCGACGATGACGAGCATTCCGACATCTGCGGTCATCGGGCACTCACTCGGCCTTGGCTCTGCATTTCCACCTGTGCGTCGAGACGCGCGCCGAGACTGCGGAGCACGTCGAGTACCAACCCGACCACGATGAGATAGACACCGAGGTCGAAGAACAATGCGGTGACCAGCTTGATGTCACCGAGAATCGGCAGTGTCACTTCCAACGTCGCCGACGACAGTGCCGGAGCGCCGAGGAACATCGACGCCACCGCCGTGCCGGCCGCGAAGATCAACCCGAGACCCAGGATCTTGCCTGCGTCGATCGGGACCGCTTCGCCGAGCTCGTACCGGCCACCGGCGAGATACCGCAGCACCAGCGCGAGGCCCGCCGTCAGACCACCGGCGAAACCGCCGCCGGGGGCATTGTGTCCGGAGAAGAAGAAGTAGATCGACAGCACCATGATCGTCGGGAAGATCAACCGCGTCGTGACTTCGAGAATCAACGAACGATGCCGCGGATCGATCAGATCACCGCCGAGCAGCCACGTCGTCTCCGCCGCGTCGTTCGTGTCCGACGACGATGCGGGGGCGTCGGACACCCGCGGAGCGCTGCCGAACCGCCGGTTGCGGAACACCAGGCTGGCCACGCCCGTCGCGGCGACGAGGAGTACGCAGATTTCGCCGAGTGTGTCCCAGGCGCGGATGTCGACGAGGATCACGTTGACGATGTTCTTGCCGTCGCCGAGCTCGTACGCGGCCTCGGGGAACTGCAGTGAGACCGGCGCGGCACTGCGGGCGTTCATCGCGAACGCGCCGAGCACGCTGACGGTCGCTCCGACGGCAACGGCGAGTGCGGCGCGGGGGCCACGCGAACCCGCCGAGCCCCGGTCGTCGACCTCGGCGGGCAGTTTGCGCAGTACCAGGACGAACACCACGAGAGTCAGCGTCTCGACGAGGAACTGAGTCAGGGCGAGGTCGGGAGCGCCATGGATGGCGAAGATGACGCCGCAGCCGTAGCCGGTGAGTCCCACCAGAATGACGCTGGCCAGACGGTTGCGCATGACTGTCGCGCCGAGGCCGCCCGCGATCATGATCACTCCGATGACCAGCTGCAGCGGGGTGTTCCACAGGGTGTAATCCAGGCCGGGTTCTTGGCCGAGGATCAGTACGACGATCGGCAGCAGCACCAGCGTCAGCAGGATCGTGCCCTGAGTGAGGGGGAGCGAACCGCGCTGGGTGGTGCCCGTGAGTCGGATGGACAGGGTGTCCATGAACTTGAGCACGTTGTCGTAGATGCGGTCTGCGTTACCGAGTGGCGGATGCTCGAACTTGAGCCGGTTGACCACGCGGTGAGCGATGAACAGCCCCACACCGCCGGTGACGACGACGACCGTCAGCGCCAACGGCAGGTTGAATCCGTGCCACAACGCCAGGTGGTAGGGCTCCTGCCCGTACGACGGCAGGGTTCGGGCGTAGGGACTGACGATGTGGTCGACGACCGAGGACGTGAATCCGGCGATCAGACCCAGAACGGCGAGAAACGCGGGCGCGGCGAGGAACAAAGCGGAGGGTGCATGCATTGCTCTGACGGACGGGCTCGGACGCTTGAGCTGTTTGCGGGCGAACGCGCCCCAGACGAACCGAATGCTGTAGGTGACCGTCAGAATCGAGCCGATCACCAGGCCTGCGACGACGATCGCCGCGACCGTGGGGTCGAGCGTCGGAGTGCTGATCACGGCCGACAGGGCGGTTTCCTTGCCGACGAAGCCGATCATCGGTGGTAGTCCGGCCATGCTGGCCGCGGCCAGCGCGGCTATCGCGGCGAGCCACGGGGCCTTCTTGCCCAGGTGGGCGAGCTTACGAATGTCTCGGGTGCCGGTGGTGTGGTCGATGATGCCGACCACCATGAACAGGGTGGCTTTGAACATCGCGTGCGCGATCACCATCGTCAGGCCGGCCAGCATGGCCTTCTCGGATCCGATGCCGACCAGGACCATCAGGAAGCCCAGCTGGCTGACCGTGCCGAACGCCAGAATGAGCTTGAGGTCGAAGGCACGGAGTGCTCTCCAGCCGGCCAGAATCATCGACAGCAATCCGAGGCTGATGACCGTGGCGCGCCACGGACCGGAGTCCGCGAAACCCGGAGCGAGGCGCGCGACCAGGTAGATACCGGCCTTGACCATCGCGGCGGCGTGCAGGTACCCACTGACCGGTGTCGGCGCGGCCATGGCACCGGGCAGCCAGAAGTGCATCGGCACGATGGCCGATTTACTCAGTGCGCCGATGAGGATCAACACGATCGCCACTCCGGGCAGCCAGCCGCCCGGGGCGTTCGCGACGACGTCGGACAGGTTGTACGACCCAGCGGCCTGGCCGAGGACGATGATGCCCACCAGCATCGCCAGACCACCTGCGGTGGTGACGAGCAGAGCCTGCGTCGCGGCGCGCCGACTCGACGCGCGTTCTGCATAGTGGCCGACCAGCAGGAACGACAACACCGTCGTGATTTCCCAGAAGATGTAGAGCACGAGCATGTTGTCGCTGGTGATCAGACCGAACATGGCTCCGGAGAACGCGACCATCTCGGCGGCGAACAGGCCCAGCCTGGGCTCGTCGTCCTCGAAGTAGCGGGCGCAGTACAGCAGGATCAGCGAACCGATGCCCAGAACGAGCAACGACATGATGGCGGCGAGCGAATCGAAGCGCATGTCGATGTCCATCGACAGGCCGGGAACCCATTCGATGTGCAGCTTCTGGTCGGTGTTCCAGTTGCCGAACACCCAGATCAGGCTGAGCAGTGGCACCAGGGCCAAAGGGAAGAATGCAGTACGTCCCCACCACCGGACGAGAAGCGGCGCGAGCAGCGCGGCGGCGGCGTGCGCAAGAAGAATAGCGAGCAAAAATCACTCCGTCGTCTCGGTCGCCTCGGCTTTCGGGCCGGGGCGGTGGTCGTAGGGCGGCGATGAGTAGGGTCGTGAAATTGTGTGTGAAATCGACCTGGGTCTCCGAAGACTCGGTCTTTGAGAAATAACGAACCGACCACCGAACGGTGGCGGGCACGTTTGTCGGTTTCCATCCTACTTTGCGTGGTCGACGGCGTGCCATGCGGTACAAACCGGACGTTTCCGATAGAGAGAGTCGATCGTCGATGAGTGAACCGAGACCCATTCGCACCGCCGGTCTTGCCTACGTTCGCCACCGCCGCATGCTTCAGACGCGGTCGACGGGCAAATCTGCCTTCTACATGGCCGGCGGCAAGATCGATCCCGGCGAGTCGCCCGAGCAGGCGCTGCACCGCGAGATCAGGGAAGAACTCGACGCCGCGGTCATCGACGTTCGGCTGCTCGGAGTGTTCGAGTGCCAGGCCTGGGGCCATCCGATGGGCACCCCGCTCGAGATCACGTGTTTTCTCGCCGATCTTGCCGACGAGCCGACGCCGACCAGCGAGATCGCCGAGATTCGGTACTTCACTCGCGACGAGTACGCCGCCATGCCCGATGTCGCCCCGGGGTCGTTGATGGTGTTCGACCGAATGAAGGCCCTCGATTTGATCGACTGAATCGCGTATGTTGGATGTGGGAGAACGTACGTTCTCCACAACCGCCGCGAAGGAGTCTCCATGACCGACCTGTCCCAGAAGGCCACCACCCTGCTCGAGCTGCACCAGCCGGGCAACCCGGTCGTCCTGCCGACCGTATGGGACGCCTGGTCCGCCAACCTCGCCGTGTCCGCCGGCTTCACTGCACTGACCGTCGGCAGCCACCCCGTCTCCGACTCCATCGGCAAGCCCGACAACGAGGGCATCACCTTCGACGAACTGCTCACCCGCATCTCCCAGATCTCCGCCGCCGTGGACGCACCGCTCTCGGTCGACATCGAATCCGGCTACGGAGAAGACCCCAAGCGCCTGATCGACGGACTGATCTCCGCCGGAGCCGTCGGCCTCAACATCGAGGACACCGTCCACAGCGAGGGCGGCCGACTCCGCGAAGCACAGGAACACGCCGACTTCGTCGGAGCCCTCCGCGCGGCATCAGACGCCACCGACGTCCACGTCGTCATCAACGCCCGCACCGACCTGTTCGTCAAGCAGATCGGTGACGAGAACGATCGCGTCGACCGCGCCATCGCACGCCTGAAACTGGCCGCCGCTGCCGGTGCCGACTCGCTCTACCCCGTCGGCTTCCACAACGACGACGACTACAAGCGTCTCGCCGAAGAACTCCCGCTGCCCATCAACGCCATCGCCAACCCCGCCGAGGGCGACCTCTCGCACTTCGCTTCCCTCGGCGTCGGTCGCATCAGCTTCGGCCCGATCTTCCAGATGGTGCTCGCCAAGCGCGCCGAAGAAGTTCTGGCCCGCTGGAAGTGAGAGCGGCTGCGCCGCATGTGAGTGAAACTTCGTAGCCTGCTACGAGTTTCCGCTCACGACCCGTAAGCCCGCAGATGCGCCACCTGCTCGGGATCGAGTGACGGCTTGACCGTCGCCCGAGCGGTGGCGACATCCTCGGCGGTGACGTCCGCTGCGTCCATCGACCGACGCATCGCCGTCAGTGCGGCCTCGCGCAGCAGGGCCGCGCAGTCCGCGGCGGAGTAGCCGTCGAGATCGCGTGCGAGGGCTTCGAGATCGACATCCTCGGCGAGCGGGATCGACTTGCCCGACGCCTTCAGGATGTCCACTCGCGCATCGGCATCCGGCGGCGGGACGAAGACCAGGCGCTCGAGCCTGCCGGGCCGCAGTAGAGCCGGGTCGATCAGATCGGGCCGGTTCGTTGCGCCGAGAACGACGACGTCGCGCAGTGGTTCGACGCCGTCGAGCTCGGTCAGCAGTGCCGCGACCACTCGGTCGCCGACACCGGAATCCGAACTCTGCCCGCGACGCGGTACGAGGGCGTCGACTTCGTCGAGAAAGATGAGCGAGGGGGCGGAGTCGCGGGCGCGCTGAAACAGTTCGCGCACAGCCTTTTCCGAGGACCCGACCCATTTGTCCATCAGCTCCGCGCCCTTGACCGAGTGCACGCTGAGCTGGCCCGAACTGGCCAGGGCGCGCACCAGAAACGTCTTGCCGCATCCGGGTGGGCCGTACAGCAGAACTCCGCGCGGTGGCTCGATGCCCAAGCGCGCGAACGAATCCGGATGACGCAGCGGCCACAGGACCGCCTCGGTCAGGGCCTGCTTGGTCTCGACCATGTCTCCCACGTCCTCGAGGGAGAGGCTGCCGATCGCCAATTCCTCGGCGCCCGATCGTGACAACGGTCGAATCACCTGCAACGCGCCGATCAGGTCGTCGTGCATCAGTGAGGCGGCCGTGGCATCGTTCGATGCCCGCGCGGCCGCTCGCAGCGCCGCTTCGCGCACCAGTGCAGCGAGATCGGCGACAACGAAACCCGGTGTCCGTGAAGCTATTTCGACGAGGTCGACATCACCCTGAGGAACCTTCTTCAGTAGATGCTCCAGTAACGCTCTGCGACCGGCGGCATCGGGGAGAGTGAGGGTCAGTTCGCGATCGCACAGATCCTGCCCACGCACTCTGGCGTCGGTGGCCTCGGGATGTGCAGTCGTGACGATCAGAGCGAAGCCCGGAGTGTCCACGGCACGGCGCAGCACATCGAGGACGAACGTCGACGCAGGCTCCGGATCGGACGGCAGCAACGCGTCGACATCGGTGATCAGCAGCACCCCCGCGCCGGTCAGTTCGTCCACCGCAGCAGTGACGCGTTCGACGCGAGCCGATGCCTCCAATGCGCCGATCGACGGCCCGTCCAGCACGACGCATCGCCGTTCGCCGATGACGGCGCGTGCCAACGTCGTCTTGCCCACTCCGCCGGGGCCGGTGATCAGCACACCCAGATGCGGAGATGCGCCGAGGGTGGCGAGCAGTTCCGACTCGTCGAGCGCCAGTCGTAGCCACTCGGTGAGTTTGGCCTGTGCAGTGCTCACACCCACCAGGTCGGCCGCGCTGACGCGTGGCGGGGCCGCAGCTCCGGGCGTCGGAATCGATGTGGCCGAGGCCGATTCGGGTGATCCCGAGGCGACCGTGCCGCGTCCCCAGCTCACCGCAGAATTGGGTTGCACGCTCACGGGACTGCCGGAGGGTTCGACGGCCGAGACCGTCAACAGTTCGGTCGTCCACGCCACCCCGAACGTTCGCGACAGTGCCTGCGTGGCCGTCGACGTCGATGTGCCGGGCCCCAGATCGCGGGGGAGGAGCGACACGGTGTCGCCCACGGTGAGGACCTTGCCGAGTAGCGCTTGGCGCAGGGTGGCGTCGGAGATGGAACCGGCGGCCAGGGCCGACCCGGTGACCGTGACGGTTCTCGCCCCGTAGACCGTCACGGGAGCGACTGCCACAGAGGCATTTTCGCGTAGTCCGGCGTTGGAGAGCGTGACGTCGTCGAGCAGCGCGGTACCCTGTGGGATTCCGTTGGGAGCCTCGGCAACCACGGCAGCCGTACGCCGAGAACCGATGAGCGAGACGGCATCCCATTCCCGCAGACCGAGCGCCGCCAAGACCTCGGGATGGAGCCGGACGACGCCTCGCCTGGCGTCGGCGGCCGAGGTGTTCAATCGGGTGGTGAGAACGAGCTCGGGGGTTCGGGATTCGGTCACACGTCCAACCTAATGGGGTCGTCAGCTGCGCGGTCGGCGAAGTCCCAGACGAGCCTGCGACCGGCGCGCGTTGCCGGGCGACCGTCGAATGGCGCGGCGTTCCGCGCGACGCTCGGCCGGCTTCGCATCCCACGTGTACGGGCGTGCAGCCGTCCAGCGCTGCGAGCGCACCGCGAACGGAATGTGTACGAGGTAGGCGAACACCAATCCCATCAGCAGGACCAGCGGGAAGGTGATGAGCGCGGCAGCGAGCAGCGCGACCAACACCAGCAAACCGGCGGCCAGGCGCGGTGGCACCGAGACCGTCTTGAGCGCGAGAGTGGGGATGGTGCTGACGATCAGACCTGCGGTGAGGATCGACCAGCCGGCGACGACGTAGAACGAGGCCCACCAGCCGTCGCCGAACTCCTCGAATGCAGCGATCGGGGCGAGCGCGATGAGTGCACCTGCGGGTGCGGGGACCCCGGTGAAGAACTCGCGGGCGTACGCCGGGGTGTCGTCCTCGTCGAGCAGGGTGTTGAACCGGGCGAGGCGGAGCACGATGCTCACGGCGTACACCAGTGCGACGATCCAACCGCCACTACTGCCCTCGAGCAGAGTCACGTAGAGCACCAGGGCGGGCGCGACGCCGAACGAGATTGCATCGGACAGGGAATCCAGCTCGGCACCGATCTTGCTGGTGGCGTCGAGCAGTCGGGCGATGCGGCCGTCCAGTGCGTCGAGGATCGCAGCGGCACCGATCATCGCGAGCGCGGTTCCGAGTTGACCGTCGAGAGCGAACTTGACTGCCGACAAACCGGAGCACAACGCGAGAATGGTGACGACCGACGGAAGCAGACGGATAGCAGCAGGCGGCTTGGCGCGTCTGGTGATCATGTCGTTTCTACTGGGGGAGCTCGGCGAGTACCGTCTCGGCACCGACCGCTCGTTGGCCGCGTTCGACGAGGAGCGTCGTCCCGGCCGGGAAGTAGGTGTCGACGCGGGAGCCGAATCGGATCAGGCCGTACGTGTCGCCGATGGAGAGCACGTCTCCGACCTTCGCGTTGTTGACGATGCGTCGAGCGATGAGACCGGCGATCTGCACCACGCCGACGTGGTGACCGGATTCGGTCTCGATGTGCATGCTGTTGCGCTCGTTGACCTCACTGGCTTCGGCCAGGTCTGCGGACTTGAACTGGCCGCGGCGATGCACGACCTCGACCACGCGTCCGCCGACGGGAACACGCTGCACGTGCACGTCCAGAACGGACAGGAAGATGCTCACTCGCGGCACGGGCTGTGCACCGAGATCGAGCTCGGCGGGCGGGATCGCGGTGTCGACGAGGGTGACCAAACCGTCGGCGGGAGCGACGACGACGCCGGGGCGGTTCGGCGGCACGCGCGACGGGTGGCGGAAGAAGGTGGCGCAGGCTCCGGCGGCGACGAGCCCGGCATTGCGGACCCACTTCGACCGACGGCCGAGCACTGCGACGGCCAGGGGACCACCGACGAAGGGCAGTCCGGCGGGGTGCAGCGGTGGAACCGTTTCGCGAACCAGGTCGACGATGTGAGCCACTCCCGTGCGGGGTGGTTGATCAATCGGGGCGGGACGGCGTGCCACGGTCTCCTCTTACTGTCGGGCGAGCTCGGATGCGGGCAGGGATTGGACGCCGGGAGCTGATCGGACGGCGAACAAAACGACTGCCGGGGCCCTCACAGAGTACGTGAGCGGCCCCGGCAGTCGGGAAGTGCGAGTGAAATCAGACGCGGCTGCGACCGGTCACGAGCTTGACCAGGAACAGCAGGATGCATGCACCGAGGATGCAGGTGATGAAGCTGAAGATCAGGCCTCCACCTTCGACGTCGACGCCGAAGACCTTGAGCAGGTATCCACCGATGAGGCCGCCGATGATGCCGACGACGATGTTCAGGATGATGCCCATCTGAGCATCGGTCTTCATGATCTTGCTGCCGATCCAGCCGGCGAGACCGCCGATGATGATCCAGCCGATGATTCCGAGACCCAACATGTGTTGCCCCCACTTTCCGTGTGTATCGATTGCTTGTCGAAACCATGGATGCCCAGGGGTAACAAACCTGAAACCTTCCTGAGAAAAGTTATTTTCGGCTCGACTTTTCGCTTTCGGTCTTAATGCGTCGGAGCGTGCTGTTCATGCCTTCGACCAGCTCGACATCGAACTCGTCGATCCCGCCGAGGATCCGCTTGACCAGCAACGACGACACGGCCGAGGTGCCGCTGGGGGCTTCCCGCTTCTCGACGACGGTGGTTCCGGTTGCCGTCGGAGTGAGCGTGTACGACCAGATCGTCTTGTTCTCGACGATGCGGAACGCCAGTGCCTTGTTCGGCTCGAAGGTGACGACCTTGGCGCTGGTCGGCCACACGAGCAGGCCCTTGCGGTTGATGTTGAGCGTCCGGGTGCCCTTGCCGACGGGGCCGCCGAAGACCTTCATCTTCTTGCACTGCGGACTCCACTCGCCCATGCGCTGTAGGTCCGAGACGACCGACCACACGGCCTGCGGACTGGCATCGATGTCGATCGTGGCTTCGAGGGTCTTGCTCAACGTGGGCCTCCGGGTTGTAGGAATAGCTGCAACTGATCGTCACACCAATCGTGTGCATCCTATGTGGCCGTGACTACACTCGGCCACCATGTGAGTGAAACCTCGTAGCCCACTACGAATTTCCACTCAGTGATACTGGAGTTGTTCGTCGAGGTGGAAGGTATGACTCGTTTCCGCTCTGACGCCGATGGCTGTCTTTCATGTGATGTGTCG